>NZ_QOKX01000003.1:0-509001 GCF_013319255.1 Pseudoalteromonas sp. JC28 | reverse complement strand
AAACCCTAACAAGTAACTTTGGTCAGGGTCGTTGTTCATACAACCGATGAGCACATTACTGTCTGGCAGCAGTGGAAAGTGTAACCCTGTCGGTTGCTTTTGACCACGACAGGCATATTGTGTGAGGCGCTTTACCGATTCAGTCACCTGACTATCAAAATGTACTTGCGTGGCATATTGCCCTTGGGTATCTAGATGAGGATTGGCCTTTGACCCCGACAGCGAGCGCACTGTGGCGGTAAACACCATCGGCTTGGGACTATGCTCTGGGGGCGCGATACGTATTGGCTCACCTCGTGGTACACACACCGACTCGCTATGATATGCAACTTGCTTAGGGTCATTGGCACTGCCTTGCTTATACACCTGTTTACTGCGAATACAGGTATAATCGCCACCTTTCGCTGTGCCCAATTTACCATTTAACGAAAACGAATAACCGGCATTGGCTTCAGCTACGTTTCCTACCAGCGTGACTTCATTTTTACCTTGTTGATAGGCAAGCTCGAGATTGCCAGTGCGCTCAAATTGCTCAGCAGGGTTTTGTGCAGCAGGCTCAAAATAACTGCGCTGGGCCGAGCTGACCGAAGTTGGCGGATGGGCATTCATATGCACTTGTGAGCCACCCATTCTAAAACGATGGCGGCTTTGGCACTGCGTAAACCCAACAAAGCCGGTTTCATGTTCGTGCACCAGACCATCTTTATCCGTTACCGACAGCAAGCCTCGCTCAATATAGGGGCTTGCAAGATTCCCCTCGGCAATCACTATCGACTCAATAAAATCATGGCATTCAAACCAATAAATTAAGCCGTACTTTGCTAAGAGTCGGGTGAAAAAGGTGTAGTCGTTTTCTAGCGCTTGTACGCACTGCGGTAGCGTGGGTAAATCTTTAGTGACTCGCCATTTTATCCGGTCTTGTGAATAGCCGGCTTTTTGTATCAACTTATTGAGGACAGACTGAACATTGGCTTGTACAAAGATTTGGCTTTTTTCTGTTTGCTTAAGTAACTCAAGGCGAGGCTTTAAGACCACCTCTGCACTACAGGTGTGCTCAGACACAAAACCAGATTGGATATCAAACAAAGTACCAGTGAAATACGTTGATATTGCATCTGGTGACTCAATTTCAAACGTGAGCATATTGCCGACGAGTAACTCATCAGCCAGGTCAAATTGGGATTCTAGGTTCGCTTTGAGTAAAAAGCCGCTATTGATACAGGTCGTGAGTTCAAAATCGACGACATGTACAGGATGGTTAGTACCATACACCACAATCCTTGTTTGCATTTTTTATGTCCACTGTTGTTGGTTAAAGCCGTTCCACCAATACACAGTACTACTTCCTAGTGTGCTGCGATTGGTTTTTATTTGCGCGCTATTGTTACATAAAAGGCAAGCATTTTTAACTCATTTTTTTATTCAGCATTCGGATGCTTATTGGGTGTGCTGGAGAGAGGAAAGTAGCGCTGATTGTTAATTCTGATTTTATCTCCTGAAGCAGCTAAGTCGCTTACAAGCACCAAAAGAACTTATCAGCGCCTTGTGTCTCCCTCATCACACCCGAAAGTAAATTGCCAATGAGTCATTTCAACGCATGGATGCGTGAAAAGCGGTGACAGGGCCAAGGATGGCCCTTACACCGCGGTGACGTTCATATTGGTAATTTACTTGAGGAGTCAGTGTGATGTTGGGAGTGCCTTTTCTTTTGCGCAACGATTCTTTGGGCAAAAGAAAAGGTCGTCGTAGTCTATGGATGGACGTCGAAATCCGTCAGGAGGACATATTAACCTCACCCTCCATGGCTCGTATCAAAGCGCATCCATGCGCTCCTCGTTCATTCTTTTTAAACGACGAAAAAGAACGAACCAAGAAAACGTCGCCCCAGCATCACACTTAATCCTCAAATCCTAAGCCGACATAGTGCAACCGCCTTGTAAGGCACGTCCCTGTGCCAGACAAGACTTGGCCGACATCCTGTCGGCACATTGCATATCGACTTATGCTTTTCGGGTGTGATGGAGGGGGGAATAAGTTGTCTGTTAGCTGTCCACAAAGCCATCAGAAACATAGTTGTTTGCAAGCACCACAAGAATTTATCAGCGCCTTGTGTCTCCCTCATCACACCCGAAAGTAAATTGCCAATGAGTCATTTCAACGCATGGATGCGTGAAAAGCGGTGACAGGGCCAAGGATGGCCCTTACACCGAGGTGACGTTCATATTGGCAATTTACTTGAGGAGTCAGTGTGATGTTGGGAGTGCCTTTTCTTTTGCTACCTTTTCTTTGGGCAAGCAAAGAAAAGATAGTCGTAGCCCATGGATGGGCGTCGAAATCCGTCAGGAGGACATATTAGCCTTGCCCTTCCATGGCTCGTACCAAAGCGCATCCATGCGCTCCTCGTTCATTCTTTTTAAACGACGAAAAAGAACGAACCAAGAAAACGTCGCCCCAGCATCACACTCAATCCTCAAACCCTAAGCCGATATAGTGCAACCGTCTTGTAAGGCACGTCCCTATGCCAGACAAGGCTTGGCCGACACCCTGTCGGCACATTGCATATCGACTTATGCTTTTCGGGTGTGATGGAGGGGGGAATCGCGCTGTCTGTTAGTTCTGGTTTTATCCAGTAAAGTAGCTAGTTAGCTTACAAGCACCACAAAAACGATCGGTGTGAACTCCTAATTAACAGTCTAAATAGTTTTGTGGGAGGTGATTCACTCGCCGAACAGTTATATTTTCTGGTGTGGTATTGGCCGTGTGCACTAGTTTTTCTCTCAAAAGCAGCTAATTTTCCTGCAAGCACCAAACAAAACTATCAGCGCCTTGTATCTCCCTCATCACACCTGAAAGTAAATTGCCAATGAGTCATTTCAACGCATGGATGCGTGAAAAGCGGTGACGTTCATATTGGTAATTTACTTGAGGAGTCAGTGTGATGTTGGGAGTGCCTTTTCTTTTGCTACCTTCTCTTTGGGCAAGCAAAGAAAAGATAGTCGTAGCCCATGGATGGGCGTCGAAATCCGTCAGGAGGACATATTAGCCTTACCCTCCATGGCTCGTATCAAAGCGCATCCATGCGCTCCTCGTTCATTCTTTTTAAACGACGAAAAAGAACGAACCAAGAAAACGTCGCCCCAGCATCACACTTAATCCTCAAACCCTAAGCCGATATAGTGCAACCGCCTTGTAAGGCACGTCCATGATGCCAGAAAAGACTTGGCCGACATCCTGTCGGCACATTGCATATCGACTTATGCTTTTCGGTTGTGATGGAGGGAGAATACGTTGCTTGTGAGATCGTCTACGATTTTAGCGATTAAGCTGCTTTAAAGCATTGCAAAAGCTATCATCGCAGAATGCTTCCTAATTCACAGTGCAAATAGTGTTGTAGGAGACGGTTTACCCGCCGAGAAGTTAAGTTTGTTGGGGGATGAGAGAGTGCCTTGTCATTAGGCATCAAAGAAGCCCATGGATGGGCGTAGAAACCTGTCAAGAGGACGATCTGACTTTACACATAGTCTCGAGTTAATGTTGAACTTTAGTGTGGAACAATCGTATATTGCTCCACACTAAAGTGATTCAGCTAGTCATCTAGTTTTACGGCTCCAGCTATCCTATCTATTTTCACCGAGCCTGAGCCTGATTCGGTAATGGTCAAGGAGCCGGCATTTACCACACGAATATTTCCAGCGCCGTCTTCTATTTGAACGTGGCCCTTCACTGCTTCGATATCCGTATTGCCCGAACCATCAACGATAGTGACATCGCCTTGGGCGTGACGAACTCGAATATTACCGGATTCATCATCGATTTTAATATTGCGTCCGCCTTCAACAACCAGTGCGCCAGAGCCATCAATGATATCTGCGTTGCCGCTAAAACCGCGAAGGGTTAGATCGCCAGACTCATCTTCTATTTTGATATCTGTGCCGCCAGTCACATCAATATTACCCGAGCCATCCTCCAACTCTAGTGTATCGACTAATCCCTTTATAGTTATGTCGCCAGAACCATCGTCGATAACAAGTTGCTGGACGTTAGTGATATGGATATTGCCACTGCCGTCATCAATTTCAGCACCTTGAATACCTTCCAACGTTATATTGCCAGAGCCATCATCTAGTTTGATAAAACCTTTGATATTTTTGATGGCTATATCCCCCGAACTGTCATCAAGTGTTAGCGCAAGTTGGCTTGGCATGGTGATGGTTAAGTCAATTCTAGGGCTATTATTGCGATACCATTGTACACCAGAACTTGTATCTGAGTCGGCTACCAATATGGCGGTATCACCTGATTTTTCCAATGTAAGTTGGTAGTTCTCTGCTTCTGTGGTTAACACGGAGGCTTCCACTTGGATCTCTTGTTGATTGTCGTATCCAATGATCTGGATATTACCCGAGGTGGTATTTGCATCAAGTTTGCTGATGTCTGCAGCGTTGAGTTGCAAAGATTTATGGAGTGTTTTGGTTGCTGCTGCGCTTGGAGAGATATGCACAACACAGCCAGATAAAAGGCTAAGTACAGCTAAACTGGTGAAGAGCTTTTTCATTGTTGTTATTTTCCATAGTGGTGATGACATGATGTTATCATCCAGCAATAGTTATACCAGAATGAAGATATAAAAAAATCAATAGATTAAGAAGGTAGCGAACTTTTGAGTGGTCAAAATAGCGAAATCAAATAGTGAGCTGAACCAAAAGTTTGCAGATATGACTGTCATGTGGTTGTAAATTCGACAATGTAGTCTGACACTATTGTTTGTTTATTTTCCTAACAGTGCAATGAAAGACACGACCAAGCTACACGCTGTCAATCCGAAATCATTCGTTGATAGTCACTGTAAACCAGACGCAGCAGTCTTTTTAGGAGTTGGAAGTGCCGCCAGCGCTGCAACTCTTGGGTGCTCTACCTGTGTATTGACCCACAGAGGCCTACCTTGGTTATTGATAGATTGTGGCTTTGATACGGTGTCGCGTTATAAAAAGCATTTTTCGTCATTACCCGATGCTGTGTTTATCACCCACCTTCATTATGACCATGTTAGTGGATTGGAGCAGCTTTACTTTCAGGCAGCATTGAGTCAGCACCAAATCACGTTATATGCCCCAGCAGAGTTAATCGTTGGGTTGTGTAATATGCTCGCCTACACTGGGCTAAGCGAAGGTAACTGTGGTGTTTGGCAGGTCTTTCGTTTATTTCCAATTTCAGAAAGCTTTCTTCATCGTGGGCAACGTATACATAGTTATGCCGTTCGTCATCATGAGCCCAATAGCGCTTTTTCGTTACATCTCCCTGGTAGCTTGTTTTACAGTGGTGATACTAAGGCGATTCCTGAGCTGCTCCATCATCACGTCAGTAACGGCGAAGTTATTTTTCATGACTGTGGTCTTGCAACTAATCCCAGCCATTGCTCCCTTGATGAGTTGTTGATGAGCTATCGTGAAGACATCATTAAAAATATTTGGGTCTATCACTACCAGCATCAAGAAGATGTTGTGAAGTTCGAGCGCGCAGGGCTCAAAGCGGCTATCGCTGAGCAGCCGATTGCGCTTTAATTTTGCGACTGAGAGGTTAAATAGGCTTTTAATTCTCGAACAAACTCGCTGCCGATCTCATGGTGTATCGCTTTTATTTTTTCGGCGCACTCAGTGGTGTTGTTATCAAGTGCTGAATATTCTAACGCCTGTAGATGTTCAGCTAGTACCTCTGCACCCACTGCTTTTGCGGAGGTTTTGAGGTAATGGGCTTCGTCTTTTAACGCTTGAAAGGCACGAGTTTGGTAAGCAGTTTTAATTTTTGCGCAACTAGATTTCGATTGTACTAGAAAGTCGGTGTAAAACTTTTTTGCCGTAGCAAAATCATCACCTATTAAATCGATAAGCACCTGAGGGTTGAGGGTTTTGCTCATTGTGTAAAGTCCATATCTAACCATTTACCTAAGGTGTTTTTAAGCTCTTGTAATCGCACCGGTTTGCTAACATAGTCATTCATGCCACTATCTAAACAAAGCTCTTTATCCCCTTTCATAGCAGCGCCTGTGACGGCAACAATAGGAATGGCGCTGCGCTCTTCTTTGGACTCAAATGCGCGAATTAACTTAGTTAATTCATAGCCATCGATCTCCGGCATATGGCAATCCGTCAACAAAAGCTGATATTGCTGGCTTTTATACATCGCCAAGGCCTCTTTGCCGTTATTGGCGATATCACAGGAAACTCCAAGTCTAGAAAGCTGTTTGACGATGAGTTTTTGGTTAAAGGGATTGTCCTCGGCAAGGAGTATATGCTGCTTACCACTAGTATCCGATTCATCATCGGTAGGGCTAGATACTTTATCGTCTAGTGAAAGTAGCGCATCTAGTTCACTGAGATCGTTTAATTCACCTAAATCAGTCTCGTCACTTTGCTGACTTACTTTCAGCTTGCTCAATAATTGGCCGATAGCGTATTGAGTCTGCGGTGCAATTGGTTTTGGTGTGGTTAACGCTGTACTGTTCAAGTTAGCAAACGCCTTTTCATCAACAAATACTAACTCTGGAATAGGTGAGCGTATTTGCTCTGCAGAGGGGGCGACTTGCGTTGTGACAGCACGAACAAGTGCAGTATCGTCAGTCTCTTTGATTTCACTGGGTGACTCGATGACTTTGATCTCATCGCAAAAATGCGTGCAGGCATTGTACAACTGAGTCAGCGCCAACGAACTCTGCCAAGGCGCATCACTTAACCAATAAAGCGTAGTAAATATAATATTGGGTTGCTGCTGTGTTCTTGGACGCCAAATAGGAATGGTAATGGTGAAAGTTGAGCCTTCAGCGGATTTGCTTTTTAAGGCGACCTTGCCGCCCATTAAGTCAATAAGCTTGCCACATATTGCAAGCCCTAATCCGGTGCCGCCGTACTTTCTCGTGATAGAGCGTTCGGCTTGTGTAAAGGGGGTAAACAGTTTCTTTTGGACTTCCGGTGCAATGCCAATACCATTGTCTTCTATCTTAAATATCAAGTGAGATAAGGCTACGCCCTCGCACGCCCAGTGCACATTGATGGTGACTTTCGCGCCGCCTTCTCTATCTGCAACGCTAAATTTGATGGCATTGCTGACAACGTTAAAGATAATTTGCCGCACTCTATTTTCATCGCCAATCACTTCTAGCGGTAGCTTTATGTCCTCATGCACCGTTAATTTTACTGATTTGTCTCGCGCGTGGGCTTCGAAGGTTTTGATAATGTTATTGAGCATTTTGGAAGGGGAGAATGGGTAGCTTTCAAGCTCCATTTTCCCTTGTTCAACTTTGGCTAAGTCTAAAATGTCGTTCAATATTGAGACTAAATTATTGGCTGAAATAGACGCAGTTTCTAAGAGTTCTTGGTTATCTTCATCTAGATCTGAGAGCGCCATGAGATCTAAGGAGCCAATAATACCATTCATTGGGGTTCTGAGTTCATGGCTCATCATGGACAAAAAGTCTGATTTAGTGCGATTGGCCTGCTCGGCTTTAATAATCGCGGCTTCAAGATCGGCGGTGCGCTCTGCGACGCGTTGTTCTAACTCTTGATTAATGTGTTGGAGCTTTTTCTGGGCAATATATACATCGGTTTGATCGATAACAACACCATCAATACGTGCTGGCTGACCCTGTTCATCAAGTCCTACAACACCTTTGGCATACACTACAACAATGTCCTGGTCGTTAAGCAGGCCGCGATAGCGCTGTTCAAAGATTTTGCCTGAATTCAATGAGGCTTCTAGCGCTTGCGTAACACGTACTTTATCGTCGGGGTGAAGGCTTGCTTCCCAGAGGTGTAAATTGCCAATATCGTCTTCCGAAAGTTTAAAAATATCATTGGCCTGATGATCCCAATTCCAGATCCATTGATTCGCTACTCGTATTGCTCGCCAAGTACCTATTTTCCCCGCTTGCATCGCAAGTTCTTTACTTTCTTCTGCATCATGTAATGCGACTAACATATCTTTTTCGTGAGTACAGTCAGCTAAAATCCCATAAACACTGTGTGTGCGAATACAATACTTAACTTGCTCTCCCTTAAATTCAAACCAATGAATTGTTCCTCTAACCTCAAGTCGGAACTCAAAATGCAGCATAAGTCCTTGCTCAATATGGTGAGCGAGTAGCTCGGCAAATAGCGGCTGATCTTCTTGGTAAATCATGCTTTTTAAGGTGTCCCAGTCAAGCTCTGCTGAGGCCGGGAGACCTATCAGTGATTTGAACTTAGGAGAAAAATACGCAGTCTTGTTTAGGAGGTCGTAGCACCAAACACCTAGGTTTGCGCTGTTAACGGCGTGGCGCAAAATTCGAGTTTGTTCGTCTTCTAATGGATTTTGACAATAATAAGTAGAGAGCTCGGCAATATGTACAAATATTTCGTTACTGCGAACATCATAAAACGACAGCAAAAATTGTACGTTTGGTGATGTGCGCAACGACACTTGTATCAAAGAACCATCAGCAATCGTCTTTTGCTGTTCTTCTACGCATAAAGGAAAGATGAATAAGTCTTCAAGGTGTTTATTGATGACGTGATCGACGGGAGCGAACAGTTTTTCCGCAACGGCGGTTGTGTGACTGACATACCACTCAGATGTAACAATCAAAATTGGCATACTGTCTTTTAGTGCTGTTAGCATCGTATCCCCCCATAATATCCTCATAAAACAATATAGCAGTTCATGATTAACTTGCTGGATTTGTGGTCAATCTAGAGAGGTTTAGGAGAATGTGTAAAGCTTGTAGATCGTAGAAGTTTGAGTCTAAGTACCGTATTCATGAGACCCACAGGCATACCGATGCGCACGGTAATACTGAACTGAGCGAATGGCTTAGAAAGAATCGGCTATAAACGATGACGGATTTCACGTTGAGACTAAGCGATTTGCTATATCAAGTCTATAAACTGTAATATGTCTTTGTACCCCAAAAAGGGTGATATGGTTAAAAATAATAAAAGGATTCCAAATTGAAACGTTATTTATCAGTGGTCATCGCAGGCTCACTCAACGCACTTACGTATAGTGGCCAAGCTTATGCACAGCAAGACCTGACTAATGAGGAGAATATCACCGCGATTGTTGAGCAACAGGTAGCGGCCTATAACAAGCGAGATATAGATGCATTCGTCGCAACGTATCACGATGATGTAGAAATTCACTACTTTCCTGGTGGAATAGCGTATTCCGGGAAAGAAAAACTGAAGAAAACCTATACACAGCTTTTTAATAGGGTCACTTGCCTGAGCGCCAAAATAAGTAACAGAGAGATCCAAGGGCGCTTTGTTGTAGATACTGAGGTTATAGAGTTTTGTCTAATGCGTGATGGTGAGGAATATAAATCAAATTATAAAGCCATCGCGACCTATGAAGTCGTCGATGGATTGATTAAGAGAGTCTTATTCTTAAAAGAAAAATAGTCAGCAGTGTAAAGCAAGATTTTGCTTTCCTCTAACCGTACGAGTACCACATTACTCAGTGGATTACACCGCCTCTACATTGAGTCTTTCTGCGAGTAGCTGGCGCTGAGTATTTAACCCCCTGTAGTCTCTAAGTCCTGCGATAAGTGCCCTGATTAATACGGTATCGGGGTTTTTACTTTGTAGTTGAGCTTCCAATAGAGCGATTGTGTGGTCTACGATCTCACGCTTTTGTGGTGTGAGTTTTAGCTTCTGAGACTTTTCTTGGAGCTGTATAAAAGCTTGTTGGATTTTTTGTTCGTGGAGTTGTCGTTTTTTGGCTTCGATCTCTTTTTGGGACGGGAAGTCCTGCTCGGTTAATACCGGCAACAGTGCTTGATTTGGTAGCGCTGTACAAATTGAGTCCATACATGAGACTACCCAATTAACCAGCTTTTCAGTGTCGAAATCAATACCTTCAATCACAGGAAGCGAAAGATAATTAGCAATAATGCCATCAAGGGTCATCGCAAGATCGGTTTTCCATGGACGAACTTGCTCGCCATAGTTTTCAAGTAAAAAACCTTCTTGTAGCGTAAGCCACGTTAAGCGAAACTCTTGATAGAACATGATCAAGTTATTTGAAAAGCTCAGTGACTCCTCCTGCAATAAGAGCTGAAACATCGCTTGGTACTGCTGTAAATCTTCGTGCTGGAAGCGGATTTGTTGTTTTAACTTGGCTATTGGAGTCAATTTATCACTTTCTAATATCGCTCTTATTTTATCCAGCAAATCCGCTGTTTGACTCTCAAAAACGGCTAATAGTAGTTCGTCTTTTGACTTAAAGTGTAAGTAGATAGCACCTTTCGAAATGCCCACCTTATTGGCGATAGTTTGCATGCTAAAGGCACTATCGCCCTCAGCTAAAAGTAACTGCTCCGCGCATGCTAGTATTAATTTCCGCTTATCAGACATAGCTCCTCCTGTTCACATTGCAGTATACAGTCAAATCAAAAATGACCAATAGGTCAGTTTTTATTTGACTAAATTTAAAGTTTGGTCAATTATTATGTTGTCTATTCAACGGGGGACATAATAATTATGAACAATACATCATCTTTAATTCAACTAGTCAGGCGTACGCGGCCAAGTCACCTATTACTATCAACTCTGGTTTTGTTTACACTGATCTCTAGTATTTTAGGTTTGTTGGTGCCTTTGCAAACGAAAAATCTGCTGGAAGAACTTGGAGAAAATGGTCATTTTTCAAATGAACAGGTAGTCATATTAATTATGGTATTAGTATTTTCCGCTGTGCTAACAGGGTTGATGACTTATATCATGGGTAAAATTGGCAATGAGCAAAAGCTTAAATTACGCGGAGACCTTTTTCAGCACCTCATTCGTTTGCCTGTTTCTTTCTTTGATAACACAAGGGCTGGGGAGCCGGCGAATCGCATCGTAAAAGACACTGAAATTATTGAAAACCTAGTGAGTGAGCAGTCTGTATCTTTTATATCTGGTGTAGTTTCATTATTTGGTTCTTTTATTATTCTATGGTTTTTAGACTGGCAAATGACACTCGTGATGCTCAGTGCAGTTACGGTTAGTTTTCTGATTATCTTACCATTTTCCGTGAGGCTAACGGATCTGTCTAAGTCATTACAAGATACTGAAGCCTCTATGCTTGGAAGGTTAACCGAACTGTTTGCCAATATCCGCTTACTAAGAGCACAAGGTGCAGAGAAAACAGAAGCTAAAAAGAATAACAATGAATTGAAGTCACTCTATAAAACCGCAATGTCAGAACATACGCTTTTAGCTACCATGGGCGCATTGGTGAATTTAGTGATCATGGCTTCGATAGTGTTAGTTCTAGGGTTTGGCGCATCAAGGGCTGCCAACGGTGCGATGACGCTAGGCGCTTTTGTTGCGTTTATTATGTTTTTACTGAACATCGTGTTGCCGATGGGGCAGTTAAGCATGGTGGTAGCCGCGTTTAATAAAGCAAAAGGAGCGGCTGTTCGTATTAACGAGATCTTAGCTACGACTCCACCAAATGAAAGTGGTCATACGATTAACCTGACTGATAAGTCAATTTATGTTCGCAATTTATCTTTTAGTTATACTGATGATAAACCAGTATTTAAAAGCTTGAGCTGTGAATTCTTAAGTGGAAAAACGACCGCTATAGTTGGGCCATCAGGAGTTGGTAAGTCTACACTCTTTGCTTTGTTGCAGGGCTTTTATCAGGCGCAACGTGGTTACATTGAAATTGCTGGGCTTAATGTTGAAGAGTTAGACCGAGCCAATTTAAGAGCGCAAATTGGCTACGTTGCGCAAGAGAGCCCGCTGTTGTGCGGCACCTTATATGAAAACTTGGTCTACGGTGCTTATGAGGCAATAGATGATGAACAATTACAGCATGCCATTGCCACGGCCGATTTAGCAGAGTTTATAGCGACACTACCTGATGGGTTGAATACTCAAATTGGTGAGCGTGGCATTACTTTGTCTGGCGGACAAAGGCAACGAGTTGCATTAGCGCGAGCACTATTAAAAGACCCTGCATTGCTGCTGTTGGATGAAGCAACGGCAAGCCTTGATTCACAAAGTGAAGCAGCTATTCAAATTGCCCTGAAAAATGCAAAAAAAGGTCGTACTACAATTATCGCCGCGCATCGACTCAGTACGGTTATGGATGCTGATAATATTATCGTCATTAACAAAGGTGAGATTGAGTCACAGGGAGATCATCAGTATTTGATGCAACACTCTTCGCTTTACCAAAGCTTAGTGAATAAACAGTTCAACCTTCAAGCTGCAAGCTAATAACTTTGGTTGAGGCCCGTTAGTTGGATAGGTGGAAAGTGAATGAACAGCAACGTCATTAGTAAACGATTAAATTAATACTTTTTGATGTTTTTTTTAAGAGATATAGCACTAAAAGTTTAGGTGTGATAAAAAGTAATCATATTTAACTAAGTGCTATTTTTGTTTTTGGTTAAAAAGGATTGGTTTTTAGGGAAGACAAATTAATTTTCGTAGGTTTGTTTATGCCCCATAGAGCATCACACACAAGTTCGCATACCTCTATTCCGCTGATTGTAGCGCTAACAAGCGTGTTGTTATTACTGACTTTACTGAGCTTTCCAAGCAAGAGCAAACAGTCTGTAGAAACCAAAGTAACAATACTTAAGAGCGGCGCGATAAAGCATGATGCTCGCCAGACAGAATAAGAATGAAAAATTCTTATTTACCTAAAAGTATTTAATTCATACCATCACCTTACACTTTGTAACAGTTCAGAGTTCTTATATTTTATTTATTTAAAACAGATTGTTACTTTATTTTTATAGCGATATTATCAAATTTCCGCAGGCATTCAGCCCATCATCTCACCTCGATAATTTGCTTATTATTTCTAACTCGGTATAGTTTGACGTCGGTCAGAATAGTAATAATATTGCTCAGTTTATGGGCGCAGGACAAATTGGCCTTACTTCTCAGAGGCAGGTATGCAATTAATTCAGTTAAAGTCAGATGACCCACAAGTAGTCGCGGTGTTTTCTGAAATCGATAAGCTTATGAACAGCTTATATCCAATCGCAAGTGCACAGTCTTTATCAATAGAAGAAATTAACCAACCTAACGTGTATGCCGTTGGCTTACAAAATGAAGAGGGCATTGTAGCGTGCGGTGCGATTGTAAAGCAGTTTGATAAAACCTTATACGGTGAAATTAAACGCTTATACGTAAAACCTAGCTATCGAGGTAAAGGGCTTTCTAAACGTATTATGCAAATTTTGCTTCACTATGCAGGTGAAGCGCAGATCCCACTTATTCGGCTGGAAACCGGCTCTAAGCAAGCCAGTGCGATAAGTCTTTATGAGAGCTTGGGATTTGAGCGATGTGAACGCTTTGGTATGTACCGCGACAACCCGTTAAGTGTTTTTATGGCGTTATCACTAAAATCTTAATGTAGTAAAATAGGGGTTGTCAGTATCGGCCGAGATACTGGCAATTTCTGTCAGCACCACGGTGACTGGTTGGCTTTCTTGCTCTAAAACTAAACACTCCTGAGCCTCGACTATAGTCGTGTTTTTGCAGCTGCCACGCACAACTTCACCACCTTTCATCTCAATAGTAACCACTAGGCGTTTTAGGCACGCCAGCTCGATATAATCATACTGTTGGCAACTGATCATAGATAAGTTCTTATTTGAATAAAGCCACCTGCTTTTACAGATGGCTTTTCAAGCTTGGCTTATGCTTAAAGAGACTTAATTCCCATATTGTAAAGCGTAAAGCCATAAATATCGGCATACTGTTCAATCGTCTTGCTTATTGGTGTGCCTGCGCCGTGTCCGGCATTGGTTTCGATACGAATAAGCGTTGGATTCGGACCTGTGTGTTTGCTTTGTAGCTCAGCTGCAAACTTGTAAGAGTGTGCAGGTACTACGCGGTCGTCATGGTCACCTGTTGTGATCATGGTTGCTGGATAATCTACGCCAGCCTTTACGTTATGTACAGGTGAATAACCTTTCAGGTATTCAAACATCTCTTTGTTGTCTTCCGCTGTACCATAATCGTAAGCCCAGCCAGCTCCAGCTGTAAACGTGTGGTAACGCAGCATATCAAGTACCCCAACCGCAGGTACAGCCACTTTGAATAAATCTGGACGTTGCAACATCGTTGCACCTACTAACAAACCACCGTTCGAACCACCGTTAATTGCAAGCTTTTCACTTGAAGTATAATTTTCAGATACTAAGTATTCGCCTGCAGCAATAAAGTCATCAAAGACGTTTTGTTTCTGCATTTGAGTACCTGCTTTGTGCCATTTTTTGCCATATTCGCCACCGCCACGTAAGTTTGCTACAGCATAAACACCACCTAGCTCCAACCAAGCTGCACGTGTAGGGCTAAAGTAAGGCTTAAGACTGACATTAAACCCACCATAACCGTACAACAGAGTTGGGTTGTTACCATCCAGTTTCAGCCCTTTTTTATGGGTGATGATCATCGGTACGCGGGTGCCATCTTTCGAGGTGTAAAAAACCTGTTTAGACACGTAAGCATCTGAATCAAAATCTACTTTATCTGAGCTATATAATTCGCTGACGCCAGATTTTGCATCGAAAGCAAAGATAGATCTCGGGGTGTTGTAGTTAGTGAATGAGTAATAAAGTACTTTATCTTCTTCCTCACCGCTAAAGCCACTTACAGTACCTACACCTGGAAGCGCAATATCGCGGATCAGCTTACCTGTGAAGTCATATTGTTTTACCAATGAAATTGCATCTTTGATGTAAGTCGCAAATAGGTAACCTGAACCTGTTGAAACCGATAGTACATTGTTGGTTTCTGGGACCACATCTTGCCAGTTTTTTGGTTGTGGCTGTTTCGCATTAACTTTAACGATACGACGGTTCGGCGCATCTAAGTTCGTGCTTAGGAACAATGTGTCGCCTTCACTGTGGATCACACTGGTATCAGAGTTGGTATGATCTAAAATTGTTACCCAGTCACTATCTGGTTTGCTTAAGTCACGAATAAATAGCTTGTTACCTGAGGTAGATACCGCAGCAGAGATCACCAAATATTTTTTATCGTCTGTTACACCACCATAAACATAGCGGTGTTTTTGCGCATCAGTGGCACCAAAAATGACCTTGTCTTGAACTTGAGGTGTTCCAATCTTGTGGTAATACACCTTATGTTGGTCAGTTTTTGCAGAAAGTTCACTGCCTTTAGGTTTGTCATAGCTTGAGTAGTAAAAGCCTTCATTACCAAACCACGAAATACCACTAAACTTAACGTCTACCAGCGTTTCACCAACCTGCTCTTTTGTTTCGGCGTTTAGCACAATCACTTTACGCCAGTCACTTCCACCTTCGGAAATTTGATAAGCCACCAATGAAGCGTCTTTACTAAAACTTAATCCTGCAAGCGATGTTGTGCCATCGTCGCTCATGGTGTTTGGATCTAAAAATACCTCAGCCTCACCACCTTCTTTTTGGCGGTACAAAACACTTTGGTTTTGCAGCCCATCATTTTTGTAGAAATAGGTATAGTTGCCGTGTTTAAAAGGTTGAGAAACACGCTCGTAATCAAGTAGTTCGGTGAGGCGCTTTTCGATGTCTTTACGATATGGAATTTGCGATAAATATGCCTGTGTTGCCTCGTTTTGTGATTTTACCCACGCTGCGGTTTCTGCACTTTTATCGTCTTCTAACCAGCGATATGGATCCGCTACTTGCGTGCCAAAGTAGTTGTCTACAACGGTGCCTGTTTTAGTGATTGGATATTTCACAGATTGTGTCAATGCCGCATTATTGGATTGTTCATTTTCGGTATTAACACATCCGACAAGCGCAAGCGCTACGGCTCCAGCTAGTATCTTCTTTATCATGGTGGGGGTTCCTATTGGTTCTTATTAGCTACGATCTTGCCGCAGTTTCTTGCGCTTTACTCAGCAATAAAACTTTTTGGTGCGGCATTTTTTATTGAGCACTTCTCAGTGTTGGGCACTAGTCGCGCTACGAGAATAGTGTGGATTTTAGTGGAGTCGGTGTATTTGTCTACAAATTGTAGACAAATACACGAGTAAGAAGGTTAAATTGAAGTTGATTTGGCGTAATTATTATTGCCTTTGCATAAATATTGTTACTTCGGCCATCACAATACCAAACTTTTCGATATAAGAGCGGTTCATAAGGGTGGTTTGGTCAAAAGACCACATCCAATCATCAAAGTGTACTTCGTAGCTTGTGTCGTCAACGGGTAAGTCCATTCTATACTGCCAATTCATCGCATTGCCGTAGGTTTCACCCGATGCCGAGTTGAGGATATCGTCGGCGCGGCCTGAATACTGGTTCCTAGATGCTTTTGTAATAGTCCAAACTCGTGTTTTCACGCCATCACCGAGCAGATAGTTGAAGGACTCATCTAAAACAAGCTCTGACTTGTTATTAATCGAGCCCTTGATATCAACAGTAAACTGTTGAACTAAGTTACCATCTCTGTCTTGGACTATCCCCCATGCTTTTATGTCACCAACAAAAAACTCATAGGGGTTGAACTGCGGTTTGAGTGTCGAGTATTTTTTACCGTCAATGCCCGAACTGCATGCCGACAATAAAAATAAAGTGAGTATTGCAAGAGTGATGCGCATTGTTTTCTCCTTAGGCTTGATGCCTCTTTGAGTGCTATTGCTTTTTATATGTGAGCCAAATAGCGAAGGTGAAATTAACGGAAAAAGCCATATGCTATTTCTGCTTTAGACCTAGAAGCTCGGCCCGCATGGCTGGTTCGGATGTTTTTTCACCGAGCCAAATATTGAAAAAGCGGGTAGTAAATTCCGAATCTTTCACTTCGCCAATAAGCTTTTTATCTTGGTAAAACTGTGTAGTTCCTTCGGGGGTTCTTACACCAAAGAGCATGGTCCCTTTAGAGACATTGGGGAAAGTTTTTTCCATTTCTGCCAGCCACCGCTCACCTTGACTCGAATTATTAAATCCTTGCTTCTCCATCTCTTTAAGAGATCGTTTTGCTATCTCCTTGCCATCAAGCTCGCGTAAATAATGTAGTGCCAATACAAAAGGCTGATCTTGAGAGTACGCTCCTTGAGGCGCATAAAGGCTGGCATCATAAACATCCCAAAACAAATAGGTCATTCGACTTGTTTTGCCTACTTGTTGAGGGTTCTCTATAAATTGATTTACAAGAGTACTGGTGCTTGCGAAACCCTGAGCGCTGAATAGCAACATCAAAAAGGCAAAGATCGTCTTTTGCATACTAACCTCTTCCTATATAAAAACGGTTAGCTACTTATACGAACGAGCTGGAAAGTTTGTTCACTTTGCTGCTGCCTGAAAGGTGCTGTCATCCCCCTTTACAATTTGTTAAGCTGACTAAAACCTACATACAGGAGCCATTATGAGCCTTTCAATTCGCCCAGCAGAAGTAGCTGATGCCGCGACGATACTGCACTTTATCAACGAACTTGCAATTTATGAGAAAGAGCCAGATGCCGTGCTCAATACCGTGGAAGAAATAGAACAGAAACTGTTTGGTAAAGAAGCCAGAGCACACAGCGTTATTTGTGAACTAGATGGCGAAGCAATCGGGTTTGCAGTGTATTTCTTTAATTATTCTACTTGGCTTGGCAAGCACGGTCTTTATCTTGAAGACTTATATGTATCACAAGATAAGCGCGGTGTTGGTGCAGGTAAAGGGATCATGAAATACCTCGCAAGACTTGCACTACAAAAGGATTGCGGTCGCTTTGAGTGGGTGGTACTTGACTGGAACAAACCATCAATCGACTTTTATGAAAGCATCGGTGCTAAAGCACAAAACGAGTGGATTATTTATCGCCTAACAGGACAGGAACTCATCGATTTTGCTGAGCAAGTATAGTGAAGTTTATTAGTCTGTTGGCTATACATTATTTCAAGAGAAACCCCCGATCTTTAACAATTGAGCCGAGTAAACATACGTAGAATTTGTACCCAATATTTTTGGTGAAAATTGCAATGGTGATTTTTGTTAATAGAAACAGTGATATATCTTTAGAGTGTTCCCCGTATGCACGGGGCTAAACCGGGTTGCCACCATCGAGGATTTCTACCAATCCCGTGTTCCCCGTACGCACGGGGCTAAATCTGAGCTACTCAGGTCTGGACCATGTGCTGGAATTCGTCCGTGAAGCAGAACCAGATGCTCATCTCATTGAGCGGTGCTAGGCCCGACTGTAATCCCGGGATTAAGTTATAGCCATCATTGTTAGCTAGTTATTTATCCACATGACCTAAATCACGCTCAGGATCTAACAAATCTCTCACCCTTCTTTTGAGCACTTTGGCTTCAGGAAAACCTTCATCCGCCTTTCGGCACCAAATTAGCGTATTGTTATAGTAAATTTTGAATACGCCTTTACTTGCTGGCACTAACGCGACTTGTTGTAAATCGTCAGAGAAAGTTGAAAGTAACTCTTGTGCAAGCCAAGTTGCTCGCAACATCCATTGGCAAAGTACGCAGTAATGGATAGTGATGGTCGGTTTTTGCATGAATTTACGTTTTTTTGAAGGCTGTGATGGGATTCTAGCACTGTGATTTATCATATGGCTAGCTTGAAAAAACGGGGGTCGCCCCCCGAAATTATCCAGGGAGACCTTAAATTATAAGGTCAGTCTTAACGTTACGGACTATTTGCATAGTAACAACCCCTTTTGTGGCAAGTTGAAGGGTTGCCGTGACGAAAATTGGGATACTAGTGATCGCTTCTGTATTCACTCAGAGTTGCATTTAAATTGTCAATGAGGTTTTGCCTATTTAAAAACTCTAACTGGATTGCTCGGCGCTGAGTTAATGATAGATCAGGGTGCCAAATGGAGAAAATAAGTACAATCCGATCTCGGTCACTACCGTTGTGCGCTAAATGCAAATAAGAGTCGTCGAATATGGTGAGTTGATGTTCTTGCCATAAAATGCGGTTACCATCGACCTCTAAGTAACAGTCGTGGGGAATATCTATAGCCAAATGTACTGTTAGACTGTGATTGGAAAGGCCATAATGTGGAGTAATAGTTTGGCCTTTTGCTAGCTTAGAGTAAAACACTTCGTATGGGGATGCCGTCAAGCCGTAGTAAGGCACTTTCTCTAAAGCCTTTTTTAGAATAGGAAAGTGCTTTGACACCGAAACGTCTTCGATCCCCTCTTTAAAAATGGATAGTGCTTGCCAGTTGTTGCTGTTTGCAAGCTTTGGGAATACGCTTTCATACTCTTTACCCGATAAATAGGGGGTAAGGTGCGAAGATGCGGTATTAAAAGTAGCGTGAAACTCTTTAATGATGTCGGGGATCATGGTGCTAAAGCTTTCATACCATGAAAATTGCTGTGCCAGCCAGATTGGTTTTGCAGTTAGATTAGGTACGTAAAAAAGATGTGGTGCTTGAGGTGTTTCAAAGGGCTTACTACTGTATTGAACCCAGCGTCCAGACTCAATGCTTGATGCAGTACCAAGGTTTCTTTCCATACATTGCCAAGCTTTTTGAAAACGTTTAAGCGTTTGAGGAGCTGTGCTATTGGCAAGCTGAAGCCGTTTAAAGCTGCCTGTCAGTGTTTCACACAGGGCATAACATGCTAGTGCCGTATTCTCCTCGCTCTTAGTCTCTAGTAAATATCCAAGGTACAAGTAAACTAGATAATTTTTGGGCGCAAGATCAATGCAGTGAAAGTAGGCTTTTTCACTTTCGGCTAACGCCCCAATTTGTTCTAAAATGACAGCTACACGATAGCTTAGCTCTGCACTCTGTGGGTAGGCATCGAGTAACTTTGGTAGTAATAATGGCCAACTATTTTGCGATTCGCATTCTAGGATTGGCTGTAAAAGTGTGTCAATGTTGAGAGGTTGTATCTCTTCGTTTGCCATCAAAATAATATCTCTTGTTAATTATTGATTACGCCAATATCGAGTGGCAACGTCATTCGATAGCTATTGTCTGATGCGTTAAATGGCTGTGTTCCATGCCAAAAATAAGAGGGGAAGATCACGATTTGTCCTCGTTTAGGTTTTACAGTTTTAAATGGTGGAAAATCGTAAGGAGGTGCTAGGGGAGGTCTACCAAATTCAATTACCCCATTGTTGCTATCGTCGTTTGGCGTGTTGATATATAAAACCACACTTATCCAGCCAGCGGGGTGGATATGACTCACGTGGAAGCCTTGCTCTGTTAATTTGACAGACCACGAACCAGTAATTAATTTATCCTTATTTAAATGAGCCAAAAATGGGTGCTCAGGCACTAACTCTAAGTTATTGAGACATTTTTCAATATCTTGCAGTAATTGAGCTCGAGCTTTGGTGATGACTTCGATATCTCTATTAAGCAAGCCACCAGAAATTTGTGAACCATTTACTAAAGTTTGCTCACTTGGTGCTTGCTTACCTTGATGAAGCGTTAGTAAACAAGACTCTAATTCTTTAAGAAAGTCTTCACTATTTTGATAGCCGTTCGGAGTGTCTAAGGTTGTAGTAAGGACAAAGTTTGGGTTGCATAAAGCACGATGCTTTTCTTTGTCCGTGGCTTGATACACTACGCTTAGCCAAGCTAATGCAAGTTGTGAGTTAGGCTGTGCTTGCAACACGTACTCGAGTAGGGATTGTGCGGTACTAAACTCCCCAAGTTGGATTGCAAATTTTGCTTGCTCACAGATCCTGTCATAATTAACGGTTAGCTTATTGGCATCATCTAAATGTTTATAGGCAGTGTTTAGCTCATTGTTCGTGGCTGCCAAACGCCCTCTTAATGCTAGAAGCGTGGCTGATTTGTCTGCATAACCCGACTTCCGTATGCATTGCTCGCATAATGTGTACTGACTGGTGTTCCAGTAAAGTTCGGCTAGACACTCTGTAAGTTGCTGTTGATTATTGGCTGACTCTAGTGCTGTTATTAAACTGCTAGCAAAAAGCTGATGTTGCCCGCTCTGCCAATAAAGTTCGTTCAGTGCTTTATGGACGGTTGGGTTGTGTGGCGCTCGCTTCAGTGCCTGAGTGTAGGCTTGTTGTGCTGGTTCAAACTGACCATTTGCAAAAAAGCAGTCCCCAAGATTATAAAGCGGCTCGTAGTGTTCAGGGGCGCTTTGGTGAACAAACCTAAAGCATTGAATTGCTTGTTCAAATTTAGCTTGTAACTTATAGCAAAGGCCTAAATTGTGTATTGCTCGAAAAGCAACCTGAGAGTGTTGCGGTACTGATTGATAATAGCTGATCGCTTGTTTGAGGTTTCCCTTTGTTTTTTCAATGTCTCCGAGAATTTTGGTGAGTTGCCCAGAAGTATCGAGTGATTGTCCTTTCAAAGCCCACTGATAGGCCATGTCGAGGCGGTTTTGTTCGAGATAAAGAAGCGACAAGTTTTTAAGTAAATCTAGATTCTTTGGCTCAGTATTATACAGCGTAAGGTAATGAGACTCTGCTTGGTGCAAATCACCCGATAGCCAATAACATTTGGCTAAATGAGTTAAGATCTCGGTTTTAAGTGGCGCGAGCTTAGCGGCATCACTTAATGAGGTTATTGCACTCTGCCATTCGGCTAGTGACTTATAGCAAATTCCCAAAAGATAATGTAGGTCGGGGTGAGGCGAATCAGTAAACGGCTGAAGCTTCGTTAACGCTTGCTGATACTGTTTTTGTTGGAGCAATTTGAAAGCATCTTGAACTGCGATATTGATTTCGGATGTTTGCTTCATGTTATTTTTTCTTAAACGGTCAATTAGGCTGAGCTGCATACTCTTTATCTTAGTCAAACTTTATCTAGTTGCGAGCAAAGTGACGCTGCTTGAAGTTTTGTTAGGATTAATCAATCTTTCAGCGAGCTTGATTTAAAACTTAGTAACCTGCTGTGAATAAAAAAACTATTACACAAATAACTGAAAAGGGAGCCGAAGCTCCCTTGTTTTCTGTATTAGTGGATTAGAACGTGTACACAGCGCTTAAGAAGTAGCGAGGACCTATTACGTCATACAACTCTGGGAATGTATTTGCTTGCTGTTGAGCGTCACCTAGTGGTGTTGGCTCTGTGTCTAACACATTCTTGATACCAAATGTTGCTTGTAGGTGATCTGTGAAGTGGTAGCTCGCACTAAGGTCAAGGTACCATTCTGCTTTAGAAATCGGGGCGATTTCGTTAGTGCCTGAGTCGTCATCAACTTCGCTCATATATCGAACTAGCGCCGCTACGCTCAAATCACCTGAAGTCCATGTAAAGCGGTTATTACTTTGGAACTCAGGGCGTGGCGTACCACAGGTGTTACCGAATTTACCTTCACAGTAATTAGTTTCTGTGAAGCCAACGCTTGGCGTTCTAAAGAACTCATCCAAGATTGTGTTCTTAGAGTTAATGTTCAGTGTTGAACCATTTTCACCGATACCAAAGCCAAGCTCTGTGGTCCAGTTGAAGTTAACGTCATAGCCTTTGGTTCCTAGTGACGCGATGTTCGCATTTAGCGCTGTAACAAGGTCTACGTTACCGTCAGGACGACGAGTAATTGCTTGACAGAACTCTGAGTTAGGATCTTTAAGTTGGTTGTAACAAATATCTAGAATATTGTTCACGCCACCACCTAGTACATCGATTGCATCATCAATCGTGATATCAAAGTAATCGATTGTAATGTCAAAGTTTTCGGTCGGTGTAATAACAAGACCGAGAGTAACGGTTTCTGATGTTTCTTCTTTCAGGTCAGGATTACCACCGAAGCTACCTTCGATTTGCGCGTTTGCTTGCTCAAATACGCCAACTTGAGAAGCTGAAACGCCGTGAGCCTCACAAAGAGCTCTATCTGTTTTTCCTTCTACAAAACCGTCTACGCTACATGGATCGGTTGCGCTTGGGAAGCCATTTGCTGCGCCTTGGAATAGCTCTGCGATGTTAGGTGCACGAACAGATTCTTGGTAACCAGCTCGGAACGAAACGTATTCGTTTACTTTCCAGTTTATAGTTGTTGCAAATGAAGATGCATTGCCGATGTTTGAATAGTCAGAAAGACGTCCCGCAAACCAAAGTGTAATGTCTTCAGCAAATGCTGCGTCTGTTACTAGTGGGATATCAATTTCTGTGAAAATCTCATCAACGCTGTAGCTACCTACAGTTGGTTCACCAGCGTTAAAGCCAAGTACATCACCGGATGCTAAGAATTCATCAGGACGGAAGCTTGAATCATCAAAACGGCTTTCGTAGCCAATTACAAAACCAATTGGCATATCAGCAGACGGTACAGTAAATGGTAGCTCACCAGCAAAATCGATGTGGAAAATTTCTTGCTTAATGTTTGTTACGTTAGATGCCCCGACGTTGATAAAATCAATCGCTGCTTGTGAAATATTGCCTTCACCGAAGATGTTCAATGGTGCACAGCCACCTGACGTGTCTTGACATGCACTACCATCGTCAGTTACTAAAATAGCTTGTCTGAAGCGCGTTTCAGAAACGTCGTTATTAAGTAGGTTAGAGCGGTCCAGCTCAGAGCGGCTGTAGTAAGCATTGTATGCCCAGTCACCGATAAAGCCATCTACACCAACTAATAAACGCATCGCATTACGTGTATCAATCGCTTGGCGTGGACCATTTTCAACCATACGACGACCTATTGTAGCGAATGTAAAGTTACCATCGGCGTCAAGTTGACTAACCATATTGCCAGTTGGTTCACCGTCATCATCGAGTTCTGGCACCAATGCTTTCATTGCGGCTTGAACGTCTGCACCGAAGTATGGACTGTCAGGGTTAACCACCAAGCCATTTACGAACGCTGGAGTCGGAGCTAGCTGCTGCGGAACTTCGTTGCGAATGAAAGATAGTTCACTATATAAGCGTGTGTCATCATTGATGTAATAGTGTGCAAAAGAGTTAAGTGTTAGACGCTCTTGTGGCAGTTGCAGGTAGTTATCAGGGGCATAGTTAAATGCATCGGCTGATGTATATGGTAGGCCTTCACCATTTGGACCAAAACGACCTAGAGTTGTACCGTTAGGAAGTGTAGGGCCTGCAAATATTCTTGTCCCAGGAATACCAGATGACCCACCAGGCACTAAACCTGTATCGCCTTCAGTGAGCGTTACATTAGTAAAGTCTCTGTCGCCTTGGAAGATTGATTCACGTTTGGCATAACCGATATACACAGTAGCGTTGCCTTTACCATCGGCAAAGTTTCCACCCAAGGTGAGGTCTGTGTTGAACTTTTCCCCGTCGCCTTCTTCGGTGATGTCGTATAACGCAGAAATTTCAGCGCCTTCGAAGTCGTCTTTCAATCGAAAGTTTACAACACCTGCTAGTGCATCAGAGCCATATACCGCACCTGCACCACCGGTAATGATGTCTACACCTTCGATAAGAGAAGCTGGAATTGTGTTTAAGTCGACAACACCTGTTTGTGTTGCTGGTACCCAGCGGCGACCGTTAACAAGAACAAGGGTGCGCTCGTTACCAAGACCACGTAAGTCTACTCGAGCGGTACCATCACCAGGGTTATTTGAGCTTGGTCCGAAAGAAGGAACTGTTAGTGGTAACTCGGCAAGCTTCTGCTCGACGTTTAAGTTACCAGATATAGCAAATTCAGTACCGTCTAGTTCGATAACAGGTGTTTTTGCCGTTAACGCGACACGCTGAATACGAGAGCCCGTAATAGAAATTCTTTCGACTTCGTCATTAGCACCATCAGCAGCTTCTTCAGCTGATGCTTGAATGCTCAAACTTCCACCGATTAGGCACGCAGAAGTTATAAGCATACTTAACTTAGAACGCTTGAATTGTTTCATGATATCCCCTGATAGGTTTGTTTTGGATACCTTTGGCGAGCTTGCTAACTCATCACAAAGGCTTATTAGTATCACGAGGAGGCTATGTCGGAAGTCGGGAATATGCCAGTTGAGATACGTAAGGTGACGGAAAGTAGTGACGACAGGAGTTAAAAAAAAGATCAAATTTAATTTGCGAATTACACTGTGACAATCTATAACAATTATTTGTTAACTATTGTGAAATGAGATACAAAGTATTAGTATCTTTGTTAACCTGTTGATGTCTTTAAGGTGATGAATGAAAAAAGTGACAATCTTGATTCCCTGCTATTTGTCTGCGCTTGGCGTTGAAATGAGTACAAAGTTAAAGGAAGTCGCTGTTTGTTCCCAGTTTGTTTACTATCAAACATTTGTTGATATTTTGGAAACTATTGAGTCGGGTGAAATAGACTGTTTGTTAATAGATTCTTCGTTTGAAAGTGATCCCAAAAAGCAAGAATTGATCGCGAAAAAGTTCTCATCTGTTTCGACTATAAAGATCACTACAGATACCAAACTCAGTTCTTGTACAGTGATGTCTCTTGAAGGGCGAGATAAGACAGATACGCTTATTGAGAACATACTTCATACAGTATTCTCAAGTCCTCAGGAGCTAACCTCTGAGTACATGCCAAATCAACGACTAATAGTGAAAGACTCCGGGCATATTCATGTTATTAAAGTTGAAGAACTGGCTTGGGTTGGAGGTGCCGGTAATTATGTTGAGCTCCATTTGATAAATAGGCAGCGCTCAATACTTCATCGGGATACCATGTCTACGATGGAAAAAAATTTAAAGATGTTTGGCTTCTCTAGGATCCACAAGTCTTCACTCGTTAATTTGAATGCAATTAGTGAACTTAAAACAAGAGATAATGGTGATTACGATGTTATTTTGGAAAATGGCGACTCACTTCATCTATCAAGGCGATATAAGCAGAATTTATCTTCTCTTTTACAGTCCAACATAAGCTGACACTTTAAGTCAGCTGATGCCCTTCGCAAAGTTTACAAATTCGTTAAAAATGGAGTCCTTAATCAATCTGTCTGGTGTGAAGGCGTAGTAATTTTGGTATGCACTTTCAATTGTGCCTATAAGGTTTACATCATAATGGCGCTTCAATTCTGATTGTATTGACAGCGGAGCTGGGAAGATACCGAATCCTTGTTGGCCTAATGCTTTCATTAAAGCACTATCATCTACATGACCAGCCACTTTAATTTCTATATTTTGCTCTTGGAGCCAAAATTGAATCGAGTTAGTTACAGGGCTGTGCTTTGCTGGAAGAATGAGCGACTGATCTTGTAACGATTTTGGATAATTTGCACTGAGTTGCTCACTGTTTGAAGCTGAACCATATAAGCCAATTTGACTTTTTCCAATCTCGTGGCAAAAAACATTAAAAGGAAGGTGACTATCAAGTGGCTTATCTGCAAGCACGATATCGAGCTTATGCATGGCCATCTGAGCTAGCAATTCTGATTGTTGACCGTCAATACAATGTAAATTGGCAACTTGCTCATTTTCTATCAGTGGAGCAAGCCACTTTGAAACCAATGATTTTGGAATCGCATCAGAAATACCAACTTTTAATGTACGATGTATAGCTGTTGCGCCATCTTGTGTTGTCTCCAACCACTCTTTTGCAATCGAAAACATATCATCCGCATACTGTTTGGTTAAAATGCCGAAGTCAGTCAATCTGAGACCTCTTCCTTCTCTTATGAATAGAGGTTTCCCAAGGCGTGCTTCCAAACTAGATAGTTGCGCACTAATTGTTTGAGGTGTCAAATGAAGGACTTTGCTTGCACCAGCAATACTGCCTTCATTGCTTACTTGCCAAAAATAGTAAAGGTGATTGAAGTTTATATTCATATTGTTCGTAAAAATCTTACTTTAGGTTAGATATAATCAGCTTTTCTCTTTTGGTGAACATTAGTAGATTTGATCTCACGGCGCAAGTATAAGTTGAGAGAATGTAGCGAAAACGCTTTGATATTCGAGTCATTCTAAGTTTCCAATACAGTAATATTTGATGCGATTGTCTGAGGTAATGATGAAACTGAACCTTGTTGGTGTAAATGAACCTATAGCGGTGTCAAGTAAAGTGGTTTTCACTAAAGCGATAAATGCAGCGTTAAGTGGTTATACAAACAATATTCGAAAGATAAATGTACGAATTGAAAAACAGGTGGATAAGCAGGTTGGCAGGCTTACCTTATGCCAAGTTGAGCTTTTGTTACCTGGATTACCGACGTTAAAGGTTAAGGCCAAAGGTAAAACCCTGCTGCAGGCGTTAAACCGTGCATTAAGCAATTGTAAGCAAATCTTAAAACAGAATTATTTTAAGCTCAGTTAGTTTTTGAGGCTGAGTGATTCCATTCCCAAGCACTTGCAGCGGCAAGGATGCCGCGCAATTTTTTACTAAAGATATTCGATAAATTACCGATATGTAGGTCAAAGGAATCATGTTGGCCAAACAACAATGAACGTTAACTTTTTAATTCACTCCCCAATTCAATCAGCTACGAGTCAGAATGAGCAGGAAGCCAAAGTTGAAGAGACGAACTCGCCCAGGCCTCTTAGGTTATCTGAAGAAGATATGTCTAAATTGTCTGGAGAAGAGGTAAAGGAAGAGCAAGAAGAAGCCGCACTGCCTCCGCATATTCAAAAAATGGTTGAAAAGCTCGAAGAGTTAAGAGAAAAAATTAAAGAGGAACAAAAATTACTTGATGAATTAAAGGCAAGTGACTCTTATTCCGATGAAATGAAAGCTGAGTTGGTGACACAAAAACTTGAATTTATACTGCGCATGCAGAGCCAAGTTGTTGAGTTGACGAAAAATATTCAAGAAGCGCTAAAAGAAGCCGGGATCAGCGATCCGGGGGTCTTGTTAAAAGCACTAGCTTAAAAGTCCGACCAATAGGATTTTCCCTTGCGCCATGTTTGGGCGTTGGCAGCATATATCTATCCTCATATTTGAAGCAGTTTTATACAGACGCTTCAATTTAGGAAAAGGTTTAGTGACTAGCTGTAGGGCTTTTACTCTTAGACTTCTTCTTGTTATTCCATCCAAAAACGCATAAGAAGTTGAGTTTAATGCTGAGTGGCAAGCGGTTAACATGTGCTCAGTGATCTGGTGTTGATGAATGGCTTCAAATCCTGCCTGATCTGTTAAATTTCCAGTGGAAGCGGCGAGCACACAAACTGAATACACATCAAATATCCCTATTGCGCGTACCTTCTGACTACTAGGATCCTCGTATGCAACCATGACGCAAGGCAGGTTATCAGGATCATACTCCATTTGATTAATCTGATAGAGCCTCAGTTCAGTGTCGATATGTTTATTCATAAGTTTTTCAAGTTGTCCAACTTGAGGCAAAGGAACGCCTTTGTGCAGAGTATGAATTTCCCTTGTTTTTGAGCTTTCCTCTGCGGCTTTGACCAAGGGCATGATTTTATTGTGGAGGTCATCATCTGCAAATGGTTTAGACAGCACAAATGCCGCTCCGTAATCAAGGGCTAGCTTTATTTGCTCGCGGTCGTCGACAGTGGTTACCATTGCCATGGTCACACCCAGTTGTTTCTGTTTGATAGCTTTAACTAATGCGAGTCCCGAAATATCAGGCATATGCCAGTCAGTTAATACAATATCAGGATGCCAAGAGCCGATGATTTTCAGGGCTTCTTTTGCACTTTGTGCTTTCTTTATCAACAACTTGCGATATCTAAAACGTACTAAACCGCGACGAATAATCTCAAGTGTTGCCGCACTGTCATCCACGAGCAATATCTTCACAAATTACCACTTTATTGAAAAATATAGATTTATTATAGGCACGATTTTTAACCAATACTAAAATGAAAGTAAGAAAATAATGAGTGTGCAATATGTTTCTAGGTAAACTACCAATTGATGTATTTATCTATATGACGGTAAATATCGGGCTGCTGATATTGGCTTTTTGGTTCTATATTTTGCTGTTAATCCTCCGAGAGTTTAGGCTCTTTGCAAAGGCTGCTGGTGGAGCTGGGACATCCAACCCAGAGCAACAGTATCTACTCCAACATTGTCGCGAAGCGATAAATAAGTCGATGAAGTTTGTTGAAGATAATCAACATACCATTCAAGAGTTGGCTAATTTACAAGTCCATTTAGAGCAGCAATTAGCAGAGGTTAAACGCTCTACACAGGATCATATCTCGACCGAAGAACAAACTCGCATGGACGATTTAAACAGTAAGCTACTTAAGTCGCATCGATTAATAAAGAAACTTAGGGGGGATCTGTCGAAGAGTTTAGAGCGACTGAAGCAAACAAGAAGAAAACTTTATGACCAATATGAATCTACAGAGGAATTACAAAAAGAAAATGACACATTAAAGCAGCAGTTGGAAGCTTCTAAAGCGATGGGAGGTACGTCCGAGCAAGAATTGGAGCAATTGGTCGCTACCTTTGAGAAGGAGCGTCAAGATATGTCTCTAACGATTAATGAATACAAACGACAAATAGCCGAACAAAATCAGGCTTTGCAACAGCTAATGGTGCAAGAGCAAGAAGTAGAAGATGGGCCAAAGCTTCAGGCTATCCAAAAAGAGTTGGAACAAACGCGAGAAGCATTAGAGCACTTGTCTAAAGAAAAAAAGTTTATCGAGAGTCGGTACTTAGAGGTTGTCAAAAATCAAACCAAATAGTTAACAAAATGTTTTATTTCTCGTGACATTAGTCTTGGCTTTGTGTAAGGTTTAGGCACTCAGGTTACCAGATTTGTTTTAAGCTTTTGAGGTCTACTTCGCTAGATAATTCATGCTTTGGTATTAAATTGTTGGCTTCTAATAATTAAACGAAGAGATGTGATTGTGGTGGAATAGTTAGTAATAATGCTCCAAAAATACATAGTACTCAATAGCTAAGGCAGTGGTAAAAGGATTATTTCATGGCCTATATTCCAGATACGAGCGCTCAAGACTCGGTGGTTGAAAGACCAAAGAAAAATAGATTATTCATAATAGTAATTGGTATTTTTATATTAATTGCTGTTTTTTTTATGACCCCCATTTTTACACAGTGGGCAAGCGGTCAAACAGCTGTTTCTAGCGATAAAGTTCACATAGCATCAGTGAAGCGAGGTGACTTCATCCGCGATATTTCTGTTCAAGGTAAAGTCGTGGCAGCGCGGCGCCCCACTATATATAGCCCTGCTCAGGGAACGGTTACCTACTTGGTAGAGTCTGGTGACAGTGTGGTGGAAGGACAAGTCCTCGCCGTTCTAGATAGTCCTGAGTTGAAAAGCGAATTTGCACAACATCAAGCACAGTTAAACAAGTTAGAAACGGAACTTCAAAGGCAAATTATTCAAGCCAAAAAGCAAGACTTAGCACAAGAGAATTATTTAGGTAAAGCGACTGTTGTGTTAAATGCAGCAAAGCGGGAGATGCGCCGTTCTGAGAACGGTTTGAAAACGCAAGTTGTAAGTGACATTGACTATCAAAAAGCCAAAGATGATCTCGAAAACGCAGAGCGTGAATATCGCCTAGCAATTAAAGAAGTGGAGTTACAAAAAGAAAGCCAAAAATTTGAGATCCGTACCAAAGAGTTAGAGTTTGAGGCGCAAAAAGTAAAAGTGGTGGAGCTTCAGAGGCAAGTTGCTGCTTTAAAAGTACTTTCGCCGGTAGGTGGATTAGTTGGTAACTTGACGGTAGAGCAAAAAAATACAGTCGCCAAAAATCAGCCATTACTTAGTGTGGTGGATCTCTCAAAGTATGAGATAGAGGTGCAAATCCCAGAAAGCTATTCAGACGACCTTGCGCTGGGAATGTTGGCTGAGATAAGTCTTAATGGAGAAGTGTATAGCGGAGAAATAGTTGCTATCTCTCCAGAAATTGAAAATGGTCGAGTTGAAGGGAAAATTCGATTTAAAGACGACACCATTCAGGGGTTAAGGCAGAACCAAAGGTTAACGAGTCGAATTGTGATTGAACAAAAGCAAAATATTGCCTATCTACCACACGGGCAATACATAGAAGCCTATAACGGACAGTTTGCTTACGTAGTAAAAGAGGGTTCTGCAATAAAAACACCAATACAAATCGGATTAAGAAGTATTGGGCAAGTAGAAGTACTTTCGGGGCTTAATGTTGGCGATCAGGTGATTACCTCTGACGCGCGAATCTTTAAAGACGCTCCCAGTGTGAAAATAATTCAATAAGGAGCTGTAATATGCTATCCATGCGTCACTTATCCAAAGCTTACTATACCGATACAATAAAAACTCAAGCCTTGCAGCCATTTGACTTACGTATAGAGCAGGGGGAGTTTGTTTCAGTAGTCGGCCCATCGGGTTCAGGAAAAACGACTTTTTTAAACATTACAGGTCTGTTAGAGGATTTTTGTGACGGGAGTTATGAGCTAGATGGCATCAATGTTGAAAAGTTAAGTGACAAAGCTAAATCTAAACTACGTAATGAAAAGATCGGTTTTATTTTCCAGAGCTTTAACTTACTTCCAGACCTCAATCTTTACGACAATGTTGATATGCCTCTTCGCTATCGTAAATTATCTTCAAAAGAACGTCATGAAAGGATCATGGATGCGTTGAATAAGGTGGGCCTTGCCTCACGTAAGGAGCATTACCCATCGCAACTATCAGGAGGTCAACAGCAAAGGGTCGCGATTGCTCGTGCAATAGCTGGTAAACCTTCATTTTTACTTGCTGACGAACCAACGGGTAATTTAGATAGCAAAATGGCAGATAGTATTATGGAATTGCTCATGGATATTAATACACAAGGAACGAGTGTAGTGATGGTAACGCACGATACGCATCAAGCAGCCAAAGCACAGCGCATTATTGAGATCCGTGATGGCGTGATAATTGAGCGTAAACACTGTAACAAAGCGATTGCTTAGGGATAAGTTATGTTTGGCTACTATCTTAAATTGGCACTTATTTCATTGCGAAAAACGCCGTTTTTATCATTTTTAATGGTGGTCACAATTGCCGTTGGAATAGGTGCTGCAATGACGACTTATACGGTTAGTTATTTATTGGCAAAAGACCCTATTCCTTCTAAAAGCGACAAACTGTTTAATGTTCGCCTAAATAGTTATGGACCTGATAAACCTTTCAATATTTCTCAAGGAAAGGAAGTCCCACCTTTTATTCTTAGCTACCAAGATGCGATAAATTTGCAAAATGCTAAACGTGGTGTGAGGCAAACACCTCTTGCTAGTTTCAAGATGATGTCTCGAGCGACCGAGCAGCCTATTACTGATGCAAAGATGACGTTAATAAGAAGTGCTTATCGTGACATGTTCGGTATGTTTGAGGTGCCATTTAAATTTGGAGGTGCATGGGATGAGACTGCTGACAAAGACGGTCTGCAAGTTGCTGTAATAAGCAATGAATTAAATAACAAGTTATTTAATGGAGAAAACTCAATAGGTAAGTCGTTGCTGATAGGTGATTTGCAATACCGCGTCGTTGGAGTGACTGACGATTGGTATCCAGTTCCCAAATTTTTTGACAACAGGACCCGTGCCTTTAATAAACCAAGGGACATTATTATTCCATTTCAGGCACAGATAAATAATCAACATTGGACTAGCTCTGATGTTTCTTACCAGTGTTGGAAAGAACCCGCTGATGACTCTTTTTCGGCTATTTTGGCATCTGAATGTGTTTGGGTCTCATATTGGGTAGAGTTAAGCTCAGCCGCAGCGAGAAATCAATATATGGACTTTTTGGTTAACTATTCGATGGAACAAAGAGAATATGGCCGGTTTTTACGAGAACCTCTACATCAACTATTCAATGTTAAAGAGCAGCTTATTGAAAGAAAAATCATTAAGGATGATGGCAATGTGGCGGTTTGGTTGGCATTTGCATTTCTGATTGTTTGTTTACTGAACTGTATGGCTATGATGGTTGCCAAGTTCCATGCTAGGTCTGGCGAGGTTGGGCTTCGCAGGGCTGTTGGTGCTTCAAAGCAACATATTATCGCTCAATTTACTGTTGAAACCTTCATTATTGGCTTAGTGGGAGGGGTGTTAGGCTTGATATTGGCTCAGATTGGGTTGAGTATAACTGCGCAGTTGTATAGTCACTTATATGCTGAAATGTTGGAAATGACACTAAGTATTGTTGTTATGACGATTGTACTTGCGGTAATAAGTGCGGTTACTTTTGGCTTGCTACCGACGCTACGTGCGGCAAAAGTTCAGCCATCAAGTCAGCTGAAATGCCTGTAGGAGTCTTCCAATGAGAGATTTATTGCCAATTTTAAAAACTTTAAGCAAAAATAAAGCATCGCCATTGTTGCTCGTCCTGCAGATTGGGCTGACATTTACCATTCTAGTAAACACCATATATATGATGGTAATTAAAGAGCAAGAACTGACAAAGCCTACTGGGCTTACGGAGCAGCAGTTGTTTAGTTTTAGCACTAATCTTGAAGGTACTGATGAAGAAAAAAATGCGGCGCTTGATACTGATCTTGCAGACATTCGTGCGTTAGCCAGTGTTGAGAGTGCAAGTACGATTACTAGTATGCCGCTTACTAATTGGGGTCGCTCACTAGATGTTGGTTTCACCCCTGAGGAAGATGAAAGGATAACTCACGCAGGCTACTATGGTTCGGATGACACCATCGTTGATACACTCGGATTGCGTGTCGTAGCAGGAAGAAATTTTAAATATAATGACGTGATACACAAATACTTTGATGGTCACTCTGAGTCCGCAAGTGTTTTAGTCTCGCAAGCTTTAGCGCATAAAATTCGCCCGAATGATTGGCGTAGCGTGGTTGGAGAAACTATTTATGTTGAATCTGTACCGCAAAAGGTTGTGGGTATCGTTGAAACAATGAAGTCTCCTTGGCGGTTCTGGTATGCGTACGATATGACTGTGATTGGATCTATTAGAGAGCATTATGAAGAAACAATTATTGTTGTTAGAGCGAAACCAGACCAGCGAGAAACAGCAATGGCTGAAGTTCAAGCATTATTACTTAAAAAGCCTGGTCGCCAGGTTGATGCGTTTAAGTCCTTTGAACAAATAAAGACAGAGAACTTGCAGGCCGATTATGCAGTGAGCCAAACATTAAAGGCGGTAATTGCCGCGTTGGCATGCGTTACTATATTAGGAATATTTGGTCAGGCAAGATACACCGTTCATAAACGTCGCAAGCAAATCGGTACTCGACGCGCGCTCGGGGCGACTCAGGCCGATATTCTACGCTACTTTATGATTGAAAATGCGGTGGTGTCTTTATTTGGTATTACTCTGGGTATAATCATCGCAATCACTGCGAATATTTACTTGGTTAATTACTTTGGGCTCACCAGTGTACCCGGTGATTATTTGATTGTTGGTGCGATTATTATGCTCGTTGCTGGTCAGTTAGCTGTTACTTACCCCGCAATGGTTGCTGCAAAAGTACCACCTGCTATTGCAACTCGTACAGCATAATCAGTTTCAGTGCTCGTTGCTGCTATTTCAAGCCTTCAGTTACTTTGCTAAAATGGCAAACGGAGGCTTGAAAAGACTATGCTTAAAATCTCAAATAACGTCACGCTTGCAGAGTGGGAAATCGATATTTCCGCTATTCGCGCACAAGGTGCGGGTGGACAAAACGTCAATAAAGTCTCCAGTGCCATTCATCTTAGGTTTGACATCAACCGCTCAACATTGCCTGATTTTTACAAATCGCGGCTACTTGCACTTAAAGACTCAAGAGTTACCAAAGAAGGTGTTATTGTGCTTAAAGCACAGAGCTTTCGCACCCAAGAGCAAAACAAAGAAGATGCCTTGGAGCGGCTAAAAACACTGATCCTCGCGGCCACCAAAGTTGAAAAAACACGCAGAGCCACCAAGCCAACAAAAAGCTCGCAAAAGAAACGCCTGAATCAAAAGACCAAACGGGGCCAAACCAAATCATTGAGGGGGTCGGTCAATTGGTAAGGGTTTAATTGAACTTAGCCTAATTGTTGAGGATGGTTTCGTTTTTCTTGTATCTAATAAAAGCAAGGTTTGCCATCAAAATTAAAAACCCAATACTTAAATAACCCAAAAACAATATGAAAGTAAATGAGGTGATTTTTAAATCAACACTGGATGCTATTAGTAGAAGTATATTGGAAAGAATACTCGACACAAAGATGGTTACAGCTACTGTATTAGCATGTTTTAATCGCTCAGAAGAGGCTGACAGTGATATTAGCGCTACTATAAACCAATGATAATTTGAAAAGGCTTCCTCTTTCACAACAATGGTGTAAATCATTGTTACGATGAAACCAAGCATCGGTAACAAAGCTACAGAATTTAAAAATTTACTCATAATGTCCTCTTGAGTGTATACCGCTAAGCAGATTGCTCTTCCCCAAAAGTAACACCGTTTGGCGTTTTTACTGGGATCCTAAATCTAAGAATAATACTACAATTATTGGTGCTAATTTGGCAAAACATGTTTTGCCGACAGATCATCTCAATAAATAACCTGAGCTTCGGATAATTAATGCCTTCCTAGTAGCCAGTTTTAGCGCTAACTGCGTAAATTCGCCTTGCCTACAGGAAGTAGGTACCTTAGCGAGAGCAGGACGCAGAAGCGGTGTTATCTCTAAAACTCTCTGGCTAGACAAAGAGGTAAATTAAGTTGTGCGTTAACAGCAATGAGTTAACTCATTCCTTTTCCAAACCTCAGGTGAAATAGATTCATAGTTATTTGTCTCGAAGGGGGTGCTGATTTACTTTGAAGTCGCTCTGAGTGGTCCCCAAGCTCGTTACTTTCCTCCGAAGAAAAATCTATTTTATTGCTTTTTATTTCAATGCAATAGCATATTTCGTCAATGTTTTCATAAAAAGTGTTTGCTTTTTAGTCTGTAATGTTAAAAAGTAACAGTGTAATCTTTAGTTTTTGTTAGTAAGTAACATGTGATGTGTTAGGGGCGTTTAGAGCACGTCACTGTGTGGTAGGTTTTTGGGCTGTGGTGCTAGAGATGGCATTGCTGGCTTTTTCACTGGTTTTTAAAAAGAAGAAAGGAACAAAAAAATGTCAAAACTAGTCACCGGTATTGGTAAACATAACCCTAAACGAAGCAAACTGAGCCTTGTGGTTTCATCTGTACTTCTTGGGTTTTCTCCACTTTGGGTTGCCGCCGAAACTGTGGGTCAAAATGACAGCGATGTCAAATCTGCGACTGAGAACGAAGCGGTTGAAGTCATTGAAGTTCGTGGGATCCGAGGCAGTATCAATAGTGCCCAAAACATCAAGCGCTTCGCTGATACGGTCAAAGACGTGATCACGGCGTCAGATATCGGGGCATTACCAGACAAATCGGTGACTGAAGCGCTGCAGCGTGTGCCGGGTGTTACGATTGAGCGATTTGCATCGTCCGATGACCCTAAACATTATGCTGATGAAGGTACAGGCGTGTTGGTTCGTGGCCTGGACAGGGTTCGCTCTGAGGTGAATGGCAGAGACGCTTTTAGTGCAAATCCGTCAGGCGGTCTGAGCTATGAAGACTTTCCTGCTGAATTGCTAGGTGCGGTGGAAGTGGTTAAAAACCAAACTGCGGATCTTATTTCAGGCGGTATATCCGGCACGGTAAACCTCATCACCCGCAAACCATTTGACTCTGACGACCGGCTTATCTCGTTCAATGCAAAGGCCAACTATGGCGACTTTAGAGAAGAAGTGACGCCTTCGTTTTCAGCGTTGTTTTCCGACAGTTGGGAAACCAGTGCAGGTAAGTTCGGATTTTTAATTGCGGCTTCCTCATCAGAATATCAGACTCGAGGAGATGGTGTTGGCCTTGGCAATTTCCACTCTCGAGGCGATTCCTTTATTCCTACCTTGGATCAATGGGGTGGCATAACAGGTGTTGATCCATCATCGCCTGTGGATGGCCCCGCTTTACCAGGGCAACCAGCTGGCAGTGTATGGCATGTGCCTGTCGCTATCCATATGAGCACGGCAACTAATGACCGTGAACGTACCGGCTTAACCTCTTCACTGCAGTGGGCAAATGCCGATGAGACCATAGTTGCGACATTAGAGCACATTCGCTCAGAAGCGTCTCTTGAGTGGAACGAGCGGCAAATAGGACAAGCTGCTCAAGGCTTTAAAGGTTTTATGGGGTCTTCACAAAATTGGACTGAAAGTACGGAAAGTGGCCATCCTCTCACTACAGATGATGGCTTTGTGACTTCCGGTATTGCACTTGGCGTGAGCCCAGAAACGCCATTCTTTTATCGTAGCCGCTGGAATTACAACGAAAATACCGTGAAGGACACTTCATTTAAGCTAACGTTAAAACCAATAGATAGGTTGACTGTCGATTTTGATTACCAGCGGATCGACTCCGACAAAGAGGTGCAAAACTACAGTATGTCGGGTCAAACACGGGGAAACCATGTCCACGTTGTCTCGCCTTATTTCCTCGATATGCGTGGCTCAAGGCCGACAGTAGAGTTTCTCAGTGACAATATTCTAACGGCAGGTTGGTCACCCAATGAAGATTGGAATGGACCTGTGCCTAACCTGTTTTTGGGCAGCGGTATGGAACAGGTTGAGCGCAATAGCGCAGAATCAGACAGCGTTAAACTGGATTTTAAGTATGAGCTAGACGGTCATTTCACGAGTGTCAGTTCCGGTTTTTATATGTCAGATAAAGACCTAACGGTGCGAGATACCGCTTACGAGGGCTGGTCTGCAATTGGCACCCCTTGGATCCAAGATGACCGAAATGCCGCCGCCGCGGTAAATCGTCCAGAATTATTTGAGCGCGTTGATTTTTCAGATTATTACAATGGTCAGGTATTACAGGGGCCAGTCAATAACTTCTTGTTCCCAAGTATGGATCTGGTGAAAAACTACGCCGACTCTTTGCGCCAAGGTTGTCGTGATGGTTGGCACAATGCCACCAACAGTGCGGCAAACAACGGTACATGCTCTGGCACTTATGTACCTTATGCAGACAAACCCAATCGCGTTGAAGGCCCATTCGCCGCACACAATATAAGTTCGACCAACGAGAAGCGTACTGAATTTTACATTCGCGGTGATTTTGACTTCGAGTTTCAAGACATTCCAGTGGTGGGTAACGTTGGCCTGCGCTATGTAAACTATCAACTAGAGTCTACGGGCGCTTTGGTGCAACCCGCCCTCATCAAACGTGGTGAAGAGGGGACATCACTTAATAATGTGATGCAGCAGGCAGAATATAAGCGATATTACGACATTGCAGGGGGAGAGTCCGAACTCAGTACCGTTGATGGCACAGATTATAGCACTTTGCTTCCGAGCTTAAATTTGAGTTTTGGTGCATCAGAAGACGTAGTGGTGCGATTTGGTGCATCAAAAGCGTTGTATTACCCAAGTTTAGTTGATGCCAGAAATATCAGTATTCTTAACTTGGATTACACTCGCGTGCTACAAACTCCCGGCGCTGATTACGACGAGGCAACTAACCCCGTTGTTGGGCTAGACGATATCAGTCTAACGGCGCTTTCTGGGAATCCATATTTAGAGCCTGAAGAAGCAATTAATACTGATTTAACTACCGAATGGTATTTCGCGTCCGCAGGTTATGTGACGGTAGGACTATTTCACAAAAAGCTAGATAATATAATCCGTAGCCGCGCCTTTGATCTTGATGTTTCTTATGGCGGCGAAGATTATGATGTCTCTGCTTATGGCCCTGCTAACACTGGCTCTGGCACCATTCGTGGGATGGAGTTTTCCTACTCACAATTCTACGACATGTTACCGGGTGCATGGAGCGGTTTAGGTTTGCAACTTAACTTTACCTATATCGATCAAGATGGACTTGAAGACCCAAATGAAGTCTCTAAAGGCACGCTTGGTTTCGATGAAAATGGAAACCCGCTAACCGATAATCGGAATACCTTCCGAGTGTTTGGAGGTTTGCCGCTACAAGGTTACTCTGACCAAAACTTTAATATCATTGGTATGTATGAGTACGAGGATATTTCTTTTCGCCTTGCATACACTTGGCGCTCTGAGTATTTGCTCACACTTAGGGAATCTGAAGAGTACGTCCCTGCCTATGCAGAGGCGTCAGGTATGATGGATGCAAGCTTGTATTACACCATCAACGACCATTGGAAAGTGGGTTTTGAAGCCAGCAATTTATTGGATACGGAAACCAAAACCAAGTATCAGATGGACCAAGCTGGGACAAAAACGCAGGCACTTAACTTTACCACGGATAGACGTTTTGCATTGAGCGTCCGTGCGACTTTCTAACGTCAGCAAAGGCCAAGTGCAGCTTGGCCTGATACCAATCGCAGTAAGTCAATGCGCTATTTTGACGTGGAGAATTAATGTTTAAACTCAAGGATTTGAATAAACGATGACAATATTAGCGAAAGGCACTGGCGACCCACTGCAACTAGAAGAGAGCGGCTGGGATATTCTCGCAGAGCAGGTCAGTTTGCCAGTTGCAGTGATAAAGCAAGACGCCATCAACCACAACGCGAATTGGATGGCGAATTTTGCAAAGGAAAGCCAAGTATTATTGGCACCCCACGGCAAGACGACGATGTCTCCAGCGCTATTTACACTACAGCTTGAACATGGCGCATGGGCCATCACGGTAGCGACCGTACCACAAGTTTCCGTAGCCATAGTTGCGGGCGCAAAACGAGTGATCTTAGCGAATCAACTTGTTGGCGAATATCATATGAAGCAAGTTGCTAGCATGCTTACTGATACTGACGTTGAGCTCTATTGTTTTGTTGACTCTATTGCAAATGCCCATGCCTTAGGCACATTTTTTACTCAGCATTCGCTGTGTATTTCCATTTTACTCGAGGTGGGAGTTGAAGGTGGTCGCGCTGGTTGGCGCAATCTTGCAACGATAGTGCAGCTAGTCAATGTATGCCAACAGTATGCTAGTTTAGAGGTAGCTGGCATTGGGTTTTATGAAGGCGTGATCCACGGCCATAACGCCGAGCAAAGGATTGCCGCATTCGTTGACTCAGTAATAAAAACGGCGGCAGATTTACGACAAAAAAACGTGTTTTCAAAGGCGTTACCTATTATCACGGGGGCGGGGTCTGCTTGGTACGATGTTGTGACAAAGACGCTAAACAAAAGTGAACAGGCTCAGCAATTTCGTTTTGTGATCCGTCCCGGTTGCTATCTTATTCACGATACCGGGATCTATCAGGATGCGCAGCAAGCCGTGTTATCACGGAGCAATCTCGCTTGCGGTTTGGGGGAAAGTTTGGTGTCGAGCTTAAGTATATGGGCTTACGTGCTTTCGACTCCAGAGCCGGGCGTCGCGATAGTTGGTATGGGTAAAAGGGATGTCGCATTTGATGCTGGCATGCCCACACCAGAGCTGATTTACTCTCCGCCGTCAAAGCAGCTGTGCTCATTAGGCGGCGCGGTAAAGGTCGAAACAATCATGGATCAACACGCTATGGTAAGTATTGCATCTGGGTGCGAGGTACAGATTGGCGATATGATCTGCTTTTCGACTTCTCATCCTTGTTTGACCTTTGATAAGTGGCGACAAATTGGTGTTGTCGAGCGAGATTGGGTGATCACCCAAACCATTTCTACCTATTTTTAATTGAGGCGAAGCTGTGGACATTATTAGCAAAATTAAGGAAGGTTTGGGGCACTTTAGCCCTGCGGAAGAAAAAGTCGCTCGGCTTATTTTGGCTGAGCTTAACTTTGCCGCAAGCGCATCCATTAGTGAGTTAGCTGAAAAAGCACAGGTCAGTCATGCCAGCATCACACGGTTAGCGCGTAGCTTAGGCTGTACCAATGTACGTGACCTTAAGTTTCAGCTGACACAATCAGCCGCAATTGGTGAGCGTTTTACAAATCCTGAGCCAATTGAAAAAGAAAAGATTTCTCATGTTTATACCTCTATTCAGGAGATCCTTACGCTCAATGCGGGACTCATCGATGAAGCGGTTGTGGAGCAGGCGAGTGAAGTGATTTGCGCCACACGTCATTGCTTAATTTTTGGGGTTGGTGGTGGTAGCAGCCTGATGGCACAAGAATGTCAAAATCGCTTATTTCGCTTGGACGTACTTAGTAATGCTCACTCCGATCCTATGATGATGCGCATGGTTGCCGCAACGGTGAACAAAGGGGATGTGGTGATTTGCCTCTCGCTTAGTGGTGTTTCTCCTGATGTGAAAGCGGCGGCGCTTATCGCCAAAGAGTATGGTGCTGAGGTTATTGCTATTTGCCCAGTGAGCGACTTGGCGGACATTGCCGATCACCACTTAGCCATCAAAACTCAAGAAAGTGATTACATCTTTAAGCCCAGCGCTGCACGCTATGCCATGATGGCGGCAGTGGATATCTTGTCGAGCGAAGTTGCTATCCGCAATCAAAAGCGCTCAAGAGAAAAGCTTCGACGGCTTAAAACCCAGTTAGATCAGCATCGAGATAAAAACAGCAATATGCCACCTGCCGATAAACGCTTTCCGCTGGGGGATTAATGCTGAGCTCATCTCCTTATGTTGATACCCTCATTCAAGGCGCGACGGTGTATTTTGAACCAGGCTCTGAAGCACAAGTGGTGGATGTCGCGATTAGCAAAGACAAAATTGTTGCGCTTGGCAACTGTAGCCATTTGCAAGCACAGCAATGCATCGATGCCACGGGCTTAGTGCTCGCGCCTGGTTTTATTGACGTACATACCCATGATGACCTTGAAGTGCTGCGAGGCCCACATATGCTGAGCAAAGTGAGCCAAGGTGTCACCACCGTCATTGCCGGTAATTGTGGCATTAGCGCAGTGCCTTATTGTGCAGATCAAGCGCCGCTTGACCCCATTAACTTACTCGGGGAGCAGCCAGAATTCGCCTATCGTGAACTACAGGATTATCAACACGCCTTTAATAAGGCTGCACCGAGTGTCAATTTAGCCATGTTAGTTGGTCATACAACGCTCAGAGCGCAGGTCATGACGGATTTATCTCAAGCCGCCAATGCGCAAGAACTTGAACAGATGAAGACCTTGCTGCATCAAGCGATGGCGCAGGGGGCGATAGGATTTAGTACAGGCCTTGCTTATTACAATGCTAAGGGGGCAAGTCAAGCCGAAGTGAATGCGTTGGCCGAGGTTGTTACACCATTTGATGGTATCTATACCACGCATTTACGCACGGAATTTCAAGGAGTCATCCGAGCCATGGACGAAGCCTTTGCAACGGCAGAGCATGCCAAATTGCCGCTGGTTATTTCACATATAAAATGCGCTGGTAGAGAGAATTGGGGCAGAGCGCCTGAGGTATTAGCGCATTTTGAACAGCATAGGCAAACACACCTAGTGAGCTGCGATTGCTATCCTTACGCCGCGAGTTCAAGCACCTTAGATCTTAATCAAGTGACGGAGGAGACGGACATTTTTATTACTTGGTCGGAGTCTCATCCAGAACTTGCACAGCAAAGCTTGGCAAACATTGCCACGCAATGGCAAGTGTCTCAGCGTGATGCTGCAAAGCGCTTGCAGCCAGCGGGCGCTGTGTATCACTGTATGCTGGAAGATGATGTGCAGCGGTTTGTAAGTTATGAACACAGCATGGTGGGGTCTGATGGTTTGCCGTGCGATCCGCATCCGCATCCGAGACTGTGGGGGACATTTCCGCGGGTGCTTGGACATTACTGTAGAGAACAACAATCGCTGCCGTTGGCATTGGCTATCCACAAAATGACAGCGCTGCCAGCGGCGCGCTTTAAGCTGCGGCAACGTGGCAATATTCAAATTGGTTATTTCGCCGATCTGGTGTTATTCGACCCCAACCGGGTGTTAGACCAAGCAAGTTACAGTAATCCAAAACAACTTGCCTCAGGCATTGTGAAGGTTTGGGTGAATGGCAAGCTCAGCTATGTTGAGGGCGCGAATGCAGACACCATTGTCGATTTCGGCCGAGCAGGACGATTTTTAACGCGTCAAAACTAATAAAAATCAAAAATCATCAAGAGGTTAACATGACAATAAGAAGAATAGGTGCTGAGGGCGGCACGGGCACTGGTGGACAACACTTACCCTTTGCGCGAGCAGTTGAAGCTGGCGGTTGGTTAAAGGTCTCTGGGCAAACGCCAATGCGAGATGGTGAAGTGGTTGAGGGTGGCATTGTTGAGCAGTCGCGTCTGGCCATAGAAAACTGCATCGCGATTATGACCGAAGCAGGTTATGGCCTTGAGCATGTTACGCATGTCTCTGTGGTATTAACTGACGCAAGATATTTTCAGTCCTTTAATAAGGTTTTTGCAGAGTATTTTTCAGCGCATCCTCCTGCGCGAATTTGCATGGTTGCCGACTTAGTCGTGGACTGTAAAGTAGAGGTTGATGTCACCTGTTACAAAGGCGAATAGACGTTATACGAACAACAATGTTCACAGGAGGAGAAGCATGACGGATAGTCAGCAAGTGTATTTGCTTATTTTTCTGTTGTATTTGTCTGCCATGATAACGGTGAGTTGGCTGGCATCTCGGTGGCAACGGTCAAATTGTGACTATTTATTAGCTGGGCGAAAAGTACCGTTGATGCTGACACTAGGCACCACCGTTGCCACTATGGTTGGCACTGGCTCGTCGATGGGAGCGGTAGGCTTTGCCTATCAACACGGTTGGGCGGGCACGCTTTATGGCATTGGCGGCGCGCTAGGTATTTTATTGCTAGCTTGGTTGTTTGCACCGGTTAGGGCTGAGCGCTTTGCGACAATGAGCGAAGAGTTAGCAAGCTATGTAGGCAATCATCAAGTCGTTAAAAAACTCTTAGCGATATTGATTTACGCGGCAAGTGTCGGCTGGCTTGGCGCACATTTGATTGGCGGGGGCATGTATTTAGCTTGGCTCACTGGACTAGATGAGACCAGCGCTAAACTGATTATTGGACTGGGACTTGCGGTATATGTGACCTTAGGCGGATATTCGGCGGTAGTCTGGACGGATGCTATTCAGGCCGTTATTTTGTTTTCGGGCTTTTTGTTGTTGACCTACTTTGTAGTCGAGGTGGTCGGTGGTTGGCAAACGCTAACCAGCGCTTCGGTTGCAGCGGGAGCTGGGCTCTTTTCATATCAAAATATTGGTTTGTTGCCTGCTATTTCAATGGCGCTGGCGGTGCTGGTGGGCGTATTGGCAACACCATCGTTTAGGCAGCGGATCTACTCCGCCAAAAGCATAAGCAGTATTCGTACGTCGTTTATTATCTCGGGATTACTTTATTTAGGGTTTTCATGTATTCCTGCTGTGATTGGTATTGGTGCTTATGCAGTTAACTCGAGTTTAGACAACCCTTCATTTGCTTTTCCCTATTTGGCGTTAACGGCGATGCCGGTGTTGATTGGCGGCTTTATTTTATTGGCGGGTATTTCCGCAACGCTTTCTAGTGCCAGCTCCGACGCTATTGCTGGAGTCAGTGTGTTGGTTGCTGATATTTATCTGACTTGGTGTAAGGGAAATATTGCGCCACACAATCCGCTTTTGGTCTCTCGTATTGCCATGTTGACTACCGTATCGCTGGCATTATTTATGGCGGTGCTGTCGAGCGACATTATCAGCTATATCACCAAAATGATTTCCGTTGTATTAGCGGGGCTTTGTGTGATGGGGTTATTGGGGCGCTTTTGGCAAGGTTATACTTGGCAAGGCAGTTTAGTCACCTTGATGGCAGGTTCAGTGGCTGCTCTGCTCGTTGGTATGAACGACGATTGGCTGGCTTATTTTGGTAACCCGATTATTCCTGCGCTGATCAGTGCTTTGGTGTTTGGTGTATTGACGAGTGTGGTGACAAAACCCAGTGTTACCGCATCGTCCGAAAAAACGGAAGTGACATCATGAAAGGCGCAATAAAACAGTTGCTGTGCTTTGGTGAATGCATGGTGGAGCATAGAGCAGATGGCACTAGCTCGTTTGGCGGTGATACTTTTAACACGGCTTGGTACATGGCTCAGTTACTCAAGCAAAGCAACGATAACCACATCGCAGTCAGTTTTGCCAGCGCCATCGGTACGGATAAGGCCAGCACAAACTTGCTTGATATGTTATCAAACACCAACATCAGACAAGACTATATTTCGCTTGAACCACATAGCGCGCTTGGCGAGTACTGGATTACGCTCGATGAGAAAGGAGAGCGACGCTTTACCTTTGCCCGTGAGCACAGCCCTGTAAGGCATTATTTTAAGCGTGATGAGACGTTAACTCAGGCACTTCACAACAAGCTTATTGATGCGATTTATCTCTCTGGAATAAGCCTTGCTATCTTATGTGAGTCGCAGAGAAAGCACTTATTTGAGGCGTTAGCTGCGTTTAAAAACAGAGGTGGGCTCATATTTTTTGATAACAACTATCGCCAAACCCTTTGGCGTATCGATAACCCAAAATTGAGTTATCAGGCTGTAATGGCGTTGGCGGACATCGCATTTTTAACCGACGAGGACGAATATGCAGTGTATGGCACCGCAAATGTGGACGAAATAATCGCAGAGCATCAAAAGCAAAGCTCACAACTCTTAGTTATTCGCCAAGGCGCTCAGCCATGCGTGCTCGCGCCACCTAATAATTCTTCATCTATTTATATCGCGGCGCAAAACATAGCGCCGCAACTTATCTTAGATACCTGTGGTGCGGGCGATGCGTTTGCGGCAGGGTTTTTAGCGTATTGGCTGAAAGGTTGCGATTTGCAAACGGCTGCTTGCTTTGCACACCAAGTTGCCGCCGAGGTGATCCAGCATCACGGCGCGCTGATATCCACCGACTTTCTGCCAAAGCTTGTTACTCAGGAATAGTGTAATGATGAGAATGTATTTTAGTGTTTTTTTATTCACCGTGTTGTTGCCGATTTTAACTGCAAAAGCAACGCCTCTGTCGCTTATGCCCATGCCGCAACAAGTGAGTATGACCGAAGGCTCGCTGGTATTTGAAAACGAAATCAAGGTTGCGATACACGGCTTTAGTGCGCAGAGGCAGGCATTTCTGCTCGCCAGAATGCAGCAATACATTGAGCGCATTACTGGAAAACCTATTCTTTTACGGGTAGTAAAAGGTGGCAAAGCGGACTTGACCATTCGCGTGGAAAATATCGAAACCGAGTTACAGTTTCCTCAGCTGAATATGCCAGAAGACTACCAGCTTCATATTGAAGAGGATGGAATAGTGCTTAGCGCAACCTCCGTTTTCGGCGCGCAGCATGGTCTTGCTAGCCTATTACAACTAGCTCAGAGCAAGGTCTTGGGTCAGTTAACACTCCCTTACACGGCTATCAGCGATGGTCCCCGTTTCCCTTGGCGTGGGCTACTTATTGATAGTGTTCGCCACTTTATGCCAATTGCGACAATAAAGCGTCAACTCGATGGTATGGCCGCGGCAAAGCTAAACGTTTTGCACTGGCACTTAACTGATGACCAAGGCTGGCGAATGGAAAGTAAGGTGTTTCCTAAGCTGACTCAACTGGCCTCAGACGGATTGTATTATCGTCAATCAGAAGTGAAAGAAGTGATTGAGTATGCAAGCCTTTTAGGGATCCGCGTGGTGCCTGAATTTGGTATGCCGGGGCATGCAAGCGCGATTGCCGTCGCTTACCCAGAGCTGATGACTAAATCGCAACCTTATGAGATGGAGCGCCATTGGGGAGTATTTAAGCCACTGCTAAATATCGCAAGGCCTGATGTGTACGCCTTTATCGACGATTTACTGGCTGAGATGACGAGTCTATTTCCAGACGGCTACCTGCATATTGGGGGTGACGAGGTAGAGCCTGAGCATTGGTTGGAAAGCCCTGAAATACAGGGGCTAATGGAAAAACATGCGTTGAAAGACGGTCATGACCTGCAAAATTACTTTAATACTCGTGTACAAAAGATTATCGCTAAGCACCAACGTGTGATGATGGGGTGGGATGAAATTTTTCATCCGGCGTTGCCTAAAGATACTGTCGTGCAGTCTTGGCGTGGTCATGATTCGCTAAATGCAATTGCAGAAGCAGGTTATCAAGGCATTTTATCAACCGGGTTTTATATTGATCAGCCGCAGTATTCATCATTTCATTACCGTAACGACCCACATCCGGTTTTACCGACAGTGGATCTCACTCAGCCGCGAGTATTAAGCTTAGCCTTTACGGTCCCACGCCTAAAAGGCAGCGCAGTCAAAGGCGAGCTTGTGGTGTTGGGTGGACAAGTGCTTATAAAGCTTAATAACAATCGCCATCAGTTAGTACAAACAGATAGGCCAATTACTAGCAAGACTCAGCAATTTACCGCAGCCATGGATAGTTGGATGGGACCGTTACAGTTTGAGTTTAATACAGCGCAGCAACAAGGCGCGGCAATGATTGGTAATAGCCGTTATCCGCTCACACTTGAGGCGCTTGAAAAACCACAGCCTGTCGAGGTTTCAACACCGTTAAGCCAAGTAAACGACGGGCGTATTTTAGGTGGTGAGGCGACCATTTGGAGCGAAATGGTCACCGAACATAATCTTGATATCAGAATATGGCCGCGACTTTTTGTGATTGCCGAGCGTTTATGGTCTGCTAAAACGCTTACGGATAGCAAGCAGATGTACGCGCGATTGGATCATATAAGCGATTTTGCACATAACGTCATTGGCTTAGGTCATAAAACGCAGCAACAAGCGGGTTTTAGTAGGCTTATCAGCACAACCTTGGATGAGCCAAAGCGCAAGGCTACGCTTGAATTACTCACTCATCTTGCAGAGCTTGTAGAGCCAAGTCACTATTACACGCGTCACCATATTAAGTTCTTAAACGACGAGTATCACCAGTTTGCAGCGCTTGATAAATTTGTCGACTATGTTGCGGTTGAAAGCCGGCAGGTGAGGCTACTTGAGGAGCGAGTCGCAAGCTATATCGCTGGTGATAACACTGCGTTAGCGCACATTGGCGCGATATTGCAACGTTGGCAAGCGGGGCTTGAGGCGTTAACACTGTTACAGCAAAGTCCCAAACTTACAGAAGCACACTCAACGGCGTTAAAGGTGACGCAGTTTATTGAATTGAGTCAGCAAGTGCTTAAGGTTTGTAAAGGGGCTTTACAGGCTCCGCACCTAGATAGCCATCTGCTAGCGCTGCAAAATTTAACGGATGAAGTGGTCATAACTGGAATATATCCAGTTCGAGCGCTTTACCTTCATTGTAAATAGGAAAGTCATGAGAAAAGTCATATTCAGTTTATTTTTGCTACAGAGCAGTGGTTATGTAGCTGCCAACACGGTTGTAGATACACAAGATTGGATAACGGATGGGGTTTTCACGCAAGGTATTGAGGGACCTGCGGTGGATGCTGCTGGCGTGTTATATGCGGTTAACCATCAACAGCAAGGCACTATTGGTAAAGTGACTGCGCAAGGCAGAGCGGAAACCCTGCTGACGTTAAAAAATGGCTCTATTGGTAACGGTATTCGCTTTGATAAGCAAGGAAATATGTATATAGCCGATTACGTCAATCATAACGTGCTCAAAGTCACCAAAGCAGCTCTTGCACAAGGTGGTGATTTGTCACAATCCGTGTCGGTATTTGCTCACGATAATCGCATGGATCAACCTAATGACCTTGCGATCATGGACAACGGAATTCTTTTCGCCAGCGATCCTAATTGGCAAGCCAGTAGCGGTAAACTTTGGCGTATAAATACAAACGGAGCAGTAACCCTATTAGAAACGGATATGGGCACCACCAATGGCATTGAAATTAGCCCTGACAATAAAACACTTTATGTGAATGAAAGCGTGCAGCGTAAAGTATGGCGCTATGAGTTAGACGAACAAGGCAATATTAGTAACAAACAATTATTTATCTCGTTTACCGATTTTGGCTTAGATGGTATGCGCACGGACAACCAAGGCAATCTTTATATCGCCCGTTATGGCGCTGGTGTGGTCGCTGTAGTTTCACCTCAGGGCAAGCTAATTAAAGAAATTAAACTGAAAGGCAAGTACCCGACCAATGTGGCTTTTGGCGGCGAGGAAGGTAAACGCTTATTTATTACCATGCAAAAACGCGGCGCTATCGAGATGGCTGAGGTAGAGTTTGCAGGGAGAAAGAAATAGTTGGGTTACAGGTGCATATATTTTTCTCCTTGTTACAACAATATTGCAAAGAAGCGCCCATCAATATCTTTACATGTACGCAAAAAGCTTTGCTTTATATAGGAAGTTTATAATGAATAGATAAGTGTTTTTGTATATTCCGCTGTTCTATATATTTCATAAAAATTTCCTGTTTAGGCAAGTGTTTAAAATTCATAGTGAGCGTTACAGTATTTTACTCACTATGAATTATAGGTTTTAAAGTCAGGGTGTACTGCGTTATAATCGAACGCCAATGCCATCAATCTAATTAAACTAAGCTGGTTGAACCAAAATACTATAATTCTTCCTCATGGCATCCACAATAAGCTCAATTAACATCACAAATAGTTTTTGTTCGACCCACTCTGGAAGATATGGTATGTCGAATTTGCCATTCATACGTGATCCAAGCACTGATGCCAATTCCTTTGCATCTTCATCAGAGATACCATCCGAAGTATCTTTAACCAAACCATAAAGTTCATTAGGTAGGTTTTGATATAATAAGCGGTCAACCAGCTTTACAATTTTTACGAAGATAGTTTGCTCGGTCCCTTCTTTAATAAAGGGTATATTAATCTTTTCGTTTAATTTTGTAGCCAACACTTCAATTTCTTCATCGGATAGCATTTCTATTTTATTATCCATTTCTGCTTTAACTATTTCGCGTTGTTCAGTGGTTAATGTAATGGTTGTCATGGCTCTCTCCTTTCGTGCTCCATTAGTTATAGAAGGCAGGTATTGGAGCAACGTATCTGCCTTTAGGAAGCTAATCTACTAGTGATAGCAGTACGATGTTGTAAATTAATTGATGAAGCATGGTCTACTAGGCTTTCCTTTGACCTTATTACTTTATTCTGTAGCAACACGAAAGTATTTTTGTACACTCTAGGCCGGAGAATGTTAATTCTGCTCATTTAAATCTCCCAATTCCTGTTTTGTTACTATATCTAAAACATCCTTTGGTGTTTCTGAGATAAAAAATCGAAATATAAACCTGGATCATCAACAATAGTAAAGTATATGATTTTTGTGGTAACTTCAGGGTCAACTGAAGTAGAGGTTAAATCTCTTAAAGCATCAAAAGTAATTTTATTGTATGGTTTCGTTGTGTAAACATTTTTTACTTCCCTTAGGTTTTCTGATTCTAAATTTCCAAATCGACTTAACGTAAAGACTTCGTTATCAGAAAGGTTTACGTCAACGGGTCTAATTCCGTTGTTTTTTATTGATATTATGACTTCAATACCGTACTTATTCATTTGAGCTACGCTTAATTGATAAATATCAATTACAAACTCTAATGCTACTTGTTTTGATTCAACTCGGTGCACTTCTTTCAATGCCTAAAGAACTGCAATCATAGTTACCTAGTTGTGCCATACTTCAGAGTTAATTTTTCTTCGTTCTATCTTGTCCAAAACTTATCCTCCAATAATGAAAGTAGTCTCAAATCGTAACTTTTAACTATTTTCAAGCTGAGATGAAAATCAGTCGATATCATCACTGTCACAAGAGTGAGGCATCTTTCTGTTTTTTAAACTGGTACATAGAGCTTGACACATGGGCTTACTTAATTGATAGGTATCGAGGTTGTGCATACTTACTAGGATAGACTCGGCTAAGTCCCCAGAAATATAACTGAAGTCACATTTATTGCTGGAACGGGTTTGGTCTCTAGGGTGTATCAATCCAAAGGAATGATTTCTTTCGTGAATAAGCGTATTTGCAATTGCGATTGTTTTTCGGTCTAATCGCCACTTATTGAGGGTTGTGGTGTTTGTGTTAGGCGTCGTTTTTGCCGTTGTTGAAGACCACGGGTTCCATTTCCACCAGAATCTAATCTCCTCTTCGCTGTATGGGCCGTCATTTTCAAATTTATATAATAGCCATTCAGTGGGAGTGCTATGAATTGAAATTTCTTCCATATTAGTGGGAGTCCGTTTATCCCACTCTATGGCACTTTTGCTTTCAAGCTCTCTTAGTATCTCTTTGAAAAGGGGGTTGCTTAAAGCAGATTTTTGCATTGCAACCGCATCAGAGACTTTTGAAGGAAAGTTTTTCGTTCCTGTCGTTGTGCACCCTGTTATTATTATCACAAGTGTCATTAAAGCTCGTTTCATCTCTAACCCCAATCGTTAATTAGTAACATTACAATTTAATACTGACCGACATAGCCATCTTTCTGCTGCATTTAGATTCGTTCATTCAGAACATTAAAAATTTGTTAGTGTAAAAAGACGACGAGTATTCATAGACTCTTAAAATCTTAAAACGTAACTGAACCTGTTTATACGGCTTGCATGCAGCCCAAGAAACCCGATGGTATAGATATTAGCCTAGTTACTGGGAAATTAAATTACACTAAATTACACTTGTGGTAAGTGATTGATTTTTTTTGTGGTTACAATAAAAAGCCTGCTGCTAGCGAACCAGACTTTTTGCTAGGTTTTCAATCAGTAAGAATTGTTTGGCTATGTCTTCGGCCCAGCTGGGATCGTATTCTTTTTGTAGCTTTTTAGGGCTAAATAGGTTGGCTCCATAGTCAAGAGAGATCAGTATATCGCTACCTTCTATAAACATTTGGGCTTTTACTTCGGGGATTTTTAACCCTTTTGGTAGGTGACTGGATGAGAAGAACGTTTTGACTTGCGACAATTGCGCCATATATTCTGGCGTGAGTACTTCGCGGCAGGTTTCTTCATCTTTAGCATAGACTTGATACTCTTTTTCAAAGTCTTTTTGTTCAAATTTAACTCGCTGTAATCCTTTTAAAGATTGACGTCGATTTATCAGCATGTTCCAAAGCCCCGCATCTTGTAACACTACGATTGGAGTATCTACAGGTTCAGGCATACTCAGTTTTATAACTGCACCATTAAACAAACGTTTGCTGTCATTGTTCTGGTGATGCGTGCGTATATGCACTTCAGTAAAGTAAAAGGGAATGCCATTTACTTCGCCGTTAAATCCATCTTCAGCCACAGCTCGGCCTCCTTTGGCTAATATACCTGCACTGATAGCTTCCTCGCAGATAAGTAAATTACCGCCGACTGAATATTCTAAGTTAAGTGCTGAAGCAATTGGCGCCATCATATAAGCTCTAGTTAACACACCCTTAGTGAAAGACTTAAGAGAATGTTTTAACAAAAAGTAAATAGGAATTATTGAGATTAAGAGAAAAGGCGCAAGAAATAGTAAGGGGATTGCAATACCAACCGCCCACCATTTATAGCGCTTAAACGACTTCAATTTATTGTCAAGATCGCTATCAAAGCTGGATGTGGTTTTATCTAAATTGTAATAGGCCTCTTTTAACTGCATCTCAACGCCAGCTAGGCGTGGATCAATATGATGCAGAGACCTCTGTTCTAATAATGGCATAACTTTTCCTTGTAAGTCGCAATGGAGATTGAGAAAAAATTGTACCTTGTAATACTTTATAAAGTAAGTGATAAGAGTGGTGAATATAATAAAAGGCGAGTTCAACTTTTTACGTGACGTCTTTCACTAGGGCGTTTTGACCTTTGCTGTTTGATTTTTATTCTTCTGAGTGTGTTTTGGTCACGACACTCGACTTGCAGGGCATAAACCAGTTCGTACGCAAGCTTTGGCCTATTTAACTCAAACCCATGTCGAACATAAATTGAGTATCCGAATACCTGAGTGTTGTTTACTATCGTCTCGTCAATAAAACCTCGGGATTCCCCGTTGCTTTTAATGGCTTGTTCGCGATAGGAAATGGGACGGTATCAAGATGAATGACGCAAATTTTTCTGGATGCTTAATCCCTTTTTATTATTATCAATGGTCAAGTGAGGTTTGATTTGGCACTTCGACACAGGCAGCGAAATCTATGATCACAAAAGTATCTGAAAAAGTCATCATCTCACATTGGCATATGGTTCTAAGGTCGTTATTTTCCTTGCCTATTGTTGTTAAAAACACTCTATGGTCAATCTACACCTTATAGAAGCGTCATGGTAAAGGGCCAAAATTTCATAAGGAAATATTAAAAACCCGCATAACTTTAGGTGCGTCGGGCTTTTAGTTTATTTATATAAATTGGATAAGATTAAAAATGATAACTGACAAATACCGCGGTGTTACTAATACTACTTTTGAAACAAACTAATGGTTGTAGTCAACACTCAAGGCGATAGTGTCGCTCAAATGCCAGTAGGCTATTACTAAAACAATGCACAGCATCCCACCTTGGCTTAGATACACGACTTATTTAACCTCTGGCCTATTGCAACAAATTTAACGCAGTAGAAAGAGATAACAGCTGCTAGAAAACATATTGTTATCCCGAGTTCAGGTTATTTATCAAGGCTGGCAGTCAAATTACCGCTTATTATACAGGTGCACACAGTCTTTTAGTTTGGGTAGTCGTGACTATGGATAACTAACTCATTTATAGCAGCCTGTTTCGGCGCCAACAGCTGAAATTGGTATAACACCTCAGATTTGGTACCTAGACTTTGGCAGGACACGAGAGCGAAACTATCCCTAAAACTCTCTAGTAAAATAAGGAATGCTCTAACTCTTTCCTTATGCAAATCTCTGGTTGAAAATTGTATTTTTTGGAATTTCTTATTGAGAATGATTTTTATTAGTGTTAACTTCTTAGGGAACATAACTCAGAATTTGTTTTTATCGTTTTTCATTTGTTAATATTTTGTTGTTCTGATGCGGTTAATAATGGGTGATGTAATAGATAGCTATATACGACTGAATAACTAAAAGTGAAATTCATTCTTATCTGACTTGTTGATATGGTGAAACATCCGGCTGTTCTCGGTAACTTACATGTTTCTCTAAAGGAAGTATTAGCTACAGATGCCTGAGTGATACGGGGATTGGAAGGGGGGTTAAAAATGACTATGTGTAGTGACATTGAAATAAGTACAGCGAATAAACAGCAGCATATTGATAATGTGGTTGGGCAGAATTTTGTGCAGTTGATGCCAGGGCTTTCTGTGAGCCTATCTTCAGCGCAGGATTTGGGGGCGGCAGATACTAAACATGTATTTCCTGGCGATGACCAATATATTCACATTAACAATGTTCTTGCGGGGAAGTTTGAAGCGACGGTCGGTAATACGCTTTTACAATGTGAGTGCGGAGACTTTAATATTGGTTTTTCGGGTGGGGAGAATTTTTGTGCTTACCATAGTAATGATTTTAGTAACTTAGAGATCATGATAAAACCCGAAGTGCTTAATGAGCTTGCTGGTGAAGAGCTCAGTGGGGTAGATCTAGGGAAAAGTATGTCATTCTTTGTGAAGCAAAGTGGCCCCAGTAGAAAAGTCAGCACATGTGCGAACCGTATTCATAAGTTGATAAAAGATCAAGAAGCCAACCCTCTGCTGCTGCATTCCGCTACGTTAGACTATCTATATTGGCATCTCACTGCACTGAAATCAGTTGACACGAGCAACCAACTCCCGCTTCGAGAGAAAAAGCAGCTTATGGCAGCAAGAGATTTTCTATTATCCGATCTTAGTTGCCCACCTACCATATCAGATGTGGCTAAGGTGGTTGGATTGAACCAGTGTAAGCTAAAAAAAGGCTTTAAGGTACTATTTAACAATACGGTTTATGGCTGTTTCCAAGAAGAAAGAATGCACAAAGCTATGAATCTATTAAAAGACAATAATGTAACCGAAACAGCCGTCTCGCTGGGTTATAGCAATGTAAGTCATTTTAGCGTGGCTTTTAGAAAACAGTTTGGGGTGTTGCCTAAAGAAGCGAGACTGAACCTCGCTCCCAGTATTGTTTGTGGTTAATCATTTTTGAGAGTGTGCCCTGCGGGCTTTGCCCGCAACACATAAATCCATTCTCCGTCGTCTTTTTCTGTTAACCAACGGCTTGAAGCGTTAGCGCTTTACTCAAAGTGATGTCAACAACACCTTCACCTTTAAAGTTCCAAGTTATGTTCAAATTACTCTGACTGGCTAAAAAGGCTAGTGCTTCTTGCTCCATTTCTCTCACCATGTCTGCAAGCTCAGGACAACCGAGCTCTTTAAACATAGCAGCATACGCACAGTCGGTGATAGAAATGCAAATCGTTGTGGAGTCAGCCTTTGATTCGCTTAGTGTAAATAGGCCAAGTTTGGCGTAGTTTCTAAGCCAAGTGAGCCAGTACTCTAAAATCACATTCTCTTTGTTTTCGAATATATTAAAGGATTCAGGATTAGGCCATAGCCAGCGCATTTCCATTTTGCCTGTCTCTAGAAACATGTCACGATATAATCGGTAGGCTTTATCCTGTCCTAGTAGTTTCCTCGCGTTGCCATAACCTGAGCTAAACATACTCATATCTTTAGTGATGGACTTCCAGATTTCGGTATATTCTCCTTGGTGTCTATCGCGCCAGTGCTGTAAGCCTTTATTATCTCGACGCCATGCTAACAGCGTAGAAATTACAAACTTTGCAAAGCTATACCTACTGGTGGCCTCTTTAAGTGCTCGCCATATCTCTGATTTATAGAGATATTCTTGTTGCCTTTTGGCCATTTTTGGATGTTGCTTTGTTACTGTATACCAATTTAACCCCAAATTTCTGAGACTATTGATGTCTGATGATACGCTGTCTACCCAGCCAAACTCTTGATCTGCTCGATGTGTGTTCTGGGTGTTTGCAGGTTTTGCCGTGACACCATATAAAGCCAATGTTTGCAGTAGCTTTTGGCGCGTTTTATAAGACAAATGCTCTACGGCTTTGACGCCATAGCTGTCAAAGAACACATTGTTTAGCCAACACTCAACCACAACACATGCCATCTTGGCGGTTAGTTCATAAGAAGAAATAACCCCGTGTAACATTAGCCCGGATTGCGGATTATTGTCTGGGTAAACCCATAAACAAGTATCGGGATCTGACTCTTTTTTGGTTTTGAGCTTTTGCCCATTGTTAAAAAACATCTTGGAGAAAAATGTATTTTTACGTTCGCCTAAGCGATATTTACTCATAAACTTTGCAAATCCAAGCGTTAGGTGTTGGATGTGATAACGACTATCTAGGTGCTTTATGTCTAGGTCTTCAGCAACATACTCACAACCAAGCCCAGCGACTTCAGGTGTTGCAAATGGAATTAGGTCGGCTGGCTTTTTCAATGCTGGAAAAGCAAACTGGTGTTGTGTGTCCTGCCAAGGCGTCTCAACCTGCTTGCGAGTCCCTTCTCGCCAGCAGGTTAAGTGATTGGTAAAGCTTGCTAAAATCGCTTGTGGACTGGTCTCGCCGCCACCATAGGCTGCGCCCATATACAAACGACATTGATAATAGCCCGTTGCAGATGCTTTTTTATGCGCAAGCTCAGTTAACAGTAGTGTTGAAATACCAGGGGAGAAGCCCATACCTGTGAGTAGCAAACGTTGTTTTGATTGGGCCTCAGTATTCAGTGCGTGTATTTGATCTGCAGCCTGTAGGCTGTCATTAATGTCGAGGGCATCTATATTCGCGTTCAAGCACAGTTGATGCGCCTGTAGGGCAAATTTATCCATTGGACCTAAAGCAATCACAGCTAAGTCGAACTTTTTGAGTGTTTCAATGCTTTTGGCTTTGTCATTTATATCAAAAGGAACAAAGTTAATATGCTCTGGCAATATGCCCGCTTTTGGTGTTCGCCGTGCCGCACAGCTTATTTTTAAATCTGAGAGGCGTTCACTGAGTAAGTTGATAATGCGCCTGCCCGACTCACCTGTACCTCCCAAGACGATGATATTTTTACTCATGCAGCCTCCTGTTTGGTGTTGTTGTCTGATTTAGAAAGAATAAGCCCTGCAACGACACCTGCTTGTTCGAGATCTTTTATAAAATGATTGGCATCAACAGCTTCATGTAGCATCATTGGACCTGTTTTGGTGATTTGATTGTTTAATAATTGCTTAGCCGTTATGCCGATGATAAAGCCTGTAGCCTGATAGGTATCTTCTAGAATGATTTGGCCATGGTGTACGCGGTTGTCAGCACATTTAATTTGGGCATCGACGGCGTAAATTGGGTCGAGCTTACGCATATCTTTAGCTGAGGCCTTACATAACCATCGCGCCGCACGAGCGATAGTTTTATGGTTTTTGTACATCTTGAATATCTTGGCAATCATGCAAACAAACATAGCGCGTGGTCCTAGATTAGCACCGTAGACTTTAGCTGTTTGTATGTCATGTTCGTTGGCGAGTTGCACAATTTCTTCTGCGTAAATCAACATAGTAGATGCGGTGCCAATGGGAGCTGGAAAGTGTGCTTTAGTACCTGCTTTTGAGAACTTTTCACGTTTAACTTGCTGGTTTTCCAAGTAGCAAAAGCCACGTTCGTGACCAAAGTCTCCTAACCCATTTATAATGTCCCATGCCGAATTGTAGCTCCAAGCGTCTCGGCCAACGTATTGCACTTCTAAAGATTTGATGTCCGCTCCACGACTACATTGTTGAATAAGATAGGCAGGGAATACGCCTGATAAGCCCGGTAGCAAACCGACGTTGATGATGAGCGGTACTTCGCTGCTATGCTTCTTTTCATGCTCGTGGAGAGACGCGTACACTGGATCGTAGCCACCAGCATCAATAATTGGTACGCCTAACTCTTTACAGGCCAATACTATTTGATCGCCAATAATGCCCGAGGGGCCAACACAGGCGACGACCAGATCTGTATTCTTTAACTGGGCTTTTAAATCGTCGGTGTTTTGGACATCTAGTTGTACAGTATTTATTCGGTCTTGATGTTGCAAAATTGCACTGGGCAATGAGGCTTTTCTACGTGAAGCAAACGTAAGTGCGGCTTGTGTATGCTCAAGTAAATACTCAGCTGCTTTTAAGCCTACTTGACCTGTACCACCGAGCAATAACACGGATTGAGCTTGCATGGTAACTCCCTTAATAAGCGTATCAACGCATTGATATTATTTATACAACGTCACGGTGGCGCTTAGTGCGTGCGCCACTTTCCACTCGTCATTGGTTTAGAAATTAGTACCTACAGTGAGGCCTATGGTTCTCGGGTTTCCTGCTTCTGCCGTGACACCGAAACCAAAGTTAAATTCAACTTTTGAGTAATATTCATCAAGCGCATTCTTCACCCATAAGTGCGCGTACCAGCTTTCGCTTTCAAGTCCTACTTTGGCATTTAAAAGGTGATATGCAGATTGCTTCATTTGGTTACCTGCATCAAAGTAGTGATCGCCCATATAAATGTTTTCTAACTGTGTGAATAAGGTGAAGTCGCTGTTGAGTTCTGTACGATTGCTAATGGACAGGTTGGCACTGATCTTAGGCGTGTTTGGTAAACGATTATCGGAATAATCTTCTATTGCACCAGTTGCAAAGTTCACACTTTCATACTCGCTATAAGTGGCGTCAACATAACTACTTGAGAAGCCAATGGTCCAATCCGGGTGAGGCTGGTAGCGCGACTCAAATTCAACACCCCGGCTGGTACTTTCGCCAGCGTTATCAGTGATAATGGTTGTGTTTTCTAACATCTGTTGCACTTGTTGGTCGTCTAAAGAAACGTAAAATGCAGTGATTGAAAAGCTCAGTTGGTTTTCTAGCGCTAGTGCTTTATAGGCGATTTCATAGTTATTACTGTATTCAGGCTCAAAGCTAGGCTTGCTTAAGTTGGGATATAATGTGTCAAATCCTCCTGCTCGGTAACCTTTACTCCAAGACGCGTAAACAAGGTCATTATTGGCAGTTTGATAAGAGAGGGCTAATTTGGGTAGAACTTCGCTGAATTCTTCCTTGCCACCGTGTTGCGAGGTTACTCCAGTGGACTGAGAGTCGATGTTAATATCGGCTTCTCGCTGTTCTTTATGGTAGCGTAACCCTGCAATGACGGTAATATCCTGAGTGATTGCGTAGTCAACCTGGCCAAATACTGCCCAAGCTTGGTCATCTTTCCCGATAATCGAACGATCAACCATGGGTCCACTACCTGGGTACATAGAGGAGAAGTTTAGATCATTTCTTGTCGTACTCTGGGTATCTGATTGATAGGCATAGAACCCGACTAGCCAATGGTAGTCTTCAGTATTTTTAGAGCTCCAACGCATTTCATGGGAGAGCTGATCAAAGTCGTCCTCAGAGTGACTATGGAACTGATATCCTGCGTCATTGCCTGTATCTTGATCCGCGGTGTTCAGGTTATCCCAGTCACGCCAGCTTGTGATCGAGATGAAGTTTACATTGTCACCGCTATAATCCAGTGTAACCGAAGCCCCAAGTGCATCACGATCGTCAACTCCTTCAAAATCATGTTCTATGTGATCTGGGTTGGCTTTGATACGCTCAAGTTGTCCCATCGCATACGAATCGCCACGAAAACGTTCATAATCCACCACAAAATTGGCTTCAAGATTGTCTGACGCGATCCATCTAAGTTTAGCTCTTGCACTCAGATCGTCGCGTGCACCAAAGTCTTTATCTAAGTAGGTATTTTCAAGATGTCCATCGGTGTTGTATGCCGAAGCTGATAAGCCGAGAAATAGATTATCCGCAGTCAAGGGGGTATTCACACCTAATCTAACCCGCTTTGAGCCAAAGTTATCTGCAGCAAAGGCGCCTTTGAACTCCGGCATTTCGTCTGGTTGTTTGGTGATGATATTAATAACACCAGCCAGAGAATTGCCCCCATATAGTGTGCCTTGAGGGCCCCTTAGGACCTCAATACGCTCTATATCCACAAGGTCCAAATCAAAAATACTATTGCTACTATAATTCACGCCATCGACGTAAAAACCTATGGTGGGTTCGGTGAATAAACCCGGGCCTATGCCACGAATAAATACATTACTGTCTCTTCGGCCACCCCAGCTATAAACGTGAACACTCGGGATCGCTTGTCCAAGATCTGTGATTGAATAGGCTTCAGAGTCGACTAGTTCTTGTCCAAAAATAGCCGTTACGCTAGAAGCAACTTCCATAATATTCACGGTACGCTTTTCAGAAGTAACCTCAATTCGTTCCAAGTCGATATGTTTGGCTTGATCATCAGCAAATACTGCTGAAGAGAAAACGCCTAAACTCATTGCTAACAAGGTACGCGAAATGTGATAGTTGAGTTTAGAAGTGGAGAAGAGAGGTTTGGCCGCAGACGTCAGCTTATAACGAAACATAGTAATTTAGCTCCTAGTAACAACGAATAGTAGAGTAGTTGGGCATTGAGTTATGCTGCGCTAGAAATGGGTTTTTAGGCTTACTTCTCGTCAGCGTTGACCATTTGGTCGGCCCTGTTTTTATTGCCCGTTATTGTCTGAATAAGCAAGGAAAGCCACTACCCGAAAACGGCCATTACCCCTCTGTGCGGTTTTTTTTAAAGGTAGCGAACAAGGCTGATAGTAATTAGGGCGCTTATGTGGCAGCCCTAATCGTTTGTAATGGGGGTTTACAGAGATAGATTTTGCACTTTTGCGTCATGTAGCGTCATTTGGTGAAATAATATATCTAGTTGTTTTTCATGTTTAGGTTGATTTACGGCTTGCAACAGCTTCAGGTACAACTGTTGTGCCGATATGGGCTGTGAAGCACTCTGCACTCGATAATGTGCTAGGGTATCATTGATCACATTGCTAAATTGCTCATTATCAATGAGCTGTGACACTTCATAAACAACAAGCTGCGATTTACTTTTGGCGTATGGTTGGTGCGTCAATGCTAAGGCGTTTTTCTCCACACCGGACTCTTTAGTACGTGCTAATAAGTAGTCATTTTTAATGCTAGCCAATAGTTGTTGTGTTGCTTTGCTACTCAATCTTGATTTGGTCAGCGCAAACCAAGTTGGCACTCCCTCAGACAGTATGGGGTAACCTGCGGTGTTTGCGATTGCGATATTCTGCCACCAAACCTGAGCAACTGCATCGTGTACGGTGTATTCTAACCAGTCGGAACTGGATGGATCATTATAATTGTGTTGCCAAGCGGACATTTCGGGGATAAGCACTAAATTTGCGCTAACCGTTTGTTCTCCCATACCCTGAGGTAACGCTGCTATTTTTAAGCTGTTGTATGGGTAGGTTCCAAATATTGCTTCGCCTTGTTCAAGTGCATGTTTTGCTCGTTGTGTCATGGAATGTAGAATGGCTTCATCGGTGTTAAGATAAAACAGTTCTATGGGAATATCTTTGCCGGTTTTTGCGCTTGTCCATGTAGACTGGTGAATTTTGTATCCGGCGCTCACAATGACAGGATCCCAATGACTCGCGGTCATTGTTTGAAATTCATAGCTGTGGCGCTGTCCTTGTGTTTGGTGTTTCTGCAGATCCCCCGGCGCCACAACTACTTGATTGTTGGGGGCGTCAATTTTTAGTTTATAGGTGAGCAGATCGGCGTCGTCGTGTTGGTACAAGTCTAGTGTTTGTGATTGGCTGAAAAAGTCTGGTGCCAGCGGGTCGAGGTTAAACTTCTCTCGTAACACGTTGTCTTTGATGATGTTGTTTTTCTCGAACCCAATGGAGGGCCAAAAACTTGCATCAATATAGCTGGCATTTTTTGTCACTTTGCCAATGTAATCAGTTGCGTGATTACTATAGCCTTGATATTTGACTGAAGCCGTAAAACTGAGCTGACTTTGTTGCTCATGAATGAGAGGCGTACTCAAGCCCCAAACCGAGGCATGATGCGTTTTGTCTAAAGCGAGCAGTGAAAGCGCTTGACCAGAAAGTAAGATTTCATCAAAAGCGGTATAGTTGTTGGTGTTGAGTAGCAACTGCTCGATTGCATTCTGGTGTGAATTAACCAGCGTTAAGTTGGCCGTGTATTGTATAGCGCGCTGATTTGGGTGTAGCGATATGGCAATTTCAGCGTGGCGAATTTTAGGCTGCGGTTGTGTATCGAATTGCCGGTATTGGTTTTCGTAGTCGGCTTGCACAGCATAACCATCGGCTTGTGTTTCAAATTGACCGTTAATGATCATCTCTTGATGAATTGAATAGGCTTGATAGCCAAAAACTGTGCCTGACAACAGCATAATAGCCAGTGATCGCGGTGTAACCTTTTGTGGTAAAGCTATTAATCTTTCTTTAAAAGGTGCAAGCACTCCTCGTGTCCACAGCCAGCTACTTAATACTAGCAATACACAATAAAAACTGAGCCAGTAGAGCATAAGATTGAGATCTCTGATGATAAATTGCTCGGTAGATGCAATTTCGGAGAGTTGAGCAATAGATGGCCATGCCCATAAATACATAAAGTTCTCTATCGCGTGAGTTTCATTGAATATCGCAGGAGAAATACAGAGCACCACGGCACATACCTGTGCGGCAACTTTAGACTGCAATAGCCCGTAACTAATGATGGCTATAAACACGTAAGCGAGCATTAATGGCAGCAAAACAAGCGTACTCAAATGCAATAAACTTTGCCAATCGGGGTCAAAATAACCTTGTATAAATTGTGTACCCAATAAGCCTGAAATAGGCACTAGCATTAATACGAACGCAACAAGAACAGCGCAGATTATATGGCTCAAAGGAGCTTGCCAATCGGGCGTTGGGCACACAGCGACCAGCTGTGCGGTATTTAGCTGGTGGTCTTTGTGGCACTGATCAACTATAAAAAAAGCGGCGGCAAGCATGGTAAAAATCAAACTGGGATAAATTAACACGGGAAGCAGCGTGTGCGTTCTTGGCAAAATAGCTGCGCTGCCCTCCATGCCCGGCAAACGGTAGCTTAAACCGGCGATGATCAGCATCAACGAAAGCGTCAACATTGATAGGTAAAACGCCTTATTAGTAATGATTTGGCGAGCTTGAAGATAACCGGAGTAGGCGCTGAATTTAAGCCAGTAGACTGTGGCTTTATTGGTTATCAAGGTTAATGGGTTCATATTTAGTTTGCTTGAACTGTGCGTGTGTTGTTGCGCTTTTGCAACGGGTTTTGCTGAGGCTTTTTTGTTGTTACTGGTTCTAAATTTCGTTAAATCGAAGCGCCACCATGCAAATACTAGCAAAGCTAATGCTAGTGCTAAATAAAGCAAACGATTGTAAAGTAACGCCCCATCTAAACTTAAAAACTGGGTCATTCTTTGCTGTGCCGTCCAGTAAAAGATTTGTCCTTCAACTGTAACCTTACCCAATGGATCAACAACTTGCAGCCAAGGGGCTTGTGGTGCGCCGTCACCAAACAAAGCGGTGATAATGACAAACGAGCCAACGGCTATCATCATCGCTGCATAAGCTGGTGTAGCGCGTCCAGTGAGTGCCGTGAGCGCAAACGGAATAGCGGTATAAACAATGCAAGCTGGGAGTACCCAAAGCAGTATAGCGTGTAAAATATGGGGCAATGAAGTTGCTATAAAATCACTATCTGGGTAGAGTCCAAAGAGGCTTGAGATCAGAGGTAAAGTCACCATGGCGATGACAACTGAGCTCATGACTAACAGCACAATAGCTAAACTCGCTAAATATTTACCGATAAAATAGTGTTTGCTATTGATATCAAAACTATACAAATAGTCTGCAGTTTTAGAATTAAGATCCCTGAGTAATGTTGGGACTACCAGTGCGCTACCCACCGTGGCAGCCCAAAATGTGTAGTACATAAACAAGTAGTAGATTGCATATGGCGAGTTGCGTGCAACCCTGCCACTTTGCATGAGTGTATCCCATTCACCGCCTAACATTTCTCGGTAGCCCATGGCTATCATGGCTATTAAACAACCCCAAGTGGCTATGGAGCGTAGTCGATATTTTAACTCAAACAAAAAACTGGTGAACATACATGCTCCTTAAACCGCAAGTTCAGGGACGTAGCTGAAGTAAAAGTCTTCTAGGTCCGCAGTGCTTTGAATAAAGTTTGCGGTGGGTGCGGTGTCGCTTTGGATAGTGGCTTGGATGTTGCCTTTAACAATACGTGTCGAAATCACTTTGTAATTGTCTCGTAGTGTTTTCAACTCATTTCTTGATACTGATTTGTGCCAAATCTGGTGCTCTATTGAGGCGACGAGCTCATCGGGCTTGCCGCGTGCCAGTAGAGTTCCTCGGTTGAGGATCCCCATATCATCACAAAGGTTAGTGACGTCTCCTACAATGTGTGTGGAGAGGATCACGATGGCACTGTCAGTGAGTTGGTGCAAAATACTATAAAAGCGGTTGCGCTCTGCAGGGTCTAGTCCTGCGGTTGGTTCATCAACAATGATGACCTTAGGGTTGGTCAATAAAACTTGCGCTATACCAAACCGCTGGCGCATACCACCTGAGTATGTATCTACCGCTTTATGACAATGCTCTGTGAGGTTAACCAGCTCCAACAATTCATTAATTCGACTTTTTCGTTCCTTGGCATTGTGAATACCCTTTAAACGAGCGAAATAGTCCAGCATATCGGTGGCGGATGCATTTGCATAAACACCAAAATCCTGAGGCAAGTAGCCCAGTTGACGACGGAACTCAGCAGGGTTTGTGAAGATATCTTGCCCATCAAAATATATTTTGCCACTGTCGGGCGTTTGTAGGGTGGCAATGGTGCGCATAATACTGCTTTTACCAGCTCCGTTGGGACCAAGCAGGCCGAACATGCCCTTGCTTATGGTTAAATTGATATCTTTTAGTGCATGAACACCGTTTGCATACGTTTTTGATACGTCACGAATTTCTAATTCCATTTCATTAGCTTCTGTTGTTGATTTTAGATTGCGACACTGCGCAGTGGTGCCGCTGAATTAGAGGTAAATTGATCCTCTGTTCCAAGTGGTAAGCACAGCGGCTTAGTTATCTGGCCATAGCACTGAGACACAATTGCAACATCAATGTTGAACAGCCGTTTAATGATTTGCTCTGTGACGACTTGTTGCGGTGTGCCATCAGCTATTATCGAGCCATTGTTAAGAGCGATAATTCGGTCACTGAATTGACTGGCTTGATTGATATCGTGTAGCACCATCACAATGGTTTTGTGTTCATGAATTTGTAACTGCTTAAGTAATTCTAAAAGCTGAAACTGATGACCTAAGTCTAGATAAGTCGTGGGTTCGTCTAGGAGTAAAATTTCAGATTGCTGTGCCAAGGCCATTGCTAACCATGCTCTTTGGCGCTCACCACCAGATAAATGCTGTAACGGCTTATGTTGCAACGCTTCAAGTTTGGTCTTTTTGAGCGCCCAAGTAATGGCATCCTGATCATGTTGCGATAATGTCTTGAACATTCCCAAATAGGGAAATCGACCATGACCAACAAGCTGTTTAACGAGCATACCACTTGGAGCTTGTGGACTTTGGCCGAGTAATGCGAGTTTCTTTGCTAACGTTTTAGGGGACCATTGGTGAAGCGGCTGTTGATCCAAAGAGATAGTCCCTTGCTGCGGTTTAATGAGTCCCCCAAGTAGTTTAAGTAAGGTGGACTTACCACTGCCATTAGGGCCGACAATTGCGGTGATTTGATGGCGTGCGATGGAGACAGACAAGTCTTTTAGCACCGGCCTATGTTGATAATGTAAGGTTATTTGATCTGCATTTAACATGATAAATCCTAATTTTGGCGGCGGATCAATAACAGCAAGATGGGAATGCCCATCAAGGTGGTTAGTGTGCCTGTGGGGATCTCCAAAGGAGAGATGAGCGTTCGGCTTGCAATGTCTGCCGCCAGCGTTAATGAAGCCCCAGCTAACATACAGACCACCATCAGGTGGGGGAGGCTGGTACCTAAGCCGAGTCGGTTAAGTAGCACTTTGGCAAAGTGTGGCACAATTAAACCAACGAATCCGAGTGGACCCGTGATTGCGGTGGCACTGGCCGCCAGTGCTACCGCAATCAATAAGCTAATTAAACGCCACCTAGTGACGTTTAGCCCTAAAGTTCGTGCGGCATCGCTATCTAATTGCAGTATCGACAAATACTTTAATAATGCGAAGCAACTAAGCACGCCAACAAATGTCCAAGGAAGAAGCAAAAACAATTGGCTAAAGTCCCTGCCATACAGGCTACCTGCTAACCAAATCAAACTGGTTTCTGTACGATTCCCTCCCCATGCCAAAATGGCCCACATAACTAAAGCATTTAACACCGCGCCTATCGCGACCCCGTTAAGCGCCAATTGATTAGGCTGTAGTTGCTGTCGCCAACTAAGTTTCAACACCAAAGCCGTGGCTAGCACCCCACCGAGCAATGCTACAGCGGGAAGCCAAGCAAAGTTAAAATTGAAATCACTGAAGCCGAATACATGAAGTTGAATATAATCCACCACAAGTAAACAAAGTACGATGGCTAAACTCGCGCCACCATTGACTCCTAAGATACTAGGGTCGGCAAGTGGGTTGCGGATCACGGCCTGTAAAATTAGTCCTGCCAGCGCAAAATGGATCCCAACCAACATGGCTAACAATGAGCGAGGTAAACGCAGCTGCCAAAGAATATTCGAATCACTATTTTGTGGTATTGAGGAAATCAGTATCTGCCAAACAGATTGCATCGACAGTGGTACAGACCCCATACTTAGCGCGGTAAAAAATAAGCAAATAAGTAGCGCGATGAGTGAGATTAATAAACCATAGAAAAGCCAAGGCTTAATTTCTCGGCAAGCGGATATAGTCATTGTTCGATTCATATAGACGCCTGCTGATAGCGAGATTGGATGAGCCAAACTAAGCTTGGTCCGCCAAACAGCACGCATAGTATACCCACAGGGATCTCCTGATAATTTGCCAGTAAGTCGGACAGACTGACAAGCACAGCACCGCTTAGCGCGCTGCCAAATAAGACATAGCGGTATTCAAAAGCCAAGTGCTTGGGCAGTAAAGTGCGGCACAGGTGAGGAGCAACCAGTCCCACAAAAGCGATGGGGCCCGTAACAGCCACGGTGGTAGATGTTAGCACAACGGCAACGGTGAGCGTTTGAATACGCCAGCGTTTTACACTTCCCCCAATACTTTTTACGACATCGCTATCGAGTTGTAAAATGGTGAGCGGGCGGGCTAACAGTGCACATAAAATAACACCGAGTAATGCGATAGGAGCTAATAACGAGACATGTTGCCAAGTGCGATTTGCAACGCTGCCAAGCAACCAATAAAACAACCCTCTAGTGTCAGTGCTTACCGAGATTAGTAGCAAAGTTGTTGCGGCGGCGCAAAACAGAGAAACGCATAAACCAGATAGAATAAGATTCACAGGCTCTAGTTTTTGCTTCCAAGAAAGCCATAGTGTGACTGACATCGCCAAAGCACCGCCAAATATACCCGCTATAAATTGGAAGTAGGTACTTAAACCGGTAAAAGTGAGGACCAGTACAATAGCCAATGCGGCTCCAGAAGAGACGCCGACGAGGCTTGGGGATGCGAGCTCATTTTGTGTTACTGCCTGAATAATGGCTCCTGCTATGCCAAGTGTTGTACCTGCGATGATAGCCAATGTTAGACGAGGTAGTCTCAGCTCCCAAACGACAAAACTAGCTTGTGACTTTGACGGGTTAATAAGTACAGACCAAACTTCTTTTAATGTGAGCTGATAGTCGCCGATTGTTACAGACAGCAGTAGGCTGAGTAGTAACATACATACGCCGATTAGATATAAGCCAGTGGGCGTTGTAGCGAAGCGAGGTCTCTCTGAGTTAATCATAGCGTGCTTACATTACCTGCTATAAATGACCAAATTGCATTGGTGTGGCCCGTGCTTTATTAGCTAGGTCGCTTGGTGGGGCAAATTGGTCAGGGTGCAATAGATGCGCTAATTCTTGTAAGACGAGCCTTCTAGCAATTGGGCCGTGAGGCATCACGTAATGGTCTGCGACTCGGTAGGCGCGGCCATTGGTAACGGCTTTGAGCTGCTTCCAAACTGGATGTGATTTAAAGGGCCCAGGTTCGCCTTTGAAGGAAATAATTACATCAGGGTTAAGCTTTAACAACGACTCCATCGAAATCGGGGCGGAATCAAGCTTTTTTAAGTCCGGCTGTGGAGAGGTGCCGACGCTATTTTTACCTTTGAGAGTTGCCATCATTTCAACGGTAAAATGATGGTCGTAAAATGCATAAGGTACATCTGACCAATGCCACAAAAACACCACAGATTGTGCTTTTAGAGGTGTAGCTGCAAAATGCTTGAGCTGATCTGCAAATACTCGGTTTAATTCAGCACCTTTTGCTTCCTTGCCCAGCGCTTTAGCCGCAGAGATTATAGCCCGATCTGAGTCGGATTTGGTGACCAAGTCATAAGCTAAAAAGGGACTGATTTCCTCAAATTTGGCTTCAAATGGCTCGGTGTAGGTACGCAGTCCGATGGTGAGATCGGGTTTTAGCGCAGTCAACACTTCCAAGTTCGTCTCATGAATTTCACCAAGATCTAGCATATGTTTAGTTTGCTCACCGAGGTAGGGTGACATCTGATGATTGAGTGTTGAGATCGCTACAGCTTGCATACCTAGAGCACTGAGTAAATCAGCACCAAATACTGAGACCGCGGCGACCTTTTTGGGTGAAGTGTTAATAGTAACAAGTTTGTCGCGGTCATCTTTCACTACGACAGGAAACTGAGCATTAACGCTGAGAGACGATAATGTTGATAAACATGCACAAAATAGCAATATGAAGCGACGCATTAGCGTTTCCTTGCGAATAATTGAGTTGGTTTAATAGGTACATTTTGCAATGCTTAAAAACCCAGCACTACCCAAATCGGATTTGTAATCCCCAAAAGAGATAATTTTTAACAGCGCTGGAAGAAGGAGCTGGGGGGCAGCTCCTAGTTTGAACAAACTTTACCCTCAAGGGGGGTTGGTTACTAAGGTGCACACAACCATGTTTTTTGCACTGGGAACAGCGTGCCCAAATGGGTCAAAATAGCCTCGACATGATTGGCTAAGTAGAAATGGCCACCTTCATAGACCTCAATGTTGATGGGCTGACTACTCACTTGTTGCCAAGCTTGGGCTTCTTCATAGGTGAGCTCGGTATCAGTTGACCCGAGCATCACTGTGATTGGAAGCTGCAATTTTGGTGCATTGAAGTTTGGTTGATAAGTCTCAATTAACTGGTAATCATTGCGCAGCAACGGCAACATCATTTCTAGCAGCTCTGGAAGGGCATTGAGATCAACCTCCGTACCATTAAGACGTTTAAGCTCATTAAGCATGATTTCATCGGGGGCTTTGTGTACTTCGGTCGCATGGTGGCAACTAGGTCCTTCAACAGCAGACACCACCAGTTGAGTTGGAGGCGGATAGCGATAGGCCTGAATGCGCATGGCAAGTTCGTAAGCGATACCACCACCCATACTATGTCCAAACAAGATATAAGGCTTGTTGAGTATTGCTTTAAGACCTGTGGCCAAGTTGCTGACCAAACGATCCATGTCTGGAATCAAAGGCTCAGCCATGCGGTTTTCACGACCTGGATATTGTACAACCACGACTTCTAAATCTGAGTCGGCGATATTAGCCCAGTGACGAAAGTAGCTTGCACTGCCCCCTGCATGAGGCAAAAATGATTAACCGTTTAGAGGCATTGGGGCGTGCTTTAAAAATGCGGTAACACGCACTGTTGTTGGTGTATGTGGTATTAAGCATTGTTGTACTTCTGTGTAAGTGGCTTGAGGTAATCGCGGCTGACCGCAAAGTTTGGGAGACTGAATTGGGCCAATATGGATTTTAGGTTATCTGTGGCGTATTGGTGGTGACCACCTGAGTCCATACCTTGCTTGAAGTAAAGCTCAACAAAGCTGCGCACAAAGTTGTCATTGAGTTTGTCTTTCCATGTTATAAAATCAAGTGGTTGAATATCGCAACCGAGTTCGTTAAACCAATTATAGATCTGTGCTACATCGGTACTTTGGTCTGACACTAAGTGGAAGTTACTGTTTTGGCCCGTCGCACCTTTCACTATGGCCGTGATGCAGGTTGCCACATAGTCTACGGGAACAATGTTTACCGCCAGCTCGGACGCAGGATAGGCGTGAATATTCAAGCAAGCACGATAAAATTTTAAGAATGCATCATCATTAATAAAGGGTGTTTCTGTGGTTGCCCAAGTGATGGTTCCGGGACGTAAAATATTGACTGGTACGCCGTGTCTTCTCGCTTCAGTAAATAAGGTTTCAGCCATAATTTTTGACTGCTCATACGTTAACTCCACTTCACGCCATGGCACCACTTGGGTATGTTCTACCACAGGCTGAGGTACATCACTTGGTAACGCGTGGTGTACTCCGATAGTAGAAATATAATGCACTGGCTTCACTTGATGCGAGCTTGCTAAGCGGATAATTTCACGGGCGCCTTCGACGTTGGTTGGGTAAAGAGCAGAAAGCGGATCCATGAGGTTAATGATCGATGCATTGTGAACTATCACATCCACTTGTGCACTCAGAGCTTGATAGTCTGTATTGCTTAAACCAAAGTAAGGCTCAGACATAGTACCGCTGATTATCTGAATACGCTCGTGAGGTATAGCTGTAGGCAGGCCTTTTTCTGCTGCGGCCTGCTCCAAGCGTGAGAATCCATGCTGAATATCATCACAGCGCATCAAGCATAGAATACGATAATCCGTAGTATCCAATATTTCGCGCAAAACATAGCTACCTAAATACCCCGTGCTGCCAGTCAATAATAGGGTTTTTGGTTCGGAATTCGAATCATACAGTAGGGCATCAGCAAGGCCTTCGAGTGCTTCAGTAGCCATGCGGTTTAAATCAATGCTCTCAAGCCATGCTTGTTTTGCTTCATTTGCTTTTGCCAGTGCTTCGGACATTTCGCTGAATACGGCATGATTGAAAATCAGGTCAATATCTGCATCAAAACCTGCTGCTAGAAATGCGCTTAGCAGGTTGATGGCATTTAAGCTGGTACCACCAAGTTGGAAAAAGTCATCGTGACGCGATACCTCCGTCACGTTGAGTAAATCACGCCAGATTTGCGCCACGGTTTGCTCAACATGATTGTCAAATGGTGCTTCATATTGTGTTGTCAGTTGCTGCTGTAATTGCGTCAGTTGTACTTTAAGCTGTTTTCTATCAACTTTACTGTTCTGACTAAGAGGAAGTGTGTCTAAGGTAAAGAAATGCGTCGGTAACATGTATTTAGGCAACTTGTCATTAAGTAAGGTGCCCAATTCAGTGAACATGATTTCGCTATCGGTTACTTCTTTGACAACCAGTGCCGCAGCTAAGTTACCATCAGTAGATAGATTGACCACCGCGACGTCTTTTACAGCTGGGTGTGCGGCAATAGTTGACTCTATTTCACCCAACTCAATACGATGACCATTGATTTTGACTTGGCCATCTTCGCGCCCTTGAATGGCAATGATGCCGTCATCCATAATGCAGCCTAAATCGCCAGAGCGATAAAGCCTTTCACCTGTTTGTGGATGTTTAATAAATAGCTCAGCAGTTTTTTGTTTATCGTTTAAATACCCTAATGCCAAACCATCACCTGCAATATACATTTCGCCGGTGACCCAAGTTGGGCAAGGCTCTAGTCGGTCATTTAAAATGTGAATTTGGTGGTTTGCTAGTGGCTTACCATATGGTACTGAAGCAGCATCATCCGCGATGTCTTTGACAGTGTGCTGGATACACCAAATCGCGGTTTCTGTAGGGCCACCTTGGCTGTTCAGGTCAATATGAGGCAGTTGTTGGATTACTTGCTGTGCGAGTTGGACAGGGATCCAATCGCCAGAAAGCATGGCCAGCCTAAGTGTACTGAGCGTCTGATCTTCCGCCCATGGCAAACTGGTCATCAGCATTTGCATTTGCGCAGGCACCGAATTCCACAGACTGACCTGATGCTTGGCGATCACTTGATGCCAGTGGTTTGGATCTCCTCGCAGCTCTTGAGCTGGTAATACCAAAGTCGCTCCAGCTGAGAGTGTACCAAAGATATCCCAAACTGAGAGATCAAAGCCGTAGCTCACCAGTCCTAAGGTTTTATCTTTCGGGTTGATATCATACAGGCGATTAATTTCCAGCACGGTATTCAGTGCTGCGCCGTGCGATAGCTGCACCCCTTTTGGCTGACCTGTCGTACCGGAGGTGTATATTACATAAGCTGGCGCTTCGACAAAAATTTGCTGCTGTCGACGTTGCGTGAATATTTCCAATAAACCTTGAAGGTCCTGCTGCGGAATAGCCGGTAGTAATTGATCTAATGCAATAACAGTGACATCAGAGCCAAAGTCTAGGTTAGCATATTGCAACTCTGTGAGTACGATTTTGGCGCCTGAGTTAGCGATGATTGATTGCTGACGAGCAAGCGGGTGTTTTGCCTCAATAGGTACATACACACAATCGGCAAACAATACAGCAAACACTGCTGCAATTTGTTGTGTGCTTTTGTCTGATACGATTGCAATATGGTCGTTCGGTTTTACCGAGTCGACAAAGGTGAGCCTGATTTGAAGTGCCAACTGTGCAAGTTGTTGGTAAGTCATTTCGCCGTTTTGGTCGATCACCGCAATTTGATCAGGGGTATCTAGAACATGTCGTGCAAATCCAGAGTGCAAATATCCTTTAGCTTGCTCTGTTTTGGTGTCGTTTAGCGCGGTGATGTGTACTTGCGTTTGCTTTGGCAAACTCACCGGGCTGGTGGACTGCCATAGTGCTTCATTATTAGCCAGCCCGTGTAATAGTTCACAAAATGCTTGATGTGCTTGCTCAATCACACCGGCTTGGAAAATCCCTTGACGGATATCCCAATCTACGATCAGCTCTCCACTGCGCTCCGTTGCTTGACAATCAAGCCAGACTTGCGGCGTTTGAGTAATTCCGTAACGCAACTGTGCATCATGCATAAATTGGTTGCTGTCTAACTCATCACCTGACAAACCAAGGGTGCTAGTGTAGACAATTGGTACTATGGTATTGCTTTGCTGTATTTGGTTCATAGCTCGTAATACTTCAACGCCAGTAAAGTCACTGTGTTCCAAATCACGCCAAAGTTGTTGCTGTAACTGACTTGCCCGCTTCGCGAAACCTGCTTGCGGATCTGGCGATACCCCTAACACGTTTACTGCGATAAAGTCGCCAACTACGCCACGGACATCTGGGTGTACATTGGCGCGATTCAACATGGTGAGGTTTAAACAAAAATTAGGATGGCGAGACCAGCGTCCAATTACCTCTGTAAATGCGGCTAATACAAGGCTAGAAGGTGTTAGTTTATGCCTTGCCGCTCGCTCGCCAAGGCGCTGCCAAAGGGTGGGGTCTAACTTAAAATGTAAGCGAGAAAACGCGACGCTTTCCTCGTTGCCTGTACTTTTTGCTCTTGGTAGCTCGGGAGGAGCTGGCAGCGTTTTAATGCGTTCTAGCCAATAGGCTTTGTGCTGTTCATAGCGCTGTGCTGTTTTAGGATGTTCTAACAAGGCTTTGCGTGCGATAACAATATCTCGGTACGAAACCCCCAGAGGCGCAAGAGCACGCTCTGGATGGTTATATAATTCACCGAGCTCGGCGAGCATAATTTGAATGCTAGCAAAATCGGCGATAAGCAAGTCGATAGAAAAATGTAGAATTGACCCTTCACCGGTTTGGCTAAGGTGTAAGTCATATTGTGGCCATTTATCCGGTTGATAGTGGCGGTGAGCCAGCTGTTCACGCAGGCCTAATAGTTTTTGCTGACGAGTTTGCTGGTCAAGCGCTACAAACTCATGCACGCGGATCGCTTTTGGCGTAACCTGTGCGATAATTTGTTGAGTACCATCAAGGTTGATAATAGCGTGTAGCATATCGTGACGCTCAACTAACTTGTGCCAAGCCGTTTGCAGGCGTTTTGCATCAATATTCGGTAGGTCCAACTCAATGTAACTATGACAGCCAACACCACCATACTCAACGGCATTGTTACGGCCAACTAAGTAAGCGACCTGTAAATCGGTTAGTGGAAACGGCTGATAGCGGTCTGCATAATTAGGCTCTATAGCTGCCATTACAGGGTCGCTTAAATAGTCGATAAGCGCTGCTTTGTTGTCTTGTAATTGTGTTTTTAGTGCTGCTGTCATTACTCCAGCAGGGGCCTTAAATTTTAAGTTGCCTTGATCGGCCCACAGGTAAACGCCGCGGCTTTCGAAGTCAGCGATAATACTGGCGATTGTCATAATGTACCCTCTTCAAATAGTTCATCTGTGTCACAGGTTGTGCCGCTTAGGTCACGCCAAGCTTGTGTTATGGCATTAGCGAAGCTGGCAATACTTGGGGCGCTAAATAGTGCTGTAAGTGACACAGATGTTGGAATAATGTGTTGTTGTTGTAGTGTTTGGATAAGCTGTGTTGCACTCAAGCTATCACCACCTATGGCAAAAAAGTCGTCGTGACGAGAGAGCTGAGGGCGTTTTAAAAGTGATTGCCAGATTTTTGCAAGTTGTTCTTCAAGCTCACCTTCAGGCGCCTCGAACTCAGCTTGCTTTAGCTCCAATGCCATAAATTCATTGAGCAATTGCTTTCGGTCAATTTTACCGTTGGCGCTTAGCGGTAATGTCTCAAGTTCTAATAAATGGCTGGGCACCATGTATTCTGGAAGTTGCTGTTCCAGTTGTGCAGTAATTACCTGTGTATCTAGCGTGGCTTGGGCTTCCTTAACAAAGGCGGCAACGAGCTTTTTCGGCTCACCAATCGTTAGTGCAACACCGCGACTTAAGCCTTTAACCTGAGCCAAGGCGGCGTCGATTTCACCAAGCTCAATGCGATGTCCGCGAACCTTAACTTGGTGATCTATTCGGCCTAAGAACTCGAGGTTGCCATCCGGCCAGTAACGACCGCGGTCACCCGTGCGGTACCAACGCTTACCATCAGCCATCACAAAGCGCTGAGCTGTAAGTTTTTTGTCTCCTCGATAGGCAGTGGCAAGGCCCATACCGCCGATCCACAGTTCACCTGCAACCCAATCTGGACAATCACGGCTACATGGGTCTACCACACGATATGTTTGGTTCGGGAGCGGTTTACCGTATGGAATAGATGACCAATGTTCAGGCAACTCACCTTTTACCTCACAGCTGTTTGACCAAATGGCTGCTTCAGTGGCACCACCCATGGCAACTAATGGGATCTGTGAGTGAGTCTTGGCTTGTAATCTTGGCGGTAAATCTAGGCCAATCCAATCACCCGATAGCATCACTTGCGAAAATGGCAGTGGGCGTGCATCGTTTTCAGCAACGACCAGTAGCATGTCGAGCAATATCGGCACTGAATTCCAAGTAGTGACTTGATGTTGATGCACTAGTTCAAGCCACGTAGCTGCGTCTCTACGGCTTGCCTCATTGAGTAATACAACACTGCCGCCAACGCTTAACAAGCCAAATAGATCGTATACCGAGAGATCAAAATCCAATGCAGAAACAGCAAGTACTCGGCTATTGCTGTTGATAGCATAGTGGCGATTTAGCTGGTCAATGGTATTTGCAGTCGCTTGATGACACATTTCGACCCCTTTGGGTTCACCGCTAGAACCTGAGGTAAAGATCACATATGCGGGTGCATCTGTTGCTACTGTCAAGGGGGTTGCCAGTGGCGTAAAGTCCTCTGCATCCGTTACATTGAGGCGAGTGACACCCTGCTCAACGTCTTGGTTGATGTGTGCTTCGTTCGTAAGTATCCAACGGATCCCCGCAGTGCGATGAATTTTCGCTTGACGGCTGGTGGGTTGATGAATACCAATTGGCACATAGCAGCCTCCAGCGGCCATAATGCCAAATACGGCAGCAACCTGATCTACCCCTCTTGGCAAGCTCACTGCCACCGCTTCACTTAGCGATAATCCTCGTTGAGTAAGTAAGTGGGCGATACGCAGTGCTTTATCTGCCAATTGGCCATAGGTCACTATTTGCTCATCAGCTATCAGCGCAACGGTATCGGGGTGCTGACGGGCATAGTCAAACATCGCTTGGTGCAAAGTACGAGGCGTTTGTTCAGCGTAGGTGTTGTTTACTCGGTCTCGCACCAACTGTTGAGATTTGGGTAATGCGTGGCTAAATGCTGTATCCGTTGAAATAGATACTTCGTCCAGTAATGTTAAGAAACGGCTAAACATATTGTCTAGCAACTCAGCTGGAAACAGTGCATCGACGGCATCCCAAGATAGAATTAGCTCACCTCTGAACTCATACATTTGATGATCAAGCCAAACCTGTGGGGTTGCTGACAATCCGCCATCGGTAAATTGCGGTAAATCTTCATTGAAAGAGTCTGCCAGTAAGTCGTCAGCCATCCCTAACGTACTGGTAAAGACAATGGGCAATGCAGCTGCGGTGCGCCCCATAGTTCGGCTACGCTCTCTTTGCACCCACACTGATGAAACTGCTCGGTGATCAAGTACATCAGCAAGTTGCTCTTGTAGTTGCTTTGCATGTTGAGCAATTGTGATGTGCTCGTCAGGGTGGTAAGCAAGGGGGGCCAGAGACGTAAAATCACCAACAATACTGCCAACTTCTGGATGTACATTTTGACGATCAAATAGAGTTAAATTTAAGGTATGTGGATGGCCACCACTGTACTGACTGAGTACTTCCGCATAGGCACTCAGCACTAAAATACTTGGTGTTACATTTTGCGAGCGAGCCGCTTGTTTAATGGCTTGCCACTTGGCTTTTGGCAATCTTGCACTGCGGCGAGAGAATTCGCTGTGTTCAATTTGCAGTGGATCTTGTGCCAGTGGTAGTGCCGCAGCATCCGGCAAGGTAGGTAAACGTTCTTGCCAGTATGCTTGGGCTTCATCTGTGGCTTGCTGGCTATGTTGAACTTGGGTGACATAGTCTCTAAAGGTTAAGGAAAGTGGCGTTAGTTCAGTATCTGGCGCTTGGTATAAAGCAGCGAATTCGCGCAATAACAACATGATGCTATAGCCGTCTAGTGTCATGTAGTTAAACATCAAAGCAAGACGCGTACGCTCAGTTTCACCCGCTTGATATCTTGCAACTTTAATCGTTATCGCATCATGTAAATGTTGGCTATTTTTAGTTTGCCACCATGCGTGAATTTGCGTTCGTGCTTGCTCTAAACAGGTGTAAGTCATTGGATCGATATCCAATTTTGGTATGCCGCTTTGCTGCAACACAACCTGTTGGTTATTATCGCTCACTTGGGCGCGCAACATATCATGGCGTGCATACAGCTTTTTCCATGCGAGCATCATTCGCTCGGTATCAAGCGTTAAACTATCGAGTTCGAGTAAGTAGTGAGTGCCGCAATTAAGCGGGAAGCCCGGGGTTTGGCCTAACCAATAAGCACTTTGTACTTCAGTCAGTGCAAATAGTTCAAACTGATGTTCGGGTCTAGCTACAATTTGCTTGCACTGTGTGGCTTCATGCATCTCAAGTGTTGCTGCAAATGCACCAAGCGTTGGGCTGGCAAACAAAGTGCGTAAAGGTTGCTTGGTCGACAACCCTTGTTGGGCGAGCTGAGTTAGGAATTGGGTCGCGACCAACGAATCGCCACCGAGTGCAAAAAAGCTGCTTTCTAGGCCAACATTGGCAACCCCAAGTAAGTCTTTCCAAAGCTGTGCAACTTGAAGTTCGTTATCTGTTTGTGGCGCTGTTACAGCCACTTCAACGCTAAGTTGGTCGTCAAACTGGGTAGCAAGTTGTTTTCTATCTACTTTCCCATTAGCGCTTAGTGGCAGTGCATTTAAGGCTAAGAAGTGACTCGGTACCATATAATCTGGCAAAGAAAGAGCAAGTTCTGTTTTTACTGCATCGAGATCCAGTTCCGTGCTTTCATCCATTACCAGTGCAGCAACCAACATTTTAGGCTCGCTAATGGTTAATGCCACTCCACGAGAAATGCCTTTAATACGGGCGAGAGCCGTATCAATTTCACCCAGTTCAATACGATGACCGCGTACTTTCACTTGGTGATCTATACGCCCTAAGAACTCAAGGTTGCCATCTGGCCAGTATCTACCTCTATCGCCGGTACGATACCAACGAGTACCTTCGTGGTTGACAAAGCGCTCAGCTGTGAGCTTTTTATCTCCCCGATACGCACTAGCAAGGCCTGCGCCACCTATCCATAGCTCACCTGCAACCCAATCTGGGCAGTCGCGTCCGTAGGCATCGACGACACGGTAGGTTTGGTTCGGTAGTGGTTTACCGTAAGGAATGGAGTTCCAGTGAGCTGGAATGTCGTCTCTTACCTCACAGAAATTCGACCAAATAGCTGCTTCTGTTGCGCCACCCATAGCGATAAGTGGAACTTCAGCTTTATTTTTGGCTTGTAAACGCGGTGGAATATCTAGGCCAATCCAATCACCTGACAACATCACTTGTTTGAAAGGCAGTTGCCTGTCATCTTGCTCTGCAACGATGAGCAACATATCCAGCAGGACGGGTACAGAGTTCCAGACAGTGATATTATGTTGGTGCACGAGCTGTAACCATTCGCTGGCATCGCGGCGGTTTTCATCACTGAGCAACACAACTTGGCCCCCCACACCGAGTAAGCCAAAGATATCGTATACCGACAAGTCGAAATCCACTGCAGACACTGCTAATACACAGCTATGTTTATCAATTTTATAGAGTTGATTGATTTGATCTATGGTGTTTGCGGTTGCCTGATGGCACATTTCCACCCCTTTTGGTTCACCAGTCGAGCCCGAGGTAAAAATAGTGTATGCAGGTTGTTCTGGTGATACTTCTATAGGCATTGCTTGTGGTGTACTTGCTGTAGCCACGTCCAACCTTATCACTGACTCGATGGATTCGACTTCTAAGTGATCACTGTCAGTAAGCACTAATCGGATCCCTGCTATGCGATGTATTTTTGCCTGACGGCTCGCAGGCTGATGGATCCCGATTGGCACGTAACAACCGCCCGCAGCTATAACTCCCAAAATAGCCGCAATTTGATTTATGCCACGTGGCAAAGTGACTGCAACAGGTTCTGCTGGTTCGAGCTGATGTTGCTGCAATAGCGCTGCAATACAGAGCGCTTGCTCACATAGCTGTGCATAACTGACATGCGAGTTTTCAAATACCAGTGCCGTGTCGCAGGGATTTTGCTGTGCGTGCGCAAAAATAGCATGGTGCAAAGTGCGTGGTGTTTGTGGGCGTTCGGTGTGATTTACCGCGAGACGTGTATGCGCTTGTGCATCAGGTAATGGTAAGGACAACTCCTCTTCCCAGCTGCTATGACACAGCTTTTCAAGCGCACCAACATAGCTGTTGAACATGTCATCAATCATACCGGCTGGGAAAAGTGCATCCACCGCATCCCAAGATAGAATAAGTGAACCATCAAATTCGTATAATTGATGGTCGAGCCAAACTTGCGGTGTTTGTGATAAACCTCCAGGTACAATCTTGGGGAAATCGCCGTTTGAGTTTTCAAATAAGCCGCCACCAAGACCCAAGGTGCTGGTAAATACCACAGGCAGCGCTGCTGATGTGAGTGTGCTATGGCGAGCTTGTTCGCGCTGGATCCAAATGGATGAAATTGCTTTGTGTTCAATAGCCTGTGCAATTTGCAGCTGCGCTTCCTGCGCTTGTGCCAATAATGAGTCACCAACATTTTTACGAAATGCGATGGGGGCTAATGTGGTGAAGTCACCAAACACTTTATTGATATGCTCGTGCACATCTTGGCGGTCAAACAGGGTTAAATTGAGCGTGTGATCACCTTCGCTCCAGCGCCTCAGCACATTGCTGTAGGCCGTTAATAGTAGTACTGAAGGGGTAATGCCATAGGATCTCGCTTTATTCTTAAGTGCTTGCCAAGTAGTCGCATCTAGTTGTGCTTCGCGGCGCACAAATTCAGGTTTAGTAATATTTTGTGGGTCTTGTACCAGTGGTAATTGTGGCGCAGGTGGTAAGGTATTAATCTGTTCTCGCCAGTATGCTTGTGCAGCTATACGCTCAGCATCATTGTGTTGCACTTGGATCACGTAGTCTCTAAACGAAACATTAATCTCAGGCAAGTGATAAGCGGGATCGTTATAAAGGCTTGCAAGCTGATCTAGCAGCAATTTAATGCTAAACCCATCGAGCGTTAAGTAATCAAAAATGATCCCTAAACGGGTCTTATTAGCACCATAATTTACGGCGCAAATACGGTGGTTGGGTAACGTCACAGACTCATTTTGGTCGTGGCTTTGTAGCGCTTGTTCACAAATTCTACGCCAAAACTGGTGGAGATGATCCCGAGCAGCATTGGCGTGATTATTGGTTTCTGATTTCAAGCTCACTTGTGCGATAGACACCGCAGGTAAATGAGACAGCAGTTGTTGCTGACCGTCTGGTGTGATCACTGCTCGCAGCATCTCATGGTGCTCAACCAGTTGGTCCCAAGCTTTTGCCATACGTTGAATATCGACATTTTCTCCCTCCAATTCTAGCAAATACAAAGTGCTGCAGTTAAGCGGCAATCCCGGTGTTTGGCCCATCCAATAAGCACGTTGTACCTCGGTGAGAGGGAATGGTGCATAACGATTATCTAGATCTGGCACTATTTCGAGTTTTGTTATCGGCGCGATGCTTTCTAAACGCGCTGCGTAGGCGCTTAATTGAGGAGATGAGAATAAGTCGGGCAGTGGTTTTGGAGATGCCAAACCTTGTTGTTTGAGCTTTGCAATAAGCTGAGTCGCAATTAAGCTATCTCCACCTAACTCGAAGAAATGGCTTTGCTGACCGATTTGCTCAATCCCCAGTAAAGACCGCCATATATTGGCAAGGCATTTTTCGTTGTCTGTTTGCGGCGCGGTTAAACTCAATGCACACTGCTGCTGCGTGGCAGCCAGCTGGTTGACAAGTGCTTTTCGGTCTATTTTACCATTGCTACTGAGTGGCAGCTGCGGTGCAAATTCGATATGGCTTGGCACCATATAATCTGGCAGTAGCTTGTGTAATTGGCGTTGTATGGCAGCGTTATCTAACGTGTTTTGAGCAGCTAAGACCACAACACTCGCTAGGCTTTTAGGCTCGCCAATGGTCACGGTAACAGCGCGCTGAACACCATTAATATTGGCAAGGGCTGTATCAATTTCACCCAACTCAATACGATGCCCGCGTATTTTAACTTGATGATCGATGCGTCCTAAAAACTCGAGGTTGCCATCAGGCCAGTAACGACCTTGGTCGCCAGTGCGATACCAACGCTCGCCATGTTGCTCAACGAAGCGTGCTGCCGTTTGTATGCTATCACCACGGTAACAAGTTGCTAGACCAATACCGCCAATCCACAGCTCACCAGGAACCCAGTCTGGGCAATCTTGACCGTGCTTATCAACAACGCGATATTTTTGGTTTGGCAGAGGTTTACCGTATGGGATTGAGTGCCAATGCAGTGGCAGTGGTGAGCGAACTTCACACCGGTTTGACCAAATCGCTGCTTCTGTTGCGCCACCCATTGCAATAATAGGTGGATTGGTGGCGCTGATATGTTGTAGCCGAGGAGGAAGGTCTAAGCCTATCCAATCACCAGACAACATCACCTGCTCAAAGTGCAGTTGGCGGCTATCTTGTTCCGCCGTGGTCAAAAGCATATCTAGCAATATCGGAACAGAGTTCCAAATAGTTACCTTGTGTTGATGTACCAGCTCAAGCCATGCTTGTGCATCACGGCGCTGCTGCTCATCAATAACGACTAGCTGTCCGCCAACACTTAACAAACCAAAAATATCATATACAGAAAGGTCAAAATCAAGCGCTGAAACCCCGAGCGCACAGCTATCTTGGCCAATTTGATAGTCTTTATTGAGCTGATAAATGGTATTGGCAGTGGCCTGATGACTCATTTCAACCCCTTTGGGTTCACCTGTAGAGCCCGAGGTGAATATGATATAGGCGGGATTTGCAGGGTCTGTGATAACAGCTGATTCAAGTGGCTCAGCTAAAAGCGCTTGTTGAATATCAATACATTTTACTGCTGGGTCATGTTCTGGATCGTCACCAATAGCAATTGCTAGCTTGACCTCTGCGGTTCGATGGATCTTTTCTCGCCGTGATTGAGGCTGGTGAGGTCCTATAGGCACATAACAGCCACCGGCTGCCAGTACTCCAAGTATCGCTATGATCTGCTCAGCGCTTCTGGGTAATGTTACGGCTACAGGTTCTGCACCATTCAGCCCTTGTTGCTTCAAATAAGCGGCTATGCGTAGCGCTTTTTCTGCGACGGTGCGATAGCTTAACCGTTCGGTGTTGAATATTAATGCAGTCTTATCTGGGTGTACCTGAGCACCTCTAAAAAATGCTTCATGCAATGTATGTGGGGTATAAGGTGCATCGGTGTTATTGGCTGCTTTGCGTTGGATTTGCTGATACTCTGGCAGGTCAATAAGATGTAATGCGTGCCATGCGCTGCTATTTGCCGCTAGGTTTTCAAGTAATGCAACATAGCTTGCAAACATGGAATCAATTAGCGACTCTGGGAAAATCTCATCCACAGCATCCCATGCCAGCATCAAACCTTCATCAACTTCATACACTTGATGGTCTAACCACACTTGCGGCGTCTGCGAGATCATATAGTTAAATTGACCCAATACCGTGTCTTGTTGCGACAGAAGTGGGGTGCCTAAGTTACAGGCAAATACGATAGGTGCGCTCACACCCTGTGCATAACCGTGTTTTACTAAATCGCGTTGGATTTGCACTGCGGAATAATCACTGTGTGCAACGTTTTGGTGAAATTGGCTTTGTATTGCTTTTGTATGATCAATAAAACCTTTAGCTTCACTAAAATCACAATCTAAAAGCAATAGATTGGTGAAGTCGGCAACCACGTTTTCAATGCCTGGGTGCTGAGTCTTGCGATCAAAAAGTGGTAAGTTCAGTGTGAATTTCTGCTCGGTACTAAATTTGGCAAGTACGTACGCATAACTAGTGACGAGCAACATAGCGGGCGTCACTTGATGCTGTTGTGCGGTATTTTTAAGCGTCTTCCACTGGTACTGGCTCAAGGTGTGCAAACGGCGAGAAAATGTTGGTCGAGTGATCGCTCGAGGGTCGCAACGAAGGGGAAGCTGTGGGCCCGAAGGTAGAGTTGCTAAACGCGTTTGCCAATAAGCTTTGTCTGCTTCAAACTTATCTTTATTTTGTGCATTTTCAAACGCTAGGTACTTTGCGAAGCTCCAGTGTGGATCCGTGTTGAGTGTACCGCCATGATAAAGCACCGCAAGATCTTTCAATAAGATATTTAAGCTCTGCACGTCAGCGATCAGTAGATCTACATCAAAGTGGATCCGACATTTTCCTTCGGGAAGTAAACTCAATTCCAGCCCAAGGGTTTGACCATACTCAATACCTAATTTTCGGTGTGATAGACGGCTGCGGATTTGTTCTGCCGCTTTAGTTGCCTCATCAAGAGTTAGTGACCTAAAGTCGTTAATTGCAAGCCCCGGAGTGGGAAGCTGTGAATGCACTTGCTGGGTACCAGATTCAGTAAACTGCGCACGTAGCATGGGATGATAGTGATAAAGTGCATGCCAAGCTTGTTCGAGCCTAATTGGATCGATGTCTTGATTGTCTATTTCCAGATAGGCGTGACAACCGACGCCACCAAGCTCTTGCTCATCTTGGCGACCAATCCAATAGGCATATTGCACGTCAGTGAGCTCAAACTCTGCGTAGGGATCTATATCGGGTAGTTTAGGGGCTTCAGTAACTTCGACATCAGTATCAATTTGCGTACATAAAAGTGTTATCCAGTCGCTAAGAACTGGTTGTTCAATCAGTTTTGAAAAGGTCACTTTTGCGCCTTGTTTTCGCCACTGATTGACCAAACGCATCATATGCATTGAGTCTAAGCCAAGTTCAATAAGGTTGGCATCTAGCTTGTCTTCAAGCGGTGTTTGCACAAACGCTTGTACATGTTTTAACAGCTGTTTCTTATTTAGGGGGGTCTTTACCTGTGCCATGTGTTAGCCCTGCGCCTCTTCTAACGTTTTTTCATCAATTAGGTAGTTGGCGATGCAACTGAGTTTTTCGATGGTTTCTGTCAATTCACGCTCAGGCTTAGATTGATCAATGACACCAGCGCCAGCTTGTAGCCATGTACTGTTATTGGCGCGATAAATTGAACGCAGCACTAAAGCTGAGTCCATAAACCCGTCATTATCTACAATCATTACACAGCCGCTGTACCAATCTCTGCTATTTGGTTCAAGGCGCAATATGGCTTCTATGGCCTCACGTTTTGGGATCCCTGACGCCGTAACCGCAGGGAAGAGCGCTTGAAATGCATGCCATGGGTTTTTACCATTACTTAGTTGACCGCAGACGCGAGAGGCTAGGTGTTGTACACTGCCGCGACGGCGCACAGCCATAAATTCACTTACCGAAATTGAACTGGGTTCACATATTTGCTCCAATTCTTCTTGGGCTAATTTTACTGATACAGCGTGCTCGGCTATTTCTTTGGTGTCGTTAAGAAGTTCTTCTCGCAGCTGCTGCTCTTCTTGTGGCGAGTTACCAAGTGAGCGAGTACCAGCTAGAGGCTGTGTGCTGATATATCCCTTGTTGCTGGCTTCAAGTAGGGTTTCTGGGCTGAAACCTGCAATTGAAAAGTCGTTTAGCTGGTAGAGGAATGAGCGTGCAGGGGAATTATGTAAACGGCCGTAGCGGAAGCTCTTATTCAAGCAAATGCTGTCCGGTACATGAATACGGCGAGACAAGATCACTTTTTGATATTGCCTGTTGCAAATTTCTTCAATGGCTTTAGCAACCGATGTTTTATATTCATCTTTATATTGCGTGTTGATCTGTGGTGTTTTTAGAGGCTTAAAGGCAGCCGTACTTTCCGTTTGTAGGCATGATGTATCTGCTTTTAACACTAATGTTTCAAGCGCTTTGAGGTCAGCCTCAGTCAACGCGCGTAATGTCGCTTTATTTGCTTCAAGGCGTACCTCTAGTTTTGGCACAAATAATTGCAAAGACTTTTCATGCTCAGTACATGTTTGAATACCGTGAAATACGCTGGCTAGTTCAAACTTAGCTACGCCATATAAGCGCCAGTTTTCGAATTGAATACTTTGCAGGGCCTGCGCCATCAGCTCGGGAAAAGGCTTGCCATTAAAGTGTTTTGTCTTTTCACCTTGTTGTAAGGTTATTTCGTTGCCGTTAGAGTGCAGTTCAGCTACTTTGCCAAGGCCAACAGACCAAGCAGATTTACACTCGTATACGGCTTTAAATGGATGATTACTGAGCTCAGAAATACTCGGGGCTAACTGCGCTAAAGTTGACTGGACAGAGATGGTTTTTTCAACATAGGGTATTGGTTTTAACTGATTCATGGTGGTCTCTACATACTCATCTTCAGCACGTTTTATTAGTGCTTTTTTATTGATCTTTCCTATAGCAGTGAGTGGCCAAAAGCTGAGCGAAATGATTTGATCTGGATATTTAAAGCGCGCAACCTGCTGTTCTTGCAGTAGTTGATAAACTTCACTGAGGGTAACAGGCTGACTAGAAATAATGCAGGCACAGCTACGTTCGCCAAGATATGCGTCTGGTACGGGCACTAGTATGGCTTCATCAATATAGGGGTGGGAGAGCAGGCGTTGTTCTATTTCTGCGACAGCGATTTTTTCTCCTGCTCGGTTAATCTGTTCTTTGATCCGCCCTTCAACAATTAGGTTACCAACTTGGTTCATACGTACTAAATCACCCGTACGGTAAAAGCCATCGGCGGTAAAGGTTGTTTGGTTATGTGCTTGTGCTTTGTAGTAACCCGCGATGGTATAGGGACCTTTGGTTTGTAGCTCACCAACGCTACCTCGTGCTACGGGGTTGTCTTGTTCGTCAACAATGCGTATTTGATCGAGGTCGCAAAGTGGACGACCTTGGGTATGCATCACTTCATTTAACGGATCATCCAGGCGGGTGAAACACAGTAATCCCTCGGCCATACCAAACACTTGTTGCAGTTGACAACCAAGTACATCAGGCACTTGTGTCGCTTGCTCGGTAGTGAACTTAGCACCACCCACTTGTAACAGTTGCAGGCTACTTATATCGGTTTCATCCCATTGTTTAGCCTCAAGCCATAGTTTCGTTAAAGCGGGTACCAAAGCGGTGTGAGTAACTTTGTGTTGTTCTATAAGTGGAAACGCTTCGTCTGGCCCAGGTGTTGGACACAGCACCACTGTTCCACCCTGACAAAGCGTGCCAATGATCCCGGGACATGCCAAAGGGAAATTATGGGCGATTGGTAAAACCGCTAAATAAGTGGTTTGCTCATCAAATTGACATAGCTTGGCAGAAGCTTTGGCATTGAAGTAATAGTCATTGTGACTGCGTGGAATAAGTTTAGGGGTACCTGTAGTACCACCAGAAAGCAACATGAGTGCCGTGGAGGTTGGATCAATATTAGAAACCTGCATGGGCTCGGTGCTGTCTAACTGAGAAAGGGATGTATACGGGGTATCGCTTGGTGTATCACTCGTGACCAAGACATGCTCAATACTTGAACATTTGGACACAATACGTTGGGCCATGGCAATATAATCGTGACCCAAATAACTGCTTGGCACTACGTATGCTACAGGGTTACTGAGTTCACACAACGCGACAATATCGGACTCACGCTGCGCGGGCATGGCCAAAATTGGGATGACACCTAATTGGAACATTGCGAAGCAACTAATTACAAAATCGAGAGAATTAGGCAATTGCATCATCACGTGGTCGCCGGCTTTTAAGCCGATATTGCAAAATCCAGCACGGCGCGCTACCACGCGTTGCTCAAATTGAGCGTAAGTGAGCTCAGTTTCACCTTCAATCAGGGCGACGTTATCTGAAAATTGAGACCGCCAATCGGCGACAAGGGAACCAAGACTTTGTTGCTGCCAAATATTTTTTTCAATATAGAGGTCTTGCTCAGCCTTCGGTCGGACTGGCGTATCAGTTGTTGTTTTCACTATTGTTCTCCGGTTATGAAGCACGGTCGCGGTTTATTTTTTGAGTCGAGGCAACTGCGAGTGTTATTTGTCATGAAGTTTTCTTGCCCAAAAAATATGTTTTTGGACAATTTGTTCCCACCCCAAAAAGTTGTTGTATGCCCCTATCGGTAATTTTTTCGGGAAAATTTGCGTGGATATCAGAGAACTTATACTTATTTCCGATCTGGGGGATATTGAACGGATGAGGGGAGCGTTGTCAGGGTTGCTGCAATAGGCTTAGCGCTATTTTTTATTGTGCTTAGATAAATCACGGTGTGGTAAAAGTGGCAGCATAAACCAGAGATACAAACTAGGTATTTGTTCTAGTCTTTAATGATTGACTCTGCTGTTCAAGTTGCACGTTTGGTTGATATAAACCTGATATCTCTAAAAGCTATGGGATCGGCAAGAGCATATTTGCGTTGTTGCACGATTTTAATACCGCTTAGGGTTAGTTTATACGACAGATTTTTAACCGCATTTAAAGGAGTAGGTATATGCGTGTTGAATCGCATGAAACCGAGGGACATTGCAGTCCCAGGTCAATTATTTTTGCTATCTGTGCACCTTATAAAGGCAAAATGTTGATAGCTTTTAGCCTAATGGTGCTTGTCACTTTGCTTGAAATCGTGCCTGTGTATTTGTTATTTCTTTCTATTCAAGCCTTACTTAATCCTTTATCGGCTTCGATTGAACAATTGTTATGGATTGCTGCAGGGATTTGTGGCGCGATTTTATTGAAATCTGGGTGTGCTATGGGCGCCTATTACTTCAGCCACCAAGTCTCTTTTAAGGCGCTCACTAAAGTTAGAATGACACTCGCAACCCAATTGGCAAATATGTCGTTGCTATGGCTCAGTGCTCAAAACCCCGCCGTTTTAAAACAAAATATATTGCAAGATGTTGAGCATATTGAAAACTTTATAGCCCATCAAAGTGTTGAGTTGTTTAACGCAATCCTTACACCTTGTGTCGTCTTTACGGTGATCGCATTTATAGATTGGCGGCTTGCACTCAGTGCGGTTGTTGTTGTGCCGCTAGCATTTTTTGTTAGTGGTTTATTTATGCATAAAACAGCTGGTCAGTACGAGCGGTTTAGCCTTGTGTCAGAGGATTTGACCACGACACTAAGTGACTACGTTAAAAATATGCCGTTGATGAAGCTATATAATTTAGACAGTAAACGATTTGCCGTTTTAAATCGAAAGTTGGATCAATACCAAAAGTTGGTACTCGAACTCACCGGCCAAACGGTACCTGGCTGGACGTTATACACCGCATTGCTGAGTGGATCTTTTGTTTGCTTGCTACCCGCAGCGATTAGTTTACATAGTGCGCAAAGTGTCACTACTGAGCAGGTTATTTTAAGTATATTATTGGCTGTTGGCATGCTTAACCCAATCATCAAAGTGAGTCGTTTTTTTATGGAAGCAAACGAGTTACTAGCTGGCGTTAAACGGATCACGCCTATCTACATGGCGCGCTTTTCTAATTCAGCTAGCACACCTGTTAAAGTTGATAAAAGGTTGCCGCTGATGCAGTTTCATCACGTGGATTTTGCTTACCAATCTCATCAGGTTTTGGCGGGCGTGCACTTTAAGCTAGTACCCAATTCATTGAATGTTATAGTCGGTGCATCTGGTAATGGTAAATCCACGCTTGCGATGTTGGCATGTGGTTTATTGTCTCCTTCATCAGGTAAAGTGCAACTATTCGGGCAGGATGTGTGTTTAATGAGTGACAGTGTCCGATCACACTTTATGAGTGTGGTGACGCAAGAGTGTTATTTATTTGAGGGTACCCTACGAGACAATATTTTGTTTGGCCGTAACCATATTAGCTCCGATGCGATAGAGCGCGCCATTATGGTCGCTCAACTAAAGCTTTGGATAAGTCAATTGCCTGATGGCCTCGAAACCCAGGTACAAGTACGCGGACAAAATTTGTCTGGGGGAGAAAAACAACGTATTGCTATTGCACGTGCTTTGGTGGCCGAGCCCCCTTTGGTGATTTTAGATGAAGCTGCGGCCGCAATGGATAATGTGACACAATCTAAATTCTATCAGGCTATTCAAACGTACTATCCAAACACCACTTTCTTGGTGATCACCCACAAGTATTTAGGTCTTGAAAATATCGGTCAGATCCTTGTCTTGAAAGAGGGGAAAATTGTCTCACAGGGAACTCATGGCGAATTGTTGTCGAATTGTGATTATTATCGTCACAGCTGGTTGCTACAACAAAGCGAAGGAGAGCAACAAAGTCCGATGAAAGACTCGTCAAATTTCCAACCTATACATTATGAGATTTAAATGGACAGACAAGCATTATTGAGTATTGGTCGTGTGATAGAGCATGCAAGCTCTGGCAAGTGGCGCTTTTATACTGGCGTTGTTTTTCGAGTGTTGGAACGTAGTGTGGCAATTGCACCGCTGCTGTTATGTTTCCACTGGCTACAACAGCAGTTTTTAACCACGCCAAAAATGATGCCTTGGCTTTCAACACCAATGGATTATTTGATGGCGCTAGGTGGTTGCTTTGTGATGCAACTGATATGTGCATATATAGGCCAGTATCAGAGCTTTGTCGGCAGTTATCAGGTTGTTCATGCGTATCGTATTAAATTGATTAATCATGTACGACATCTGCCTCTTGGTCGTGTGCGACGCACCCATAGCAGTGAGTTTTTAGAAATGCTCACTGAGGATATAAAGAAAATTGAAGGTATTTTTTCCCATATCGCTCCCGATCTGATTTCTGCTTTGGTGACACCTGTGATTGGTCTAGTGGTGATGTTATTTATCAATCCTATTTATGCCCTTAGTGCATTGATACTATTGCCTTTAGCATTTTGGGTAATGGAGGTGTCGAAACGAAAGTTTGTGCAAGTCGCTAGCGCTAAGCAGCAATCATATCGGCAAAGTGCCAGCACTATTACCGATTATATTGAAGCGTTAAAAACCCTCAAGTTATATGACCAAGCACAAACATGGTTGTCCCATCTTGCCAAGCAGCTAGAGAAAACAAAGCAGCATAGCCTACAAGTGGAAATGTGGGGAGCCGGCCCCGTATTAACCTATCGCATAGTGCTAAATATGGTGCTCAGTATGTTTGTGATAATGCTAGCCATAACCTTACCCGAGCAGCGTTTTTCAGGCGTAGATTTTACCACTATTCTATTTGCCCTGCTGCTAATCAAACTACTTGAACCTCTTCAAGAAGTTGGCGAGTATCTAACGGTTTTACGTCTGGCTATGCAGTCTGAGCGCAAGCTTGAGGTTATTCTAAATGAGCCTGTGTTGGTAGAGCCAGATAGCCCCCAATTGCCAAGCAATTTTGATATAGAGTTTGAGCGAGTATCGTTTCAACACGGGGCTAAAAAGGTCATAGATGATGTGAGTTTTTGTGTGCCACAAGGCACGACAATGGCCATTGTAGGTGCATCTGGTAGTGGCAAGTCTACATTATTAAATTTGTGTGCCCGCTTTTTTGACCCTAATTCAGGTTGTGTGAAAATCGGTGGCCTAGATCTTAAAGATATTGGCTCCAAGGGCGTGCATCAGTTAGTTAGTATGGTGTTTCAAGATATTCAGTTAATCGATGCCAGTATTGTTGAAAACATTCGTATTGGTCGGCTAGATGCCAGTGATGAAGAAGTAAAAGATGCGTGCAAAACGGCTAACTGCTTAGAGTTTGTTGATACGTTACCAAATGGCATAAATACCCGAGTAGGCGATGGTGGTTTATTGCTATCTGGCGGTCAAAGACAGCGTATTGCAATTGCCCGAGCACTATTAAAAGATGCACCTATTGTACTACTTGATGAAGCCACAGCCTCACTTGATCCTATTACTCAATCAGAGGTAATCATCGCCATGAATAACCTGTTGCACAATCGTACCGTGGTGACCATTGCACATCGGCTTTCTAGTATAGAGGGTGCTGATCACATTATTGTACTTGAGCAAGGTAAAGTAGTGGAGTCGGGTTGCCACCATCGCTTGTTAGCGCAGAGGGGGCACTATACATATCTTTGGAATACGCAGGCTATGCAATTTGTGTAAAAGGAGTTTGTATTGCCATCATCAAAAGGAAACCAAATGACTAATTTAGCCAGCAATGAGGGGATGCCAGAGGCGGGTGATGCATTTAGCCTGAAGCCGCTGATGTTTGAGACATTTGTTTGCACTATGGCTGTGATGGGGTTTACTGCGTTAGCAGGTCCTATTGCCCATGTGATTGGGCTCAAAGCATGGCAAATTGGCGCGGCGATGACAGTTGCTGGAGTTGCTTGGGTTATTATGGCACGGTTCTGGGGAAGCCTTAGTGACCGAAAAGGTCGGCGCCCGGTGATACTGTTTGGGCTTACAGGTTTTGTCATTAGCTATGCATTTTTAGCAGTCTTTATCGACTTTGCGATGCAGACCGCATTAGTGCCCGTGCTTGCATTTTCAGGCATAGTGGTTGGACGTGGATTCGCTGGGATGTTTTATGCTGCGGTACCTGCGACTTGCGCCGCTTTAATCGCGGATCATGTTGTGCCTAAACAACGTGCGGCAGCGATGGCGGGGATTGGTGCGTCAAGTGCGGCTGGTATGGTGATTGGTCCTGGGTTTGTTGGGCTACTTGGACCTCTTAGCTTAAGTATGCCTTTGTATATTTCCGCAATGTTGCCCCTTATTGCCCTGATTGTTCTTTGGCGGGTACTGCCAAGGTACGAACGACATGCAAAACCCAGCAACAATCGCGTTCGTTTAACGGATGTAAGGCTACGTCGACCTGTTACCGTGGCTTTTATAGCAGCTTTTAGTGTGGCTGTTGCGCAGATCACAGTTGGCTTTTTTGTCCTTGATAGGCTTCAGCTTGACCCTGCTGACACTGCACGTGCTGCAGGGATTGCACTTGCGACTGTTGGTGTGGCACTGATTATCGCGCAAGTAGCACTCCAGAAGCTTGAATGGCAGCCTGCGCGACTAATTCAATTCGGTGGAGTCATCGCTGCCGCTGGATTTGTGTCTGCGATTTTTGCATCAGCGCCTATCTTGCTCTGGGTTTGCTATGGTGTCGCTGGCTTTGGTATGGGATGGATATATCCGTCTGTCTCTGCTTTGGCTGCCAATTCGGTGGAGGCTGATGAGCAAGGCGCGGCTGCCGGAACGATATCAGCGGCGCAAGGACTGGGTATTGTAATTGGCCCGATTATTGGAACTGTTATTTATGAAATAGAGATTGGGTTGCCGTATGGACTAATAGCAGGAATGCTATTATTAGTCGCTCTGATCCCAGCTCGCACTCGCGCTTAATCACTCAAAACTTGGGATAGTAACTTGCTCTTTAGCCGTTGTTATCCCTTAGGGTAGCGTCCGTCAACTTCTATATGCCTTGAATACACGCACATAGGTCAGCAGGTGTGCGTGTGATAAGCGTTTTAAGATGAAGTGCGGGGCAAAGTCAGAGTGAATTTAGCACCGCCGAGTTCGGAGAACCCAACATGGCAAGTGCCGCGATGCCAAGTGGCGATTTTGCGTACGATAGCCAGCCCTAGGCCATAACCACCGTTATCTTTGCTGCGACTTTCATCTAAGCGTGAGAAGGGAATAAAAACCGATTCCCACTGAGATTTAGGGATCCCATCGCCATCATCCTCAATATGAAGATAAGCGTTGCTTTTGTCACATTCAAGACTAATTTCGATGTTTGAGCGACCGTACTTATCGGCGTTTTGCACAATATTTTGAATGGCTCGAGAGAGGTAGTAAGCGTTACCTGAGACGATAACCTGCGTGCTCTTTTTATTAAGAGTTATTTGTTTATCGGTGAGCTGACTGAGTTTGTTTATCTGGTCGTCGACAAGCGCGCAAAGATCCAGTGGTGTTACTTCAAGTTTATCTACTTCAAATTCAAGCCGTGCGTAGGCCAGCATTTCATCTATCATGGCTTCCATTTCGACCACATCATCCGCCATATCATTTGCTTGCTCACGGCTTTGCTCTGGTAACATGGCGAGAGCAAATTTGAGTCTGGCAAGTGGAGTTCGCAGGTCGTGAGAAACCGCATTAACGAGTAGTTTTTGATTTTCAATTAGCCTTGCGACTTGAGATGCCAAATCGCGGATCTGCTCGGTTAAATTTGAAATAGCAGAAAACCGGGAATGTCGGGTCGCTTTGGGCAGTTGACCTTGAGTGAGATTTTCGGTGATATACCTCAGTTGCAATAAATCAAGCCACAAGGGCCGTATCCACAGCATAAGTAAAAATGCGAGCACGGCATAAGAAAGCAATTTGATGACCCACTGTTTATTGGCAGCTGAAGCGGCTGGTGCTAATGGCCCTAGCTGCATCAGTAATGTTGAATCAGGTACTTTGAAAGTCAGCCATGCGCTACCTTCATCGTCAAAGCTCGTTAAAATACCACCTTGAACTAAAGTGCCGGCTTGCTCTGGAAGCCAAGCGACATCGTCCATGTTGAGTATTTTCACGGTTTCCGACTCTTGGGGTAAGTTGTGTGAGGAAATACTCGCTTTGAGCGTATTAGCAACTGCTTTTGCGTGTCGTAACTCATCGGGCGCGGAGTGCACCCAATGAGACCAAATAGCTTCGCTCACTTGGTTAATAACGACAATGCTGGTAAACACAGCCAAATAGAGGCTGAGCAATAGTTTTAGCACAAATACACTAGCCCCAAGCAGACTTAGAGCAGAGGTAGCCCTTGCCCCACACGGTAATAAGCCTTGCAGGTTGCTCTAGATTGTCGCCAAGTTTTTTACGTAAACGGCTAATACGTACATCAACGCTTCTATCTAATCCGTCATATTCGCGGCCAACAACATGTTTATAGATATAGTCTCTACTCAGCGTTTCGCCCGCATGGCCTGCCAATGTCTTTAGTAAATCAAATTCATAACTGGTTAGTTCAACTTCGTTACCTGCCAAGTAGACCTTACGGTCCGATTTATCTATTTGTAATTCCCCTAAGGTAATGGAGTCAGACTGAACTTCATCATTTTGTGTGCGTCTTAATAGCGCATTCAAGCGGGCAAGTAGCACATATGGCTCAACGGGCTTGATAATGTAATCATCAGCACCGATTTCAAGTCCTTTTACATGGTCGAAGTCGCTATCTTTGGCGGTAAGAAATAAAACCGGCCCTTTAAAATCACCGCGTGCAGCTTTGCAAATAGAAAAACCATCAAGGCCTGGAAGCATAATATCTAAAATTAAAATATCTGGTTTTTCGGCTTCTATCGCTTTAATGGCGTTAATACCATTGTGTAATTGAACGACTTCAAAGCCATTATGGATTAAGAACTTTGCGGTTAACTCCGCTAGTTTTACATCATCTTCGACAAGTAATACCTTGGCCATTAAAACACACTCCAATCGCTTCTGAGTTTGCGTCTATATTGTTGGTTGACGCTTGTGTGTACTTCAATATTTTGTTTTGCAACAACGTTATTTTTAGCATCTTTTAGGGTAAAGAGCATGGACTTTGAGAGGTGGATAATTTGTGTTGATTTTGCCTCCTTGGCCTGCTCCCAGCATTGTAATTTTTGTTTTTCCTGAAATAAACAGAGGTCCATTTTAGCGGGCGATTGCCAAGCAATTTTTGCCGTCATTTCGCAGCGTTGCCCTGCTTGTTTCACCATACATGTAATAGGTTTTATTTCTAATTTAATGCCATTGTTGGGTTTGGTTAAAGCTTTACTTGGTGCGCTGAAAATTATAATTGTGATTAAGTACAGCCTAAAATTCATATTTTCCCCCGACAAAAACCGTCGCGGTATAGCTATCCTCGACTATCGGGCTATCTGTCATTGTGCTATCAAGTTGCTGATATTTAGCGTTAAATTTGAAGGTCCAAGACTCACTTACGGGATAAGAGTAGGCAAAGCTAACATAAGGCTGGAAGCTTGAACTGCCTTTATACCATAGCTCACTATTCGGTGTATCCGCTTTGTCTATGCCGTAGTAATAGTCCACCAGTTGTCGACTTTTCCATTTTAGCCCCGCTTTAATAAACACATAAGTGTTAGGTGAATTATTGAACCTAAAACGATAGCTAACCCCAACATCGGCATTGTAACCTTGATAAGTGTTGGTGATATCGGTGAGCCATGATGCGCTGATTTTTACGCTATCACTTATTATCCAGTGGGCTAAAACGCCGCCATCTATGGCCCATTTTCTCGATTCGATATCGTCTAAGGAGATAGCGGTTTGCTCTGCGGCAAATTCACCGCCAGGTAGCTCATTGCTGGCATCAAACCCCATTTTTTGCACGAATATATTACTCGGGTGAAATTTTTCGAAATAGGCCTGCTCGGTATTAAACGTGCCGATCAAGCTAAGATCAAATTTATCAGTGTAGTGAAAGGTATAGCCCAAAGTCCCATTATCAAGAAAGAGGTGTTCACCGTAATAACTAATATAGGGCACAACAACCAAGGGAATATTTTCACCGTCATGGAGTGGGTTGGAGATCACGCCGCCGCCAAGCGCAATGCCAAATCGCCATTCATCGACTGGCGTACACTCGCTGTCATTGGCGTCACATGGCACCACCGTGGCATTTACCTGAGTGGTAACCAGCAAGGTTAAGGCCATTAATAACTTATTCAACTTGGAACTCCAGTTCTGAATTTGGGCTTTGCACTGGTTTTTTTACGAGGTGTCAATCAAAGCGCATTATTACTACCAGTGTAATTTACCAGTCGCTGTACAAATTACCAGAAAGGGTAACATTAAATAACAAAACAAGTTGCCAAGATAACAGAAATTTTAGTGTGAAAGTTTAGGCTTACGTTGGCACTTAACTTACAAGGAAACATATCATGAGATGCAAAATTTGGCTCAGTCTTCCGCTTGCCGCTAGCCTTTGCGCATGTGGTGGTAGTAGCGACAATGATGAAGATAAATTACCAGAACTCAACGCGCTTAATAATAGCTCTGCGCCGTTGAAGTCAGCTTCATCAGCTCAGTTTAGTCAGTTTATCAAAAACGGCATTTTCGTTGCCAGCGGTGGGTTGAATAATGGCGATGATTTAGAAAATCCATCAGCAACCACAGATAATGCACCTTACTCAGGCACCAATCAACTGGTTGAAGGGGTATCAGAAAGCGACCGGATTAAATTCGATGGCCGTTACTTATTTATCGGCGGCTCGACCAGCGTTGCATACACGGATACAGACAGTAAAACCTTCGTTAGGATCTTGGATACTGAGGCTACGGATGTCCCTACACAAGTTAATGAATTAGCGGTATCAGATTCAGAGTTTGCAAGCCAAAATCTTTACCTTAAAAACAATCAACTCATCAGCGTATTAATGGACTATGAGTATGACTTTGCTGATGGTATGTCTGAACTGGATGTTCAACCTGAAGTAAATTATCAAGGCGTGATTGAGCTTGCTTTTAGTAACGTATCCCTACCCGCACAGGCTGAGGTCGAAAAACGCTTTCAAATTGATGGTTCATTAGTTGGCAGCAGATTAATCGGTGACAAACTCTATGTTATCGCCGACCACACTATACGCTACAATGGTTTTAATAGCGCTGACAAAGTAGCAAGCTACAATCGCTTAATGGATACTAACATTAACGATTTATTACCCCAATTTAGAAATTTAAAGCAAGGAAGTGTAGCGCCACTGGTTGCCGCAGATGGCTGTTATTTGCCAGCAGATGCTACCACGCAAGATGGATATAATGGCTTAACAACAGTCACGGAAATTGACATTCGCAATCCTGATGAGGTGAAAACAACTTGCGTCAGCACGCGCACCTTTGGTTTTTATATGTCTGCAACAGCAGTGTATCTTTACAATTACTCGTTTAATGGCAGTGATGGTGATGTCAACACATCAATCTGGGATCCATCAGGCATAGTATTACATAAGTTATTGTTAACGGACGAAGGGGTGACATACCAAGCAACAGGTGAGGTGGAAGGTCAACTTGCTCGTGTCAGCGAGACGATGGCTGCGACTCGATTTGATGAAAAAGATGGCGTTCTGCGCGTAGTAACGAGTCAGTATGATACAGATATCGGTAATAGCCATAAGTTGTATATGCTCAAACCAGAAGGGAATGAACTCAACACTGTGGCGACGCTACCAAATAGCCAAAATCCAACCCCTATTGGCAAGGTTAATCCGGATACGGGGCTTGTGGATGAAGATATTTATGCGGTTAGATATTTTAACGATACAGCTTATATCGTGACCTTTAGACAAATAGATCCTCTCTACGTTCTGGACTTATCTGACGCATCACAGCCTAAAATCGCGGGAAGTATAGAGATCCCCGGTTTCTCTTCTTATTTGCACCCTGTTGGTGACGGTTTGCTTCTTGGGGTAGGTCAGCACCTTGGAGACCCTGATGGAAACGTGCAGCCCGGCACCAAAGTGAGTTTGTTTGATGTTGCAAATCCTGCTGAACCCAAGCTATTAAAAGATCATACATTTGCAGGGGGGTTTACACCGCTGGAATATGATTATCGCGCTTTGGCCATGCTAAAAGACAATGCCTCAGTAACTCGGTTCACTTTGCCGATTGTTTACTGGAATACAGAGCAAGTGAATGAAAGTAGTTATAACTGGTATAGCCAAAACGATCTCGCCGCATTTGAAATTATCCACGGCGTGGACTCAACACTCAGTTATCGCGGGAGTAGCCGTGCCGAGGTAGCAACGCCCATAGAGAGTGACAAAGCACTCGGGTATACCGAAGCAGATAGAGGGCTTATTCAGGCTGATAAACTGCTTTATATCCATGGCAACTACGTGTGGCAGAGTAATTGGCAAACGCCTGCTGACAACAGTGGACCACATTAATCCTAACTCCCTTTGAATATTAGGTTGTTGTACACTGTTTCGTTGCCAAGCGGTGAACTGTAGCACTGCTTACCACAGCTTCAGAGTTAACGTTACTTTTGCTGAGTCTGTATCAGCGAAACAGTGATTTTGGCCCCGCCCAGCGCGGGGCTTTTTTGAATTACGATGGTACCACCAAAACGAGTGACTATACGTTGCACAAAGGCTAAGCCAATTCCATACCCTGATTGTGATTGAGAATCGTCGCGATAAAATGGTAGTAACACTTTGTCTCGAACCTCGTTACTTATACCTATCCCGTCGTCTTCAATAATAAACTTAACCTTGTCATTATCGACTCGGGTTTCTAGTGATATTTTAGCGTTGGCATATTTTATCGCGTTAGATAATAAGTTATTGATTAGCATGCGTAAGTACTGACCTTCACCGATTATCCAGCAAGGTTTTGACGAAAGTTTTAGTGTTAAGTCATGATGGTGGGCGTTATTGGCTAACTGGTGAGCCATCGCATTCAAGTCAACAGGCTGAAGTTCCACGTCGTCAAGGCGGTGCTGCAATCTTGCGTAATCTAAAATAGCATCAATCACTTGCTCCATTTCATCAAGGTTTTGGTTGATCCTATCTTCGTACTGTGCCCGCAGCTCATCATCATGAGTTTCAACCAGTGTGTCTAGCCCCATTCTTACCCTTGCAAGTGGCGTACGTAGTTCATGAGAAAGTCCGCTGCTTAATAGCTTCATGTCAGTCATTAACCCGGCTATTTGTCGTACCATTTGATTAAACGCTTGCTCAATATCCTTTAAGTACCATACCGTACCGACTTGCACGCGGGCGTTGAGTTCGCCTTTACCCAGCTGATGTGCGGCATTTTTGAGCTTTAACAGCCTAGCAATAAATGGGGATAAAAAGGCGACGACAACAATCAGAACGATAGTGTAAAACAACAAGGTCATGAGCAGGCCATATTTAGTCTGAAATTGCTTCGGCATTGTCAGGATGTAGATATTATCTTGGCTTGTAAGTATGCAAGCGCTTACTGATGATTCGCTTTCGAGGTAAATAAGTCGCTGTTGTGAGAGTGTGCTGCTTAAGCTCGCAGGGAGTGGATAGTCGGCCCTTGGTATAAGTTGAGCGGTTATTGTTTGGTGCAGTGGAAGCGCAGTAATTTGTGACTCAGGTATGTTGTCTTTAGCCATTGCGGCAATAATTGGTGCGGTTGTGCTAAGTGGATCGTAATGCGCTTCATTACTCTCGGAGGATGCGGCGATAAGCTTATCAAACACCTGACCTGTGATAACGCTTGTAAGCGTTAAGATGGTCAGTAAAGCAAACACAAAGCGCCACATTACCACACGTCCTTCGCCAACTGATATCCTTTACCCCATACCGTCTTTATTTTAAATGGGTTTTGGCCATCATCACCTAGCTTCTTTCTCAGTCGTGAAATACGCAAATCTATAGAGCGGTCAAACCCATCATAATCAAATCCTCTGAGTGCTTTAGTAAGCTCATCTCGGGTAACAATTTGTCCGGCTTTACTGGCAAGCACCCAAAGCGCATCAAACTCATTGCTGGATAAGTTAACTGGCTGCTTTGCAAGGGTAACGTTCCTATCTTCTTTATTAATGTAGAGTGTGCCAAACTCAAGTGTTGCTTTGGGCGCTTGGTGTTGAGGTTGATGACGCCTTAATAGCGCTTTGATACGAGTTTCTAATAACCGGCCTCTTACAGGCTTTTTGAGGTAGTCGTCAGCCCCCATTTCTAAGCCGATAATTTCGTCAATTTCCTCATCCCGTGCGGTGAGCATTAATATTGGAATGCTGAGCGACAGACGCAGTTGCTTGCAGACTTCAAAGCCATCTAAACTTGGCAGCATACCATCTAAAATCACCAAGTCGGGGGGAGAGGCTAAAACGTGCTCCAGCCCGTCTTGACCATCATGATATAGCCGCACTGAAAATCCTTTGGTAGAGAGGTAATCACTCAGCCACTGGGCCAACTCTTTATCGTCTTCTATTAGGACTAACTCGGCTACCACAACTACTCCTAGAAAAGTCGCCAACGCACGGCGTTACTTTTTTGTTGTTTAAACACCCAAGCATATTGCAGAGCATAGCTTGCGAGAATATCCTTGTTATCTTCTAAGGTAATGAGCAAATCTTTCTCAACTAAAATCTCGCCTTGCCAACTCGCGGTTTTTTGCTGCTGCCAACAAACCAGCTCTTTTTCATCGGCATGGAGACAAAAGTTACCGGTCACAGAGGTTTGCCAGGTCACTGAGAGGTCGATAAAACATTGCTGACCTTGTTCGAGCGCAACACATTGCCCTGGTTTTACGGTCCATACGGGGACCTTAATTTCTTCTTTCGCTTGAGTTTGCATAGCGAGTAGGGCTAAGCCAAATAGTCGTTTTTTCATATTTAGCTCCTTAAAATACGTAGCTAAGTGACAGGCCAATGCTTTCACCGTGCTCAATTCTATCGTTAAAACTGACAATTGCTTTAGTGATAGGGCTATCCATAATACCTGATGCATATTTGGTGTAGCTGACGTGGCCATCGACTATCCAATTTTCTGTTAAAGCTCGTGAAAATCCGAGCTTTACCCCAAGATTAGCCCCACCTTTGGCATCGTAATCTTTAAATGGTGCGCCACCGTAGTAATAATCTAACATGGCCGAGTTTCGGTATTGTGCACCGACTGCGCTATAAAAGTGCCAGTTTTTGTATTGCCAAGGCTTAGAGATCCATAATGAAGCGTAGCGACCATCTGAATAATCTGAGTTAATCACTTTTGGTGCAACAATAGCTCTAATTTGTAAGCCAAATACATTCCCTGTAGCTCTTACCCCAAGATAAGACGAAGTGTTTAGCTCATAGCGAGTCCCGCCAAAACGGTAATTTATTCGCCCATGAGCGGTTGAGAGTAGGGCATCAAATTCCCAATTTTCTGTTTCATAAAACTGATAACCGAGTGCAAGTGCTGGGTCATACTTCTCAGCGCGGCCTGGAAACTCGACAAATAGACCATTACTAAAATAGTAGGCGCCATGTACAGTGGGCGAAAGCGAGGTCTCGGCATTATTGTAAATATCGCTGTTGTAATTGATCCCGTAACCAATGGCCAAATAGCCGTGACCTTCTTTTTTTGCGTCAGTGCTTTTGGCCTGCGCTGCACTTGCGGCCATAAGTGAGGCTGCAATCAATAAATGTGTTTTCATAGCAATTTCTATTAGTTATTAATTTGCTAGTTACTGTAGTGAGTGTAAGCGAGTATAGCTGTATCGACTTTCTGCAAGTTGTATCGAATTGTATCAAGCTTGTTCTGGCCTTCCATAATGGTCTGACATTATGCATGAAAATAAAGGAAGTCGTTACTGTTTGATACATTTTGAAAAAGTCAGAGACAGCATGGCGTACATACCTTAGTTATTGTTTTATCACTTAAACGAAACGAGGTATTTCTCATGAGAACACTAAAACTGGTCACATTATTGTGTGGTGGACTGTCGTTATTTGGCTGTAATGATAGTCAGTCGACGTCTAACCCTAAACCGAGCCCTGTCTCTCCTCCCGTAGCCGAAGTTGATTTTCAAGCGATGCTCGAACAAAGTGTTGAAGCGGGTATCCCTGGTATTGTGCTCTATATTGACTCGCCTACGCTTCAATTTTATGGTGCTGCAGGGTTAGCAGATAAAGAAAATACGATACCCATGACCACGGACGCTAGGATCCCAAATGGCAGTGCGGGTAAAAAAGTAACTGCGCTCTTAATGGCGATGTTGCATGAACAACAGTTATTAGATCTAGATGCACCGATAAGTGACTATTTGTCTCACGAACTTTTACAACAGATAGAAAACAGTGACGAAATGTATGTTCGGCAGTTACTCAATCATACGGCTGGATTATATGATTATCTCAATGATGCTAACGGTGAATTTTTTGCTGCAGTATTACAACAGCCAGACTTAATAAAAACGGACAGCTTTGCACTGCAGTTTGCTCTCAATCAAGACGCCAATTTCAAACCCGGAGCTGCGTGGAAATATTCTAATACTGGATATTTATTGGCGGGTCTAATTATGGATAAAGTTTTGGGGGAGCATCACTCAAAGGCGATGCGTGAGTATATCTTTGAACCATTTGGCTTAAGTAGTATGAGTTATGGAGGGATCGAAAAGGCGTTTGGTGAAATTGCATCAGGGTACTTTGTTGATGATGAGGGCAATGAAATTAATACGCAACCTTACTATGCCAATATTGGTGTGGCTGATGCACCGATTGTATCGACGGCTAAGGATCTTGGTGACTTATTTAAAATCATGATAACGAGCCCAGATATTCCCGCTAATGTGCGTGAGCAATTGCTAGGAGAATCCGTATGGGTGGATACTGATGTCACCGGACAGCAATACAGCATGGGTATCTTTAGTGAGCACGTCGGAAATGAACCTGTTTATCATCATAACGGTGCTGAGATTGGGTATGCGACGTTAAATTGGTATCTGCCGTCAAAAAACATGGTTATGAGTGCAATTATTAATTGCCAAGGCTACAACCAATGCAATGCAGAGATTGACAAAATCTCAGATAAGTTACGCGATACACTTTTTGGTTTGTAAAGATAAGGGGCTACTCAGTGGTAGCCCCTCGGATCAATGCAGAAGTCTAAAACTGGTATTTTGCTCCAATAAACGCAAAACGGCCAACACCTGAGCCATAGGCGCTATCAAAATTACCTGTACCGCCGACGATGAACGGACCTTTTTCGTCGAACAGGTTATTCACACCACCATAAACAGAGAGAGTGCGGTTATCGCCTAGCTCCATGCTGTAGTTTACCGTTAAGCTATGAGTCGTTACTGATGGCAGTGCACCTTGCCATAGGGGCTCTGGATTGGCTATACAGGTTGTTTCGCCTGTTGCACAGCGTTCATTATTCTTCTCGATAGCAGCTTGCCAGTCTTCATATCTCGAACGGCTGGCTTCCACTGCACCTTTATATTTTGTGCTAAAGCGTACACGCCAGTCATTCTTATACCAAGTTAGTGAAATAGCGCCTTTGTCTTCAAAGATATCGGTGCTGAGGTAGCCTTCATAAAGGTCTTCGTATTGTCCATCAGGACCCGTACTGGTGATTGAGTATTCGATAACATGTGTCCAGTCTGCTTTCACCTTAAAGCTACCGTAGTCGCTAGCGTCATACACATATTCGAGTGCGATGTCGTAACCTTTAGTGCGGATCTCATCGGTATTAATGACACGTTGATTAACTTCATAAATCTGGCCTTCTTCATCGCGTTTAACATCACGACAAAACTCGTTACCGTCACCGAATTCCATTGATGATGCATAACAGAACTTAATGATGTCTTCGTTAGCAAGTGAGCTTACCGCATCATCAATTTGAATGTCGTAGTAATCTAGCGCAATTCTAAAATCCGGTGCAAAGGAAGGCGCTAAAGATAAACCAATGGTGATGGTATCTGCGGTTTCCTCAAACAGCTCGCTATTTCCTGAGTTGGGTGAGTAGCCGTTATTTTCGTCTTCAAAAGTACCGTCAGCGGCGATAGCGGCTTGTATTCCCGCATCTTTGCGGCAGTTGTCGTGGCCTGCATCTGTTGACGTCGCGGTAACACCATCACAGATATCATCAAAGCTATCATAGTCTCCACGAGGTGGTGACATTAGCTCTGTTATTGTTGGAGCTCTCATTGCTCGAGCCCAATTAGCACGAATAGAGTAGCCTTCGATTGGTTCGTAAATGAAACCTGCTTTGTAGCTTTGGATTAATCCCGTATTTGCCCAGCTGTAATCTGCAATACGTGCAGAGACCTCAGCGCTAAGCGATTTTGCCATTGGCGCGTCTTTTAATAGCGGTAACGATAATTCACCGAAGATTTCACGAACGCTGACATCGCCTTCAAATGTGGGCACATAGTTAAACGTTACGCCACCATTTGGCACGTTGGTCGATACGCTCTGTGTATCTTTTCGATATTCAAAACCAAAAGCTGAAGCAACGGCGCCTGCTGGAAGTTCAAATAAATCACCAGTAATAAAGCCAGAAATAGTCACTTGGTCTATATCAGTCGTAATAGCGGGATTAGCGCGAATATAATCCGCCGCTTCAGGTGTGATCGAGCCTTCGCCGAAAAGGTTGACTGGTACACAGCCTTGGCTACGTGCTTGCTCATCTTTACACTGAACCGTACCATCATCAAGGCGTTCAGCATTTAGCGCTTGTTTGACTCGTGCAACGTAAATTTCGTTACTGCGGGTTTGCTCTTGCTTAAATTTGCCGTAGCCAACAGAAACGTCCCACTCCCAGTCATTCCAAATATAACCACGTAACCCACCCCAAGATCTGATAGTTGTTCTCTCATTACTAGTGATTATATTTCCCACTTCGGTGAATAGCCGATCCCACTTCACGCCTTTGGAGCTAGCCTCTGCACGAATTGCTTCTGGCATATAGGGGTTATCATAAGGAATCCGACCCATACAGTCTGAGCCAAATTGACTGCTATTTGGATCATAGGTAACAATCGCATCACATTCATCCTCGCTTTCAGGCGACTTTACGTTGCGCGAGGTATTTCGGCTGTATTGCATTTGAAAGTAAGCTTCAGTACCCGAGTCAAACTCATACTCTGTTTTTACTGCCGCAGAGAGGTCTTTGTCCGGTACTCTCAACATAGTGAACTGGTTGATGTGGATACCATGGAGCTCTTCTTGCCAATCGTCGCGTAAGGTTGTGCCATCATACCAAAAACCTGAGTTTGGCTTAGTGCTACTTGACTCATCAAATACACCACCAGGGATAGAGTCGCTCAAACTAGTCCATTGTGATTTATCAATATCTTTCATGCAACGGTAAGCGCTTTTGGTATCTGGATCGTAGTTTGCTGTGAGCATTACATTGCACATACGATCATCATCATAATCCCAGCTATCTTGTTGCTGAGCACGTTTCCTGTCCCAGTAGCTCAATCCTTTTTCTTCGTCGTATGAGGTACTAATGAAAAGGTAGCCTCTGCCATCATGGTAAGTTGTGCCGTAGTCCGCACTTATTGTGTATTCCTGAGCGCCACCTTCGGTACTTTCACCGCCTCGGGCACTAAATGTTGCCCCTTCCTGGTCTTGTTGAGTAATAATATTAACGACACCTGCAATGGCATCGGAGCCATACGCTGCAGAAGCGCCTCCAGTGATAATTTCAACTCGCTCAACCATACCTTTAGGGATGGTTGATAGGCTGACATAGTTACCCGAATAGCTGTTGGATACGACTCTTCTTCCGTCGATCAAAGTCAGTGTTCGGCTAACACCCAATTCGCGCAAGTCGATAGTTGAAAGTCCGGTATTTTGCACACTGCTTTGCGAGTTACCATTACCGGTCCCCTCACTCACTTGGGGCATTTCTTCAAAAAGAATATCTGAAAGCGAACCTAAACCTGCATCATTTAGCGACTCGGCTCCCATTGTGGCGATAGGGGTTGACACTGAAAAGCTATCACGTTTGATGCGAGAACCGGTGACGACGATCTTTTCTAGTGATTTATCTTCATTTTGTGCTTTAACTACCGCATTATTTTGTTCAACTTGCTGACGGTCGATTTGTTGCTCTTCGGCAGTTGCCATATTGCTGCAGGCGAGCGCGATAGATAGGGCGAGTAATTTAATATTATTGTTAGGTGACACGGGAGTCCCTCTTTTTTAATTTCTGATTGTTGTTTATTTTTGGGGCTTGAAGAAAGAAGTACGTATCTTATTGTGCTGATTAAACTACAAAAAAGTACGGCTTCTCATTTTACCCATTGTGACTATCGCTAATGTTCACGCAATAAATTCGACATCTATTCTTTGACGTTTTTATCTCTATTTAATATCTATTGAAAAATAAGTATTAAATTCAATTGTTTATATTGTTTTTTGAGGGTGGGAGTGAATTTCTATCATGATGTTTATCGCGTTAATTTTGTCTTTTGGTCGCTAATTTAGGTATGATTTACATCGTGTTTACTCATGGTTGGAAAAATGCAGCACAGCGCGACTTATCAGTTACTACATGTCAATATTGATCCGGTTGGGCATATACTATCCAGTAAAGGACAGGTATGTTGCGTGCAACCAAAATTTATTGAAGTGCTGACGGTACTAGCGCGTGCTTATCCGAACGTTGTTGCGAGAGAAGAAATAATAAAAGAGGTTTGGGGAGGGAATCTATTTGTTGGAGAGAAAGCACTTACCAATGCCATTTGGCATCTTCGCAAAACTTTCAAAGCACTGAGTAGCGCCAGCGAAGATGGGCGTGACAAGGAAGATTACGAAATAATAGAAACGATAAGAAAGTCTGGATATAGATTAAAGATTGAACCCATTTTTATAGAAGCCTGCGATACACCCACTAAGCAAAGCTCGACTTTATCGACGCAAGCAGTTGGTGTTGTGGCAATATTATTGATTGTATTTATTGCCTTTCTTTATTTTCAAGTTTTCCAGCCTAAGCAACAACTTGAAGAAGTAACAGACTTCCCAGGTCGTGAGTTATTTCCTAGCACCTCTCCGGATGAACGATACTTGGCATTTGCATGGCGTAAGTTTGGGAGCCATGCAGGGTTATATTTAAAGAACTTACTGAAACCAGAAGCCCCTCTCAAGGCGCTAACTGATGGTCCTGAAAATGCATCCGTGTCAGTATGGAGCCGAGATAATCAAACTTTATTTTATATAGAGAAACATGCAGGGAAATGTACCATCAAGTCGTTACATGTAGTGACGGGTAAAAAGTCAAAAATAGCAAGCTGTGTTGCAGACATAACAACCGTTTTAACTTATTCCGCAGAGAAAAACCTCCTTGGATTTATCGCCAAGCAGCCAGCTGGTAACCCAAAAGTAACCTTATTGAATTTAAATGATAAAACAGCAACTGAGTTGGGCTGTGAGTTAGATTGTCAGGGGAGTGAGCTTGAGAGCATAGCTCTTTCACCCGACGCCAAGCAAATAGTGATTAGTCGAAACCTACCCAATGGGCTTGAGAATTTATATTTAAAAAGTCTAGAGACTGGGAAGGAAGTTACTCTACTAAGCGGGCATGACGATTTACGGGGAATAAGCTGGCATCCAACTGATGATTATTTAGTTGTATCATCAATTGAACATGGTGCTCGTACGGCATATAAACTGGCGCTCGATGGTAAAGTGTTAGGGACGCTACCATTTGATGGCCTAAGTTACCCAAGCTTTAGTCGTTCTGGATATTTGTATTTTCATGATTGGAATATTAATACCTCCATTATGAAGCTTGACCTTAATGCGCAAGTTGCCAGTTCACCCTTTCCACTACTACAGTCACAAACTAGTTTTCGTTATCCCAGTTACTCATCGGTATCGGAGCGTTTACTTTTCGTGTCCAATCAATCAGGATTTGATGAAATCTGGGTTTCTAATTTGGAAGGTGATCAACGAAAACAGCTGACTGCGCTTGGGCTACAGGCAATGCATCCTGCTTGGTCCCCGGATGGTACTAAAGCGATTTTCACGACAAAGTCACATAAAGGAAGTCAACTTCAACTTTTGGACATGGTTACTCAACAAGTGACACGGTTAGAAACAGGGCTTAAATATCACGGTAAACCCAGTTGGTCTCAAGATGGCAGCTCAATTTATATTTCTGATGGTAATAATGTATTTCGCGTTTTTGTTGATTCAAAAAGCGAACCAGTGAAGTTAACGGCGGGCACCACCGTAGTTGAACATAATGGGGTGTTGTATGTATATAAAAGCGAACCGCAAGAAATGTGGCGTATGGAGATTACAACTGGAGACAAAACGCTTTTATTTAAAAATGCACATTTGGCCTCAAGTGCAAGTTGGTCTGTTTCTGATTCAGGGCTCTATTATTTGTATGTTCAGCGTGGTGATTTTCGTATTAGCTATTTTGACTTTGCCAATAATGCGCACAAAGATATTATCCGAGTTCCAGAGCGCAGCTTTAGCCGAAGTCGCGGTCTTACATACATAGCAGAAAAACAATGGCTGCTATTTACCGGTTATGAAATCCCGCAAGTGGATATAAAACGAATCCAAATGTAGCACTAATAGTGACTTTTGGTTAAGTAACAAAATATAGGCATTTAGCCCTAATTTTAAGGACGTAAACAATGATTGAAGTTGGAAAAAAATTACCACATGCAGAGCTGAGCGAGCTCACCTCTGACGGTATGATTTATCATGAAGTAACGACACTTTTTTCAGGTAAGAAAGTTGTACTTTTCGCAGTTCCTGGTGCCTTTACACCAACTTGCTCAGCATCTCATTTACCTGGTTTTGTCGTGAATGCAGATAAGTTTGTTGAAAAAGGTGTTGATATTATCGCATGTATATCAGTAAACGATGCCTTCGTAATGAAAGCTTGGGGTGATGCACAAAATGCAGAAGCAATTATGATGCTTGGAGACGGCGATGCAAGCTTTACCAAGGCGTTGGGGCTCGAAATGGATACCGTAGCATTTGGCGGTGTGCGTTCGCAGCGTTACGCTATGATTATTGAAGATGGTGTTGTGACAAAGCTCAATGTAGAACAACCTAAGCAATTTGAAGTAAGTAAGGCTGAAGTCATTTTAGACGCGCTGTGATTGCAAAATTTAAAAGCTAGAGTCAAACAGCGAAGCAATCAGCCTGCAATCCGTAAATGATGCTTTAAAACTAAATGTTCTAAGGTTGAAGCCAATTGTTTCATGACTCTTGCAGCAATATTACCTTGTTTATATCACCAGATAAACCCCATGATATATGATGTTGGTAATCCAAACCTCAGGTTAAGCACACTCCATAAATGGAAGAGTACGATATGAGGCAACATGAAATTGGTTTAGTTATCGGAGAGTTTTCTGCAATGTCAGAGGTCGATAAGTGATGGGAAAGTCGGTTCATAATTTTGATGAGTGTGGTTACGTTCTAAAACCCAAGTTTATATCCTCCACTGAGCTTAATAAGATAAAGCAGGTTGTTTTAGCATTCCATCGAGCCTGGCAGAATGATAATAGTGACTTTTATCAAAATAAGGCAGTCAATTCTGCTTATCTTACCGCACCAAAGTATCTAGACGAACAGCAAAGGCTTGTCCTTTTTAAATTTATTGCCTCTGCTTCACTCTTTAAGCTCGCGTCAACGATATTCACGCGTGAGTTTGGGTTTATGAATACTCAACTATTCTTTAATCCCGTGAATGCAAGCCAACTAAATTATTGGCATCGAGATCCTCAATATCATTTAACCATTGAGGAGCAAAAACAAGCATTGTTGTTGGGGCCTGAAGTTGTTCATTTTCGGTTAGCATTGGAAGATGAACCAGGAATAGAGCTGATCCCGGGTACTCATAAACGTTGGGACTTACCTCAAGAGCTAAATGTCAGGTTAGAACAGGCAGGGTATCGAAACCATAACAATCTACCTAACAGTGAGGTTATAGCGCTAAAGGCCGGAGATCTTCTTGTATTTTCAGCCAATATGATACATCGAGGTGTGTATGGAAAAAATCGTTTAGCATTGGATGTGTTGCTATGTGAGAAGCGCCCAGAACTAATGACTTTTATGAGAAATGATTGCCTGCCAAATAGTATGCAGCTTGCTGAAGTAGATTACCCCAATTTATTTTCTTAGTTTGGTAAATAAAAATGAAGCTTTATATGAATGCAAAGCTTCATTTTTATCCATTGACACTATCTAGAACGATTTCCAGTTCCATACAAAGCTTGTGCGCATTCGTTAGTGTCTTTCCAAGTTCCATCTTTGTATAAAACTCGGGTTACGCAAGCTCTAGCATCTCTGAAACTACTCGAGTCTCTACCGTTATCTTTAAACTGACAGTATTGTGTTGTACCACAATCCCAAACGCCTGTAGCGGACGCACTGTAGTTCCATCTAACCTGCTCAATCGGTTTTGTCGATTGAAAACGGAAGCTTACAGTAGGCTTTGGTGACATAACATCATGAGTTACACACATATCTTGCCACTCTTGTGGGGTACTCGTAGGGCTAATTACACATTGTACACTTTCTGAGCTTGAGGCGTGGCCTGAAAAGACAGAAGTCGTGAGAAATAACAAGGCTGATATTGAAAATTTCATACGCATAACCCCTTAGAATGGATTGCTTGACTGCTTTGAGTAATGCCCATTAGCGCAATGGTTTGTATTTTCCCACGTCCCATCTTTATAAAGTACTTTTGTTACACAGGCCGAAGCATTGTAGAACAAATCGTTATTTTGTCTGCCATTATCGCGGAAGCTACAGTATGTACTGCTACCACAGTTCCAGCTCCCTGTAGCGGATGCACTATATGACCAAACCACATCTGCAACATCTTTGTCTGCAATGAATCTAAATGCAACGGAGGGACGGTCTGTGTTAGCCATCGCTGAACAGAAGTCGGGTTCAAAAAACTGTTGTGTACTAGTTCCACCGATCAGGCACTCAACGTGTGCTGCTTCAGCTTGCTGTGAGTAGGTAGTTGTAGCGAGTAAAAGTAGTGTGCTTGAAATTATCGTTTTTTTCATTTTTATATTCCTTATAATTCAAATTATTATTGGTTTGTGATGAGCTCTAGAACCTAGAACCTAAGTTATAAATCGCAGTTGCGCATTCGTTCATACTTTTCCATGTGCCATCTTTGTAAAGTACTCTGGTGACACACGCTGTTGCATCTCTCAAAGGTGAGCTGTCGAGCCCATCATCATAAAAAACACACTCAGTGCTTGGACCACAGTCCCATCTACCAGATAATGGTGTGCTGAAACGCCACGTCACATGCTCTACAGGTTTGGATGGTTCAAATTGAAAGCTTACGTAGGGTCTCGAGGATGTTACTCTTTGGCTCCCACAAAAATCGGGTTTCATTTCCTGAGGGGTACTCGTAGGGCTTACAGCGCACAGCACTTGATCTGCTAGTGCATTAGTCGAACAAATTGCTAATCCGAATAGAGCGGAAGTAAGTAATAACTGTTTTATCATTTTTTCTCTCCTTGTTTTTGTTTTGTTACATTTATTTTATTTTGTGTGCGATTGTCAATTTAACTTTAATTACATAAATTTGATTGGGTTGGTTTTTGTACTGAAAAGCGGGACTTTAGATTGAAAAATAGCCAGTTTAAAGATGGAGATAAATTTTATTGTGCTTCTTATTTAAATAGTAAATGATTGTAAATGGTCAAAGTTTTTTAACGATCAAGAGATGGCCTTAATGAAAGTGATTAGCTCGGGTTACTAATACTTGCCAAGCAAACAGCTTTAGTGCGTTTACTTTCAACTGCTCGTTTACTGTATGTAATGTGATTGTATCGATTTCTCTGATTTAAATATCAGTATGCTAGGTGTTTTCTAAGTGCTCTGGCTAGACAAAGATAAATTATGGGCCCGTTGCGTAGGCCCATATTTGAATTAAGCTGACGTTAGAAGTCGCATTCGTAGGATTGGGTAAGGCTTTCCCATATCGTCAGTTGGTGAGCGCTCATACACTTCAAAACCTTTTGCTTCATAAAAGCCGACGGCTTCTGGGTTTTGCTCATTGACATCAACAAACTGCACATTTTGTGTTTCAAGCGCAAAGTGAAGCAGCTCAGTTCCGACACCTTGTCTTCTGCTCTTATCGAGTACAAATAACATTTCGATTTTTCGGTCATGTACACCGATAAAACCGACAATATTCGCGTCGCTATTTTTTACACAGTGCAGTGTAACGTTTGGAAACGCCTGTTCAATAATAATAGGTTTAAAATAAGCGATATCCGCCTCAGTGATAAAATCATGAGTGGCTCGCACAGAGTCTTCCCAAACAGCCAATAGTTCTTGGTGATCGCTTGGTGTAACTGGACTTATCATCATTTTTCCTTTTGTTTAATAAAACAGTCCAAATGGGTAAAGCGATAAACAAAAGGAAGATTGGCCAGCGGGACGAGCATAACATACCCGATGCATTAAGGGTACAACGGGTATATTCAGATAAATTACTTGTATGTGGTTGTATAGATAGTGCGCGCCCTTAACTATTCATCTAGTTGAAAAAATGCAACTTGATCGGTAAGTAGTTTGGCTTGATTTTCCATATTTCTACCTGAACGAGATGTTGTTTCAACCAGAGTAACGTTCTGCTGAGTAATATTATCCATTTGCGCGATGGTGGTGGAAACCGCAGCTATCCCTTCAGCTTGCTCTTTCCCAGCGTTATCTATGTCAGCCACCATTTTGCTCACCTCGGCAATTGATTGCATTAGCTCATCGAAAGTCGTGCCAGACTCGTATACAAGTTTGCTGCCTTGCGCCACAGCATCAACGCTATTTTTGATCAATGCTTTGATTTCACGTGCCGCTGATGCACTACGTTGAGCAAGGTTTCTTACCTCTCCGGCAACCACGGCAAATCCGCGTCCAGCCTCACCAGCCCGGGCTGCTTCAACGGAAGCATTGAGTGCTAAGAGGTTGGTTTGGAAAGCGATTTCGTCAATGACACTGATAATGTCAGAGATTTTCGTGCTGTAAGATTCGATTTTACCTACTGCGGAAATGGCATCATCAATCGATGCTTTACCTGAGTGTGCTTTTTCTCTAACAATAGTCGCTTTCTCTGCGGCATTACTTGCGCTACTCGCATTCTTTTTAACCGTAGCGGTAAGCTCTTCCATAGTGGCGGCGGTTTCTTCTAAGCTAGCCGCTTGATTTTCAATGCGGCTATTGAGTTCTTCGTTGTTATTCGCGATTTGTTTAGCCACATCAAACACTTGCTCTGCACCATTGTTTATGGTGTTAACTAAGTCGCTTAATTTATCGAATAAGCCGTTCATCGCTTGTTGCAGCACCGAGAACTCGCCACCTAAGTGGTGGGTGATCCTATGTCTTAAATCACCTTGTTCCATTGCCAAGATAGCATTTTTAATATGTTCAACCGCTTGTTTTTGTTCTGTGATATCCGTTGCATATTTAACGACTTTAAAGGGACGGCCTTGTTGATCGAGGATAGGGTTATAAGACGCTTGGATCCATACCTCTCGACCTTGTTTTGCCAATCTTAAGTATTGTCCTGAGTCGAACTCACCTCGGTTGAGCTTTTGCCAAAATTGCTGGTATTCAGAGCTAGTGGCCTGTTCGTGTGTAGCAAAAATACGGTGATGTTTACCTTTGATTTCGTCAAGTGAGTACCCCATCGTATCTAGGAATGACTCATTGGCCCATAAAATAGTACCATCCATTGCAAACTCAATGACGGCTTGTGACTTACGAATGGCTTGAAGCTGACCATCAAAATCAGCAGCAGTGGCCTTTTGCTCGGTAATGTCCGTTGCGAACTTAACGACTTTTATCGGCTTGCCTTGCTCGTCTAAAATTGGGTTGTAGGTGGCACTAATCCAGATTGCTTTGCCACCTTTGCCGAAACGGTGAAACTCTCCGGCTTCAAATTGGCCCTGTTTTAAACGCTGCCAGAATGCTTTGTATTCACTGCTTTGCGCGTAAAAGCTGTCGACGAACATGCTGTGATGCTTGCCAATGATTTCTTCTTTCTTGTAGCCCATAACAGACAGGAAATTTTCATTTGCTTTTAAAATATTACCTTGCAAATCAAACTCGATAACAGCTTGCGAGCGATTGATGGCTTTGAGTTGTCCGGCAAAGTCGAAAGACGCCAGTTTTGCTTGAGTAATATCGGAGGCATATTTGACGATTTTGTCCAACTGGCCATTTTCGTCATAGATGGGGGTATACGTTGCTTGGATCCACAGAATGTTTCCTGATTTGGTTAGGCGTTTAAACTCACCTGATTGATGTTTACCTTGTCGTAAAGCGTGCCAAAAGTCTTGATATTCGCTGCTCTCAGCTTCTTCTTGTGCCACAAAGAGTCGATGGTGTTGACCTTGTATTTCACTTAATGTGTAACCAACCGCATTTAAAAATAGCCTGTTTGCAGTCTTTACGTTGCCGTAAGGGTCAAACTCAATAACGGCTTGAGTTTGTTTGATGGCATCAACTTGCCCTTGAAAGTCAGCGGCTTTTGATTTTTGTGCGGTGATATCTGAGGCATATTTTACGACTTTGATAGGTCTATTGTGTTCATCAAAAATTGGATTATAAGTGGCTTGGATCCATATCGTTTTACCTGATTTTGTTTGCCTTGCGAATTCACCTTCAAAAAATTCGCCATTATTTAAGCGTTGCCAAAATGCTTGATATTCCTCACTGGCTGCGTAGTCATCCTTAACAAACAGACTGTGATGCTTGTCTTGTATTTCTTCTAAGCTGTATCCCATAACGGACAAAAAGTTGTCATTCGCGCTCAGCACTTTACCGTGCATGTCGAACTCAATAATCGCAAAGGACGCTGATAAAGCTTGTAAATTTGCACTCATGTTGGCAATGTTGGTGAGGTAATGACCGATGTCAGTCGCAATAACTAAAATTCTGCCTTCTTGAGTACGTGATAGCTCCAGTAACAACTTCTTTGGTTTGTTGTCATTCGCTGTATTGAAAGAGAGCTCAACCTTTGCATGTGCTTGGTGCTCAAGTTTAGCTAGTCCACGCTTAAGTACGGCGGCATCTTCTGAGGTGTGACATATAAAAGCGAGTGACTTCAGCTCGTGGGTAACTGGGTATTCGAGTAAACGGTTAAAGGCTGGACTAACCTGAAAAATATCTGTTTGATAATCCACTTCTAAGTAAGGGGTTGTTGCCTTAAAGTGTTGAAATAGCGCTGTATCTTGTCCATCTTGCTTTTTTGCTTTTCCCAAGCCAAACGTAATCATATATAAGCCACCCGTAGCGGTAAATTTTAACAATATTAACTATAGTAAAGTTGCTTAGGTCCGCCACAAAATAGCCGCAAAACAAGCATATAATCGTGCGACTTAAAGCAAATTACCATCACGGATAATAAGGGTATAGCCGTAACTCAAATGTCTTGGTAAAATCTTCGCCAATTTTTATAAAAACGAGCATTAAGATGGGCAGAGCATTTGAAGTCCGCAAAAACGCCATGGCAAAAACGGCGGCGGCAAAAACAAAAGTAAACTCAAAATACGGAAAAGAGATTTACGTTGTTGCTAAAAATGGCGGCGCAGATCCTGAAACGAACTTGTCACTACGTCGTTTAATCGACAAGGCAAAGAAAGATCAAGTTCCTGCACACGTTATTGATAAAGCAATCGAAAAAGCGGCAGGCGGTGCAGGTGAAGATTACACGCCAGCGCGTTACGAGGGTTACGGTCCAGGCAACAGCATGATCATCGTTGACTGTTTAACAGACAACATGAACCGTACTATCAAAGATGTTCGCTTACCGTTTACCAAAACTGGTTCAAACTTAGGTAACCCAGGTTGTGTGGCGCATATGTTTGACCACTTTGCAATCTTAGGATTTGCAGGTGATGACGACGAGTCAGTTTTGGAAGCGCTAATGATGGCTGATGTTGATGTTACTGACGTAGAAGTTGAAGACGGCCAAGTTTCTGTTTTCGCACCTCACACTGAATACTTCAAGGCGAAAACTGCACTGACAGAAGCGTTTGAGGGGATCACGTTTGAGGTAGACGAAATCACTTGGGTGCCGCAAACTCACGTAGAAATTGAAGATCCAGAAGCAATCGAGACATTCGAAAAGCTAATCAATATGCTTGAAGATGTGGATGACGTACAAAACGTTTACCACAATGCGATTGTCAAAAGATAAGCCGCTTATCGATATAGCGCGGCATATTGCGCAAATAGTTAAGGCCGACATCGTTCGGCCTTTTTATTGCCTATGCTTTACACCTCGCGACATTAGTTTTTATCATGGCAACAGGAAACAATAATAGTAGCGTTTGCGAACCAATATAGATGACCCAATTAACGTGCCTTGCAATAGGAAAGTAGCCATCCCCTTGGTTTGCGAACAGCCAAAATTGACCGATAACAGCATCCGCTAGCATTGCTAGGATAAAGCCGCTTGCAACTGCGTAGTTGGCTTTTTCGTTGAATTTAACGTTTTGAATAATAAGACAAAAACCAAATACACCGAGCAAGGTCACTAATAAGCTATAACTTGCGCTCAACAGCAGGGAGTATTGGCTTATCGTGGGTAGGTACATCATTTGATAGCTAAGCGACGATAACGTAATAGACACCACAACCAATACGGTCGCGGTTGCTAATGTTAATGCAAATTCCCGCCTTAAAAACCGAATAAGCAGTCCAAGTAAAAGCCCATAGCCAAGGGCAAAAAACCAAATGGAGTCGATCAAGTAGTCATGCCTTATGGTTTGATCTTGACGATGATAAAGCTCAAAGAAATTGAAGTTGACGATATCTCCGCAAGTACATAAGAGCAGGGCTATCCAACAGAGTTTTATGTCTTTGTGCAAACTGCTGGGGCTAGTAGCCAAGCTTGTTTTACGAACATGCCACCCTAATCGCAGCACAAGAAGTAGTACGGCTGATGGTAAAATCCATTGAAATAAGGCTTGGTGACTTTGCCAAAGTGGGCTGCTGCCAAGCAATGACGTAACCGTTGCAATGCCAAGTAAAAGCAATGTGATAGGTTTATAGTGGACGGTTTGCAGTATATTATTCACAGTCATTCCTTGTTGGCAATTATGACAAGCTGTTTAGAGGCTCGTTTTTCACCTTATGCAAAGTGTAATAATTATCTGCGTAATTGCCTCTTGCTGTATCAATTTACAGTACAATCATTTACAGTATTTGTCTTGCAGATCTATTACATTGCTACTTTTTATAAGGGTAACTCGTTCATGTCTAATCTTAAACTCAATATAGCGCTTTCATGCTCAGTTCTTGCATTGGCTTTTTCTGGGTTTAATGTCATTCAAACCAAATTAGCAACCTCTCCTGTGGCAACGCACGTGTATCAGAGTCCTACTCAACAGCCTCACTATAATGCAACTCAGTATACGCAGGGCACTCAGATTTCAACTGACGAGTCTGAACAAATTGCTCAGTTAATGGCTCGGATCAATAAACTTGAAACGAGGTTACAGGCGTTGTCGATGGAAAAATCAGATTTACTCTCTGAGCAGGCGCCGGATGAGTTTGAGTCTTTAATCTTCTCTTTGATAGAAAAGCGTGAACAGCAGAAAATCGACGAGATGAAAGCAGAAAACCCCATTTATGGCTTTTATGAAGACTTACCCGAAGACTACGAAATGCGGATAAAAACTGATCCTGAGTACGCAAGTCAAATCAGCAACGACTTAAAACAGAAAATTCTAAATAACAGTTTACCGGCGGCAGAACGTTTAGCGGCAATGAGTCAGCTGCAAATGAACATGTTTATGCTAAATCGCAATGAATTAGAGCAATATGATTATCAAGCAGTAGAATCTATCCTCAATATGACGCATAACATGAGTGATGAAAAGTTGAGGCTACAAGCGCTTGAGCTCGTGTCGCGTACACCTATCGTTGATGAGCGTTTATCACAGTCATTCGTGAAAATGCTAGAGCAAGAGCCTAATGATTACGTGAAAAGTCTCGCAGCAGAAGGATTGATGTCACAGTACTTCCAGTCCGGCGCCGATCCAAAGCAGCAGCAAAGGATCGCACAAGATTTGCTGTCTCTCTACGAAAATGCATCGGATCCTAAGGTTAAAGCCATCCTCAAAAACTTGATGGGCGATGAGCGTATGCTAGAAGAGCTAAAGCGCCAGTCTAATGGCTGACGTACATTAAGGCTAACTGAGTGAGAAGCTGAGCTTTACCAAACTTTAGTACTTTTAGTAATAGTTGCACTTGGGTGTTCAGCTTAATCCTCGACTCTAGTTAATTAATACCGAAAATCAAGGAATGATAAATGCAAATCGTTGCACTTGATGCGAGTTTTCCATCGCTTGATACATTAATAGCAGAAATCGATGCGCTGATGAATTCGCTATACCCTGCTGAAAGCAACCAGCTATCGGCATTGCAAGAGTTATGCTCACCTACTGCGCATTTTATTGGCATTATCCAGCATGACGAGATCATTGCTTGCGGCGCAATCGTCGAAAAGCATCATGATTGTCTCTATGGTGAGTTGAAAAGACTGTATGTAAAGCCAAATCATCGCGGTCTTGGTTTATCAAAAGCAATCTTGTCCGAGTTAATCGCTTTTGCAGATAATCGTCAATATCCAATGATACGGTTAGAAACCGGAGTTAAGCAACCAGAAGCCCTCAGGTTATATGCGCAGTTTGGTTTTATCGAAAGAAAAGAATTCGGTGATCACAAATCGGATCCGCTGTCTGTCTATATGGAGTTAAAACTTGGAAAATAAGCAGTTAGATATCGAATACGAAGTAATCAAGGAACATATCAATGAGTTTCCGACCCCCATCACGTTTAAACAAGGTGCGAGATTGATCGTTGGTGAAGAATATGAAGGCGAAGAGGGGTGGGACAATTGGTTTTTCTGTGAAACTGAGGAGCAAGTGTCTGGTTGGGTACCTGCTCAAGTGTTTCGCTTAGTCAACCCCAAACAAGGTGTTGCATTAATGGACTATACCGCTCAGGAACTATCGGTAGTTCAAGGTGAACACCTGTTGGGGCATAACCAACTCAATGGTTGGGTGTGGTGCTCAAGCAAACAGTCTGAACTGCAAGGTTGGGTGCCACTTCGTAATCTAACACCAATCTAGCGGATGTTGCTTTTTAGCAACACCTCTCTTTTTTCTCTGCTACTTTTTTAAAATACTTCTGTTTTTCGTCAGTTTCCTGCTCACTCCGTCACTTTTATAGCAATTGCTTTGGGATGAAAACCTATTTTAATGTGTTGATTTTTAATTATTTTTATTTGTTTTCTGATTTTTTAGGAAAGATAAGGAAAAATTTTCGATATTTTTATAAAAATTTTTTCTGGCGGTTCTGCTCAATACCGAATGTGAATGATTGACGCATGAAACTTAACCGCTTTGGGCTGCACTTACATCCTAATTTTTTAAGGTGTTGCTTTTATGCGACAGTTTAACTTATTGAAAATAAATAAGTTTTAATTTTATCTCGACATCTCCTGTTGCTAAATGGCAACAATCTCACTGAATCCATCCTTAATGAAAATTCATCTTTGTTTTTAACTTGTTGATTTTTATATTCTTTTAAACTTTGGCATCAAAGTTGGAATAGTTATCTCGAAAGCAAAAAACATTCGCTTCAACACAAACCAACGTAGAGAAGCAGAAACGACAAGTTTAGAAATATGAGAGGAACTGATTATGAAAACTTTAGCAATCGCACTATCAGCAGCTGTACTTTCTTTCGCATCAGTAGGTGCTCACGCAAACTCTGAGTTTGATAAATACGATGTTGATGGAGATGGTTACATCTCACTAGGCGAATCAAAAGCAAATCCAAATTTGATGGCGCAGTTTAAAGACCTTGACGCCGACCAAGACGGCCAATTAAGCCAGTCTGAGTTTGATAACTTTGAAGGCTAGTCACAAGCCGACGACATAATAGCAGAGTTTAAAATATACCCCAATTTAAGGAAAAGATTATGAAAAACGTATTAGCAGCACTATCTATCGCAGGTTTATCAATGGTTTCAGCATCAGCACTAGCTGGTGGCGATTTTGAAAAATTGGATACTGATGGCAACGGTTCAATCAGTGTAGCAGAAGCAAGTGTGAGCGCTTCATTAACTGAGCAGTTTGCAGATCTAGACACTAACGCAGATGGTGAGCTAAGTAAGTCTGAATACGCAAATTACGAAGGCTAATTTAGCACTGAGTTTAACAATGGGTTAGGCCACGTGCCTGACTCAAAAAATAATACAATTGAAGGATTAGATTATGAAAAACGTACTAGCAGCACTATCTATCGCAGGTCTATCAATGGTTTCAGCATCAGCACTCGCTGGTGGCGATTTTGAAAAACTAGATACTGATGGCAACGGTTCAATCAGTGTAACTGAAGCAAGCGTAAGCACTTCGTTAACTGAGCAGTTTGCAGACTTAGACACTAATGCCGATGGCGAGCTAAGCAAATCTGAGTACGCGAACTACGAAGGTTAATCGCTAGGTGGGCGTAGCGCCCACTGCCTTTAACACCATTACGAAAACGACAGAAGGATTGGACTATCATGAAAAACGTATTAGCAGCACTTTCAATTGCAGGTTTAACATTCGCTTCAGCTTCTGCATTAGCTGGTGAAGATTTCACTACATATGATACTGACGGTAACGGCACTATCAGCATGACTGAGGCAAAAGTAAATCAGTCCCTTGCAGAGCAATTTACGCAACTAGACAGTAATGCCGACGGTGAGTTAAGCGAGTCTGAATTCGCAAATTACCAAGGCTAATCAAGCCGTCCAAAAGCAAATCATATTTAGGAAATTTTAGGAGCAGAACGATGAAAAATGTACTTATCGCACTATCAATCACAGGTCTAACATTGGCTTCAGCAAATACTATTGCTGGTGAAGATTTCGCAAGCTATGACACAGATGGCAACGGTGCTATTAGCATGAGCGAAGCAAAAGTAAATACAGCGCTTATCGAACAGTTTAAAGACTTAGATGTAAACGCTGACGGAGAACTAAACGAAACTGAGTTCTCTAACTTTAAAGGTTAATTTGCGACTAGAGCCGCAATGAGAGACGGGCATAGTGAGGAGAATGGCTATGAAACTTAGAACGGTATGTGCAACGACCATAGGTGTATTGGTGAGCACGATGGCACTGGCAGCAACCTTGTCATTTCAAGATGTAGACAAGGATAAAGACGGGCAGATCAGCCAGCAAGAAGCATCAGTATCATCAACACTACTTGGTCAGTTCGAGAAGCTAGATGCAGACAAAAATGGTCAGCTAAGTGCTTCTGAATTCTCTAACTTTAAAGGCTAGGAGGTCACAATGAAAAAGTTAGCAACAGCAATTACAGCCGCCACAGTACTTTTTGCCGGCTCAGCAATGGCAGCAGAATTTAACGATTTTGACTTAGACAAAGATGGTTTTATTTCTAAAAGTGAAGCGTCACTGTCAGAATCTCTTGCTTCAATCTTTGATAAGCTCGACAGCGACGGAGATGGCAAACTGTCTGAGAAAGAATTTAATCAGTAAGCAAGTGGCAATCCAAAGCGCCACGCCTCCCCAAGCTCGACTTTGTGGTCGGGCTTTTTTATTTCGACTACTAGACAGCTTAAGGTGTAGATAGGGAATAGATTAACTTAATTCATTGATCCAACGAAGCTCGCGGATCCATTTCTGCATTTTAGGAAAGCCTTGCTTTGGGCAAGTCATATCCCACGCACTGAGTAATGGGTAGCCGAATCCGTTTCCTTCCCTAAAAGCAATTACGAAGCTAGCGCTAGCGCCTTTATAGCCATCCTTATGTAATACGACCTCTAGAGGCAATCCAATATATTGGATGGCGGCAACCGACCAAGCAATGGCGGCCATTTCTTCGCCTTGCATGGCTTGTTTCTCTCGGCCATTTTTTAAGCCATTTTTATACACATCTTCATGAAGTTGGCCGCGGAATATTGGCTCGCATACGGCGATATGGCCAGCTTCGTGCAATATATCACCTGGATATCGCAATTTCTCATTATCAATATAGAGCGTGCCCATTACCGTTTTTAGACCCGGTAAAAACGTATTTTCCTCGACTTCATGAAATCGAAAAGGTAGCTGGATTTCGGTGAGAAAATCACAAATGCGTTTAGTATGCTCGTGCATGGTAATTCCTTTAATTGGCCAACTTACATTTTTAAGTGAGTTTAACCTAATGTTTCATTTGCGCAAATTACCATAAATTACAACTTATTATAGAGGTAGCTTGATCACCGCTAGCATTTCACCATCCTCTTCATTGATTCCAATTTCTTCAAAGCCAAAGCTCGCGTAAAACGCTTTTGCAACGGGGTTGCTCGGTACATAACAGATTTCTATGGTGGTAAGGTTTGGTGTCTGCTTGATTTCTTCGAGTGCGAGGGTGAGCGCTTTACGCCCAATCCCTTGTTGCTGAAATTGCTGATCAACCATAAAGCGCCAAATGGAGATGCGCTCTATACTCTCTTGTACCCACATTAGCATCCCAACAGTTTCATCATCTTGATAAATTGCGCGTGTGGTATAGCCATCATTAAATTTTGATTCCACGATGGAAAACATGTTGCAGGCTACCAAATCTTGCTGCTCAGGGCTGACATCTAAATCGCAAATGGCTTCGTAGTTTTGTTTATCAATGGCTCTTAGAGAGATATTCATCACGGCGTCCTTGTATTGTTATAGAAACACTATTTCAAATATGGTTGTTTTGGCAAGAGAAAGTTTGCTTTATTAGCCGCACAATCATTGACCGTTAAGCGCTTCTTCCCCACACTGGAAAGCACCTTCGGCTTTATGTCGTTTTGCCTAAAACAAGGACCTTGTGATGCAGCTTACCAGATTACTTAATATCTCCATTCCTATGATCCAAGCGCCAATGGCAGGTGTGCAAAATTGGCGCTTAGCGGTCGCAGCGACCAATGCCGGAATACTCGGTTCAATCCCTTGTGGGATGCTGAGTAAAGAGCAGGTCGTTGTAGAAATTGAGCATTTTAAAGCATATGCTTCAGGCCCATATAACCTTAACTTTTTTTGCCATGAGATGCCGGAGCCTGACCCTTATCAGCAAGATAAGTGGAAGAAAAAGCTGGCTTCATATTACGATGAGCTTGAGTTAACACCTACTGATGAAATGGGGATCTTAAGACGCCCATTTGATAGGGAAATGGCTGAGGTCATTGCGCCTTATAAACCTCCCGTGATCAGTTTTCATTTTGGGCTTCCTGATACTGAACTGGTCGAGCTCGTAAAATCGTGGGGGACGACTATTTTGTCTTCCGCAACGACCTTGGAAGAGGGAATATGGTTAGCTGAAAATGGTGCAGACATTGTGATAGCGCAAGGGATTGAAGCGGGTGGGCATAGGGCAACCTTCACCGAGACAAAACTTGAGTCTCAACTGCATACTCGACAATTGGTAACTATCCTTAGTGATGCGCTATCTGTGCCTGTAGTGGCTGCCGGGGGGATTGCTTCTCATCATGATGTCACTATGATGCACGAATTGGGTGCCTGTGGAACACAAATCGGCACCTGCTTCTTACTGTGTGATGAAGCAAGCACCTCTTTGGTACATCGTGATGCACTTAAATCACTGGCTGAGCCGTCTGCCGTGACCAATGTGTTTTCTGGTCGCCCTGCCCGTGGGATTGAAAATCGGCTAATGATAGATCTTAACTTCATTAACGAAGACGTACCGACTTTTCCATATGCATCAGCTGCTTTGACGCCATTGCGCGCTGCTGCTGAAAAGCAAGGATGCGGCGATTTTAGCCCCCTTTGGGCAGGCGTTAACCGCCAAGGTTGCATGGAAGTCAGTACACAAGAGATGGTAGAACATCTATGGAATGTTAAATAAAACATTTAAGTTAACAAATTTGACACATTTCGAGTTTATGCTCTAGCGTTTTATGACAAGGCCAACTCTGTTGTGCCTTGCTCTTTGTTACCTACGTAAGTCGATTATTTGCTTGGGTGACGTATTCGTTATGACAATAATAAACACGGAGTCGTGCATGAGACATTCTATTTTAACCGCAGCGTTATTTGCCTCTTTTTCATCACTGGCAACCCCTACTTGCCCAAGTATTACCGCATTAGAAACCCATTATGCTGCACCTAATATGGTCAAGCGTAGCTTTTCTAGCTCGTTTAACAAATACTTATCTTGGTTGCCGAGTTACCATATGGTGCACGATCAAGTAACCGCTGCCGGTGCTTCAACTCAGATCACTGCTAAATTTGACTACGGTAGCATCACTCATAAAGACTTGGAATTCGAGTCGGTGGAGTTTTACTACCGTGCTGAGTCGGACACAAATTGGCAGTATCTTGGTGAGCAAACCACCAATGGCGATGGCAAGGCGTTTATCACCTTGCCCGAGTTATCGGCAGGTCAGTATCGTATATACGCTGGCGTACCAGCTGATGGCACCGGTGCACAAGGTTATGTCACGGTTGTTGAGCCAGGCACTCAAGCGGTCCTTTTTGACATCGATGGCACATTGACCGAATCCGATGCCGAGCAAATTGGCGACTATACCGGAATAGATCATGCTGACCCCAAAGATGGCGCTTATGATTTAGTTCGCCACTATCTTGATTTGGGCTATCAACCCGTATTTTTGACAGCCAGAGTGTATTGGTATGCTAAAGGGACGCGCGGTTGGTTAAATTGGATGGGCTTACCGCAAGGCTTTCTACGCACATCACTCAGTAATGAAACCAGTTTGTTTAAAACAGCAGAATATAAAACTGCGGAGATTAATCGCTTAAAGGCGCAGGGCATTGATGTCGTTCGTGCTTATGGTAATGCCAAAACAGATGCTGAAGCCTTTATCAAAGCGGGGATCCCAGCTTCAGAGGCGTTTACTATTGGCTCTGATGCCGGGTATTACGGTACCACAGCTATTACCGGCAATAGTTACCAAGTGCATTTAGGTGAGCTCACAACTTATCCTCATGCTGACTGCTTGTAGACCTTACCCTCGATTGAATCTAATTTTTAGAAATTCGCGAAAGGAGCCGTATTTTGGCTTCTTTTGGGGGTACCCTGTGCGTGCTAACCTCTGGGCCTAGGTACTAACTTACACTGCCATTATTTACTTTTGTTTACGTAACATTCATCAAAATTTCATTTTTCACACTATTCTGGCTTGACCTCTGACCATTGTAATCTAAAGTTTATTTGTTACTAAATTGTAATAATTGGAGCAAGTACATGAAAAGGTTAATTCTCAGCGCCCTGCTTGGGTTGCTATCGATCGTTACCTCTCCCGCCCACAGCGGTGAGGAATTAGAGTATCCAGTGGTATTAGTTCACGGTCTGTTTGGTTTTGATAATCTGCTCGGAGTAGATTATTTTTATCGCGTACCACAAGTGATCCATGATGAAGGTGGGCAGGTTTATGTTGCAGAAGTATCATCAGCCCATAATTCAGAATTGCGTGGTGAGCAACTACTAGAGCAAGTTGCGTTGGTTCGAGCATTAACGGGTAAAGACAAAGTTAATTTAATTGGTCACAGCCAAGGCGCGCAAACTATTCGCTACGTTGCCTCAGTTAAACCTGAGTGGGTGGCCTCAGCGACTAGTATTGGTGGCGTAAACTGGGGTAGCCGTTTTGCTGATGTTGTTCGCGGTGGAGTAGACAATGGTTCATTTTCGGAGCAGTTTTTAGCGTCGCTTGCTAACGGCCTTGCGGGGTTAATTGATTTGCTATCTGGTAAAGCCACCGCACCAAAAGATGCACTCGAAGCACTAGGTGCTTTGACCACGGCTGGCACATTAGCATTCAACCAAAAATACCCAGAGGGTGTGCCAAGTCATTATTGTGGCGAAACGCAAAGTCTAGCGAGCAATGGCGTGCATTATTTTTCATGGAGTGGCAGCAAAGCATGGACCAACGTATTTGACCCCGCTGACAACGCACTTGCACTGTTCTCTCAAGTTTTTGATGAGGCCAACGACGGCCTAGTATCAGCTTGTTCTAGTAATTTAGGTCAGGTGATCAATAACCAATTCAAAATGAACCATTTAGATCAGGTAAACCACACCATTGGTATTCATCACTTGTTCGAAACAGACCCATTAACCGTTTATCGCCAGCATATTCGCCGCCTAAAAGGTTTGGCGCTATGAAAAAGTGGGGCCTTTTGCTAATCATTTTGACTATGCTGTCGCTGGTTTATATCGAGAGTGAACAGCAAGAGACGCCGCGTCATGTTCCCCAGTTCGCGGAGTTATCTGAGCTGAAAAATGATGCGCATAAGGTCCCACAACCCACAAGGAGTGCATCTGTAAGCGTACATTGTGAGACCATTAATAAACAGCATAAGCATCAAATCGACGATTGGCTTTTTGAGCTACAAAACCATAACCAAGCCGAGCAGTGGGAAGCTTATCTGGAATTATTACCACAATGCCTTCACGAAGTTGCAGGTCTCTACGTGCAATTTAAGCAGGCCTTAATTGATGTGGATACGCATCTTAATCTACTAGAACGTGTTGAGCTGCTACACGCACTGCAGCGGCAATTTTTTACGGATGAAGTGATAGCAGTTTGGTTTGAAGATGCTAATGCGTGGGATACGCAAGCTTTGAGTCGCTGGCAAATTTTGTCAGACGCATCTATATCTGAATCGCAAAAGCAGCAATTAATTGAGACGCATATCAGTGGGCTTCCAAAGCGTGAACAAGTGTTATTTCAAACCTCAGCCCAGTTACACACCCTAAACGCAAACTGGCAGCAAAAACACTATAATGAACTAAGTGCTGAGTACGGCGATGAAGCCGCAACGCGTATACTTGAAGTCCAGAAGCAACAACAGCATTGGCAGCAAAAACTACAAAGCTTTATGCTGCAAAAGCAAAATATTTTAGCCGAGCTTGGTGATAGCCAAATCGCAAAAGAAAGAGTCGAGTTACTACTCAAACAAACCTTCACGGAGAACCAGCAAAAGCGAGTTGCTGTATTGGTTAAGTGATAATTTTTTAGTTATTGATAAGATGTATAGGCCGGTTACATGGAGCAGCCGAACCAGCAGCCATGAGCCCATCTTGATAACTGGTCAATACAATCAAACAAGCAGTAAAACATGAAAATTGAACCAAACCTGTGGCAGCTTTATTTACAAGTATATTTTCAACCGTTACGGCTAACCCGCTTTGATACACGGGGCGCTATCTTGAGCCTTTGGAATCCACATGGAAAGGTACTTTGTGAAGATAAAAATCAGCGCTTATCACGATTTTGGCAAGGGGCTTTACAACGCGCAAATGTGCCTTATCAGTTGCTGTGGGGCGGTGATCAGCAAATGCAATATCGAGAGTTAAGTGTTTATATAAAGTGTGATTTAGCATCGGGGTTTCGGTGGGCGGCACGATTAAACCAATTGGGATTTTATTTTGTCGAAAATAATCACTTGCACCTCTATAACAGTAGCGATAAAGCACAAAGCGATGTGGTGACGGATAAGTTCGCATCTCGGCTTTGCTTTGTAGCATTGCCTAAAAATAACTCTGGATGTCTAGCTGCGCGAGGCGCTGTTTAGCCGTTTAATAACAGGGCTATCGATAAAGATAATGCTCAGTTGAGAGATCGAGTGAAGAGGCGATTCAATCAAGTCGCCTCACGCCGTTTCACCGATTTCTTCATCCACCAAGCTTTTTATTTCCTGCCTCACCCACTGGTGGATTGGGCTATTGTGATGAATGAGATGCCAAAATTGTTCAACTTGAAAATCGGCAGTGTGGAACGGTAAATCGGCTACCGTGATGTCATAACGTCTACTTAAATGAGTGACCAGCCGTTTTGGTAAAGTGGCTATCAGATCCGTGTTAATCAATAACTCCGGCACCATAGAAAAATGTGGCAAAGATGCCACTACTTCTCGCTGAGCACCCAACCTTTTCAGCTCATGATCCATATCCGTTTTGCACAAGCCATTACCAGAAACGATTAGATGTCGGCTCTGGCAATAGCGCGCTAACGTCATGGGCTGATGAGCCCATTGATGCTGACAACACATTACTATGGCATAATTATCATTAAATAAACGCTGTTTAAATACGTTGGTGGGTGTCTCATCTGTGGAGTACAGTAATAAATCCGCCACCTTTTCCAAGTAGTCATGAAGCGGTATAAACGAGTTGTAAGACACAATTTGTAATTTCAAATTTGGAGCACGCTGTTGAAAACGCGCCAACAATTTCGGCACAATCATCATCATTTCGAAATCCAGCGCCCCTATAGTGAACACGCCCGAGTATTGCAGGGGGTCAAACTCATCATCCACCAACATATGACGAATAGTAGTGAGCGATAGCTCCAGTTCGCTACGAAGGCGCTCGCCTTTTACAGTTAAACGGTACTCATTTTTCACCTTTACCAACAATGGATCAGCAAATTGCTTTCGCAAGCGCATCAGGGCTCGGCTCACTGCTGGCTGGCTCATGTTTAATGCATGAGCGGCTTGACTAATATGCTTGTGGATCAACACCTTCTCTAAGATCGTTAACAGATTTAAGTCAATACTGCGTAGATTCAACTCAGGTACACCCATGCCATCACCGTATAAAATTATGCGTAAATGATCTACATACTATAACAAACATGCATTTTTGATATGTTTGTTTTTGTTTTATCTTTTTTTCATCTTATTGAGGAGAGAAAAATGAAACTACCCACCCTAGCTTTAACCCCTATTGCTGCTGCAGTGTTTACTTTTAATGTCAGTGCGTTAGGCCATTACCATAATCATCAACACGCGATTTTATTCCCTGGTGAAACGGCTCAAATCGAAGTTGAACCATCAGCAAAGCACTCGCTGAAAATCGGCCAAAAAATCAATAACCTTTATGAACGCCAGTTTGATGACAGTAAATTCACTGTACAAAAATTGGGTAAAAACACCTACTGGATCGGAGTAAATTACTACAACGCTACCGTTGTGGTGTCCAAAGACTCGGTGTTACTGATTGACCCTCTTGGTGATGGTCGTATTGATGCGCTGTTTCGAGGTATTCAATCCATCACCAATAAGCCGATCACTGCTATTATGTACTCTCATTATCACCTAGATCATGTAGGTGGAGGTAATCAACTTATTGACTTAATTAAGAAAAATCACCCAAGGGTGGGGCGTGTCCGTGTTATCGCGAGTCAAACCGTTGCTGACAAGATCAACCTTCACGCTGAATTGAACGAAAACGGTGTGAGAACCCCTAAAGTTCCTGCACCAAATGAAGTGTACGATTTGAAAAGAGCTAGAACGGTCAAATTTGGCTCAATAAGGCTGAAGATGATGGCACCAGAAGGTTCTGGTCACACACCGGATAACACGATGATTCTAATTCCAAGCGATCGCGTGCTGCATTTCGCTGACATGATTAATCCTGATCAGCTGCCGTTTTACAATTTTGCGGGAGCGGAAGATTTCCATGGTTACGAAGTGGATCTACAAAATCTTCTGAGGAAACCGCTCAGTAAGCACTGGAACTTTATTAATGGCGGTCATGGCAATATAGGCTCAAAAAAGGACGTAAAAGACCTGCTGGAATACATTGCTGATGTTAGAACTGAAGTAGGTAAACAATTAGAAGTTGCGCCCTACACCCCAATTTTTAGTGACGGCAACCACTTCATTTGGTTCAAACGCTGGCAAGAAGAGATCATCAATAATGTGCATTCCGAGCTAGCGAACAAATATGGGCACATGTATGGTTTCGATTCAGGTGCGGTGGAAACCCACGCAGCCATCATTTTGGCTGATATGATTGATCATTAAGTTCACTCGGCGCGCTAAGCGCCGATTTTTTGTGCATCAACTAAATTGAAGAACTGGCTCTCAACCTGTTGCATAAAGCCAACTACCCATGGCCAGTAAGATAAATTATCAACCATATTTGTCTACCCGATGGTCTCTAGTATCTGAAACTAATTTACAAATTGTCTGGTGAAAACACTGCGGGCAAGTGGCGCGAAAACCCATATTGGCAATATTTTGACCTTGTTAGGTGTGCAGCACGAATAAAAAAACAGGGCCTGAATTAGGCCCTGTTTGCGCTACTTAATTGGTTTATTTTAAGTCAAAGCGGTCTAGTTGCATTACCTTCACCCAAGCGGCGATAAAATCGTCTACAAACTTCTGTTTGGCATCGTCCGATGCATAGACTTCAGTAATTGCGCGAAGTTCAGAGTTAGAACCAAAGATTAAATCAACCGGTGTTGCCGTCCATTTTATCTCTCCAGTTTTACGGTCACGACCTTCGTATAAGCCTTCTTGCCCCTCTACCTTTGACCATTTAGTCGACATATCTAGCAGGTTAACAAAGAAGTCGTTGCTCAACTGACCTGGTTTGTCAGTAAATACACCGTGCTCTGCGCCTTTGTAGTTTGCGTCTAAGCTACGTAGGCCGCCTAATAGTACCGTCATTTCAGGTACAGATAAGTCCAGCATATTGGCTTTGTCTACTAACATTTCAGTTGGAGACATAAATGCCTCATCACTGTAATAGTTACGGAACGCGTCTGCCTTTGGCTCCAGATAGCTAAATGATAAGACGTCCGTTTGTGCTTGTGAGGCATCGGTACGGCCCGGTTTAAACGCTACATTTACTTTGTAGCCTGCGTCGTTTGCGGCTTTTTCAACTGCTGCAGAACCACCTAACACAATCAAGTCGGCAATAGAGACCGCTTTTTTACCAGCGCGCTTATTAAAGCGGGTTTGAATATCCGTCAATGTAGCTAGTACTTTGTTTACCTCGTCAGGATTGTTTATCTCCCAACTTACCTGAGGCTCAAGGCGTAAACGGCCACCGTTTGCACCACCACGCATATCAGTAACACGGTGGCTAGATGCTGCCGACCATGCCGTTCTGATCAGTTCTTGCTTTGTTAGACCTGAGTTCAAGATTGATTTTTTCAGGGCGCTTATGTCCTTATTATCAATCATCTTGTAATCCGCTTTTGGAATTGGATCTTGCCAAGTCAGCACTTCGCTTGGTACTTCTGAACCCACATAACGGGCTCTTGGACCCATATCACGGTGGGTCAATTTGAACCAAGCCTTCGCGAACGCCAACTCATATTGCTTTGGATCTTTGCGGAAGCGTTCAATGACCTTACGATATTCAGGGTCGAATTTTAATGCCAAATCCGTTGTGAACATTATTGGTGCGTGGCGTTTACCTTCAATGTGGGCGTCTGGCACTAGGTTTGCCGCAGCTTTGTTGTCAGGGATCCATTGGGTCGCGCCTGCTGGGCTTTTTGTCATTACCCAGTTGAAGTTCATTAGGTTGTCGAGATAATTGGTTGACCATTGAGTTGGTGTGACCGTCCAAGCCCCTTCTAAACCGCTTGTTGTGGTGTCTGCACCTATACCCGTGCCGCATTTATTTTTCCAACCTAGGCCTTGTGCTTCAATCTCTGCTGCGGCTGGTTCTTTACCCACACAATCAGACGGCTTTTTCGCGCCATGTGCTTTACCAAAGGTGTGACCACCCGCGATAAGTGCGACCACTTCTTCGTCGTTCATGGCCATGCGACCAAATGACATGCGAATATCTTTTGCGGCAAGTAATGGGTCTGGTTTACCGTGTGGGCCTTCAGGGTTGACATAAATAAGTCCCATTTCAACTGCTGCCAATGGGCCCTTTAGTTTACCTTTTTTGTCACGACGCTCGTCTTTTAAGAAAGCATCTTCTGGCCCCCAATAAACTAAATCAGGTTCCCAATCGTCTTGACGGCCACCGGCGAAACCAAAGGTCTTAAAGCCCATTGACTCAAGCGCAACGTTGCCTGCTAAGACCATTAAGTCTGCCCACGATAGGCTACGGCCGTATTTTTGTTTAATCGGCCACAATAATCGTCTTGCTTTGTCTAAGTTCGCGTTATCAGGCCAGCTGTTTAACGGATCGAAACGTTGTTGGCCACCTGCCGAGCCACCACGGCCATCGTGTACACGATAGACCCCAGCGCTATGCCATGCCATACGGATCATAAAGGGACCATAATGACCCCAGTCGGCAGGCCACCAGTCTTGCGAATCAGTGAGTGTTTGCTCAATGTCTTTTTTGACTTGCTTAAGATCTAGTTTGCTAAATTCAGCGGCATAGTCAAAGCTTGCGCCATAAGGGTTGGATTCTGGGCTGTGTTGTCTTAATGGGCTTAGGTTTAGTTGTTCTGGCCACCAAAATTGGTTGGTTTTCGCTTCGCTCATTGCAGCAAAGCTCGGGGCTGATAGCGTTGTTGTTACTGCGAGCGCTACGGCAGACAACATCGTTCTAGATTTTCTATTCATGGGGTTTTCCCTCGTAATTAAAGTGTGTCTCAAACTGCGTGTTAAACTTTAGTTCACAAATTAAAAAGAGAAAATCCAGAAAAACAAATTGGTATGTTCGGAAAAATAAATCGATAAAAAATCTAACTTATCAAAGTGTTATATTTATTTTCTATAGCAAGAATATTTTTGAAGTAAAACTTTAATTTAGTCTTTTGCAATAATTGGCTTAAAACAGAAAGCTTGTAAGATCATATTGAATTTTGGTAGCTAGCTAGGTGCACAAAGATAGTGCTTAATAGTCTCGTAATTGTATTGGGTATGAAAAAATATACGGCGGAGTAATGAGTCCTACTCCGCTTTATTCGCCAATATTGAAAATAGCAATGGAACTTGATGCCCTTTACTCAATAACTGAAAGCCTTGTCCAGACACTGCCTCTAAACCTTCAAAGCAGTTATATGGACTAAAAGGGTGCTCATCGAAGTGGGTAATTGTAAGACCAGCTTGCATTAAGGACTGCATCACTTCGGCGATTGAGTGTGGCCAAGTCGCAATGGTTTGTTTGCTATCTTGGTGGTTTTCGGTATAGGTTGATTCTTCGCTAATATCAGGCTGAGTTTGTGGGAAATAAGGGTAACCCAAATGAAGGTCAATGCTTGGGTGAAACTCCACGAAACAAAACTGACCGCCGGGCTTCAATGCACGGGCAATAGTGGCAGCCCACTGAGATAAATCTTGCAACCAGCAGATGGTGCCATAGGATGCAAAGACAATGTCGAATTGTGTGGTATTCTCAAGCCCAAATTGCGCGATATCCTGACAGATAAAACTGGCATCAAGCCCAGTTTGCTGAGCCAATGTATTTGCTCGGGTAATGGCTTCTGTCGAAAAGTCGACACCTGTTACCTTAGCCCCCAGCCTTGCGAATGACAGGCTATCTAAGCCGAAGTGACATTGTAGGTGAAGCAGACTCTTGCCTGATACATTACCAAGTAGCTCACATTCTATGGGATTGAGTGAAGAGGTACCTTGTAAAAAGCGATTGACGTCATAAAACTCAGAATCAAAATGTGCCTTGGCTCGTTCTTCCCATGCCGCACGATTGAGAGAGACATAATCCATATTGAATTCCCTATTTTTGTGGATTTTCTTTAACAATAAACAAGTTAGATAAATTAGTAAAGAAACCGAGGCAAGGCTGCCCCGGCTTGGTTGGGATCCCGTTTATTTCTTCGGATCGTGCTTGTCGAACCACCACTGAATATAAGCCACTTTGTTTAGCAGGTTGGATGGCCTTTTGGTGATTCCGTGTGAGGCATCTGGAATTCTGACCATAGCTGTTTCTACACCTTGTAGCTTAAGCGCCTGATAATACTGCTCGGTTTCTGAAATTGGTGTACGATAATCCGCTTCACCTGTCAGTAGCATGGTTGGGGTTTTTACATTACCCACATAGCTAATAGGCGAGCGTTTCATATAATGTTCCATGTGCTCCCATGGTTTTCCTGGGAACCAGTAGTCCGCAAAAAATGGATAGAAATCTGCAGTTAATACAAAGCTATACCAGTTAATCACCGGCTTTGCCACGACCGCTGCTGCGAATCTATCCGTGTGACCGACAGTCCACGCAGTGAGTACGCCGCCACCTGAACCGCCCGTAACAAACAAGCGGTCTTTGTCTATATAGCCTTCGCCAATCAGGTGATCGACACCTGTCATTAGGTCGTCAAAGTCATGGCTTGGGTAGTTATGGTGGATAGTTTGAGCAAACTCTTTGCCGTAGGAGTCGCTGCCTCGTGGATTCATGTAAAGCACGACGCTGCCTTGGGCGGCAAAAAGTTGTACTTCGGCGCTAAAATGTGGGCCATAGTTCGCAACTGGGCCACCGTGGATCTCAAGTACGAGCGGATACTTTTTAGATTTATCGAACCCAGGAGGGTAGGCGACCCAAGCTTGAATTGGCAGTTGATCATGTGTCGACTTTAGCCAAATTTCTTCAACTTTTGCCAGTGTTTTATCGCCAAGGGCATCTTCGTTAAGCTTTGTAATTGGTCTTGGCTCGCCGCGTTTTACAATTGCGACATCGGCAGGGCGCTGGGTATCTGCAAGTGTAAAAGCCACTAGTCCACGATCACTGATGGCATAGTCACCACCTGAATAGGGGCGACCAAAACTAACACTACCAATGGCATCCGTTATCTGCTCAAAACGCCCTTTTAGCGGCTGGTAGCCAAGTGTGGTTTTCCCTTCACTGTCGTAACTTACATAGACGCCACGGCTGTTGGCGGCCCAAGTGATAGAGGCAAGGCTTCTATCTAAATCGGCTGCATAGGTTTTGGTTTCGCCTGATTTGAGATCTTTGACATAGAGTAGGCTATTCTCGTAATTGGTTTTTTTATCATCATAACCAAGGTAAGCCAGATAGCGGCCATTAGGTGACACCTCTGGGTGATTATCTGGGCCAACTCGGTCAGTTACAGCTGTGATTTCAAGCGAGTTTAGGTCTAGCTTATAGACTTCGCTGTTGGTTGGGTTTAATTGGTTATCCTTGTGGCGATTAGCCGAAAAATACAGTGCCTTTGCGTCATCAGCAAAACTCAGTTCGCCGCCATGATCAAAGTTGCCTGAGGTTAACTGTTTTGCGTTGCCACCGTTGGCGTCAATTTTGAAAATATGATTAAAGCCCGGTTCGGTATAACCAGCACCGTCGGCGCGATAATATACCTCATCGATAAATACGGGTGGTTTTGCCCATTCTGCCCCCTTGGGTTTTCCTGTAACAGATACCGGTGGTGCCTTTTGGCTGGGAACAAACTGGCTAAAGTATAAGCTTTTACCATCTGGTGACCAATATAGTCCTGATGGTCCATGAGCTAAATTGCTGATCTTGGCAATGGCACCGGTTGCTAACCATTTCACATAAATTTGGCTGCTACCGTCGCGAGTAGAAACAAAAGCGATGCGATCATTACTGGGCGACAGCACAGGAGAATAATCCATGTGCAATCCAGAGGTAACTGGCTGCATTGCATTGGTAGCAAGGTCTACAGACCAAATATTACCGACTTTTCTATCACTTTTGATATCCATGCGGTTTCGCACGAAGAAGACTTTGTCACCGTCATTGGTGATGTCAATTTGATTAGCATATTCAAGATTAAATATATCGGTTGGCTCAAGCGATGCGGCTTGCACAGCGCAAGCTGAGCTCGCAATCGCGACGCCTGCTAGAAAGTATTTCATGACTCATCCTGTTTCTAATTATCATTTCCACTATGCGCCATATTGCAGCTTAATCAACTCTTTGCGGTGAACAAATTAAAAGTCTATAAAAAAGTGCTTTACCTCAACTTAGCTTGCGGTTTTATCGTTGCCAGCAGTTAGCGAAATTTATAATGAAGAGGATGATATGTACTTAGAACACGTAAATTTGGTAGTTAGCGACCTAGAAGAGGTGCTTCACTTTTATCGCGCCGCATTTCCTCACTGGAAAGTTAGAAGCAAAGGGCAAGGCGAGTGGTACGGCAAAGCACGAACATGGCTGCATTTTGGTGATGACTATCATTATATAGCGTTTAGCGATCACGGTGAGGGTCACAACAGAGCACTCGAAGGTCACCAAGTCGGCTTGGCACATTTTGCCTATGTGGTTCAAAGTATCGAGCGTGTCGTTAATAGGCTAACCGAAGCGGGTTATGCGGTCGATAAAGTCGGAGCGCAGCATCCACACCGAAAAAACGTTTACTTTATTGATCCAGCTGGATATGAAATTGAGTTTGTGGAATATATGAGTGATCTGCCTTCTGAGCGTAATAGTGATTAACTTGCTAAGAAGCATGAGTGTTACCCATGTTATAGCTATAGCGGGTGGTTAGAATGAGGGAGATCTAGCGTTTTTAAAAACAAATGATCCGCCCTCATTTGGTGAGTACCGCTCTGTTATTACTTAAGCAATCCAAACTTCTCGTCATTTACCCACTCGCCGTTAATTTGGAAGTTATGTTTTAGCGTGCCTTCAAGCTCAAATCCTAGTTTTTTGAGTAAATGGTGAGAGGCTTGATTTCCTTGCGTAACGGTGGCGATGAGCTTGTGGTAATTACATTCGTGCAAGGCAAAATCAATGACGGCTCTAGAAGCTTCAAAGGCGTAACCTTTTCCTTGAAACTCGGGGGAAAGCATAAAACCTAACTCGGCCTGTTGAAACGGTGTCCACATACTTAAAAATCCGTGTAGCCCGATTGGGGTCGCTGTGGCCGTTTCTTCAATCACTAAGGTGAGCCAGGTGTTATCTTCTTTGTGCCACTGCCCAAGTCCGGCGCTTAAACCACGGTTAAACTTTTCACGCAGCGTAGCTTCATCGGTAATCTCACCGATGAAACGCATGACATCTGGTTGTTGATGAAGTTCTAACCATAGCGGCCAATCTGTATTAAGTATAGGTCTTAAGGTAAGTCTTTCTGTTGTGAGCTGCATGTAAAGTCCTTTCGCTTAGTTAACTTTCACTTATTAAACATGTACGGCCAGACTATCACAAATTATTGATTTATCACGTTTCTTATTTCTTCAATTAAGGCAATGCTCGCCTCGTTGTCACCGTGAACGCATAAGGTGTCGGCACGTAAGGAAAGTGACTTCCCACTTGCAGTTGTAACACTGCCTTGCTGGTGTAATTGCCTAACTTGTGCAAGTAGCGCTGATTTGTCATGCACTGCGCCCGCTTCAGAGCGGGGAGTCAGTAAGCCTTCATCGGTGTAAAGCCTATCGGCAAAGGCTTCAAAAATCAGTGATACGTTATAGTCGTCGGCGAGTTGTTGGTGACTTGCTTGTTGCGCAGTGGCTAGCACCATCAACTTAAGCTCACTTGGATAGTGTGAAATGGCCCTGATAACACAGCTTAATATCCTTTGTGACTTCATCATATCGTTATAAAGTGCGCCGTGTGGTTTTACATAACTTAGCGTCAAGTCTTGCACCTTTGCCATCCCTTCAATTGCGGCAATTTGGTAATGTAAGGTGTTGATGATCTCTTGCTCAGAGAGCTGCATTGAGCGGCGGCCAAACCCTTGGCGGTCTGGATAGCTTGGATGTGCGCCAAGCGTCACTTGATGCGTGTTGACCAGCTTTAGTGTTTGCGCGAGTACATCAGGATCTCCTGCGTGAAAACCGCAAGCGACATTGGCCATGTCGATATGTGGCATTACGTGTTCGTCTAACCCCATTTTCCAAGCGCCAAAGCTTTCACCCAAGTCGCAATTTAATAACATGCTTATTTCCTACTTCGTTACTGCAAGCTCTAAATCTTGTCTATCTGTCACCAATAAATGGTGTGGACTATTCATAATACAAAACTCAGGTGCCGCTTTTGCTATGGCTAACTGAGCTGTTAGGCTGGAACCCCAAAAAACCGGAAGCTGCCCCTCTTTACAAATCAATGGCTCGCCAAAATTAGGCTTGCTCAGATCTTTGATCCCGACCTCATTAGGTTCACCAAAATGAAGTGGCAACGCATAGGGAAGTCGGCTCAGCGTTGCCGCTTGAATGGTACTAATAAGATTTTGCTTGGTTAATGGGCGCATCGCCAATATTTGATTCGCCTCGTACTTATCTACTGAGTTGCAAGGCAGATTACTGATGTAGAGTGGTAAAGGCGTGGTTGGATTCGCCGATGGCGGGTTTATTCCATACTGCGCGAGTAAGTTATCAAAAGAAAGATAACTGGCAAAAGCAAAGGTAACTAAATCGTCGCGCCAGTGCTCTTCTATATTATGGCATTCTTGGGCGAGCTGGCCATGCTTTAAAATCTGATACTTGGGGAGGTGGTAGCGAATGTCTATATCTTTCCCCAAAGTGTCAAAGTTAAAATTACCCGGCTCGCTGGGCGGAATAATTAGCTTGCAAACAGATTGATTACTCTCACAAAAGCGAAAGAATGAATATGCTTCGCTTTGTGGCAAAATAATCACATTACATTGTGTGAACCCAGGCACGAACCCTTTAGTAGGGCCCGTATAATCACCATCCTTGATCAATTTTCTTATTGCATGTGGTGCACTTAAAGAAGCACTGGGATCCATAGATTCCTCCAATTAGTGGTTTACTGTAACAGGCAGTGAACCTTCCGCATTCGCTATTCCTAAAATCACTTTGGCCAGCGCCGTGTAGGCAGGCCCAGCTACTTTTTTATCATGATTTACGTCTACATTATAAGCATAACTTGCTAATACTGCGTTACTAAGAGGGCCAAAGGTACTAATTTCGTATGGTGCTCTTAGGCTGATAAATAGCTGCTTTTTACCCAGTTCCTGACCGTATTGCAGTAATGCTTTCAGCGCCTCAGGTTGTACATTACGCGCCACCCCATGCTCTCGTAACTTTTTTACATCGTCCATGCCGCCAATTTCTACCGCACTTTGCGGTGGTGATGCATGTGCGGCGATTATCACGTCGGCCTGTTTAATTGCATCATGTGCAATGTTTGGGTCGTAGGCTTGTAGGCTTGTACAAGAAAGTGTGAGCGAGTTTTTGCTGTATGTTTGTAACGCTTGCTCCAGTGCAAAACATTTTTGTCTGTCAGGCATGATAAGGTGAACAACTTGTGCGTTATCTCTGAGCGGCAATACACCATCATTTTTTACTTCGGTGATAGCCGCTAGTGCAAGCTCTGCTTCTAAGCGACGATGGCTTGGATTACCCAGTGTTGAATTGGCAATGGCCAAAGAAGCGCTCGATTGCGGCAGCTTTGTCTTGAGCTTAGCGATACGGGCCATAGAACTGCTAAGTTGTGCTTGGTTTAGTTTATTGGTATCCAGTGCTTCGGCTAGCTGAGCCATATATTGCTCAAAGCGTTTGATGTCTGCACGATTGCGAATAGCAATAGGCATTAGCGCGATATCCACGCCGGCATTAAACGTTTCAATTGTAGCATCGACTGGGTTAAAAAAGTCGCTGATCCCAGCCATATCTAGCGCATCGGTGACGGTCACGCCTTGGTATCCCAACTCGTGTCTCAGTAGTTGTGTCATGATCTGATAAGACATAGTCGCAGGCCTTATCATGCTCTCACCTTGAGAGTTGACGACTTTACTGTTGTCGAGCGCCGGATATTGAATATGGGCAGTCATTATCATGCCAGGAGGCGATGCTTTGATTATCTCGGCAAAGGGCAATAAATCTTGCTGGTTAATTTTGTCGCGGTCGTGATCAACACGAGGTAGTCCCGTGTGGCTATCAACATGTGTATCACCGTGGCCAGGAAAATGCTTTAGCGCAGAGAGAACGCCTGCGGCCTCAAATGCTTTTACCTGAGCAAGACCTAATTTGGCGACCACTTTTGGATTTTCCGAGAATGAACGCACATTGATAACCGGATTGTTCGGGTTGCTGTTCACATCTACCGTTGGGGCGAAGTTTACGTTGATCCCTAAGCTATTTAGCTCCTTTCCAATTGCGCTTGCCACTTTGGTTGCGTAAGTATCACCCCGTTTTGGATAGGTTGCCCCAATACTCATATTGCCGGTAAACGACGTTGCTTGTTCACGATTTATTCGCGCAACACGGCCACCTTCTTGATCTATGGCAATAAATAAAGGAAGTTGACTTTTACTTTGTTGTGCCGCACTTTGCAAAGCATTGGTTAGACTGACGATTTGCGCGGTGTTTTGCACATTTTCGGCGAACAAAATAGCGCCACCGATGTCATATTTACTAATTAATTCGGACAGCTCAGGCGGTAAAGTTGTCATCGCTGCTCTACAATCTCCACTTGGCCTTTTGCTTTCACTGCAGTAATAGCGGAAATCGAGCATAAGCTTTTGTCCAAGCATTTGCGAAGTGGTCAGTGGCACTTGTGCTGCTGTTGCGTGAGCTGAAGTGATGAAACTCATGAATGTGATAGTTCCTAAAGTAGTGAGCAGAGATAATAATCGCACAATCAATAATAAACGCTGAATAAAATTGCCTACACTTTAACATTGATTTAGAAGCGACTACAAAATGCTTTCTATTAGGCAATAACAGCATAAATGAAGCACAGATTTTAAAAGGAATAAAAAATGAACAACCATATAAACTATGTAGAATTAGCAGCAAAAGACTTAGTAGCAACACAAGCTTTCTTCGAGCAGGTGTTTGATTGGCAATTTGAATCTTACGGGCCAGATTATATTGCGTTTGCAAATTCAGGCCTTGATGGCGGCTTTTTCCGAGCCGATGTGTCTTCTAAACAAGCGCAAGGTGGAGCGCTCGTAGTGTTGTACAGCGATGAATTGGAAGCCGTACAAAGCAAAGTAGAGCAAGCGGGCGGAGAGATAAGCAAGGCTATATTTGAATTTCCTGGCGGTCGTCGCTTTCACTTTATTGAGCCGAGCGGCAATGAATTTGCGGTGTGGTCTAAATAACTTGAGTTTAAAAATAATTAGTTGACATATTCCTTATTCAAACCTCAGCTTAAATAACCAGGCGATGTGCTGTAAAGCCCCTTTACAGCACACGTAAATACTGAAGTTTTACTGCAATAATCTTTCGTTTTCAGAACAGATAAAAACTTGAATTCGTTGCTATTGTGAACAATAGTTATTAAACACTGATGCAAACATCTCTTTGTGTTTGATACCTGCTTACTGCGTAATCAGCCGATAGACTTATCTAACGAGTTTAGATTCAGCGTAGAAGTGCCGATAGCAAGGGCAATCATTTTACAAAACACCGCTAAATGCATCTTCACCATACTTAGGTTTGATTAGGCAATGAGACGGATATTCTTAGTTGTTGGTATTTTACTCTCCTTAACCATGCTTATGGCCGATAAATTGGGCTTATTCTTACTGTCACCAGTGACTTTTATCATCATCATCGCTTTAGTTTTTTTGTTTGTAGCACTGCTTTGGTGGCAAGCTCAAGATACTAAAAAGATTATGGTTGATGATGACTCTACCGTGCCACAAGCGGTGTTAGACAGCGATGGCGTTATTCTACAAGCCAATGACCAAATGCAATCCATACTGGGTGTTGGCAGTACAGTAATAGGGTTAAAACTTGAAAATTTAATCGCTGTGAGCGGTAACATCCATAGCGAGGGGAAGAGTGGTGCAACAAGCATGTTCGAAGCGCTTGTTATGCAAAGTTATGGTAATTGCACGACTAAACACAGTGGCAAAGTTATTAGTCCTGTTACTTTACCAATTAAAGTCGCGGATACCGTTACAGGGTATCTCTGTTATTTTAATACTAGCAACAGAGAAAACCGCCTCGCTCAAGCACTAGAAGAAGAAAAGGAATTGCTCGAAGTGACGCTGAGCTCTATTGGTGATGGCGTGATCTGTACAGACGTAAATGGCGTGATCACTTATATTAATCCAGTCACAGAAGCCATTCTCGCGATGTTAAATGAAGAAGTGGTCGGGCGGCGATTTGATGATGTGATGTCTATGTATCACGAAGAAACCAAAGCTTCGGTGAATCAATTCCCTGAACTTTGCCTAAAGCAAGGCCATACCATTTGTTTACCTGAACTCACTTCCATCACCAATCATCTTGGTCTTACCTTTGCTATCCAAGATTCCTTCTCTCCTATTATAGCTAAAGATGGCAGCTACCTTGGCACTGTAATGGTCTTTCAAGATGTGACAGAGTCGAGATTGATGGCGAAAAAAATGAATCACCTAGCTCATCACGATGCATTAACTGGGTTACCCAATCGCTTATTGCTGCATGACCGTTTAGTGCAGGCTTGTAAACGAGCCAAGCGCATGAGTCACCAGTTTGCTTTGGTATTTATTGACGTCAACAAATTCAAAAAAATCAACGACTCACTGGGACACGATTATGGCGACTTATTACTCAAAGAAATTGCGAGTCGATTAACTCAGCAAATTCGAGGATGCGACACCGTTGCCAGAATGGGGGGCGATGAATTTGTGTTACTCATTGACGGGATCCAAGATAAAAAATATGTACGTAAGGTGGTGAGTAAAGTATTGAGTAGCGTTAATGGACAATATTGTTTGCGCCAAGTTAGTCTAAAAGCCACGGTGAGTGCTGGCGTTGCAATTTACCCTGATGATGGTGACAACACGGAAGCTTTGTTAAAGCATGCTGATACCGCAATGTATCGAGCTAAAAAAGCCACACAAACGGAGTTTCAATTTTATAACGCACGCCTAGATCACGAATCGGAGCAGCGTTTAGTGCAAGAAAGTCGGATCATTCAGGGGTTAGATAATCGAGAGTTTATTCCTTATTACCAGCCTATTGTCGATGCGCATACCCGCAAGATTAAAAAACTTGAAGTGCTCGCAAGGTGGCAGCAAGATGAACAATTGTTGGTACCTGAAGACTTTTTTGAAGCGGCATGTGATGGCGATCTGATGGTAGAAATTGGGCAACAGCTCAGAGCACTGGCCTTTCAGGCGATGAAAACATGGTTTTACGAGTACGATAATCTCGTGGTTAGCTTTAATTTTTCGCTTGCTGAACTTACCAATAAAACAGTAATAAAGAACTTTATGGAGCAGGCTGCGCAACATCAGTTGCCATCTCGGCAAATTGAAATAGAAATCAAAGAAGTTGACCTGATAGAGCTACTTGATAAAGCACCGGAAGTGATGGCGGAATTAGAGCAAACTGGTATGCGGATCTCAATTGATCATTTTGGTGTTGGGCATACCAGCATGCTGTACTTGCAAAAACTTACGTTTGAAACCATTAAAATTCCACCAGCTTTCCTTGCTACCCCTCAGTCGGTTGCCTCACAAAATGATATTGCAAAACTGATTGTACAGATGGCAAAGAGCTTGGATGTAGAATGTGTAGCGGTAGGTGTTGAGACCGCGTTGCAAGCTAAGTCTCTTAATCTCAATGGCTGTCACCTTATCCAAGGCAACCACCTTTTTGCTCCGGCTACAGAGTCCGAGATCACCCCGATTCTCAGTACCCATATGAGCATAGAACGGCGCAGATTAGGTCAAAACTAGGTACATTCTAGTAACTCAAATCTTTATCGTTTATGCGGTATGTAAGTACTTTTCGTTGAAATAGACAAACACCTCATCATTTTAGGCAAACATTCATAATTACGCTTACCTATACTAGATAGCAACAAAGCGCAGTGTTCTTGACAATGTATATCAGCGCATTAGTCACATTTATTTTTGAGGGTTTCACATGAACAAAGTTACTTTTCCAAACACAAATGGCTTAGCTATCACGCTTTCAGGTTTACTCAATTTACCTACAGAGTTTGACGAGTTGAAGACTTATCCTGCCATTGTTGTTTCTCATCCCGGTGGTGGCGTAAAGGAACAAACTGCTGGCACCTATGCATCTAGATTGGCGGAGCAAGGGTTCGTTACCATCGCCTACGATGCTTCATATCAAGGGGAAAGTACGGGTGAGCCTCGTCAATTAGAAAACCCACATGTGCGTACCGAAGATATCAGTGCTGTGATTGATTACCTTACGACCCTGCCATTTGTTGATAACGATCGAGTTGGTGTCATGGGGATTTGTGCTGGCGCTGGCTATTCGGCGAATGCAGCAATCAATGACCAAAGAATTAAAGCGGTTGGTATGGTCAGTATGGTAAATATTGGACAAATGTTTAGAAATGGTTGGGATAATAGCGTAGCTGATGCACTTGCTATGCCTTATATTCAGGCGGGGTCTGACGCTCGCTCTGCTGATGCAAATAGCGATGAAACAGCAACAATCCCTTTAGCACCCCTTAGAGAAGAGGATGCCCCTAACGAAGAACTTCGCCAAGCGTGGGAATACTATCATACAGCGCGAGCCGCACACCCTACTGCGCCAGGTTTTGCAACTGCGCGAAGCCTGACTCAAATCATTACATACGATGCTTTTTTTAAGTCTGAAGCCTTCCTTACCCAACCTCTACTTGCGGTAGTTGGCAGTGTTGCAGGTAGCAAATGGATGAGCGATGACCTGATAGCAAGAGCGGCTTCAACGGACAAAACCATGCATGTTGTTAACGGAGCAAACCACATGGAATTGTACGATGGCGAAGCGCAAGTCAATGAAGCCGTAAGCGTGTTAACAGCGTTTTTCAAACGTACGCTTTAGGTTTGGCTGTAAATGGGTAATTACCACTCGTTACTTGGAGTTGGAGATAACAATGGTTCAGCAAGAAATTACGTTTAGAAATAAAGACATGGCTTGGGATATCGCCGCACTGATGCTAACCCCAGATGACTTTAATCCCTTGAACAAATACCCAGCGGTAGTGTCAGTACATCCGTTTGGTAGCTGTAAAGAGCAAACGTCGAGTGCTATCTACGGACGAGCACTGGCCGATGCTGGCTATGTGGTTATTGCTTACGATGCCAGCTTTCAGGGTCGTTCGGGAGGGCTACCGCGATACAAGGAAGATCCGCATCAGCGAGTTGAAGATATTAGCCATGCAATAGATTATCTTGTTACCTTAGATTTCGTGGATGCAAACCGTATTGCTTCACTTGGGATCTGTGGCGGCGGTGGTTATGTATTTAATTCAGCGCTTACAGAGAAAAGGATAAAAGCCACGATCGGCGTGACGCCCGTTAACCTTGGTCGTTTATTCCGTGAAGATTTCTCTGAATTTAATCCTTTAGGTACGCTTGAGGCGATATCACAGCAGCGTACCGCGGAAGCATTGGGGGCTGAAGGGCAAGTAAATGAGCTGCTACCGCCAAGCCTAGAATTTGCTAAACAAAACGGCTTAACGGAGCGTGATGTTTTTGAAGCGACCGAGTATTACAAAACAAAACGAGGCCAAGCTGAGGGCGGTGCAACGCGGATGTTGTTTTCGCACGCGAACAAAATTTTAAGTTGGGACGCGTTCGCATATGCTGAAACGTTGATGACACAGCCTATGATGGCCATTGTTGGCCAAAAGGTAGGTGCGTTTGGCGCTTACCGTGATGGTAAGGCAATATACGGGAAGTCATTTGCTTCGGCAGACAGGCAATTGGTTGAATTATCAGAGTGGTCTCATTACGATCTTTATGATCATCCAGAAGCCGTTGCGTTAGCCGTGGAGCAAATTATTCCATTTTTAGCTAAGCATGTGTAAGCACTAAGGGGGAGGTTAAATGGTTGAGGATTATCGTGAACTCGTGAAGCCACTGGCACAGTGTGTACTGCTGTGTTGTAAAAAGTCCGGAGATCATGAGAGCCAAGTACAAAAGCTCTCCATGCATATTCGCAGTGCCCCAACAGAGCCATTACATTGTATTTATACGTTGAGTTTGGCGGTGGTGCTTCAAGGTACAAAGCAAATCTCGATAGATAACGAAATTTTGTTTTGCTCCGCAGGCCAAGCTATGCTGACGACGTTTGATTTACCGCTCATTTCTCATGTGACCGAAGCCTCTCGCCATCACCCCTTTGTTGGTATGCTTGTTAAACTCGATTACAACCTTATTTTGCAAACTGCGGCGGAGCTCAACTTAAGTAAGCCCGCAAAGCAGTCAGTCTCCAAATCTATCTCAATACATCATATTGATGCAGGCTTAACCGATGCATTGTCTCGATTATTTTCTCTTGAGTACGACGCAAATTTAAGAGATAGCTTAGCGCCGCTTATTGAAAAGGAAATCGTCATTAGATTGCTACAGGGGCCGCATGCTGAGATCTTAACTCGGTTGGCTTTTGAGGGGTCTGCAAGCAGTCAAATTGTAAAAGCTGTGAGCTGGCTTAAAACCAACTTTATGCGACCAATTGAAATCAATGAACTGGCAGAGCGAGTGCACATGAGTGCGTCTTCTTTTCGGCAGCATTTCAAAAGTACCACAGGCACAAGCCCATTACAGTATCTTAAGACCCTGCGTTTACAAGAAGCGCGAGAGCAAATGTTGATTAATGGTTTAGATGCCAACCAAGCTAGTGGTGTGGTGGGTTATGAGAGCCCGTCGCAGTTCAGCCGTGAGTACAGTCGATTATTTGGATTACCACCGCAAAAAGACATTCAAAGACTTAAATTGAGCTAAGTTTAATAAAAATATTCCTAAAACTTTCCCTTCGTTCGTTTATAGATTTACAGAGCTTCACTCACTTGCTCTGCCAACAACAAGAATGAAGGGAATACCATGAGCAATAATACATCTCGTTATAACAAACATCTTATTGCGCTTGCTATCAGTGGCGCGTTATTGGGTTCGCACACTGCGGTTGCACAAGCGAAAGAGACGCAAGAAACTACAGAAAAAAAGAAACTACTCGACCTTGAGCGAATTGTCGTGACTGGCAGCGGTGGGCGCGGCCAGACTAAATTGGAATCATCGGTCTCAGTGACCACATTAAACGCTGAGCAGTTGGCGCGAGAAGCACCGCTAGGTACGGCGGATCTACTGGAAAGCGTGCCAGGCTTTTGGGTTGAAGATTCAGGTGGTGAAACCAACAATAATGTTGCGCCTAGAGGACTACGTGGCGGTGAAGGTTTCCGTTACATCGGCGTTGAAGAAGACGGGCTACCTGTGGTGTACGACGGCGTTTGGGTTGATTTTTATCAGCGTCAAGATATTACGATTGAACATATGGAAGCGGTTCGTGGGGGCACCTCAGGTCTACTTACTACCAATGGCCCTGCGGCGTTAGTAAACTTTATTACCCGTAAACCGGATGACATTGAAGAAGCAACGATCCGCTTAACCGCTGCCGATTACGGCATGTATCGCGGCGAGTTTTTTTATGGCACGCCCATTAGTGACAACTGGAAAATGTCGATCGGTGGCTCTTATCGTCGTTCTGATGGCGTAAGAGACACAGAGTTTACCGCAGATCACGGCGGCCAACTTCGACTCAATTTAGTGCGTGAGTTCGACAAAGGCCAACTCACGCTGTCTGCCAAACACCTCAATGACCATACCACTTTCTTTGTGCCTATTCCGCTTAGAGATCAAAGCGACCCTAAAGGCATTGCTGGTGTTGACCCACAGCATGGCACCTTGATTGGTAATGGTCAGCGCTTTTTACACTATTTACAGCCTGATGGCAGCTATAAAACACGAGACCTTAAAGATGGGCAGCATACCAAGTTTAGTACGCTGGGCTATCACTTAGATTGGGAGTTAAGCGACCGTTGGCTGCTAAATACCGCTGGCCGTTACTCACAGTTTGAAAACGACATGTATATTTTGCTTAACTTCGATAACTCGACACTCGTCAATGCCAATACCCGACTTGGACAGCAAGATGTGCAAAATATGCTGGACCAGTTTGCCAGTGATGGCGCCGTTGCCGCACGGTATCGATACGTCGATAGTGGTGAAATACTGACAGATGTTAGCAATTTAAACGGAAACGGCTTAGTCACCACAAGCTACCCGCTTTACTCGCGCTACGATGCTGAGCAATTTGTTAATAAGCTCAATTTTACCTATGAAGGTGATCAGCACACGCTGACCATCGGGTGGTTATTTGCCTATGTAGATGCGGATTCCTTGCCAGTTGATAAATGGGAATCGCAGTTTTTAACGGAAGTAAAAGACAATGCTCGATTACTCGATATTGTTGCAGTTAACAGTAATCAGCAAGTGGTTGGTCAACTAACCGAGCACGGCTCAACAGGTTATGCTCCTGGCTGGGGTCAGGCAACCGCTTTTGGTACCAGTACTTCCAACTCTTTATTTATTAATGAACAATATCAAGCAACCGATAACCTTCGTATTGACGGTGGTGTACGGATTGAGTGGTTGGAGCTAGATAGCACCGCCTCCGCAACCACATTTGCACAGCCTGTTGCGGGCGCTTTTGACAGCGCTGGTAATGACATAGATAACAATCTTGCCAACAATTACGTCGATATGCCGTCACACAAATTCCTGTCAAAAACTCGTAGCGAAACCGAAACCGCATGGACGGTGGGATTCAATTATACCTTCTCGGATGATGTGTCAGTATTTGGTCGTTATGCCGACGCCTTCGAAATGCCAAGGTTAATGAGCTTCGGTCAGAATATTCACTCAGGGGTTGATGCCGACTTTAATGACAGCGTTAATCTAACCTTTAGCGAGTTGGGTGTTCGCTATGCTGGTGATTCAATTGGCGCATCACTGACCTTGTTTAGAACTAAATTTAATGACTTAGTGGAACGTAATTTTACCGGCAGCGATGGTGAAGTGGCGAATTAAACGATAGACACTGTCACCGATGGTCTTGAGTTTGAAACAGTGTGGCAGGCGCATGACAATTTACAGCTTGAGCTGACTGGCGTGTTGCAAGACCCAAAAATGGAAGGATTTACCGGAGCATTTGCACATTGGGAAGGCAAGCAAGTGAAGCGCACACCCAAAGTGCAGCTTAGGTTAACGCCAACCTACTACTTTGACGATGGTGATATCTATTTAACTATTCACCATTTAGGGGAGCGTTACTCAGATGGGGAGAATAAGTTTGAGCTCCCTGCCTACACCACAATCGATATGGGGGTGAATTATCGCTTTACCGACGCGGTTGCGCTGCATGTGAAAGCGACAAATATTAGTGATGAGCTCGGGTTAACCGAAGGAAACCCGCGGGCCATTAACGATGTTCAAGCAGGATACGACTATTACTATGCTCGGCCGATCTTAGGGCGCACCATCAGCGCCTCGCTGACGCTTAATTTCTAGTATTTCCCTTGCTAATTTGCACACTGCCCAGTGCTCATTAGTTCACTCAAGCCCGCTAAAAGCGGGCTTTTCTCAGGAAGTTATTTATGAACCAGAGTGTCTTTTATACATTTTTGCAAAGCAGTTTATTACTGTTTTCTTTGTTGCTCACACCACTTTGTGCAGCGCTACAGATCACCCCAAAACCACTGAGTGCTAGTGTTGGTAATGGTCACTTTAACCTTACCCATGACAGTAAAATTACCTTTAACCAGCAGCAAGCTCAAAGCGTTGCGCAGCAATTAGCGACCTTTTTACGCTCGCCTACGGGCTATCAGTTGCCAGTGTCTCAGGCTGATAGCACAACTAAAAATAGTATTGCCTTTAAGATTGTCGATATACCGCTATCTCAAGAGGGATATGCGCTGAGCGTGACGCCTGAAGGGGTTGAAATACAAGCGAATACTGCGACCGGATTATTTTGGGGGATGCAGTCACTGCGACAATTACTCCCTTCTGAGATAGAGTCGCGTATGCCCGTCAATCAGGCGAATTGGGCAATACCTGCGGTAGAAATAAAAGATCAGCCCCGATTCTCATACCGTGGCATGCATTTAGATGTAAGTCGGCACTTTTTCGATGTGGCGTTCGTGAAGCGTTATATCGATTGGCTGGCGATGCATAAATTCAATGTCTTTCAGTGGCACCTAACCGATGATCAAGGCTGGCGAATCGCCATTGATGCGTACCCTAAACTAACCGAGATTGGGGCAACACGGCCTCATACCGTGGTTGGCCATACCTATGATTATCAACCATTGTTTGATAATAAAACGGTATCGGGCTTTTATACCAAGGCGCAAATTAAGGAAGTGATTGAGTACGCGCAGGCGCGACATATTGAAGTGATCCCTGAAATCGATATTCCGGGGCATAGCAGTGCGATGCTTGCCGCATATCCCGAGTTATCTTGCCACCAGCGCGCAGTAAAGGTGCAGCCGCAGTTTGGGATTTTTGAAGATGTGCTTTGTCCCCGTGAAGACGTGTTTGCGTTTCTTGGTGTTGTATACAAAGAGGTTGCCGAGCTATTTCCGAGCCAATATATCCACATTGGTGGCGATGAGGTGATAAAAAAGCAGTGGTTAGAAAGCCCCGAGGTGAAAAAGTTGATGCAACAGCATCAGTTAACCACACCTGAGCAAGTGCAAAGCTATTTTATTAAACGGGTCGCTAAAATCGTCCAAAATCTTGGCAAAACGGTAATTGGTTGGGATGAAATATTAGAAGGAGGGGTGGCGGATGACGCCGTGATCATGTCTTGGCGGGGCACGGAAGGAGGCATCCAAGCTGCAAAAATGGGCCATCAGGTGATCATGAGTCCTTATCAATATATTTATTTTGATGCCTATCAATCGCGCAATCTTGACGAGCCCAAAGCCATCCACGGGCTTTCAAGTCTAAAAAACGTTTATCAATATGAGCCACAGCCCAGCCACTTAGGCGCTGAGCAACAAGCCTTTATTATTGGTGCGCAAGGTGCACTTTGGACTGAATATATAAAAACCCCTCGTCATGCTGAGTATATGCTTTTTCCGCGCTTGAGTGCGCTGGCCGAAACATTGTGGTCGGATAAAGCACAAAAGTCGTGGTCTGATTACAGCCAATATCGTTTACCCGCGCTTTTAAAACGCTACCAGCAGATGCACCTCAATACCGCTTATAGTAGCCATAAGCCTATTATTTCAAGCGAGGTTAACGGGCAGCGGCTCGTCGCCACCATCACCTCTGAAATTGCCGACACGGCTATTTACTATACCTTAGACGGCAGCGAGCCAACGCTACAATCGCAGCAATATCAAAAGCCACTAGTGATAACTGACGAAACGCAGCTTCGTGCCCGCAGTTATGTAAGCGATTTGGGGCAATTGGTAGGCGATGCGCGTTTAACCCTTTCACCTCATTTAGCGCTTGGAAAAGAAATAACGCTTGCCTCGCTAGCCGCCGAAGGCTCTGCGACTAAGCTGCAGGATGGTCAATTTGCTTATGATCAATTTTACAGCGTTGATGATTATGCGATTTTTTACGATACCGATCTTGAGGCGGTTATTGACTTAGATGCGTCAACGCAAGTGCAGCAGGTTAAGCTGGGCTTTGACAGCGGGCGACACAGACAACTGCACCCGCCAACACATATTCAAGTGCTGGGTTCAAGTGATAAACAGCAGTGGCAAACGTTAGCTGAGGTTAATAATCCGCGTGGGCCCATGTCGGTGTTGTCGTTTGCTCCTGTAAGTGTGCGCTTTTTAAAGGTGGTGGCCATTAATAGTAAGCAATCTGACGATATTCAAATCCCCAAACTTCCCCTGTATATCGATGAAATAGCGGTATATTAATCACACCAGCCCTAATACTAAATACGTAATTAGGGCATTATTTATGATTCCATTCCCAACTTCCTCGGCTCAAACGTTTACATAGATAGAGTGGCAGCAGTACGCGCTCTATCCGAACAATAACAATATTTTAGGAGCCAACATGTTTGCAAAAAAACAGATAATTACTGCCTCACTGTCAGGCTTAGCCTTGTTGACTGCGAGCCACTATAGCGTCGCACATCCTCACCCAGATAACTTAGCATTACGCTGGCAAGTCGTGGATCATGGCATTGGAGAGAATATCTTTCTTGGCAGTCTGACGATTACTAATAATGGTCTTGAGCCATTGGGTGAGTCTGGCTGGGCGCTTTATTTTAGCTCGGTAAGGCCGCCTGCAAGCGTACTACCAGGCTCAGATCCAAATGGTCAGTATGCGCGCCAGCATATCGCCGCACAGAATCTAAGTTTAGAAAATGCCGATGACGCAAAAAGTGGTGATTACTTTGTGCTTAAGCCCACAGCGGGTTTTGCCCCCATTCAACCGGGTGAATCTCGTACTATTGAAATCGTTGCACAGTATTGGCAAATGCTGAAAAACGACTCACCGTCGGGTTTTCACATTAGCTACAATAATCAAGCGCCTCAAGCTGTGCTGGTGGATGTGATGATGGACCCTAGCGATCCAAAACAAACAAAGCAAGCGGTTAACGATAATATGCCGGTGCAAACGTCCGCCATCCGATTCGCCGAAAACAGCGTGACGCACATGGCATTGCCGCTGAAAAATCGCTTGGTTCCGCAGCCCCATTCAGTGGTCACACCGAATGATGAATTCTTAACTTTGATGAGCCAATTAACCAGTATTTCAGCGCCAGCTTCACTGGCTAAAGAAGCCACCTTCTTACAAACGGCACTGCGCGATATTCTGAGTGGCACATTTGCGATTAATAGCACCGTGCAAAATGGCCCGAACCTTATCAAGTTGCAGCTAGACCCAAATCTCGATACCAATCAAGACAATCAGCCGGACGCAAGTGGTTATAAGCTTGAGGTCGATGCATTTTCGGGGATCACCATTACTGGAAGTGACGCCCAAGGGGTGTTTTATGGTATTCAAACACTTCGTCAAATGATCCCCACCGCTGTGTATAAAACGGCTAAAAACTCAGCCACTTTGTCCGACAATGCCGTACTACCCGCTAGCACTATTTTGGATGCACCACGGTTTGAATATCGAGGCATGATGCTGGATGTGTCGCGTAATTTCCAAAGCAAAGAAACGGTATTTAAGTTGTTGGACTTGATGGCATTTTACAAGTTAAACAAATTTGAAATTAACCTTGCCAACGATGAAGGTTGGCGACTAGAAATACCGGGTATTCCTGAACTCACCGAGTTTGGGGCAAAGCGGGGATATGACCTGAGCGAAAGCACGATGCTGCATACGTTTATGGGAGCTGCCAATGGTTTTGCACCAGGAGATGGGATTGAAAATAAGCCCACGGATGAAACCGCAGCAAACTTAGGCACCGCGCCTAGTTATCAGGGCTTTGAAATTGCTCAGCAAAACTTTCTCGGTAAAGGCTGGGGCTACTACACGGTGAATGATTTTAAAGAAATTCTTCAGTATGCCGCTGACCGTCATATTGATGTGATCATCGAATATGATTTTCCAGCCCATGCGCGCGCAGCAATCAAAGCGATGGAGTATCGCTACAACAAATACAAAGATAGCGACCCAGCTGAAGCAAATCGTTTTAGGTTGATTGATCCGCTCGACCAGTCGCAGTATTACACCCCACAATTTTATACCGACAACTTTATTAACCCAGCGCTTGAGAGCACCTTTACTTTCCTCAACCATGTGGTGAAAGAAACACGCGCCATTTATGATGCCGTGCCCGATGCAACATTGACTCGGCTGCATGGCGGTGGTGACGAGCTGCCGCATTTAGGCCCGAATGAATGGTGGGCGCAATCTCCAGCGGTCGATCAAAACCCAGCTACGGCGGGCAAAACCGATGCAGAGTTGTTTGACTACTTCTTTTTACGCTGGAAACAGATAGTCAATCAGCATGGTTTTGATATGGCAACTTGGGGCGATGTGTTATCGCACAATGGTACGGGTAATGTAAGTTACGGTGAGATATTCCCCGTGTTTTGGAATAACGTGTGGGGTTGGGGCAATGAGCATCAGGCCTACAAGTTTGCGAACCAAGGTCATAAAGTCGTGCTGGCCCATGCGACAAACTTGTATCTTGACCTTGCGTATAACAAACATCCTGATGAAATTGGCTATCACTGGGCAGGTTACACAGATACCAAAAAGGCGTTTGAATATCGTCCGTTTAATATCTACGCTAACGCCGAGCATGACAAGCTGGGCAACCCAGTACCGTGGGACCCGAAATGGGTGTTACTGAGCGAAGCGGGTAAACAAAATGTTCAAGGTATTCAGGCGCAACTTTTTGGCGAAAACCAAAAGTCACCAGAAATTCTTGATTATATGACTTTCCCGAAATTACTGGGGGCCGCTGAGCGTGCATGGGTGCAAGATATGCCAGCGCAAGGCGCAGCGACTACCGAGGCTTGGCACACCTTTACCAACACTTTAGGACAATACGCTCTACCACTATTGGACTATTACCAAGTGGTCGATATTAATGCTCAAATACCACAGCAGGTCGGGGTAAATTATCGTATTCCATTACCTGGAGGCGCGATTGAAGGTGGTAAGTTAATCGTCAATACCCGGTTTGTTGGCATGGCTACGGAGTATTCGATTGACCAAGGCGTAACATGGCATCGCTATGAAGGGCCTGTGACATTGACCGCGTCATCTAAAGTACAACTCAGAACGGTGAGTGATTCGGGCAAGGTAAGCCGAGTCGCAACGGTTAATTAAGCAAATTGGTTTAAGCAACGCCAGCGAACCTATTAATTTATGGGTTCGCTGCACGCTAACACAAATGGAAGAGTAGGATGCGTATTCATGCCACCGTTATTATCTTTTAAGCGTAAAGCAGTCGATACCACTAAGGTAGCTGCAAACGACGACCTTGCACGTCGTCAACAGGTAGAGGAGTTGTTTTTAAAACAACAGCAAAAGCTGATCCGCCACATTATGGGCAAAGGGTTAGACAAACGTGAGGCGGAAGACGTTGCCCAAGAGGCGTTTGTGAAATTGCTTGGACTTGAGCAGGATAATGTCAGCAACTATATCGCCGCGTACTTGTATAAAATTGCAACCAATTTGGCCATTGATAAGCTGCGGCGTAAAGCGCGTAGCCCGTTTGATGACCGTGAGCACGATAGCGATCAAATGCCACAACCTTACGCAAGTGCTAACCCTGAACAAAACCACCACAACCAAGAGCTACTTAAAGAAATGGAAAAGTCTCTCGCAAGCTTACCCGACAAATGTAGGCTGGCTTTTTTATTGTATAAAATACGAGGTCAAAGCTATGAGGAGATAGCTTTGACCTTACAGATATCCCCAAGTATGGTAAGAAAATATGTATTACGTGCAGTTCGTCATTGCTACCAGCAGTTACAGCATGAGCTTTGATCATGAGTGTTAAGGATATAAACATGACTCCATTATTTGACGATTTAGCAATAATTGAAGAACAAGCCGCTGATTGGTTATTAGTCTTAGACGAGCAGCAGATCTCACCTCATGACAGCACTCAATATCCACAGCCGCTAAACGCTTGGCTAGCTGAAGATCCGCTACACAGTGATGTGTTCAACAAAATGTTGGAGCTTTGGACGCTTTCAGCCCAACTTGACGATGACTATGTTACTCAGCAGTTTGCACAGCAGGATGCACAAAACGCCACGGCTGCAACAGTCATTAAACCACAATCCAAACGCCGCGCTCAGTCTTGGTATCTTGCGATTGCCGCGACTTTGCTGCTGGTTGGTTTGGTGACTTTTATGGCACCAGAGCAGCCACTACAGCAAGCACCTGTTGCCATTGCTAAGCCAGCCCCTGTCGATACAGTGTACAGCGAGTTCTTTCAAACCAAGGTCAATGAGCATCGCACCATTACGCTTGATGATAATAGTCAGGTTGATTTAGGGGCCAATAGCCAATTGGCTGTTCGCTACAGCAACACTTCAAGAGAACTACTGTTGTACCAAGGTGAGGCGCTGTTTAGCGTGAGTAAAGACAAGCAGCGCCCGTTTATCGTGCGCTACCAAAACAGCCAAGTTGAGGCGCTAGGCACAGTATTTAATGTTCGCGCCAATCCGGCTTCAATTAGAGTCGATGTGCTTGAGGGCCGTGTGGCTGTGACTCAGCAACAAGCAATCAAATTGACCCAAGGGCAAGCGGTAGAAGTCACGCAGCAAGGCGAAGTTACCCGTAGTAAAGCCCAAGGTGAAGCGTTGACCATGGCGTGGCAAAAAGGCTACTTAGTGTATCAAAACGCAGAACTAGGCAATGTGCTTAATGATGTGTCGCGATATAGCGAAATCAAAGTGAAGTTAAGCGATCAACGCCTAGCAAAACTGACCTACAACGGCACCTTTTTAACCACTGAAATAGGCGATTGGCTCAATAGTTTAGAAAAAATTTATCCGATCACTGTGATGCAAAAAGGCGAGGAATACACCCTAATCGCAAATTAGCTAAAAGTGTCATAGCAAAGTCACAATATAAGTGGTACAAAGTTTATACAATAATAAATACATTGATTTAAACTATGTTATTCAAGCTATTAATCCCGCTGTTAGCGTGGTTAATATGGTTTGGTGGCGTTGCATTTGCTACCACGGATCATCAATTTAACTTGCCTAAAGCGACTTTGCAGCAGCGTTTACTCGATATTGCTGCGCAAAGTGGCTGGCAGTTAAGTGCAGCCGAAATTCCAGATAACATTAGCGTTGAGCAGATAACTGGCCGCTACACCCTCGAACAAGTCTTGCTTACCAGCTTTCAACAAGCCGCCTACAACTTTTCCCTAGACCCAGAGCAGCAGCGTATTTTTGTGACTCCTAAAAAACTTGATTCTGCACAACACTTTGAGCGCATTATCGTAACGGGTGTAAGCGGCAAAAACCGTAGCATTTTAAACTCGTCTATTTCAATCACTCAGCTTGCAAGCCTACAACTTGAAAAACAAACACCATATTCCAGTGCAGAAGCGCTTAAAAATATCACCGGTTTTTGGGTTGAAGACTCGGGTGGTGAAACTAACAATAACGTTGCGCCAAGGGGGCTTAGAGGCGGCGAGGGGTTTAGATTTATCAGCCTGATGGAAGATGGGTTGCCCGTGACCTATGACGGTATTTGGGGGGACTTTTTTTTACGTCCAGACTTAACCCATCAAGCCATTGAAGCGGTGCGTGGCGGCAGTAGCGGTATTTTTACGGTGAACGGGCCTGCGGCAATGGTGAACTATATCGGCAGGCGAGGCTCAGAAAATCCTTTTAATTTAGTGAAAGTGAGTCAGGGATTGAGCTATGACTACACCCGCTTTGATGGCGTATTTAGCGGAGCGTTGAATGATGAATGGTTTTATACGGTAGGCGGGTTTTATCGTACTTCCGACGGTATTCGGGAGCCGGGCTATCAAAGCGATTTAGGGGGACAGTTGAGTGCGCGCCTGAGCTGGTTAACCGATGCATTTGAGCTTGATTTTAGCTATAAACATTTAAACGATAAAACCAGCTTTTACGCGCCTTTAGTGATGCAAAATAGCGGCGAAATTCGAGAGCTGGCGAGCCTGCCTTATGACGATGGAACCCTACTGAGCGACGATCTCAGGTCGCTCACCTTCTTCACTCCAGAAGGACGCGTGCCGCGTGACCTAGAAGACGCTCAGCAAACACGCCTAAATAGCTACACTTTACTATTTAATACGCCGCTTTTTGAACACGTTAACCTGAGCAATCGTACGCGATTTTCAAGCCTAAACAATGATTTGTATACCTTAATGAATTTGGGCAACCAAACCATAGTCGACGCCACAAGCCGATTACAACACGCTGATATCACCGAATTTAAACGCCACTTTGCAAATAGCGCATTGCGCCCTCGATACTTACGTTATTCAGATAACACCTTAGTTGCCAACCCTGCAACCCTTAATGGTAATGGTCTCGTGACCGCTAGTTATCCTTTATATTCACGTTACAGGCAACAGCAGCTGGTAAATCATTTTAGTGTGGACTATCTCGACGCGCAGTGGTCACTGACCCTCGGCCATATTTACGCTCGAAGTGATTTCGACGAGTTACCACTAGATAAATGGCTTGGCGCGTTACTAACGGATGTAAAGCATCAACCAGAACGGCTGGACATCGTACTGGTTGATGGGCAAGAAAATGTGATTGCCAATTTTACCGAGCAAGGTTTTTTATCTTACGCCGGTCCCGTTTATTTAAGCGGTAGCGGCTTGTCTCAATCACATTCGCTGTATGCCAATATTGACTGGCAGCTCACTGAAAACCTTAGAGTTGATTTGGCACTTCGTAATGAACATCTGAATCTCACCAGCACGCTACTTGAAGGGGGAAAGTCGTACACGAACTCATCAAAAGCCGCTTATTATCACTATCTCCCGGCTGCCACTTTACGTGATTCATTTACGCAAAATGCGCTCAGTATTGGCGCAAATTACCAAATTGGCGACGCTATGGCGATATTTGCACGTTATTCCGACGCCTTTGAAATGCCACGGCTCATTAATTACGGCAATGGCCGCGGGTGGGCCAAAAGTGAAGAGGAGCGCGTACAACAAGACTTTGGCCAACCTATTCGCTTGGCGTTAGGTGAAGTTGGACTGCGTTATCAAACCGCTGATTGGCAGTTTAGTGGCGCGTTATTTGAGACCAAATTTGATCCGCTCCCGCTCACGGTGTATCGCGGTGCGGCTACGACTCAACAAGCCGTTTCAATCAATACCCAAACACGAGGGTTGGAGTTCGAATTTGACTATCAATATAGTCCGGCCTTGCAGTTTAGAGCGATAGGTGTGTGGCAAGACGCTGGGTTTTACGGCATTCCTAAGCAATTGCCACAAAGCGAATTTAATGGCAATCAAATAACGCGAACGCCGGAGTTACAACTACGACTGACGCCGGAATACAAAGCAGGACCTATTACCGCGGCTATCACCTGGTCGTATGTTGGTAAGCGCTATTCGGATATCGCCAATCGGTTTGCCTTACCAGCCTATCAAACATGGGACTTATTTACCGAGTTGGCAATTAATGAACAGATCAGCGCACAGCTTGAGGTTAAAAACCTCACCAATGCTTTGGGGCTAACAGAAGGCAATCCTAGGGATGATTTAAGCCACCAAGAGGCCATCTTTTACGCTAGACCCATTTTTGGTCGCACCATCAAACTTTCGTTAAGTTATCAGTTTTAAACAAAACCGTTATTATTCGAGCAATTCTATTCCTTGACTTAAAGTGAACTTGAAGTTGTATGCTCCTCTTAACCGAATGACAGTGAACAAACGATAAGAGGCAGAGGCAATGCAAAATAGCTTAGATAAAATCGTCAATGACATAAAAGCCAACTGGAGCGGGCTAAATTCAAGCACCACAGTAACTGTACGTGAATTGTTAAGCGAACTTACTCAGTCTCCACCGCACGAGCCTTGGCTTGCGAGCATTATGCGTGAAAGACTAGCATCAAAAACACTCTACCAAGACCCTGACCATGGTTTTATGCTGCTAGTCCATGCCGAAGAAAAGGGCACGTACCGCCCGCCCCATGATCATGGCGCCGGTTGGGTATTTTATGCCGTGCAATCCGGCGAAATGGAAATGACAACTTACAAACCCGTCACCACAGCAAGCGGCGAAACTCACCTTGTATCCCGAGGAACAGACACGCTCAAAGCCGGCGATTGCCGAGTGTTTCTACCCGGCGATATCCACGACACCCGCTGCTTAACAGACAACTTCGTTCAATATCGTTTAACCAGTTGTGACTTTAAAGAAGAGAAACGCTCAGGACGGATGATCCAGTATTTGAGTGAGGTGTAGTGGTTTGCAATAACTCAAGGCGATAGTGGGTTTAATAGTCGTTGCTGATATTTAATCATGCCGTTTTGAAGGGACTATGGCTGCTGAAAGCGAGGAACAGACGGTCGGCTCTGTGCCAAACTTGGATCTTCAAGGCGTGAACATGAAACTTTGTAGGGTGACGCCATCCGACAAAAATGATGAATTTACTTAGACACAGCCCGATTTACCACCTTGAAAGTCATCGGCGGACGTTAGTGGCGTCAAAATTTAATGGTGCAGCGTACTTTCTAAATTTACCTTGTCAAGCTATGCGTTGGCTTATTAGCGAGCATCTCTTTGTTGTAGGAAAAAATAAGTGACACCCTTCACTATTAGCAATGACCTATATTTTGGCGGGCTTAGAGCTGATTTAAATGATCGTGCAGACCTAAAAATGGTGTGTTTAAGCAAAGCTTTGAAAGCTAAAAACGCTTCGAGAGGGATAGCAAACGCGTAGCATTTTTATCATGCGTTGGTTTTTTGTGAAGCGGAAAGTAAGTAGTAGCGTTGTCTGCCTTTTAAGCAGGCGTGAATTAAAGGAGGAGTTTCATGAAATGTTTGGTTGTAGTGGCACATCCAGTTAGAGATAGTTTGTGTCATTACTTATGTTCTCAGGTTGTTGAACACCTCGAATCAAAAGAGTACGACATAACTATATTAGACCTATATCACCGTGAATTTGAGCCTGCTCTAACACACAAAGAGCGGCAGAGTTACTATGATAATTCATTTGATAGCAGTTTAGTTCAACAGGATATTGCACTTCTTACAGAAGCAGAGTCTTTGGTGTTGGTTTTTCCAACATGGTGGTTCGGTTTCCCTGCTATTTTAAAAGGTTGGTTTGACAGAGTTTGGGCTCCCGGACATGCATATGACCACGACAAAGACTTGGGGGCGATTAAGCCACGACTGAGTAAACTAACAGAAGTTAAAGTCGTGACGACGCTAGGCTCCCCTTGGTGGGTGGACACTTTTGTACTTTGGAAGCCTGTTAAGCGTGTACTCAAAATAGCTTTGCTTGGAGCGTGTGTTCCCAAGTGTAGTTTTAAGTATTTATCTTTGTATAAAAGTGAAAATGTATCAAAACAAAAAGTGGAACAGTTTGTACAAAAGATAAAAGCAAGTTTCTGAACACACAGCTTTAACAAGGTGCTACGGAACAGCTCTAAGAGAAGCCAAGTGACACCCATTACTATAATAATTAGTGGTAGGTGTCAGCGATTTGCAGCCCTAATCAAGCATACCCTCCTTGGCTAATATCAAAGCGCATCCATGCGCTTCTCGTTCATTCTTTTTAAACGACGAAAAAGAACGAACCAAGAAAACGTCGCCCCAGCATCACACTCAATCCTCAAATCCTAAGCCGATATAGTGCAACCGTCTTGTAAGGCACGTCCATGATGCCAGACAAGACTTGGCCGACATCCTGTCGGCACATTGCATATCAGCTTATGCTTTTCGGGTGTGATGGAGGGGGGGAATAAGTTGCTTGTGAGATCTTATACGCTTTTTACGATGAAGCTATTTGCAAGGGTTTCAAAAACTATCAGCATAGCCTCCTAATTAGCTGTGCGGATAGCTTTGTGGGAGATGTATGGACTCCTCCCCCTTATCGGGAGCAAGAGAAAATAAGTGACCCCCATCACTATAGTAATTAGTGGTGGGTGTCAGCGATTTGCTTTTAAGCGACCATAGTAAATTACACGCTAAGGACAAACCACATCAGAAACGATATCAATGTTGATTTGTGTCTTTGACATGATTATTTCTTCTCCACGATAATTGCAGTGATTGTTGTATCACCAACATTTTTAACTTGATGTTCCCATTGGTCATGCCACATCACGTAGCCATCCGGGATCTCCAAGGTTATGTCTTTTTCATTCGTTGTTATCGTCGCCTTGCCACCTTTTTCGAAGTAAACAGTCTCAGCCTTGTGTTTATGCCAGTTATCCTGTTCCCCTGGTTTGAGTGTCATTTTAAGTACGGTAACCTCTTCGTTCTCTAGCAGTAGTTGATATTGGTTTGGAGATGCAATGTGTGCAGCCTCGACCTTCGTGTCTTGTGCAAACGCATTTCCAAACAATAGGACTGAAGTAACAGCAGTAAATACAACCTTTTTCATAGGAATTCCTATTTATGCATACCACGAATAGGGTAGTTGTTTGCAGGATTTCGTATCCAACCTAAGCCACTAATCAATGACTGAAGTTCAGGTCTTACAAACGGGTTGTTTGAAATATCTACTACGTGAACTTTTCCTTCATTATTGACAACAAATAGCCCCGGCTCAGCAAATGGATGATCAGTTTCTTCAGGCGATCTTGGAGCTGATATAAACAACCCAAGTTCTTGCATTTGTTCAACAGTAAGACCGTATGCGATAGGGAAAGTCACATTAAGTCTTTCCATATGACTTTCGAGTTGTTCTTTACTGTCACCAGAAACGGCTATCAAATCTACGCCTGTTTGAGCGAGTTGGTCTTTCGCACTTTCTAACTGGTTTAAGTAGCGAGTACAAAGTGGGCAATGCTGCCCTCGGTAAACAACAACCATCTTCCAATCCAAACCATTTTCAAGCGTAGACAACTTTTTAATATCACCATTTAGAAGTGTGGTTTCAATTGCAGGAAAGTCTGAACCTGCATGAAGCTTATTGGTATAATCAATGCTCATGACTGTTCCTTAAAAATGCTTGTTAATGTGCGTTTCGAAACGTTTGAAGTCGTTTTCAACATCTGCGTTTTTCATCACATCAAAGCACGCAAATGTCTCCATTGGCTTCATTCCAAAGAACTTGAAGTTCATGTGCATAGGGAACATTAAATCGTCGATTGATTTCCCATCGAAGAATTCTTCTGGATCATTAAAGGCTTCTTCCGGCGCATTAAAGGTGAGAGACATCATGTATTTGGTGTTGGTTAACGTGCCGCCCTTACCATAGTTTTTCTTTGGTGATTCTGCTGTGCGACCGTCGCCAACACATAAAGCTCCTCCCATGCCTGCTGTGTATACTTCATCCATATACTTTTTGAATGACCAAGACACGCCCATCCAATTGCTTGGTGTTTGCAAAAATACAATGTCTGCCCATTGATGAAGTGCTAATTGCTCCTCCACATCATACCCGTCACTCATTGTTACTACGCGCGTGTTATAACCTTTATCTTCCAGCATGGTTATTGCCTTATCAATCAAGGCTGCATTTAGCTTACCTTCAGAGAATGGGTAATATTGGTGGGCATTAATAATTAATACGTTTTTAAGATCAGTAGTGCTCATAAAACAACTCCAAACTAAATTTCAGCAAAAATAAGTAAGAGAGACACTCTCCTACTCAATCAATATGTGGTATATTTTAGTAACCTGATTTAAGTTATCAATTAGTATACTTTTAGTAACCTAGTTGTTTTTTAGGAAAACTGATGGAAAGTGTCGTAAAAACAGACAGTAAAGGTAGAAAAAAAGTTTTAAATGCATGCACTGAACCCTGTGCTATCGAAAAAGGCATGCGTTTAATTGGCGGAAAGTGGAAAGGTTCCATTATTTATCACCTTAAAGATGAACCTGTAAGGTTTAATGACTTAACCCGTATGCTTGGCGGTGCCAGCAAAAAAATGGTCGACCAACGCCTAAAGGAACTAGAAAGTGAAGGGATGGTTCGTAGAAAAGTGATAAGTGACAGACCTGTCGCTGTAACTTATGAATTAACCGATTTTGGCAAAACCGCACTGAGTATTTTAGATGAACTCAGGATCTGGTCAGAGTCCCATCAAATTTAACAGTAGCTACTTTGAATTATTTAGCACAGCCCAATGCAGATTCTTATTTTGGAAATCTGCTTGGCGATTATGCAACACAAACAGCGGGTCGCATAAATACTAAAGTGTTAGGTATCGAACTTGACTTTATTTACTTTAATCACAATTATGATACTATCGGTAAACTAACCATTATGGTTACATGGAGACTGCGTGGCTGAATATGACTTAGGACTAGTAAGGGCAGCTGCTCAAAATCTGGATGTCGAATACAGAGGAAGAAAAGTAAGTCGAGATATTTCCAACTTAGGCTACAGCTTGTCCGACATTTGTAAATGTCTAAGTACTTTAACTCCTAGCGACTTTCATAAGACACACACCTATAGTGACAGGCCTCCAGATGATGAGTATATATGCCAATACCAAAGGGACCCAGAAGAAGAATTGATCGATGAACTTTATATAAAGTTTTGTCTTATTGATAATTACCTAGTAATCGATATAGCTTCTTTCCATTTGCCTCAATTTTGATTTTGAGGGGAGTAAAAAATGACAAATTGTAAATTATGTAAATCTGAGCAAGTTAATCAGTTTTCTGAATTAGAAACTATTATTTACAAAGAGAGTGAACTCTCCGTTGAGATGGAGTATTCGGTCTGTGAAAATTGCGGAAGAGAGTTTGTTTCTAAGCAACAAATTTTAAATAATGATGCGCGGATTAGAGATGCTAAGAAAGTCGTTGATGGGCTATTAACATCCACAGAGATCCTTGAAGCTAGAGAAAGTTTAGGCTTAACTCAAGAGCAGGCCTCTTTGGTTTTTGGTGGTGGTAGAAATGCTTTTTCAAAATATGAAAGAGCAGAGGTTTCACAAAGCGCTTCGATGGATAAATTAATTCGAATGTGCTTAAAACATTCAAATATTTTTCATGAACTTTTAACTGAAGCTGGTATTAAAATACCTCAAGAGCAGCTTTGTTATGAGCATAACGTAGTTAGTTATAAGCTTCATAAAGCTGCAAACCAAGGACGATTCAATCAAGTTAGTACGATTGAAAGTATCGAAGAGCGCGCATATGGATAAACGATTAATAGCAGAAGCCATCGAATCTTTAGAGCTATTGGATATACACCTTTATTCGTCCTCATTGAAGCGGTTCGAAGAAATATATATAGACAATTATCCTGATGAAATGGCTCAACAGAATAAACTCTCAGTTAAAGCTGAAGTACTTGAACCAGAAGACAAAGAGGATGACTCAAGAGTTATTAATGCAAAAGTTAATTTTGGGCTCAAGTTTATAGTAGAAAATAAAGATTCTGAACAAACAAATCTTGCGGAAATTGAGGCGTGCTTTATTGCAAAGTATCATCAACGTTCGCAGTTGTCAGAGGAAGGCATTCGAGAATTTTTAAGATTTAACGTTGTTCATAATGTTTGGCCATTTTGGAGAGAGTTCGCGTTTAGTGCTGCTGCACAAGCTAAATTACCAACACCTATGATATCTCTTTTTAAGCCATCCCAAGAAGATGCCTAGCAAAACGCTGTTGGCACTCCCTTTGGTTGCAGGGGCGCAAATACGAGGTTGTAGTCTCGCGTTTGCGCCCCAAAGCTTAGCGTTACCGTCGTCCGCAATTGGCAAATATGCGGCTCTTAGATTTGATTGAATCCTATCAATCGGGTCTGACAGTTCAAGTTTAGACTTATCCAGTTTAACGGATATCGGTGTTTAACACCGATCCTAACCCTATACGCTGCCTTCGGATTCTATGACCAAAATTCTCGCCTCGCCACGAGGATGGGCAACATGCTCAGTGCCAATTGAAGCATAAAAAATATCACCAGTTTGCAACAGGGCTGATTGCTCAACGCCATTCTCTTTATAAAACATGTCAACCGTGCCATCTAACACGACAAAGACTTCTTCACCATCATTAACATGCCACTTATAAGGCTGATCAGTCCAATGCAAGCGGGTTGTAATACCATTCATATTGGCGATGTCTTTTGCGCCCCAAGCGCGTTGTGCTGTGAATGTTTTGCTTCTAATTATTTCCATGATGCTTCCAGCTAGCTAAATGGCCTAAACCCATAATGACTCCCGTGCTGCGTTTAGTAGAGTAATGAGTCCTAGGTGGGAGCCATTACTCTACTATTTTTATATCGTGAGTAAGACACTTAACCTAAGCGTTTTTTGGCGTTTCTTTTCTCTTCCATCGCTCGCATTTTCCTAATGGCCCAGCCATCAATGGTCATAATAAATAAGATTAGTATTAGCAAATATGTAAGGGCTGTTACTATTAAAGGATATGAGTCGTACAGTAAACGAATTGGAATAGCCAAGCTTTCTGAGAGGCCTATCAATTCTGGATGCCTAAGAATATGTTCACCAATCATTCCAAGGCAGAGTATGGCGACAAAGCCATAAATATACGAGATCGCAATTTGTTCTTTGGCTGTATTATTGTTATTGAAAACTGTGAATGAAAGCGAGGTGACTTTTTGTACCCAACTAACTATAGATAATCGATATGTAATTAGTAAAACGGGAAGCAAATTCAGTATAAAAAGTGCAAATTGAAATGTAATGACGTCCCAAGGCAAAAAAGGTCTTATAATTAGGTCGGCCAGCTTAGTTGAAAACATCACTAGTACCAGATAGACTCGATGACCGTCTTTACGATTGGCTACAATAACTGCAATAAGAAGTGTGAAAAACACTATTTCAGTGATAGCGAGCCTTGGACTATCAAAAATATTCAATACATATTCCATGTTCACGCTCTACGTTGAGATTGAGCTTCTGGACTTTCTGTCTTGGTGGCATTTGCCGATTGAGGATCCCCACCCTGAATTCCACCTCCATTGACTCCTGCTGATACATTTTTACATTGTTTTTTAGTCAATTTTGTAAAGTTTCTCATTGTTTTAATCTCTCCAAGGTGAGCGTGTGAGTTGATAATTGTAGAGTAGTATTATTTGTATCATCATAAGGAACACCACCTTTTACTCCACCACCGGCAACTCCACCTGAGATTTGTTTACATTGTTGGGTCGTTAATTTTGTGTAATGATTCATTGCTTAAACCTCTCCATGGTAAGGATGTTGACTGATGACTGTGGGATTGAACTCTTTGCGACATTATAAGGGTCACCGCCGACATCACCACCTCCTCCTACACCACCGGAAATTTGCTTACATTGCCATGCTTTTAAATTTTTTTGTTGGTTTTTACGCATGCAGTTCATCGCTTAGCGGTCTCCATCGTCTAGCTTATCTAAAAATTGTTGGCGTTCCTCTTTCGAAACCGAACTGAGTAACGATTTTAAGTATCGCACAGTAGCTGGGTTTAGTAACAGTACTCTAGCAGGGTTTTGTTTTACTTTATGTTTTTTAGCCAAATACTTGTTTACACACTCCTCATAAGCACCATGAGAAGGTTTGCAATATTCGTTTTCCCAATTACTGATTGTTTGGTGAGAGACACCCATATTTAAGAATTTAGCAAAACCTCGAAGACTAAGGCCGAGCGATAAACGCATGTAGAGAATATTTTCACCACTGAACTTAGAGCCAATTAAGCTAAGATCTTCGATCATTTTCGTCTTGCCTTTTTCCTGCTCTGTCATCGTCCTTGCCAAATTTATGAATGGGTGAATATGTATAGTTGTGAAATTTATGTTTCTTACTGTCAATGCTTTATTTTTAACTGTAACCACTATGAATCGTCAAACACATTGGACAAAAGCTCATATATTCTCTTACTTCTAGAGCATGTGATAATTATTAGTGCAGGTGAGTGCAATATGCGTTCAAGTATTCATAAGACTATTTATTCACACTTTTTTAATTTTTAAGATGGTGAGCGATGAAGGAACAAACTCAGAAAGTAAAACCAAAAGAATCATACTTTAAGTTGCTGTACATCATGCTAAGCGGGCAATGCAATTACTTTAGTCTTGAGCGAAAACATGCAAATCTTCACTGCCCTTTATGTGCACTTCGAAGAGGTCATACTCGAGGGCACAATAATGATTAATCAAAGTCAACCAACAGAAAGACTGGAAAAAGTAGTAAAGCCCAAAGCTGCGCAAAAACAGCACTATCCAAGCAAAGTATTATGGGATAAGCGAATATGGCAAACTTACCTCGGTTAAAAATTAAACTCTGCTTATGGGCAGAGTTATATCGCAAGTATTAACTTATTCCAATTACCATGAAAGCGCGAATTCACTTTGGTGAGTGCAGGCCTAATCGATTGCCTTCTGTATCTAAAAATAACGCGAAAAAGCCGCTTTCGTCTGCATGTGGGGTTTTGGGGGTCAGTATTTTTCCACCGCTTTCTTCTACTTTCGATAGCACTTGCTGTAAGTCTTCACCCGCGTTTAAATACAGAGTAACGCCAGTGCTGGAAGGAGTGTAGCCTTCGCCTTGAACAATCACACCTACGGTAGACTGCCCCTCGTACGGGAAGAGTGCCATTGTCATTTCAGATATATCTATGGTTTCGATAGTAACAGCAAAAATGCGGCCGTAGAATTTTACAGCGCGCGTTATGTCGGTTGCTGGAATTTCAAAAATTGATGCGAAGCTGTGCATGTTGTCGTCCTTATTTTCTATGTGTGTCGGCTAGCTATTGGTGACTAGGCTGGACTCGTTTAAGGTTCAACGAGTTCGACTTTAAGATAGCGTGGGGAGACAACAATTAATTGTAAAAAAGCGACAGGACTATTTATAGAAAAGCCGTGAAAGCGTCATGCTTTCGTCATCGAGAAACGCTCGCGGGTTTACCCCCGTGAGCGCTTTAAAGTCCTTAATAAAGTGAGACTGATCATAATAATTGCTTTTGTACGCGATGTTAGTGAGGTTGTCTTCACGATTTATGAGGAGTGTTAAAGCGCTTTGCAAGCGTACAAGTTTACTTAAATGTTTTGGACTAATACCGACAAGGTCTAAAAACTTCCGCTCTAGTTGGCGCCTTTTATTGGGACTTGATTTGGTAATTGCATTAACCGATATATCGCCATTTTGTGCAAAGATAATGTCTACCGTTGTTTTTACAATGTGCTCAATTGTCCGCGGGTCGCTAAGCTTGTGAAGGAGAAAGGCCTCTAAAATCTCAATCCTTTGGCTTGTGTTTCGCGCTTGGATGATATCGCTTTCAAGCTTCGCGGCCTCATCGTGCTTAAATAATTCGTAAATCGATGTTTCCTTATTTATTAAGTTTTTTATAGGTTTCGAAATAAAGTGGGAAAAGGCATAAGGAAAAAAGCTGGCTGCAAAGGTGTGAACGTATCCGGTTGGTTGAATATAAAAAGGTGAAACGGTTTGTCCAAGCACCATTGCGCGCGGTTGCAGTATGTAGTCATGTTCTGATGTATAGCGCTTAATATCGTCGCCCAATATAAAGGCCAGTTCAATGCAGCCGTCGGGGACAATGCGTTGCTTTGCGGCACCTTTATCTGCAGTAATCTCCAGTGTCCAAAAGCAATTGATAAATGAAGATAAATTTTCACAAGGGAAAAATGTTTTGTAATCCATAAAACCTCCGCTTCTAGCTATGGACGGTTGAAGCTTACAGCAAATAAAAACTAAGACTCTGGTAAATTTTGCAACCGTTTTATGGTCTGCTTTTTAGACGCGCTTTACCTGCTACTGGCCTTTATTGATATGCTTATTTATCCAATCTTGGTAATAAGATACACGTGTTAATACTGCGGTTGAACCGTATTTGCCTAAAGTATAATTTCCAAATCACCCTCAATTTCTTTCCACGCTGCTAATCCAACCAATACTGGTGTTGAGCCTTGATAAATGATTGCTGCGCCGCTGCTATATCTAGCTAAAAAATAAGTGACAGCTAAAAAATAAGTGACACCCATCACAATTAGCAAGCGGCGAAACCCACTTCGTATCCCGAGGAACAAACACGTTCAAAGCCGGCGGTTGTTGAGAGTTTCTACCCGGCGATATCCACGGTACCCGCTGCTTAACAGATAACTTAGTTCAATATCGTCTAACCAGTTGTGACTTTAAAGAAGAGAAACACTCAGGACGGATGATCCAGTATTTGAGTGAGGTGTAGTGGTTCGCATAAACGCAAGGCGATCGTTGGTTTAAGTGTCGTCGCTCAAATCTCGGTTGTTCAACAGCTCGTTTTAGAGCCGAAGGATGGCTCTGTGCCAAAAGCTGACGGCGGGCATCTATATCATGCACGGTGCAAAACTTGACCCCAGGTCTCAAAGCTCTGTAGATTTTTAGCTATCACTGAGAATGTATTAACTGTTTTTGCTAGTAAGCGACAAACCATATTTAGTGAGTTTGCGATACAAGGTGCGGCTACTGACACCAAATTTAAGGGCCAGCTCTTCGGTGCTACCTTGGAAATGTTCGATCGCTTTTTTTAAGTAGCTTTGCTCGGCCTGCTCTAACGATATTACATCAAATACCTTGTCATAATTCAGTTGTGCTAAATCTGCGTTAGGCTTTGCTGTATGCTGCAAATTAGCTGTGTTTTCGAAAGGGATGTCGGTGTCGTAAATGACATCGTCATCGGCCAAAATAGCTGCTTGTAATACAATACTTTTTAGCTCTCGAATATTACCGGGGTAGGCATATTGCGCGAGCTTTTTAAGTGCCGCTTCACTGAATTGTTTGTCTTTAAATTCAGAGTGTTTTAAAAAGAACTTAGCTAATAACGCGATGTCAGCTTGACGGGCTTTCAGGGACGGTAAATTTATCGGGAAAGTGGCGATCCGATAGTATAAATCTTTTCTAAACTCGCCTTTTTCAACCATTTCTAACAGGTTTTTATGGCTTGCACAGACTAATCGAAAGTCTGTGCGTTTTTGTCTTAGGCTGCCAACCGCACGAAAGCTTTGTGTTTCAATTAATCGCAGCAGTTTTACTTGCATATTGAGTGGTACATCACCAATTTCATCAAAAAACAAAGTGCCACCTTCAACAATTTCGACCAAGCCTTTCTTTTGGCTTGTGGCGCCAGTAAACGCGCCTTTTTCGTGACCAAATAACTCAGACTCAAATAACTGCTCGGGTAAGCCGGAGCATTCAATTACAATAAACGGTTTATCTTTACGCCTACTTGCATCGTGCAACGCGCGAGCAACTAACTCTTTACCTGTGCCGGTTTCGCCTTGTAATAATACCGAAATTTCGGTTTTGGCAGCGCGGTTTACTTTATTGATTAGTGCTTTAAAGGCGTCAGACTGACCAAGCATTTTATTCTTTTGCGCTTTTACTGAGGCAAAGTCGATTTTATCGAGGATCTCAACAAAGCCCATTAATATATCGTTTTCGTCAAAAATAGGCTTCATCACAATATCGCAATATTGCTTACCTAAATGGGTATCGTGAATATGCACGACACTGGTTGGCTTATTGGTTTTTTTGCACTCTAGCATGGGGCAAGCTTCACCCATCTGATCGCAGGGTTTACTGGCCTTATGCGATATGGCAAAGCAGGTACTTTTACCCAGCTCAATCGGTGTTTGATAGGTATCACGATAGGCGTTATTCACTGCCACAATGACATAGTTTAGGTCAATAAAAATTGCTGGTTTATCAATAATATTGATTAAACCTTGGATCACCGAATTTGCCATATCGCACACTTGCCCAAGTTAGTTCGTTACCGTTTTACTAAAAATGAGTGTACTGTAAAAAAATAACCGTGACAAAAATGTCTTCACATTCAATTTGTCTGACAAAAATGTCGTTTGATGAGTTTATCTTTATCGAATGAATTTTTGAAATGTAAAATTAACTATTAAAAACAATGCATTATTTATTTTTTGACTATACCCAAGATTGGTATGTTTTCTGCCATATCAGGAAGTAACCTAATCTAAAGGAGTTCGAAATGAATGAAGCATTGGTTGAATTGTCTCGTTGGCAATTTGCACTCACCGCCATGTTCCACTTCATATTTGTACCGCTGACCTTGGGCCTGAGTTTTATGCTGGCCATTATGGAATCGGTTTATGTGATGACGGGCAAAGAAATCTATAAGACCATAACTAAGTTTTGGGGAAAGTTATTTGGTATTAACTTCGCCCTAGGTGTGGCAACGGGTTTAACGATGGAGTTCCAGTTTGGTATGAACTGGGCATATTACTCGCATTACGTGGGTGATATTTTTGGTGCGCCATTGGCAATTGAAGGGTTAATGGCGTTTTTCTTAGAATCCACGTTCGTTGGCTTGTTCTTTTTTGGCTGGGATAAAATGTCAAAGGTCAGGCACCTTATGGCAACCTGGCTTGTGGCGTTAGGCTCTAATTTTTCGGCGCTTTGGATCTTAATTGCCAATGGCTGGATGCAGCACCCAGTAGGTGCAGAGTTCAACTTCGAGTCGATGCGTATGGAAATGACCAGTTTTGCTGAGGTGATGTTTAACCCCGTTGCGCAAGTTAAATTTGTACATACCGTATCAGCAGGTTATGTAACAGGCGCAATGTTTGTGTTAGCTATTTCAAGCTATTACCTTTTAAAACATAAGCATATTGCCTTTGCGCGTCGCTCATTTGCGATTGCTGCAAGTTTTGGTTTAGCGTCAATTTTATCGGTGATCGTGCTCGGTGATGAAAGTGGCTATGAGCTTGGCGATGTACAAAAAGTAAAACTCGCGGCAGTTGAAGCCGAATACGATACCCACCCAGCACCTGCACCATTTACGCTTTTTGCTATCCCCAACGATGAAAAAGAAAAAGCCGAATATGCGGTGCGCATCCCTTGGCTGATGGGCATTATCGCGACGCGCTCGCTTGATGAAGAGGTGATGGGCATTAAAGAGCACAAAGCGCTGCATCGTGAGCGTATTTTATCTGGATTGATTGCTAAAAATTTACTCGATACCGTGCGCAGTGGTAACGCAACTGAAGCGCAAATGGCGCTGTTTGAAGCACATAAAAAAGACTTGGGCTATGCCATGTTATTAGAGCCATTTACCAATGACTTTGTCAGCCCAAGTGAAGAAGCCATCGAAAAAGCGGTAAATTACAGCATTCCACCTGTTGCACCACTTTTCTGGAGTTTTAGAATAATGGTGTTCTCGGGCTTTATTATGCTATTCGTTTTTGCCGCTGCATTTTACTACAGCACTAAACATCAAATCACCAAACCTAAATGGTTGTTAAAACTGGCGCTGTTCTCTTTACCTCTGCCTTGGATTGCCTCTGAAGCGGGTTGGTTTGTCGCAGAGTTTGGTCGCCAGCCGTGGTCAATTGCCGAAGTGCTGCCTGTGCATGCTTCGGTATCAAACTTAAGCGTGGGTGAAGTGTGGTTTACCTTAATTGCTTACACCAGTTTTTATGCGGTGATGTTTGTTATTGGCTTCTACTTGATGAAGAAATACGCCAAAAAAGGGCCTGTACCAGAGCAACAAAGCACGCCTTTCGATGGCAATGCGCAACTATCGGCTGAAGGAGCACAATCATGATTGATTATGAATTTTTACGCTTAGTGTGGTGGGGTTTAGTAGGTGTATTGCTGATTGGCTTTGCCATTACCGACGGGTTTGATTTAGGCGTGGGTGCACTGCTTAAGTTAGTTGGAAAAAGCGATGAAGACCGTCGCGTGATGATCAATACAATCGGCCCTCATTGGGATGGTAACCAAGTGTGGTTTATTACTGCTGGCGGCGCAATTTTTGCGGCGTGGCCACTTATTTATGCAGCGGCATTTTCGGGGTTTTATATCGCTTTAGCGCTGACACTAATTGCCTTATGGATGCGCCCAATAGGCTTTGACTATCGCAGTAAATTGCCGAATAAAACCTGGCGCACAGCATGGGACTGGGCGCTATTTTGTGGCGGCTTAGTACCTGCGCTTATCTTTGGTGTGGCGTTCGGTAATTTACTACTAGGCGTACCATTTGAGTTTGATAACATCTTGCGTCCGACTTATACCGGCAGCTTCTTTGGCTTGCTTAATCCGTTTGCCATTTTAGCAGGAGTGGTATCGGTCGCTATGTTGTTGACTCATGGCGCTAACTGGTTGCAACTTAAAACCGAGGGGAATTTACTCGCGCGCGCGCGCATTGTGTCGTTCTATTTGTCATTAGTGACTGTGTTGCTCTTTATGTTAGCGGGTGTGGTAGTTGCCAATATTGACGGTTATGTGATCACCTCAAGTGTTGATCCTTTAGCAACATCAAACCCACTGACCAAAACGGTTGAAGCGGTATCGGGTGCGTGGCTAAACAATTACAGCACCTACTCGTGGATGCTAATTGCCCCTGTACTTGGCATTTTTGCGGGGCTTGGCTCAGCGTGGTTTAGCAAGCAACAACGCGGTGGCTGGGCGTTTTTAATGTCGTCATTGATGATGGCGGGCATTATTTTAACAGCAGGCGCTGCCATGTTCCCGTTCCTTATGCCAAGTAGCAGCATGCCAAACGCGAGTTTGACAGTGTGGGATGCCACATCGAGTTATTTAACGCTCAAAACCATGTTTATCGTTGCCTGTATTTTTGTGCCAATTGTATTGAGTTACACCGCATACAGTTTTTATGTGATGCGTGGACGCATTAAAGCGCAAGATTTAGATAAACCACACACAATTTATTAAGGAGTGGCTTATGTGGTATTTCACTTGGATTCTAGGTGTTTTATTAGCATGTTCTTTCGGAATTATTAATGCGATGTGGCTAGAAGCCACCGAAGACATGGACAGAGACGACACAAGCGATGATTAAACACAATCACGCAGCAACTGGCGACATGGAGGTCGCCGCTACCGAGTTGTTACATAGCCAGCAGCAAAAGGTAAAAAATGCGCTGATGGGTGTTTTAGTACTCAAAAGCAGTGCCTTTGTATGCCAGCTGGCGGCTTTCGCAGCATTTAGCTTTTTAGTGGCCAGATTGCTCGCAAGTGATGCAAATACTCTGGTAATGAGTCATTTCTTTAGCGCCAAAACAGGCTATGAGTGGGCGCTTAATTTATTAGCTGGGGCGTTAGTTTCAAGTTTAGTGCTGAACCTTTTTGCTCATAACCGCCTAATGGCATTACAAGCAACCAGCTTAGCCGATTTAGAAGCGCAATTACATGGCGCTTTTAAGCAAGGGCAGCACGCGTTAGTTCGTCAACATAGTCATTTTTACTGGCAGCAACTAAGCACCGAGCACCTTCATGCGATGTTGAAATTTATCAGTGAATTTCAATTGCAAAAATGGCTTGCGGTGGTTACGCCTTTGTTATTGCTTGGCGTGATTGCTTATGTGAACTGGTTTGTATTTATTATTTTATTAGTCTGTTTGCCTGTGGTGCCGCTGTTTATGATCATCATAGGCAAAGGGACAAAGCACTTACATAACACCTATTTTGTGGCATTTGAGCGTTTAGGCAGTATGTTTGCCAATCGCTTGAGCAATATTGAATTGATCAATGTATTTTCTGCCAGAGGCGCTCAAACACAGCGCCTTGAGCAAAGCTCAAACACGCTTAATTCCAGTACTTTGAAAGTGCTTCAAGTGGCTTTTTTAAACCAAACTGTTTTAGATTTTTTTTCGACGCTGTCGATGGCGCTAATTGCCGTTTATGTCGGGTTTAACCTATTAGAAGAGATAAACTTAGGGCCCAAACTGGTGTTTGCAGATGGGTTATTTTTACTCATTGCTGTGCCTATGGTGTTTAGCGAACTTAAACAGTTAGGCAATTTATACCATCAAAAAGCCGCAGCCCAAGTTGCGGCATCAGAGCTGGCTAGTGTGCTTTGTAACAGTCAAAAAAGTTCTGATATATCACTTTCTCCTAGCATTGATTGGCATGACTTTCAGGTCGTTAATACGGCGGTTTTTGCAAAGCATTTATTTGTTGAACGTGGCCAGCATATTTGGTTAAGTGCTCCCTCAGGTGCTGGGAAAACACTGTTATTTGAAGCGCTTAGCAAACAGCGCCAAGCAAGCCACCAAACCACACAAAAAGTGGCGCTGCTGACACAATCTCCCTGTATTTTACGCGGCACTGTGCGCGACAACTTAACGCTCAACAGACCAATCTCTGATAAAGCGCTTTTTACAATGTTAGAAAAAGTTGAGCTAATGGCTTGGTATAAAAATTTAAAACAGGGACTTAATACGCCTATGGACGAGTGTCCGCCACTTTCTGGCGGTGAAAAACAGCGCTTGAGTTTAGCAAGGCTATTATCGTGCGATGCCGACCTTTATTTACTCGACGAACCCACTGCGTTTTTAAGTGACGCGCAACATTTGCGACTCTGTCGTTTAATTGAAACGGTTCTAAAAGATAAAACCGTTATTTGGGCATGTCATAAGCCGCAGTCACAGCGCTGGTTTAGTCATATTTGGCACATCAACGAGTTTGGCGAGGTGCTTTGTCATGCAAACTAATACATTAAAAACCAACTTCTTGGCGCTGCTACTGAGTGTGGCTTATAGCCTAGCGGCAATGGGGTTATTGCTGGTTTCAAGTTGGTTTATTGCCGCGGCAAGTGTGATGGGCAGTAGCTTAAATTACATGTTACCCGCCGTTATTATTCGGGCCTTAGCGCTTATTCGAATTGCATCTGGCTATGCGGCACTATTAGTTGGTCACAGTGGCTTTTTTAAATCGTTACAAGCCAAACGAATGACGCGATTTGCAACAAGTTTGAATAACTTAAGCTTGCTTGAACAGGTTAAAAACAGCGCGCAGGTTGAGGCAATGAGCACCACCACAGAGCAACAAGCTGCGCTTTGGATTGCTTGGGTAAACCAAAATGCTGCGATGTTTATTACCTTACTGTTGTTAAATGTTAGTGTTTACTTGCTTATTCCAAGTCATCTTATTTATGTGCTGTGTGTAACGATTGCTTTTATTATAGTTTATGCGCTGCTCATTGTGTTTGGCTTAAAACAAGCGGTCAAAATTGCCAAACAAAAAGAGCGCTTTGTCACTGTATTTGACGATAAGTTACACAGCTCACCGCTTTGGCATCTTCAAACTGAGCTGTTAGACAACCAATTTGCATCAACCTCTAAGCTGTTAAAAGCACAACAAACACAGCAAAAGGCGATGTTTTACGGCCAACTCTGTTTACAGCTTTTCGCCATTTTAGCTTTATATCTGCTTTTTAAGCAGTATGCTGGCGCGGCATCGCAAAATGCATTGTTTATTTTAGTGCCCATGTTATTGCTAAGCATTAACGATTGGCTGGGCAAGCTACTGCAATCGCAAACAGGGCTGGTAGATTTTATTCAAGCCAAGCAAAATAATGCTAAAAAAGCTGTCGCAAAGACTGTCGATAAACAGCCACAGAAGCAAGCACAATCATCGTCACCAAAAATTACCCGACATAGCCAAGCGATTCATACGCTGAGCCTCGATAATGTAACCGCTTGCAGCGTGCAACGATTTCCCATTTCAATCGAAATAAATAATGCCGGTTGCTATTTATTTGAGGGCAGCTCTGGGACTGGTAAGTCTTCCCTATTAAAAGCAATTGCGGGACTACAGCCATTTCAAGGCAGCATCTCGTTTAACCAAGGCGACATCGTCCAACAATTAGGCAAACTACACGAGCGCATTGTGTACTGCGGGCAATCATCACCCGTATTAGATGGCACCTTAGCTGAAAACCTTTCTTTAGGTCATGAAATAGAGCAAGACATACAAAAGCAGGTACTCAATGACGTTAATCTGTCTTACCTAGGCGTATTAACGCAATGGCTAGGCTCGGGTGGCAGACAGCTCTCTGGTGGCGAAAGACAGCGGCTTAACCTCGCACGAGCGTTATTATTTAAGCCCGATGTGGTGCTACTAGATGAACCGTTTGAAGCGCTCGATAATTACAATATTTCACTTATGGTTAAGCTTATCAATCAGTTGAGCAAAACCGGTATCGTGGTGATTGCTAGCCATATTGTGCCGGATACACTAACGCTTAATCAGCGTATTGATATTGAGAATATCCCCTTGCTTTCGAAGGAAAATGGCTCGGAGGAAAAGTGCTATGGCTGAGTCATTAGGTGTAATTGAGATAGTTTATGATAACCAGCTAATTGCTTATCTGATTAGAGATACGTTAACGCCTTATTGTGCGGTGATTGCATTGGGTATTTCTGATCAGAAAAAACACGACTATATGGTTGAGCGACTTGAAAACTGCCCGTGCGAAATACAGTGGTGGCTAATCGCCCGTGATGCAAGTTTACAACTAAGTTGGGTTAACAAGTTAGTGCTGCGATTTACAGGGCAATTGATGCTAGCAAAAGCGTGTTTAATAAATACACCAAACAATGCCGCGTTAGATTTAAGTAATAGTGACACGCTTGAGCATAATGAAATACTGCACTTAGGCCATTTGATGCTCACGATTCAATATATCAAAGCAAATAGCCTGAAAGTATCGCTACTTGTTTGTGACAACATGGTGTTTTGTCTGCCATCAAATGCACTACAGCTTTCATCCACTTGCATGGGCAATGTGCTTAAACAAAGCAACATCAAGTGGGATAAATTTAGTGAAATTTACAGCCCTTCCTTCACAGTAAGTCGGCCTTTATCGACTTCAAAACTTACTTTTTGGCAACTCGAAGCACGGCTAAGCCGTAATAACTTAACCGACACTTTAAAAACTAGCTAGGTAAAGAAAATAAGTGACATATATGGACGCTCAGCTGCTGTCAAGTAATACTCATCCAACAAGGTTGTTTTAACAGCCTTGTTGCTTCTTTTATTTATCTCTCATTTACTATTTGTATGTATTGATAAACAGTCACTTTGAGTCACCCTAAATAAGGTGCTGCTCTGACATATATTCGGGCTTAACTGTTCAAGGAATGAACCAAAAGCTAATATAGAAAAGTTAGCGTTTATCTTAACCAACTCATCTGAACAAACCCTACATTAGTTCGTTCATCTAAACCACTTCTTTGTTTGTATAAATAAGGGTAGTGGATCATGCTTACACTAGTTTTTATACACTTCCCTCTGATTCTATGACCAAAATTCTCGGTGCTCCACGAGGATGAGCAACATGCTCAGTGCCAATTGATGCATAAAAAATATCACCAATTTGCAACAGGGCTGATTGCTCAATACCATTCTCTTTATAAAACATGTCAACAACACCATCTAACACGACAAAGACTTCTTCACCGTCATTAACATGCCACCTTATAAGGCTGATCAGCACGTTAGTTTATAAGTCGAGTGTACTCACAACCTAAGTTGGGTTTTGGCGAAGCTTATCTTGGAGCGGGGTAATTCGGAGGCGTTTACCTTTGATACACGTCGAAAAAGGTGCCTTTTATCGCATCAAAATGGAAGTCTAGGGATTTTCCCTTCTAAAGTAACATCGAACCCCATCTAGCTATATATCGATATTCAAGTTTGGAAGTCCTGATATAACTAAAATGGGGGGTTATCTTCTGCAAAGTCAATCAAGCAAAACAAGATAATTGCGGCTCTCCCAACGAATTTCAAGTCAGCTTGAATGTAATACTATGTAATATCATCATGAACGGCCTTGTGTTAATTTTTTTATATATTTGTTAGTCATTGCGGTCAACAGTACGTTGGCAGTTAATCAGGGGCGGTTTGTTATGGTAAATGTAGTCCAAGTTATTTTATTTCTCTCATGTCTTAGCTCTTTCGTCGTTGCAAAAGAGGCTAACAGTACTCAACAATTACCTGATGGGTATATATATTCTGGGCAGGGTGACCCTATAACCAAAAGGCGACCAGAACCAACCACTATCGAAGTTTTGATTAATAAAAAATACTTTGAAATTTGTGAAGAAGAGCTTGGTCAAATCCCTGTTGAACAGGTTGACTGCACGTTGGCTCAGCCGATCCCTATGACCAGGACTATGGCAGACGGTTCAGTTGTTTCTCTGAACCGCCACAACATACCAGCAAGTATTCCAAGGTTTGGTAGTGGAAGTGAGCAAGTCAGTTTTAATAGTAGTGGTTTTGCTGATGTTACAACTTGTGATAAGCCCAGTGCTATATTTCGCGATATGAAAAATGTTGGCTGTGTTCCTGGTGACAGAATTAAATACATTAATAATGTATTGGCTAATGGTAATAAAGTTGATTGGGTTTATATATGTAGAAAAAACAACAAAATAATGGATGACCCACATCTTTATAATGAGCTTGGCATGATAGGTTACAACAGAGATACTGGGAAAACCTGTTTTTTTGCTGGTCAGCCAACATTAGAAGCGGAAGTTAAGGGGAAATGGATCTTAACTTCTGTGAATGAACAAACGGAGGAAAGCAGTACAAAAATTGAAAATATAGCGGCTATTCCTCTGGTTACTGGTAAGGAAATTCCACCGCCAAACTTTACCGACTTTGATCCCGAGTCGGTCAAACATTGGTCATTACCTGTTGGTGGTTGTGTCGGCTGTCATTCTCAGGGACCATTTGTACGTTTTCCTTTTACAGAGCCCGTTGCTTGTGCTGTCGATCCTAAAACTCAATCCTGCTCTCAGCATTACAACAGCATAAAGGAATGTGAAGTGGCTAGGGAAAATATGCCTCGTCGCGAGCGCCTAAATACCAAGTGTGAAAGTGTTATCCCAAAGCGTCGACCCGGTATGTTGTACGATCCTATATCACCGTTTGATCAGAAAGGAGAGCTTGCAGCTTATATAAATGAGTTAGCTCAATCTGAAGGTTTTGACATCGGAGATAAGTATTATAACAACTTGATGGCGGCTAAATGGAATCACCCGATGCGATTAATGGACGAGGAAGCCAAGCCTTGTACCGTTTGTCATGCCATCGGTAACGCTGACTACGGTGATCGATTTGTGCACGCAGGCTTTGTACTTGGGCAGCTAAACCCTGATGATGTTAAAAAGTATCACATTCGCTCAAAACTTTACTTAAGTAATGTTTCCAAGTCATTGAGAAACGAAGGCTTTCACGACAAGAAAGTACTAACCGATGGGTTACTGCCGCTTAGGCTTGAGTACGATTCAGTGGCTGAACGAAACGCCGAGCGCGAGAAACAAAGCATCGCTCGTTATATCAAGGCGATAAAACACATCAAAGGTTGTTCTGCGAAAGACAATAACTGTTCATGGGACGAACACTGGACTATGACCAAGGTAAAAGAACAACCGCTTAAATATCTCCAGGACCATTGTAGCTTCTGCCATACCAGCGATATGGCTTCACCTAGATTGGTTACGGAAACCGACTTTAAGCGGCTCGAAAATCGTGATCGGATCATTAACCGTTTATATGAAACCGTCAACCCTATGCCGCCAAGTGGGCAGTTTCCCGATGATGTAAAAGCCGTTCTAACAGAATACTTGCGTGCAAAATAAAGGGGTAAAGATATGGATACCGAATTAAAAAGACAGATCAAAAACAGTATTGAAGATAAACGAGCTGACATAATAGAACTGATTGAACTCGGTCGAGATCTTGCGACAGATGAGCCAGAACATATCAATCATGGCCCCAACACTTCAATGGGAGTGCCCAAAAACACCTTACCCAAGTGGGATGATATTCAATTATTAACAGCTCAACTAGCAAAAAAACCTTTATTTGACGGGGAAACTGTCAATACTCAGCTGGTTATTGGTCCCAGAGCTAAAAGCCCTTTAGTGTTGGATATACCCATGTTTGTTTCAGACATGAGTTATGGTGCCTTATCAAAAAACGCAAAAGTAGCATTAGCTAAAGGTGCAAACTACGCAGGTACTGGCATTTGCTCTGGCGAAGGAGGAATACTGGCAGAGGAACTGGCCGCCAATAATCGTTACCTGTTTGAAATGGGGACTGCTCGAAACGGTATTAAGCCAGGTAAAGAAGCAGAGTTTTTTGAAAAATATAACGGCAAAGTTAAAGCCTTCCACTTTAAAGGCGGGCAAGCCGCAAAAACGGGTACTGGCGGTCATTTGCCAGGCGCTAAAGTTACGAAGGAGATTGCTGAGGTGCGTCATATTACAGAAGGCCAAACAGCAATCTCTCCTCCTACCTACGAGGACTTTACAAGTCCGGATGAATTCAAATACTTTGCTGACCTGATAAGGGAAGGGCTGGATGGCGTGCCCATTGGTTTCAAAATTAGCGCAAACCATATTGAACGTGATATCCAGTTTGCTTTGGATGCCACTGCTGATTACATCATCCTTGATGGTCGGGGCGGCAGTACAGGGTCTGCACCCAATATATTTAGAGATCATATTTCTGTTCCAACTATTCCTGCGCTAGCCCGAGCAAGAAATTATCTTGATGCTCAGGGAATAAAAAAGGGAGCCTCAGATTCAGTAACCCTAATCATTACAGGTGGGCTAAGGGTCCCGGCTGATTTTATCAAAGCTATGGCGCTAGGAGCGGATGGTATTGCTTTATCAAACAGTGTGCTGCAGGCAATCGGTTGTGTTGGCGCAAGAATTTGTAATTCAGGTAACTGCCCTGCAGGAATTGCTACTCAGGATCAAAACCTGGTTAATAAACTGAACATAGCTGATAGAGCGGATGATCTGGATAGTTTCTTTTATGCCAGTACACACCTTATGCAAATTATGGCAAGAGCCTGTGGCCACGATTCATTAAGTAAATTTTCCATGGACGACTTAACTACTTGGCATAAACAAATATCGGAATTAACCGGTATCGCTTATGCCGGAGTTACAAACTAGAGACAGCAGGAAATAGTAGTGGGTAATGTAAATACAGCAATAGCTCTTGGTACAGAGATCGACAAACTGATTAATCGCATTGTTATAAACACAGATGGGCCAACTAGAGAAAAATATGTGGAAGAAACCATATCAGATAAGAAAAACAAACTAGGTAACTATAGTAAACAAGTGAAAGTATATGCCAACTGTTTGAATCATATTGGTAAATATATTTTTGATGAAAAGAATTATGGTCAGGATGAGGTCGATACTTATAAGAATATACATAGAACTTATGACTATAATTTTGAAGATTCCACCAAAACAGCATTCGATACATTAAAAGCCAAAATGGTTGCATTGCAAACCGAGTTTAACGACAAACCAAATAGCACAATTGACTTATCTCCTACTACAGTGCATGCAGCTCAGGCTTATCAAAATTTAATTGATGGAATCCCAAAAATACCTTTTAGTAATTGGGAAAAAATAGGGATCAAAATGAATGATGATCTTGATGGTATAAAACGGGAGCTAGCTGTAATAAAAGAAAAAACCAAGGAAAATGTAAATCTATATAAGGGACTAAAAAATGGCAGTATAGTGCCCAGTGCGGATGGCCCCATGTATATTTCCTTTGTTAATATGGGGCAGGGAGATTGCACTTTAATTCGAACGCCCAAAGGAAAAACCATAATGATCGATTGTGGTGAGCATGGCACACTTTCACCAGGGGCCTACGATCAAGCCCGTATTGTTAACGAAATAACCAGTAATCAATTCTTAAATGGCAGCAATAAAATAGATTATCTTATCCTGACTCACAGGGATGAAGATCACCATAATAAGTTGAAAGATATATTCAGTGACAACAAATTAAAGACGGTCAAGTTTGGCACCCTTATTCATAGTGACGTGTTAATCTACTACAAAACGACAGATACCTGGCTAAAACCCAAATGCGACTTTGTTGAGGCAGTCCAAAACAACGAAAGTGACACTAAATCCAGTTTTACCATAGGTGCAGACGGGCAAGTCGTTGTATTACAAGAATCAACCTTAACAGTATCCATTGTCGCCAGCGATGTTGGCAGGGGAGACAGTACCAAAGGAAAAAAAATAAAAGTAGACGGTGGAGACAAAAGTACTGATGCTAACAGAGGCAGTATTGTCACTTTGCTTGAAGTCGGCAGTGACAAAATATTAATTAGTGGTGATGCAACAAAGATCACTGAAGGCTTCATCTTGAAGCAATATAAAGATAAAAACCTGTTAAAAGATCTTACTTTAATGACAGCGGGCCATCATGGCAGCGATACCTCTTCGACTACAGACTATCTGAACAAATTAAACCCCAAATATATAGTGATTAGCGCGGGTTATAAAAATACGCATGGTTTGCCAAGAAAAGACGTAATCGACAGATTAAAAGGAATATCAAAACTTACAAAAGGAGAGGCCGAACATAATGTTTTTCATAGCGACGGAAGTACAGAATCAAGTTCAACAACCGGTAATAAAATATATAAATTTACTAAAAGTGGCACCGATGGGATTAAACATGCACTTTATGTAACAGGGCAACATGGAACTCAAAATTACTGCTTTAATTTAGGCTCGAATATACTGCCTATGGGCTTTCGGAAAATATAAAGGGAGTCCATTATGAGTTTAGCTGAATTAAAACAATACATTAGTCAGAGCATCCAGTCAGGTCAGTTACAAATCAGCGAAGCTTTTTGCCGAGGAGTAGAACTTGACTGCAACAAACTAAATAGTTTCGTTGATAAATACTTTCCATATAGCAGCTGTATAACCGTAGATCAGCTTGAACCTCCCTGGCTGGATATGACTTCGGTAGTAGTAGATGGTGTTGGCAAAGGAGAGGTTTTTAATAATCTGTCATTGGAATTAAGATTTTTTATTATTGATAGTCAGCCAGACCAAGACCAGAAAGCAAAACCGCAGCTTGGGCTGTTTATAACAGCAAAGGGGCAAAATTGTTGGCATCTAACTGACTCATTTACCACCATCAAAAATGTTGATGAGTTAAGCTTTAATCGCCCTATATATCGTTTCGCCACCCATAATGGACTTGGAATGACAGGCGAAGGATTATACTTTAGAGGCAAACCGCAATTTGATAGTGAGTTGTCAACTCTAAAACCTTTGTTACCTGCGGTTACCGAGCAGCTTGCAGGGCAAGTTGAATTTGAAACAGGTGGGCCAGTATTTGATTTTATTGGCGAAATCAACCCTGCATGTAACCTTGATTTTCTTAACATAGAAAACCTGGGTTACACTCTGCATAGCCGTTCTTACTTTAACAACAGTGACTATCAGCTCCATAATCAAACCTATATGTCCTTTAAAGGGCTGGTAAGGTTCGATAAAGATAACAAACTTCCGATAGAGCTCACGGTATTTGGCACAGAAGAAGTACAATTAGACATTCAGCCTGACGATCTTTTTCAAACGGGCTTACAGAAGTTAGAGCACTTTGCCGCGGATCAGGACTTGTCCTTACCCGCTAATATGTTTTCCTTTGCTCAGAATATTCATATTGACAACATTTCCGCTAGAGTTGACCTTAGCCCTGAACCAAGCGTTAAAGCCTTAACCATAAACTTGGCGAAAACCTCCGACGTCACTTGGACCTTGATTCAAGATCTTATCGAATTATCAGATTTGAGTGTTCAGCTTCATCTTGATCGCGGTCTTGATCACAAAAGCGGGGCTACAACAGTATCTGGAATTGTTGAAGGGCTATTTAATATTGGTCAATCCGGAGTCATCAAACTTAAAACCTCATTTACAAAGCAACAGGAAGCCAACTCATATTACCTTTCAGGCGCTCTGCAGAAAGGACCTCTAAAAACAGCAGAAATCTTTGAATATTTTCTGCCATTTTTACCAGAGTCTGTGCCGAGTGTGGATATAGAGAAACTCTATTTCGAGCTTGATTCAGCCTCTGAAAATTACAAAATCGAGTTTGTTGCAACCAATAATGACTGGTGGATCATTCAGAATAAACTTGCCATTAGAGAGTTCTCTTTTCGCCTGAATAAACAGCAACCAACAATCAGGCTGGATGCCAGGGGCAGCTTCGAACTCTGTCAATGCCAATTTTTTATTGAATCCTTTTACGATACAGATACTGGTTGGCTGTTTGAAGGTGGTTCAGCAGAAAATCAAACCATACCATTAGGCAACATAGTTGTAGAATTTGCTTCTCTGTTTGATGTTGGCAACATAGTTCCTGATTTTATACAAAACACCATACTTGAAGACCTATTAATCGAATTTAATGCGGACGCCAGTCATCTGTTGTTTGGCGGAAAACTTTCGCTATCCATTATGGACACTCCAGTTGTCATCGAAGCTTGCGTGCGAGTTGATGAAGAAGAAAACCGTTATAAACGTTCTATAAAGGGTCAGTTGGAGATCGGCAAAGCCCAGTTCTCATTAAGCTTTGAAGCTGAAAAAGAAGACGAACAGCAAAAAGAGCTACTCCACGGCGATTGGAAAATGCAGGATGATCAGACTCTAGGCCTTGATGACTTTACCGAGTTCTTTGGTCTTCACTGGCCAGTTGGGAATATCATTGATATTTCTCTCAAGTCTGCGTCAATGGATTATCTAGAAAAACAAACGGAGAAACAAGAAACTGGAACACCTGCTGTTGAAAAATGCATGGAATTTAACGCTAAAGCAGAAGTATTTTCAACAGGTGCGCTTTTCCAAAAACATAAGGTAAAGCAAGAAACAGAGAAAAAAGAGCAGGACAAGGAAAGTCAACCAGAACTAACGGAAGAATGGGGCTATTTGTTGGCTATGGGTCTTAATAAAGGCAAAACGTTGTGGGATTTGTTGCCTCAGTTAAAGGTTATTGAAGACTATCTAAAAATCTCCGACCTGTGTTTTTCAGTCAGTTCATTTCCTGAAGATACCGCGGTTAAACTGCTCAAACAAAAATCACCAATTACAGATCTAATACCTCAGCCTTTCTTGCCAAAAGCGGGTGAAAAATCCAAAAAGAAATCTAAGGTTAAAATTGCTCAAGGTCTTAATTTATATGGCTGTCTGGAGTTTGGTACACCGTTATTTAGCGCTCTGCCTGCACTTATCGACTTTGGTAATGACTCTGATGAAAACGGCCAGATTAAGCTGTATGCGCTGATCAACGAAGAGGATCAGGAAAAAACGCTATTTGAGGCTCAAATCGAAAATGTCACCCTAGTCAGTCTGATTAAATTTGACCAATTCGCTTTTAGGTATACGCCAGCAGAAAAAGATAAAGCTGAATTTATAGGCGAAGGCAAAATCAAAGGGTTGGAAGTTGGCTTTGACGGCAAACTAGAGTTGACCGAGCCGCAAGCCAAGTTTGATTCCGAGTTTGTCTTGATGGAAAGCCCTTTGGGTATTCCGGGTATTAACTTTGACAAGGCCAGTGTGCATTACCTATGCGTCTATGCAACCAAAGCAACTGAAGATACCCCAGCGAAAGAACAAATATCTGAGCTGTCGCTGACTGGTGAAGTATCACTAGGAGATCTGATACTCAAAGGAGAAATCCTCTTTAAAGACTCTGAAGCCGCTGTTGTGGCTATGAAACTGGACGGCAGGTTATCTATCATAGCTTTGTTCGACCAAGTATTAGGTGGCTTGTTAGGAGACATTAAAGAGATTCCAATTCTTGAACTTTATGACGGTCAGATTTATTACCAAGGCACGGGAGAAAAAATAGTCTTAAATGAACACACTTACTTACCGGGTTTCCATTTAAATGGTCATTTCGATATTTTCGGTGTGGCATTTGATGCCGATCTTGGTTTGAAACAAGACAAAGGTTTAGAAATAACAGGTAGCAAAACCAAGCCGATTGATTTGGGACCGATCCAGTTTACTGGCAAAGAACTAGTCGAAAAAACAACAGATACAGGTGAAAAGGAAAAAGTCGATACAGGGCCCTCACTGGCTTACATAGCCACAACCGATGAAAAATCAGCAGAGCTTGGTTTTGGTTTCCACTTCCTTGGCCTGACCTTTAAACAAGGAGGACTGGGTTGGCATCGAGAAAAGCAGGGAGAATATTACAAGGGTGCCATTACCTATGATGGTAGCTTAATCGGTATTAAAGATCCCAGCCTTGAAGTTAAGTGGTCAGAAGACAGAGGCTTTGAAATCCTTCACTGGCCTATGGAGCCCATAATAGAAGCGCTGGATTTAATGCGGGAAATGGACAATTTCAGCCTTAGTGGCAAATCCACCTGTGAGTCGATTAAGAAGTTACTGGGCGACATATTAGAAGGTGAGTTTGACGTTGATACTCAACTGCAATTTCCTACCAGGTTAAAAGATGAGGGTAGCAGGTCAGGTTATTACGTGCCTTTGTGTTTGGACATAAAATATACCATCTATGTTAACCCGCCTCTTATCGATAGAAGACCAGTTCTTACTGCAGCTCTACCTACTTTCCATCTGGAATTTCATATTCCAACAGGTGCCAATATAAACGCTCTGCTTAAAGCGATAAGTGATAGCGTTTTGGGCAGCGTAAAAGACATGATCAATACCCTGATGGATGACCCTGTTGCCTTTGGCGAGTTCCTAGCAGCCATTGCTGGTATGAAAGCCTTTGACAAAGCCGTTGAAAGTTTCCTGTGCCGAGGCTCAAAAAACAAAGCATTGGAAAAAGAAGCTAAAAAAGAAGCTAAACGCCGCACCGATAAAGATTCCAAGAACAAAAAAGATCTGGATAAGGCGAGAAATGCTCGTAGCACAGGAGGTGGTGGAAGCGGCGGTGGAGGACTTGGTTTATGGCCATTAATAACTGTAATGGGGTTAGCGTTTGGTGCAATGAAAGGCTTTGGCAGCGCACTTGGTCTGTTAGAACTATTTATTCCTCGTGGTAAAAAGTCTGAAGAACAAGAACAAGCTGAAAAAGACTACCAAGAGGCCAGGGGCATCTATGAAGAAAGCAAAAAAGAGTTCCTTAGTTTGTTGGCTACAATTGAGCTCGACGCTGAATATACTGACAAGTGTCTAGCGGTCAGCTGGTCAAAAATTGAAAAGGGTGAAAAGAACGAAGAGGATGAAATTGATGCAGAGCTTATTTACAGCCTACGAATCTTAAATGAAAACGAGGACACTCTGTTTTCTGACAAATATGTTGACCCACAAACAAAAGTGAAGCTTGTTGACCAGAACTGGCTGCAAGAAGGACAGCCTATAACCATAGAGTTACAGGCACAGATAAGCACATATCCAGAGCTGATAGGTCAACCTATTACTAAAAACATAGAGCTAATTGATATAAATAGTAAATGGCGGATAGGCCAAGCTCGCATTGGCATAAATACACGTCCAAATAAAAAAGACTAGGAACCCATTATGACTGATAAGAATACAGTAGAGCGATTGATTTACCGTAATGGTGAGTTGCTGGACGCCAATGATTTAACTCATGAACAGCAATACCATATCAACCAACGTCAGCAACAGACTAGGGCACTATTTACCCCTGGAGTGTTATCTGGATTAGGAGTTTCTTTTAATGAAACTCATATCTCATTGTCATCTGGTTTAGCTATTGATTCTAAAGGCCGGCAAATAGCGCTAGTAAGTAAGGGGCAATTTGGTAATACTCAAATTGAAGCAGATGAACATGGTGTGTTTAGTATTCCACTTAATGACTTGACAGAAGAAAACAGCAGAATTTATATAGAGTATGGTTACGAGCAGAGTTCTGGTGATAATCGCCAAACCAGTTGTCCGAAGATTATATTATTAGGTGCTGAAAAAAAAGCGCCAGAAGAAGCCGTTAGTTTATCAAGAGACGACCGTTTTGCTCAATTGAAGACTGAATTTTTCCCCCATCAGACCGAGCCTAAAGCTGGTAGTAATATTCTGTTCAGCGACGGAAAACCTGCAAAGGAACTAGGTAAAGAAGATGACAGCTGTTTTGACAAAATCAATAACGATCTTTATTTAAAAACTTCAGCTGGTTGGCAATTACAAGGTAACTTAAAAGGGCAGGCGGGTGCACAAGGAGATACTGGAGCGCATGGTGAAAAGGGAGAGAAGGGAGAACAAGGTCCCGCAGGACATTGTGGAGTTTCAGACTCTGGACTATTTCGCCGGGTAGATAATGAACACTTAGAAACACCTATCATTGGCATCGAATATTATTCACCACAACAGCACGGCGGTTTATATGGCAATATTTATCGTATTTACATAGGTAGTAACTATTCGAATTCTTCTCTTATCACTACATCACCTAGAGGAGAATTAATCGACTCAAATTTGCTTGTAAAACAGCTAGGCTGCCAAACGGTTGTTAAAAATGCATCCTATAGCGATAATAGTAATGAAGCCAGATTTCAGTTGCTTGATAATGGCGAATTGCGATTGAAAATATCATCTGCTTATGAATTAAAAGGTGGGTGGGTTGATTTTACTCGGGTCGAATTACCCGATAGTGCGGGTAAGCTGGCTTTACATAACCTAATCAGTCAGAGCAAAATAAAAATATCTGCTGTCAAACAGTTGGAAAGCTTTGAGCAACTGTGTAAAGGTGTGACATTAGCGAGCGGCAGTGCACAGGCCTATTTAACACAAAAACAGTATGTTGATGCAGGTTACCCATTAGAAATAGTCCTGAATACCTTAGGTGTTAGAGCATTGATGCGGTTGGTGCCACCTTTAATGAGTGGAAGTGAGCACCGTCCTCACTTGGAACCTTATTACGTAGGGAAATTTCAGATTAGTCAAATAGAATGGCAGCGAGTGACAGGTTCGACACCAAGTGAGTTTAAACTTGATGATAACCCAGTGAATAAAGTAACTCGTCAAGAGTGTGTTGACTTCGCTGCAAAATTGAATAGTGATCTGGTGGGCACTGGTTGGGAAGTTTCTTTGCCAAGTGTAGAAGAATGGATCCATGCTTGCCGTGCAGGTACTACAACACAATATTATTCCGGCTCTCTGCCATTGAACAAACAAGGCAAGGAGTTATCTGGTATGTCCCCAGCACAAGCCCATAGCAATGATATGCTTAGAGTTGGCACAATAGCGCCACCTAATGCTTATGGTTTGTACGATCTTTATAGCTATATTTACGACTTTACCATGACCAACGACTTTTCTGGTCAAGATATCTATTTGCGGGGTGGATACTATGGCGGTTTCTTTGGAAGCGAACAACACAGTGGTTCAGATCCGAATGGACCCGCAGCCAACTTTAAAAGCTTTAGATTGGCCCTAAGATATGTTGGAAAGTAATAACTTTTTGTTGGCATATGTATATGTTTTAACAGGTAATGCCACCAGCTAATTAGTATTAGAGGGGTTCTATGTTACTTTCGAGGGGAAAATCCCTAGAACCCCAAACTGTGGGATTTTTTGCAATATGTCAATTCACCAGCTCATCCCTCGATTTGGTGCCACAGGATTAAAGTTCCGGTTCAACAGGTTATCAGCAATGGCATCACTGTGTTTACACTTGGTTGTTACCTTATAAGTTACTCGTTGAGTAACAACTAAGCCAAGTGTTGCCATTAACTTTTGAACGCCATACCCTATGACGGTGACACGTTATGGGAAACGTTGAGAATAGTAGAAAACGTCACAGATAAAAGGCCATACAGCTGTTTTGTAGATAGGGGTTATCAAGGACACATAGCAGCGCGTTATGATCTGTATATTGCAGGGCAAAAGCGCGGAGTGACACCGGGCATTAAGAAGAAAGCTCAAGCGGCGCAAAGTGATACAACCAACCATCGAACATGCGACACACGGGTGGCAACTTGGGTCTTAACTGCTCAAAAGGAAAGCTCGGTGACAGGTTTAGCGCAGTGCTTGCTGGCGTAGGCCAAAACTGCCGTAGAATTCTAGCCCAACAGCTGCTTTTTTATGCCTGGATTTTATACCAGTTATTAGCAGTGAAAAGCGCTGCGTAATAACAGAGTTGTCGGTAAAATTAATGCCCAGTCTGGATTGATTGAATTCAGCCAGCTTAGGCAATAAACGTCAATATTCAGGAGCGACTAGTTAGGTTTCCTCAACCCTTTGAGTGCAGAATTAGAGCTTAGGCGGTATCTTTGGAAGGCGCAAATTAGTGGTAGGTGTCTGCGATTTGCTTAACCAATTGTAGATTTTATAAAGCTATGAGTGTTGTACTAAACGTAAATTACTACTAAATAACTAAGCCAGATAATTACTTAGTTTTCATGAATGGAATGAGATGTGTCATATTTTTTAGAAGAAATAAATGATGAATACAAAGGAATACTTCAAGGTGATGTATTTAAAGTAGGTTCAAATTGTGGTGATATTTTTGGGCCGATAGAAAAGTTTGTTGTTGTTATCACTGCGGACTGTGACATCGTAAACAAGAAAATGGGAGACTACTTCACTGTTCTTCCTATGATTAGCACTGAGAGCTACCTCGAGGAAGTTTGGCTGAAGAAAATTATATCAGATGAACAGAAATCTTATATGCAAAAACTAGCCGAACATATAAATAAAGAACCAGAATTTAAGAAACTAAAATGTAATGATATGAGCGTAGGTGAGCTTGAAGACTGGTTGAGTAAAGAGGTAATCGAATCAATACTGAAATCATTAAATATCACGATTTCAACAGAGAAATCTGGGATAAAGGAAACTATAGATAAATACAATGAGACTTTAAAGGTAAATTGTATTAGAACATTTGTTGATTACCGGAAGTTTCTAGGAAAATCAGTTGCTAAGATTGATAAAGAAATTAAAGAAGCAATTCAAAAAAACATGAGGGCTGAGTTTCAATTCATTCCCGATTTAGGTTTAAGCACCGAAACAGGAGTAATAGTTAAATTGAGAGATATTAGAGCTATTCATAAAGATAGAGTTTTCATAGACAGCATGGAGTTAAAGGTAGCCCAAATAGACCCTAACACTTGCATAGAAAGAATTGGTCGTTTCTCAGATTATCTTAGATACAGTATTACTCAAAATTTTTCTAGCTTGTTTTCCAGAATTGGAATGCCGAAGACATTTGAAGATGATATGGATGCTTCTATAAGTTTAATCACCGAATCTATAGTGGAATAAAAGATATGATTAAAACGCTAATAATTGATGAAGATACAGTGAATGTCCTTTCATACGCTTCAATAAAACCTTTGTGGTTTAATGATTATAAGATCCCAGATTCATTCGAAAAAAGAATAAAGCGTGTTAAAATTAACGATAAATTATTTCTAATATCATCAAAAACGACTTTAAAAAGCAAGTTACTTGTTATTAAAGTTGATAACAATGGGGTATTTTCGGAACTAGATGAGAAAGATAGAAGTATCGCATTCGATAGAGTAATAACTATAGCGCTTAGCCAATTTAGGGAATCAATTTCACCCGGTAAAGGATGGGGGCGCTATGTCTCAGGGAAAAAGTTGTCAATTTATGCAACAACACGTACTCAAAAAAATAAAAAAAGATTATATTTTGATACTTCCCCCATCGATACTAACCATATTTACGCCTATGCATTAAGCAGTGATACTAATGGCTTTGATAATATTGAAGTCGATGAAAGCTTATTTTTAGATTCAGTCACATTAATTGATGAAGCAATAAATTCTAATTGGCAAAACACAGCAGAAGCTGATGATAAAACACAGTATGGAATAGAACTTACTGAGGACTTATATCGCTCTTTTGGAGAACATTTTACGTTTGAAGAATGGTATAAAAATAAGCTTACTAAAGAGCAGAGACTCTTTGTTGATAAAAGTTATGATGAGCCTGTTCGATTGAAAGGTGCCGCTGGTACAGGAAAGACACTAGCTTTAGCTGTAAAAATTTTAAAAGATGCATACAGATTTGAAGCTGAAGGGAAAAAGAAACGTTTACTATTTGTTACTCATAGTTTTGTCACAGCACAGTTAGTTGAAGATATGTTGGACTCTATGGATCCAGAAAGAAATTGGAAATCTTTGGAGCATGTGAAAGTTAAGATAGTTTCTTTATATGACTTAGCACAGGAGTTACTCAACTATAATTTAAAAAAGTTTACTCCAATATCTAAAGATGGCAAAGAAGGTAGAAAATTTCAGTTTGAAATACTTGAGGAAGTATTAACTAGCAAACTTCAGGAAGCTAAATTTAAAATTGGAGTGTTAGGTAAATGTGAAGAGCAATTTAAAGACACTCTGGAAAATGCAGAAAGTAGAAAGTCCTTATTACGTGAGATTCTTAATGAGTTTGCATGTGTATTAGATGCTGAAAATATAGTTATGGGTTCAATCAATGGGGATAAGTATCTGACATCGTCTCGTGAAAACTGGCAAATGCACTTGCCAACTGAGCACGAAAGACGAGCAGTATTAGAGCTACACAAGGGCTTCAGAAAGTATTTGAAAGAGTTAAATGTTCTAAGTATGGATCAAATGATTGCTGATTTAAATAGGTACTTGATGTCACATGAATGGAACCATATATGTGAAGAGGAAGGCTATGATGGAGTATTTGTAGATGAACTACATTGCTTTACTAGACCTGAAAGAATGGTTTTTCATGAGTTATTTCGATTGAACAAAGCATTTGAAACTAAAAAAATACCTCTTTTCATGGCGTATGATATTAAGCAAAGTGTAGATGATAATTTTATTTGTACTGTTAAAAAAGGCTCGGGGAGTGCACTATTAAAATCCACTAATGTTGGCAAAACAGACTTAGTAGAATTGACTAAAGTATTTAGGTATACGCCAGAGATCGCAAAGTTTTTAGGTGATCTTGATGGTTCTTTTCCTGCTCTAGATCTTGCAAGTGAATGGAATGAGCTAACTTTAGAGGCTAATACAACAAGTGGTGAGAAACCAACGCTAACATTGTATGAAGAGCCAAAGGATCTCATAGATAGTGTTTTCAAGATCGCAAGTAGACAAGCAAGAATGAATTCAGGAAAGAAAACGGTCGCAATTCTTTGCTCCAATTTTGATTTGTTTGATGAGTACCTGAATGCGGGACGTGTCAAGAAGTATTATGAACCGATAGAATCAAGGGATGATGTAACAAAATTAGGTAGATTAAAAGGGAAGTGTATATTTTCTATGCCAGAGTATGTTGCAGGTTTACAATTTGATATAGTTTACCTTATAAATCTGGATAGAGTAGAAGTTGATGAAGAAAATCCAAGTTGTGGGGCATACAGACGATTTGTTTCAAGAGTTTACTTAGGTGCAAGTAGAGCAAGGGAAGAACTGCACATTTCTGCATGCGAGTCTAGACAAGGCCATTCACCAATATTAGAGCCTGCTCTAAATAGTAGAAGCCTTTTGTTGAGTTGAAAAGTTGACGGTTATGCGGGCTATGAGCAAACGCAGGCGACACTGGTTGGTTGCTGGGCGCAGGCAAGACGCAAGTTCAAAGAAGCCGCAGATGCGCAGGCCAAGGGTAAAACTGGTAAAGCGAACTGGGCGCTCAACCATATTCAAAAGTTATATCGAGTTGAGACTGCAAACAAAACAGCAAGCGCAGAGGAGCGGCAGGCTGCACGGGTACAACAAAGCGCACCGCTGCTGGCCCAGTTTAAAACCTGGTTAGATAAATCAGCACAAACGGTGGTACCAAAATCGAAGCTGGGCGAGGCCGTCCACTATACGCTAAGGCAGTGGCCGAAACTCATTCGCTACCTCGATGACGGACATCTAAAGATAGACAACAACCGGGCAGAGCGCGCTATCAAACCGTTCGTCATAGGGCGAAAGAACTGGCTGTTTAGCTTCACCACAAGTGGCGCTGAGAGTAGCGCAATCCTCTACAGCGTGATCGAAACAGCCAGAGCAAACGGCCACACCCCATTCGATTATGTGATGCATTGCTTAAAYGAATTAGCCCAGCCACAGTGCGATATCGACRGTTTACTGCCCTGGCATGTTAGCCTCTAGGTGTAGTTAGCCGTACGCTTACACTCTATTGCTGGATAGTACTTATTAAGCCAGTCTAATTCTGCTAACTCTGAGTAATCTTGTTGCAACGTTTGCTCTCTAGTTTGATGTCTAAAGTTTCTTTTTAGACTTATTAAATAGCTTGAATACATTTTTGCAACGCGTTCCATTGAGTAGTTGTTTTCAGCCCATTCTCTACAATGTTTTGAAGAAATTTTATCTATATTTTTGGTTGCCCAGTAAAACTGCTCTTCGTTACGACACCTAAATCCTGTGAGGCCATGTAGATTATTTTCTGGAATGCCGCCCCAATCACTAGAAATTACAGGTGTACCACTCAACATGGCTTCGATCATAACGCCCCCAAACACTTCAAGAACAATAGTTGGCAGAAAGAGAGCTTTGGCCTTTTTAAGTAAATGCTTTCTTTTATTTAAATCAGCATAACCCACAAACTCAACATGGCTTGGAATTGTTTTATAACTTAGGTGATTGATATCTCCCGGACCTGCGACAATAAGCTTAGCGTTGGCTTTTCTCGTTGCTTCAACAGCTATTACTAAACCTTTATTGGGATCCATCCTACCAAGATATAAAAAATAGTTATCTTTAGCTTCACAGTATTCGAAATCATCACAATCAAAATAGTTTGGTATTACTGCGTCGTAACGTTTGGGATGTGTTATCCCCAATTGACCGTAAACATAGCTCATATGAGCATATGACTCGAATATTTTAAAAGGAGCAAAACATCCCTTGCCATCGTAGCCGATGCCTGGTTCTATGATGAAACATTTTTCCTCGAACATGGATACCGCTTCTTCCATACTATTACCCCAAAAGCATAAAATAGCGTCTCCAGCTTCAACTCTAATTTCTAGTTCTCGTTGAACATTTTGTTTAAATTTATGATGAACGATGTCCAATGTGCTGTGATTGCAATAACTATCTTGCCAACTTTTACCGCCGTATGCTTTAGTTAAAATGTCGTCGGTCATCACAGTTACATGTTCATGGCAGTCAACCTCTGATCGTTCATGACCATAATGAATGATCTTAAAAAAAGGTTTCATCATTTTGCAGAATTTGACGACTTTTTGCGTGAAGGCGCAAAACAGATAGTCCTGATTTGTTGTTACGGTATGAGGGGGGGCTAGTACATGCAATATCATTTGTGTTCTTCCATTATTTTGTTGTTTTTATTGGATTCGAAAGTTCTTAAAGATAGAAGGTGAAAATTTGCATGGTAAATCTGCAGAAAATTCTTTCCCTTCAACAGTTAGGACACCTCTCGTAGAGCATGACTTATTATAGCTATCTAAAAGCAAATATCCGTCGCTTCGAATATCCAGCGAATTTATCTTTTCGATGTATCCGTTTGCTTTTTCGAAACTCGATGGACAACTGGAATGTTGGTATATTCTTACTCGCTCTTCGCGAGTTTCGAATGAAAAAAAGCCATCACATGCCGACGTCATAAAATGCCTAAAAATTGCTTTTTTTAATATGTGGTTAGGAGTGGATTTATTAATTATTATTTCACCGATTAGCTGCTGATAGCTTTTTATTATCGCTTCTTCGGGTGGGGGAATTGAGTTGCCAGAAGTGAGCGCACCTAACGCCGTTTTACTTTCAGGAGATATATTACTCACGAAGTGATTGAGACTATTTTCTCGAGTGTTAAGAAGTTTTTGTCGCCAGTAGTGAAAAAATTGTTTTTCCCCAATTAAGTGATGTAAAAATGCATGTCCGCAGCTATAGCGGCCTGGCCAATACTGCGTTCCCGGTATTACCTTATAGCTATGCTCAAGCGAACAGGTGAGCTTTTGAAGATTATTTTGTGTGTCAAACTGCTCCCTATCGATGAGCTTTAAATTGAGCTTGGCTATATTTGCTGCGAATTCAGCACCACCTTCGCTAAGCCAGTGAGGTTCATGACTGTCATTACTTGTCCAAATATGGAATACTTCGTGAGCGATAAATTGTTCTAGGTGTTGAGCAATAGCAGGGCTAAAATTGAGGTAACGTTTACCACCAAACCTTAAGACAAAAGTGTTACCATTATGCACTCCGCCATCATAAAAATCAGACTCTGGACTCTCGAAGCTTGCAACAATGGTTAACTTTTTATCATTTGATAGTGCTAATTCTTTACTGTAATAACTGTGAAACTTTTTGAAATTTTCAGTTATCAGATCACTTAGCCATTGTGGTAGATTATCATTGAAGATGAAGTTGAATTTACTTTTCTTACTGACGAGCACTGATTCTTCGTTAAAGTTAAATATTAAAAAGTTATTTTTCTTCTCTACACTTACCAGTTTTTTGTCTTTTTCTGCGAAAAAAGTGATGCAATTTTCTTCTAAACTTTCCCATTCGTCATCTGGCTTTATTTTCATTGCAATTGGAGTGATTGCGGTCATGAATACGCCATGAGAGTCTCCTAAATTCACGTATGGCGCGTATGTTGCGTTAATATACTTATTTAAGGGGGATAGAAGGAATGAGGTAGTTAAGCCTTTCTCATTCATTAGAACTATGTTACTACTATGATGAGCTATATTTTCCCTCTGGTTAATATTTAAAAATGCAGATTCTGTTTCTTTCGATGCGTTGAGTTTCAATGCAGTGTAAGGTTTGCTAGCTCGATATTCGACCTGCAATCCTTTTGGGCTTTGTTTAAGTATTAACTTTACAGGAAAAGTACAGCTCTCTTTTGCGAAACTAGAGAATGAAAGTATCATCGAACTAAAAAATATAAAAATCTTAATCATTTTACTTCCCTTCTATAATTTTAAGAATTTCATCTTTAGGATAGCCATTGGAGACTAAATGCTGAGTAATTTCAAAATATAATGCACTTATTGCCTCGCAAAACACGGATGGGTTATTAAACCCGTTGTTTTTACTGTATCTATTTTCTAAGTCTCCGCCTCTGCAGAGCTTCTCCCATACACAGTCTTTACAGCCTTCAGGTGTTTCTTTGTAAATTTTATCTATCTCTTTAAAAATTTCGTGTTCCAAAAATGATCTTAATGTGGTTTCTTTTACGTTGCTTGTTGGCGCCATTTTTCGCCATTCACTCGTTGGAATGAATGAATCATCAATGGTTATCGTTCCATCTGATTGAATACAAATTATTTGATTGTTTATTATTTCTTTTCGATCATATGGTCTATTGTCTCCTCCTTCCCTCTTTTGAAATATTCTAAATTTGTCTTCAATTTGACGTGTTGAAAAATTATTAGTTTCTCTCCAAAGATTAAAAATATCGAGCACTGCTTTTTTATAATCATTGATTGTTGTATTGTTAGGGAATGGGTCGTCATGACTTATATCTGGGAATAAGAAGCTTAAATTTTTTATATTTAAATCTTCAACTAAGTGCTCAGTGATTTTTTTATAGTCAAAGGTGCCATTTAATACGCTAATGACACCTGGCTGAGTAAGTCGTCCTTCGGAGGCAGCCTTGGTTATAAGTTCAGTGCCCGCCTTTATTTTGTCATAAGAGCCTTTACCATTGTGGTCGATTCTGAATTTATCATTGAAGCTCTTTGGGCCATCAATACTTAAGCCTGGACTCACCTGATATTTCTCGAAGAGCGTAATCCACTCTTCAGTAACTAGAGTTACATTAGTTTGTACTGATAACTTCAACTGGGTATGCTCAGACAGCCCTTTACTTAGTTTTTCACATAAATCTGAAAACTTTTTAAGCGGAAGCATCAAAGGCTCCCCACCATGTAAAGCTATCTCGATAACAGAAATCTTTATTTCTTTTAATGAACGAAGGAGGAAGTCAATTAAGTCATCAACAGTTTTGCCTGAAATTAATGCAGGTCTATCTTTGTAAGAATCATCGCCACCAAAAAAATAATAGCAATATGTACATGCTAAATTACATCTTTCAGATACTTTTAATATAACCTGCAATCTATCTATAGACTTTAGCATTATTATCTCTTTCTATTTTTAGGCTAAAAGTAGCCCATGCTTTTGCATTACATGGGCATAGATTTATACTTATGAACAGCGCTGGCTGTAACTTCCAGAACCTTGAGTGTAACCACTCCCATCATTTCTCTGGTCGTAACTTCCTCCATTTTGTCCATAGCCAGGATTTGAGCCACCACACTGGGCGTAGTTTCCACCTGAAATGGAAGGTAATACTTCAGGCTCTAGTAGCTTAGTCACTAGTGGGCTTTCTGTTACCTTTCCCTCGTGTTGTTGTAGTTGGTTGAATAAATTACTTTTTTCTATCATGAGCTTTCCTTGTAAAAGATTGTTATTAATATCTCGAATTACAGAAGTCTATGTCTGGAGGCATTACTTCGTAATTCATTCGTAGTGACGTTGTCATATCAATCAGCTCTTATTGGCCTTAAAAGTTAATAATGTTTACTTTTGTACCTTAATGCTGAACTTTTAATTTATCAGTACGTAAGTTAAATGAAACTATCTAAGTGGGTAGTTTTGAGGCGACCAACTTTTGCCAAATGGTTATAGCTGCTGAGGAGTTGCGAGTGATGCTGTTGCACCGAAAATTGTTTGATGTATACCGCTTCAGATAACAGCTGCTATCAATGTGAAAGTAAATGAAGGGTTGTTTTTATTGAGATGAAAGCATTTGAATGTTAATGTTGAGTTTAAAGGTAATTTTTATGTGATCAAGGAGGTGGGTGTGTCTTGCTGTTTTTCTAAATTATCAAGCCGAGAGCGTGATGTATTACTACTTTTATTATCAGGGAAGTCCTATAAAGACATTGCATTTGAGCTGCATGTTTCATCAAATACCGTGAAGTTTCATTGTGGAAACATTTACGACAAGCTGGGTGTTGCCAATAGAAAAGTGCTGTCGGCTAGGTACTTTAGACATGATGTATTGGAGCAGAATGAGGCTGTAAATGATAAACTACAATACAATGACGCCAAAGAGCCTATCATTTAGCTTGCTATTGTTTATTAAAGCTCAAAGGGAAGCAGAGACAAGCTTAAATTTAACAAAGACTTGTCACTACTTGGCAAACCATTCCTGTAAGCTTTTAGTCGCAGTGGCTGTTTTATCACAACGATCAACATACCTTATTACCTTCGTAAATTTAGCAACCGTCTTATGGTTTGCTTTTAGACGCGCTTTACCTGCTACTGGCCTTTATTGATATGCTTATTTATCCAATCTTGGTAATAAGATACACGCGTTAATACTGCGGTTGAACCGTATTTTCCTAAAGTATAATTTTCCAAATCGCCTTCAATTTCTCTCCATGCAGCTAATCCAACCAATACCGGAGTTGAGCCTTGATAAATGATTGCTGCACCGCCGCTATCTCCTGAGCCTATAGTGCCTTCTAACGGTAGCGCATCGGCTCCTTGTTCGAAGGTAAATCTGAGCCAGTGTGCTTTTGCTTCTGTGATCACGTTGTTGTAAACATGCATTTGATAGTCGTCTTGAGTGAAAGCCCAATCTGAGAAAAATTTGGTGACTTGATACCATGCATAGGTAGTTAGACTTGGTCCTTCAGAGTCGTGCTCTTCACCCGTTATTCCCGTTCCGATAGCGCCGCGACCAAACCCGGTTATTTCCATGCCTAACTCTTCATTTCCCTCATATATAGCGATGGGTTGAATGTGTGTCACAGGCTTACTTAAGCGAATTAACGCAATGTCTTTGGCGTTATTTAGCTGCTCCATAAGCGGTGCCGGGTCGCCTTCACTCCAATCACCTTCTACCTTTTTGTAATCCGGGTGAATAATGATTTGTGCGATTTGATTTTCAACGCCATGTACCATGATAGGTTTGTCTTGGTAGTCATACATAAACGTATAAATGACGTGAGCTGGTGCCAATAACCAATGCTTATCGATTAACACCGAACCGCCTTGAAATGGCATATCAACATAAAACTGCGGAATGCTGTTAACCTTATACAAGTCAGGGTCAACATCATGTCTTTTGACAACCGCATGGTTCTGAAAAGAGGTAAACATGAGCAAAAAAATGGCAAGGTATTTCATCATTATTCCTTATTTATTATATTGTTATTATTTCCAAAGTGGCCAATAAATCATCATACTGAAACTTTCTTTTCAATGCATCAATAAATGTACCTATTTTCATACGACGCTCGCTCCCTCAAAAATATCTGCACGCTCACCAGATTAAAATAAATAAAAACAAATGGTTATTGTCATGCTATGACGCCAAAAATATTGCAAATTAGCTGGGAAATATGATTGATAAGAAATGTGACTGGTGCAATCAAGTTTGTGAGGTAACAGCACTAAGGTAAAGTTAATTTACGTGCTCTAGGCTATTTGCCGTTTATGCAATCAAAAGCGAGTTGCTTGCAATGAGATCTCTGAAAGCTAAATCGCTTTGCGGCAATCACATAAAATAAATTGAAAGGAACAACGCATGATAAGGATGATATTTGCAACTTTTCTATTGCTTTGGGGCATGCAGGTTAGCGCTCAAGAGCTTATCTTATCGAAGGTCGTCAAGTTAAATGTTGACTCACCTATCACTATTTCGCATGTGTCTGAAACGTTAGTGTTGGCGTTTAAAGACAGTAAATTACTTCACGAAACGTTAGATCCGCAAAAGTTTGTACCTGCTGTTGATTTATCTGGGCATGAACATCAATTTGTACGGAGTTTATTTGAGGTCGATTCAAGAATGAAATTGCCTGCTTGGCTCAAGATACTTTCAGAAGAGGTCGCAAGCACCTATCAAATACAGAATGTCCAACAAAAATCTATTCAAGAAATTACGATATTTAGTAGTTACAACAAAGAGGAAACACACGGGATAGCGTTTGTTCTTGAAGCGCAAGTAATTCATAAAATAGAGGTTTTTGGACAACAATTACAGTTTGAAAATGTGATAAATAACATAGCGACAAGGTTTTAGGGATCTAATAATCAAAGTGCTGTGCCGGCGATCCAATCACTGCTGCTCAGCACGTTAAGTTACTGGCTTTCGATTCGCTAAAACTATCTAAGGCTTTGCTGTTAATCCAGTTAATCCAATCAAGCTTCAAATCTAACCACACTTGACCTCAAGTTCACTTGAAGTAGTACAGTCACCTCTTATTAGCATGGCGCAATGGTAGGAGTGGTAACGCATGTTAGAAGATACGGTAAATACAGAGGATCAAACTGCGCTGGGAGCCGGACAAAAGCGGGTGTTGTTCAGCTTGGCTGTGGTACTCATTTTGCCAACGCTTGGCATGAGTAGTATCAATGTCTTGTTGCCAACACTTGCTGAGGAGTTTGGCGTGGGGCAGGCATTGGTGAATTGGGTCGTTGTGGCATATTTGCTTTCGCTTACCGCGTTTATTCTTGGTGCTGGCGCTGTTGGAGATAGCGTTGGCCGAAAAAGGGCACTTCGCATTGGGATCAGCGTCTTTTGTGTGGGCTCCATTGTCGCTGGGCTGAGCGTAAACCTTTGGATGTTGATTGCTGCTAGGCTGTTCCAAGGCATTGGTGCTGCGCTGTTATTATCTCAAGTATTTGCACTGGCAAGCGTTGCGATGCCAAAGCGTAAAGTTGGACTTGCAATGGGGCTACTCGGTACTACCGCTGCGATTGGCACGGCACTGGGGCCACTGCTAAGTGGCGCAATGCTAGAGTGGTTATCATGGCAGTTCACTTTTTGGTTGATGATATTGCTTGGTGGTGCAGCTTACTTTTTAATAGCAAGATTTCTGCCTGATGATGTCGCAAATCCACCTGAGCCGCAGCGTTTTGATATTATTGGAAGTGTGTGGCTGTCGGCGTCATGCCTATTTTATGTGTTGGCTATGCCATCGAGTAGTTCGTTTAGCCTTGTCTTGCATAGCGTATTTTTCTTCTTTTCTGTGGCTTTTATCTACTGTTTTGTAAAAAGCCAAAAGCGTGCTCAATTTCCACTTGTGAGTTTGGCTTTTCTGAAACACAAGCTACGCAACACCTCGTTAATCGTGAGCTTTATAGTTGACGCCATCGCGATGTCGACATTAGTTGTCGGGCCTTTTTATCTCACTTATGCGTTAGGGCTGAGCCCGGTCACGGTTGGTCTTATTGTGTCTATCGGGCCTTGTATTGCTGCTGTCGCTGGTTATCCATCAGGCGAGGTGGTTGATCATTTTGGCATCGCGTTTGCCATGTTTTTGGGCTTGCTGATGATCCTCATTGGGACAATTAGCTTTGCAATCCTACCTTCATTATTTGGACTTTATGGCTATGTTGTGGCGTTATTTGTGTTAACTCCCGGAAGGCAGTTGTTTCTAGCGGCTCACCATACCTTTGTGATGACGACAGTAGCCGAAAAAGAAAAGGGCATGGGATCAGGGCTCATTAATTTATGTAAAAACTTAGGGCTAATGACTGGAGCCTCATTACTTGGTGGTGTATTTAGCCTGTTGTTGCAGGTAAAGAGTGCGGCCTTGGCAAGCTCTGCACAGCTGAATATGGCATTTTCAATGACCTTTTTACTCGCCGCACTGTTTATTTTGGTCTCGCTCGTTGCCGTATTTGTGATTAGCCGAAAGCAAGCGTTTTAAAACTGGAATGCGTATTTCGAAAAATTTTTTCCGCCTTTTTTCAAACTTAAGGTTTTCTTAATTTTCGCTTTTTAAAGTTTTTACATCAGAACAGGAAAGGTGTGAAAACGATGGGTGAAGCACTACAAGCAACAAACTCACAAAGTCGTCTTAGATGGGCAAACAAGACTTGCGGTGCGCGCGCTGAATTGGAGCACGCTATCCACAGTGGTTTTGCCCATGCTTTTGGCGCTGACATTCATGAGTATTATCCCCTTTTAAGCCATTTAAACTACCGCCAAAGCGATTGCTTTTTAGGTCTTAGATTTGCAGCCAAAGACGCATTATTTGTGGAGCAGTATCTTAATCGTGCGGTAGAGCAGTGCCTCTCAACGGTTTCAGATCGTAATCATATCGCAGAACTTGGCAATTTGTTCTCAACAGGCCGAATGGCAACGTTAAGCCACTTTATTGTACTGACTCAAGCACTGCTTGAGAGTGATATCTGCTACTTGGTGTTTACGGCAACCAAACAAGTGCGTGCATTGATGAAGTTATGCCAAGTCGAGGTTAACAAGATTTCTTTGGCACACGGCACTATCGCCTCAGCCAAAGATTATGGCAGCTATTACCAATGTGCTCCCATGGTTTGTTCGGTCGATTTACATCAAGCCCTGCAGGTGATCACAAACACTGAAATGTATCAACACTTACTACAAGGACTCGAGGTGGAAGTCGCGAGCTTAAAAGAGGCATTTTTATATGTGTGATTTCTTAAAAAAACTGCCACATCAAGACAGAGATGTGATTTTACAACAAGGGCAAACTCGTCTCACTTTTGCTGAGGTAAAGTCTTACACGCAAGCATTGGCTGAGCGCTTTATTGTGATGAGTGGCGAGAGTGTTGCGGTCTCTCTAGACAACTCTATCGCTTGGTTATTGGTAGATTTTGCACTATTACAAGCGAATAAAGTGTCTATTCCAGTACCTCATTTCTTTACCACAGCGCAAGTTGAATACACCCTTGAGCAGTCAAAAGCAAACTGGTTGATCAGCGATACCAAGCTTGAAAATAGCGCTGAATATTCGGTGTTAGATGTCTATGGTCAAGCAATCTATGTATATCAAACTAGGTGTGAAAGCACGGGAGCCTATTTTCCTAAAACGCAAAAGATCACTTATACCTCAGGTTCAACAGGCGCACCAAAAGGCGTATGTCTGTCGGTTGAAAACCAGCTTGTCGTGGCGAGCAGTTTATGCGAAACCATCGCACTTAATCGGCCTAAGCACTTATGTTTATTGCCGCTACCAGTGTTGCTAGAAAACATCGCGGGTGTGTATGCGCCGCTACTCAGTGGTGGCATGGTTGAGGTAACCGAACTTGCGTCGCTAGGCTTTTCGGGCAGCCAGTTGCTATATCCACAAAAGTTGCTGCAAAAGATAAGTGAAGTACAACCAAATAGCTTAATTTTAGTGCCTGAGCTGCTGCGTTGCCTGATAAGCGTTGCACAGCAAGGGTGGCAACCCCCTGCAAGTTTACGCTTTATTGCGGTCGGTGGCGCTAAAGTTGACACTGAACTGCTACAGCAAGCTAAACGGCTGGGCTTACCTGTGTTTCAAGGGTATGGGCTTTCCGAGTCGGGGTCTGTTGTTGCACTGAATACTGGTGAGCAAGATGGCAGCGTTGGTAAGTTACTGCCTCATATTCAGGCACGTATTGTGGCAGATGAGTTAGAGATCAAAGGTAATAACTTTTTAGGTTACTTAGGCGGCGAAGCGATAGCCCAAGATGCGTGGTTAAAAACCGGCGATAGAGTGTCCAAGCGTGAGCAGCATTTTGTCATCGAAGGTCGGCTAAAAAATCTTCTGATCAATAGCTTTGGACGCAATATTTCTCCCGAGTGGCCGGAGTCCGTTTTGCTTGCTTATGTACCTTTACTGCAATGCGTGGTGGTGGGTGATGGCAAGCCATTTTTAACGGCGCTTATTTACACCCCGACACAACTAACAGCTGCTGTGATTGATAACGCCATTGAGCTTGCCAACCAGCAACTCCCTGATTACGCCCAAATAAAATGTTATGTGCGCGTAGAGGAAGCCTTTTCGGTAGGTAACGGCATGCTTACCGCGAACGGGAGACCTAAACGCGACGTGATTTTAGCTAATTTCGCGCAGCAAATTTCAGCGCTTTACTCCCAGAATCAATACGAAGCGGCAGAGCCCGTAGCTTCGGTTTAAAAGGAAAACGACAATGAGTAACTTTTACCAAACCCTACAATCCGAAACGGAACAAGCGCGCCAATATCTACTAAGCGCACCCATTATTCATGATGTTTTTCATGGTCAGATCACCAAAGGCCAATACGTTTCATTTTTACAGCAGGCGTTTCATCACGTAAAGCACACAGTACCACTCCTTATGGCGTGTGGCGCAAGACTAGATGACAGTAAAGAATGGTTGCGAGAAGCGATAGGGCATTACATCGAAGAAGAAATGGGACACCAAGAGTGGATCCTTAATGATATTGCCGCCTGTGGTGTGGATAAAGAAGTAATACGTCATAGCATGCCAAGCTTCGCAACTGAAATGATGGTGTCTTATGCGTACGACAGTATCGCTCGTAAACATCCATTGAGCTTTTTTGGCATGGTTAATGTGCTTGAGGGCACTTCCATCGCACTTGCCGATGATGCAGCTCGTCAAATTGCGAAGAAACTTGGTCTGCCTCGTAGCGCATTTTCCTATTTAACATCTCATGGCGCGTTAGATGTTGAGCATATTGACTTTTTTGCAGGGCTGATGAACAAGATCAGCTGTGAAAAAGAGCAAGCGATCATTATTCACAGCGCTAAACAGTTTTATCGCTTGTACGGCGACATATTCCGCAATATTGAAGCGGTGCCTGCAGGTGTTGAATTTGCGGAGGTAGGTTGATGAAAGCAACAAAACTTGCCGTTATCACCGGGGGATCTCGAGGGATCGGTCGGGCCATTAGTAAACAGTTGGCCATGCATAATTGGCGTTGTCTGCTGATTGGTCGAGACAGCGAAAAATTAAAGCAGGTGATAGCGGGGTTATCCGGAGAACACGATTATCTTGCTTTGGATATCACCGCTGAGGACGCTGCGACACAAATCGCGAGAAAAGCGGCGACTATGGGTGGGGTTGACTTACTCGTCAACAACGCGGGCATTAACACCATGGCTGGGTTTGCTGAAATTTTACCAACTGACTTAAAAAAGCAGATGGAGACGAATTTATTGGCGCCCATGCTAGTTAGTCAAGCCTGTTTACCACAACTGATCTCAAGTCATGGCACCATAGTTAACCTAGGTTCAGCGTTTGGCTCTATCGGCTTTCCATATCAAAGCAGTTATTGCGCAAGCAAGTTCGGTTTGCGTGGTTTTACAGAGGCACTGACGCGGGAGCTCGATAACCAAGTAGCGGTTAAATATCTCGCGCCACGCGCAACCACAACTGAAATGAATGACGACCGCGCGACAGCTGTAAACCATGCACTCGGCAATCAGATGGACTCGCCAGAGGTCGTCGCACAAGCCTTTATGAAATTGCTCCATAGCAACACCAAACGTGCTGCCATTGGTTTTCCTGAACGGTTTTTTGCGAGACTCAATGGCTTGCTACCAGAGCTTGTTGATAACGCATTAATCAAAAAAGTGAAAACCATCCAAACCATTTTTTCCACTAAGGAGTCATTACGATGAACGCACTAAAAACCTTGTTAGCTTCAGCAACATTACTGGTATTCAGTCAAGGTGCTTGGGCAGCATTTGACGATGATCTTAGCCAAGTCCAAACTAAATGGGCAACGGTAAATTATGAAACCGAGGGCGATGCCCAAGAAAAAGCATTTGAAGAGCTGGTTAAGCAGTGCGTGGCATTTGTTGAACAATATCCAGATCGCGCTGAAGCTTACATCTGGCGTGGTATTGTGCAGTCGAGCTTTGCTGGAGCGAAAGGTGGCTTGGGGGCGCTTGGTCTTGCCAAAGATGCAAAAGCCTCATTCGAAAAAGCCATTGAACTTGATAAAAACGCACTGTCTGGTTCTGCATTAACGAGTTTAGGCACGCTCTATGCTCAGGTCCCAGGCTGGCCAATTGGGTTTGGCAGCGATAAAAAGGCGAAAAAGCTGTTCCAAGAATCATTAGCGATCAATCCGGCAGGAATTGATGTAAACTATTTCTATGCACAGTTTTTATATGACGAACGTGATTATAGTGCCGCACTTGCGCACTTAAAAAAAGCGCAGAATGCGCCAAGCCGTCCAGGTAGAGAAAAAGCCGATGAATACCGTCAAGAAGAAGTGGCACAGCTACTGGCGAAAGTCGAAAAAAAGCTAAAAAGAAGGAATAAATGAGGCTATTACTTGTAGAAGATGATGAGCTACTGGCACAGGGGCTTATCGCATCACTCAAAAAAGAAGGGTATGCCATTGAGCATGCGCCGACGCAAAGACAAGCAATCAGTTTTGTTGAATCTGGTGAATTTGAGCTGGTGGTGCTTGACCTAGGTCTACCCGACGGAGATGGTTTAGCGGTACTCAGGGCGCTAAAAAAAACCAAATCGCAAACCGCTGTGCTCATTCTAACGGCGAGAAATAGTCTTGATGATAAAATTGCAGGGCTGGATTTAGGGGCTGATGACTATTTGGCTAAGCCGTTTGAGCCAAAAGAACTGTTTGCGCGTTTACGGGTGATTGGTCGACGCTTCACCAAACAAGTTAGCAGCACCTTGAGCTGCAACGATGTCGTGTTAGATCTTGCCAGTCACGAGGTGCTTGTAAGTGGTAGCGCTCAAGAATTACCTCGTAAAGAATATATGCTACTCAAGGCGCTGATGGAAAACAGCGGCCGTGTGCTGTCTAAAACTCAGTTAGAATCTAAGCTCTATGATTGGGGAGAAGCTTTGGGCTCTAATGCTATTGAGGTGCATATTCACCACCTCCGCAAGAAAATGCCCGATGGATTTATCAAAACACTGCGTGGCATTGGCTACGTGGTTGGCAAGGGGGCTTAGTGGGCACGAGAAGCTCGCTTGGAGGTGCTTCAATAACGAGAAAGTTGACCCTAATTTTAGTGTCAGCTTTGGTGCTGACTGCATCCATGGCGCTGCTACGGGGTTATCACTCCAGCATGGCGATGGCACAAGCACAATTAGACAGCCATTTAGAGTCCATCGCAACACTCGTTAATGCTCAAGTTACTGCGACTACCTTGCCCAGTGCTGCGGGTAACAACGCATTTTACTTTTTAGTGCTTGAACACAATCAAGTTGTTGCGGGCAGTGAGTTACTTGCTAAGTACAAGAACAAGCTTAAATATCATGCTGGGTTTAGCACCCAAAATGTGGGCGCAACTAGACTCAGAACCTTCAGTGAAGCGTTTGGCGAAAGGCAAATACTGGTAGCAGAGCCGGTACAAAAGCGTTTTGCCCTTGCTGAAGGCATGATTGTCTCCGCAATGACGCCGCTGGTGGTGATTATGCCGTTTCTTGCGGTGTTTATCGCATGGATTATTTATACGGCGTTAAAGCCTTTACGAGATCTTTCTAGAGAGCTTAGACGACGTAACCCCAAAGACTTTACGCAGCTGGCAGTGCAAAGCGACAAAGCGGAAGTGGCAATCGTTATCGCGACGCTAAATGACCTCTTTCAAAAAGTTGAAGTCGCGTATCTTAAAGAGCGTTATTTTGCTTCCGATGCCGCTCATGAGTTAAAAACGCCGATCGCAAGCTTAAAAATCCACCTGCATAATTTAACGCACGATACTAAGCATCCCAGTGCCATTGCTATGTCAAAAGGGCTTGAGCAGCTAAACCATGTGGTTGAGCAAATGCTGACGTTAGCGCGTACAGAGCCAGAACTGTGGCATAAGCAATTTGCGCAGCAAGACTTAGTGGTATTAACTCAAGACTTGATTGCTAACTGTTACCCGAGAATTGAACAAAAATCACAAAATATCAGCTTAGAGGGATCAGAAGCGACCTTAGAGGGCTGTGAGTTCACATTAACCACATTATTTTCTAATCTAATTGGTAATGCTATTAAATACACGCCAATTGAAGGTGACATAGAAGTAAAAATTCAGCAGCATGCGCAGCGGGTTGTATGGCAAATCGATGATTCGGGTTGTGGTATGTCGGATGCGGAAATAGAACGAATTTTTGACAGATTTTATCGCGTTGGTGGAGATAAACACCCTTCAGGGGAAAAAGGGGCAGGTTTAGGAATGGCGATAGTCAATCATATAATTACAATTTACCATGCAGATATCTCTTTTGCTCGTAGTCATTTAGGCGGGCTTAGAGTTTGTGTAAATTTACCGAGGGGGCTGGATGCTAAGGACTAAGGTCTCTTCGCTGTCTTTCGCGCTTGGTTTGCCTTTGGCGACCTGTAGTTTCGCCTTGTGGGCGGAAGAAAGTTATACCATTATTCTTAAAAATCATTTGTTTACACCTGCACAAGTTGAGGTTCCTGCAAATCGTAAAGTAAAGCTCATCATCGAAAATCAAGACCCTCAGGTTGAAGAGTTTGACAGTTTTGATCTTAATCGTGAAAAAGTGCTCTTTCCAAACCGTAAAAGTGTGATTTATATCGGCCCGCTAGCACCCGGTGAATATAGTTTTTTTGGTGAATTTTCACCAAATACAGCACAAGGTATCGTTATCGTGAAGGATCCAAACAATGCTTCTTAATGCGGTGGTGGTGAGCGTGAACCAATTATTACCAGTAACTGTACTTTGGGTACTATTAGCACAATGTACCAATGCTGCTTTACCACTTAAAACGACACTCATCGCGTTGAGTGCGGGGCTAGTCGGCTGTTTTGGCATATGGTTTTTGGGTGGAGAAATAGCCTCGAGTTTTGATTATCGCGGGTTCGAGTTATTGCAAATAGGACTGCTACTCAGTTTATTTTGCTTAATGATTGCAACAAAACGCACCGGACGTACGGCACTTGCTGCCTTGGCCTTTGGATTAGCCGTGGTACTGTATTTGCACCATTTGGCAAGCTTTGCGTTCTCTTACTCAAAGCCAGCGGATGGTCAAACCCTCGCTATTGGCACCTCGCTCGGTGTGGGGATCTGTTTGAGCTTTTCTATTCTACTCTTCTTTTTCCTTGATTGGTTGAAGAGTAAGCACTTACCTTGGTTGTTGCTATTGTTATTGGCTTTACACGGTGCGAGTAAGGTGTCGATTGCATTGGACTTGGCGCTTCAAGTGGACTTAATTAGTGCCGCCAGACTTGAAATTGACTTGCGACAAATTGTGGACGAACACAGTGTTGTTGGTCGAGTGCTAAGAGTATTAGTGGGGTATGAAGCAACACCAAATGCTGCGACGCTTGCAGGGTTTGGAGGCGCGTTGATTACGTTCTTGGGATGTACATATTGGAGAACAGCGCATGCGAAATAATGTTTTACTCGCGCTGCTGGTGAGTTTCTTTGGGATTGTAGCGTTTAGTGCAAAAGCGGATGGTATGGTGGTGGACAAAGTTTATCATCCATACGTTTTACCGCTTGAACGTGAGTTGGAGTGGCGACTACTATCTCGCCAAACCGAGCAAGGGAATGTGTTGGCACAGCGTTTAGGACTTGGTTGGAGCCTCACCGAGACAATGACCATCGAAGGTTACGCAATAGGTGAGCGTGACGATGAGGGCAATTTTGACTTGGCAGCTTACGAGCTAGAGTCGCGGTGGCAATTTGTAGAGCAAGGGCGCTACTGGGCGGATATAGGCATGTTGTTCGAGCTTGAAAAACGCCATAAATTCGATGCCTATGAAGCTACCGCAGGGTTTTTATTTGAGAAGGAATTTGGCCGCACGAGCCTTACCATGAATGCATTTTTGGTGAGGGAGTGGGGTAAGGACATTGAGGATGAATGGGAATCTGAGTTTAGAGCGCAACTGCGCTACCGCTTGTATAGTGCTTTTCAGCCTGCAATTGAAGTCTATGTCGGAGAAGACTTTTTTGGTGTTGGTCCGGGTTTTATCGGATTGCATCGATTCGAAGGTCAAAAACAGCTGAAATGGGAAGCGGGTTTTATTTCGGAGATCAGCCAATCCGGCAAAGATCATAGCTTTAGACTCGCATTGGAATTTGAGTTTTAAGCGCCGCTTTTACTTTGTTTAAATAAAGGGGAGATGCAGCAAAAATGTCATTAGCTTATGGTGCATCTAGCTGTTAACTTTAGAGTCGAACTATAGATATCAAGGAAACGATATGTATCGCACGCTAACTTTATTGGGGTTGTTGTTCGTTAATAGTGCTTATGCACAGATTGCGCTTGAACGCGATATTCAAGAGCACATCGTGGTTGCGAACAAAGTATCTTTGCAGGTTTATCATGTTGCGGGCAATGAACCTGCCGTTGTTTTTGAAAGTGGCTCTGCAGCGCCTGCCATTTATTGGACACCAGTAATGATGGGTCTCGCGCAGCAAGTACCCAATGCATTGGTGGCCTATAACCGTGAAGGTTATGGCAAAAGCGAGCTTAGCCGCAGAGCCTATAGTATTGATACAGATAATCGTAATCTTCGTGAAGTGTTGAGAACGCTTGATATTCGGCCGCCATTTATTTATGTTGGTCATTCATACGCATACTATGTAATGCAAAACTACATCACCTATTATCCAGAGCAAGTTGCAGGCTTGTTGTATGTTGACCCTGTGACCGTTTACTTCATCGATAAAACCCATGCCTTAGCGCAGGATAAGCTACTTAACCCCTTGAGTACTCTGCCAGAAAATACCTTCGGTGAAGCTCTGCGCCGGGAAACTCAAGCGCTAAGTGAAACCGTTGCGAGTGTTCGGGCGCATCAAGCACCTGATCATATACCATGTCGTGTTATCGTTGCCCAAAGACCATTTGATCCAACTCAGCGCGATGTTAAAGCATGGCGAGAAGGACAAGAAGCATTGGCATCACATTGTGATTCTGAGCTAATTATTGCCAAGGGAAGCGACCACACCGTACCTATGAAAGCCCCGCAAGTGGTTGTCGAGCAAGTGGTGCAATTAATTCGGGAATTAGAGTCAAAAAAGTCTCTCTAGCTTTATGAATATTTTATTGCAATCTCTATTATTTACACAGGGTTAGGGGAATAATGTGTTTAAAAAATAGGGTGTTGAAAAAGCCGTGAAAAAAATATTGATATTTGTCATTAGCAAGTCATATTGATGATTAAAAATACATTGACTTAGGGCGGAATCCCTATATGATGTTCATAGACAGAATTTGAGTCAGTGTTTTAAAATCTCCATTACGTTGTTGTATAAGTGTTTGCTTGTAGTAGTACCGTCCTGAAGTTTTATCCACTCTACAAATTTAGGTCTATGCGCCCACATGGGCATAGCTCATCAATGCGCAGCATTGGTTTTTGTTTTTATATCAGGATTAGTATTATGTCTAACACTCTTACAGGTACCGTTAAGTGGTTTAACGAGTCTAAAGGTTTTGGTTTCATCGCTCAAGAAAATGGCCCTGACGTGTTCGCACACTTCAGCGCAATCAAAGGTGACGGTTTCCGTACACTTGCTGAAGGCGAGAGAGTAGAATTCACAGTAACTGACGGCCAGAAAGGTCCTCAAGCTGAGAACATCGTTAAGCTTTAATCGCTTAATTGATGAAGAAAAAGCAAGCTAAGGCTTGCTTTTTTTGTGCCTAAAATATTGCTATTTGCTCCCTCGGGTTGAGTGAATAATGAACAAACTGGTATAGCGCGGCTAGACAGATTAACCCCTCAAATTAGCATTGTATTTCTGTGTGTCTTGGCGAGATGTTCAAGCGTATTGATCGCCGAAGCATAAATCTCTCGCGATGTTTTATTGAGCCCGCCGCTAGCTGCTGAGATTTCAAATGTACGCTTCATATCACCAAGTAAATTGATTTTTTCGTGAGGATTTTCAGTTATTGATATTGGCGCGCCGATAGCCATCATTTGGCCTGAATCAATAAATCCTCCTTCGAATAGTTCTCGGGACATAGCCCGTACTTCCGCCGCTGAAATGTTGTGAACGTTGTAGTTAGAGGCAATAGTTTGCCAATTATGTTCGGCACTGTTTGCGGTTTGGCTAATAGAGACTCGGGTGTCTTTCTGTACTGCTTCAGCCTCTTTTGGTTGATGCGGGCTATGGCTGCTATAAGTTTCTGGTGATCCAACCTCCTGGGTTTGGCTAACAAGCATAGGTAATCCTTTATATGATGAAATGTAGAACAATAATTGAGCAATTATCGTGCCGCAACATTTTGGGTAGCTATTCTTAATTCAATAGCGAGTTAAAGAAGAATATAGAGGACGCTCCAGTCACTTTTACAGTATCATATGTCCATGATACACAGTTTTAAAAGTGATACGGTTAATTATGTCTTTACCACCTTGCCCCAAGTGCAATTCTGAATATGTTTATCAAGATCAAAGTCAGCTAATATGCCCTGAATGTGCTTACGAATGGGATCCAAACGCGACTGCTACCGAGGACGACATTCAAGTAAAAGATGCCAATGGCACACTATTAGTGGATGGCGATAAAGTCACTGTGATTAAAGATCTTAAGATTAAAGGCAGCTCACAAGTCATTAAGATTGGTACCAAGGCTTTGGTAAGGCGTGTGCTGGATAAAAAAGACCACGAACTTGACTGCAAGGTTGATGGCGTAGGTGAAATGATGGTTACGGCGAAATTTGTGAAAAAAGCATATACTTAAGTGGGTAAGTGTTCAGAGGTTATGGAGTTTTGAAGTTGCTCCACTTCTATTAAACTGATTTGTCTTTTACGGGTAGTTGCCATAGCTAGTTTCCTCTGCAGAATTAAAGCTTAGGCGGTATCTTTGGAAGGTGCAAATTAGTGGTGGGTGTCTCGTCTATTTCTCGTCTATTTATTCTCGCAGTGTCTCGTCTATTCTTGCAAGGTCCCAACTTATTCATTTGCAATACCAAATGCTTTAATGTTATATGATTAAGTATAATTTCATCAGATGAAATGTTTCTTTTTTATTAGTGAGGGTTCGATGGAACAAAACCTATTTTCATTGACGAACAAAAATAATCACATTAAATACACTATATTTGGTAGTGGTATTGGTATGGGATATATCCTTGCTCAACTACTTCTATTTGGAGTCATTGGTATTGTAATAGGCTTGATTTCAGGCTATGACAGTCTACCAATTGTATTTGGTATTTACCTGTCTCTTCTAGGAATCGTTATTGCGTGTTTTATTGGCGCCATAAAAAGTACTGAACAATCTGTTAGCATCAAGAATGATTTATTGCTGGTTCATAAAGGTTCAGATGATAAAGAAATCCCTCTCAATCAAATTCAATCTATCGAAATTGAAAACAAGCTGCTAAGTTCACCAATTATTGATAGTTATAAAGCTGGTACAAATAGACAGCCTTCGCCTCTGTGGCTTGCGTTAGGAAAGGGAGGTGCAGCAATTTATGCAAGTGATGCATTAAATAAAATCACTTCTACTTTTGGGGCGGATGTACGTAGGATGCGGCTTAAAAGTAGGCTGAAAAAAGAGTATTCAATTATCTGTGTTATAAACGGTAAATCAGAGTGTTTATTTAAAAACTTGAAAGAATCAACCGTATTCGCTCTGTATTACTCACTTGCTCAAACAATCATTGATAAAAAAACTCCAGTATTCCACAATCAATCGGATGCTATTTCAGGTCGTACAACCCATAGGGCATTCAAATGGTGTTCAACTCTAGGATTGTTTTTATGGATTTTATTACCCGTTGCAATCTATCAGTATGATCAAAAATTTGTGCCAAAAGATAATTGGAAATATGATAATAAGGCTGTCATTACCTCAATACAGGAAAATGTATACATCCTTCAGGCTAATCGCATATCTTCACGTAGGGCGGAAGAGTTAGGATTAAGAGAGAATAGACTACCAGAGCAAGACAATATAAAAGTTCTCGACTTCAGAGGTCGTTTAAAAAAGGATACTTTGTACTATCCTGATATAAGTAAGCATAATATGTTGCAGAAGCTCCCCGCGATAGCCTCGGATTCGAGAAGTGAGGGAGTTTACTATGTTTTTAGCCCAGGGTATCAATCAAAAATGGTGCAGTTTGAGTTAAAATATGGTATTGGACTAGATAAATATAAAGATTACCAAAAACTAAAAAAATTAAATATTCAGCTTGAACCTATCGCAGGAAAAGCTAAAACAGGTAGGCTATTTATTAGTGGCAGCTATGAAAATGTTGAGTTTAAAAATAAGGAATTAAAATACAAACCTTGGATGGAGTTATCTACAGGCACCTATCAAATATCGGTAACCGTGGGTACAATAACAGACACTTTTATGTTTGATATTCATGCGAAAACAGATGCTCTATATTACGTAGGTCTTCAGTCTACCCTTTGGGGGATAGGACCAAAAAAAATAGTGTTTGAAGATGTTTATAAACTTGCAAGTCAATAGTACCAACATCGCAACCCGCTACTATATAGTAATTGTAGTATTCCAAGCTGAACAATTTCGTTTAGCTGATAGTTGCCGTAATTTCTAAAGGGCGCTTTAAATATAAACTAATGTGTTTCTAGAGATGAAGAGAGGTTATTACTCTCATTAGTTATCTATGAGTTAGCCACCTGATAAATGATACTCATCACTATTTGGTTTGCATCGATTATGGGATGTCTGATTTAAATTGTATGAGTATCTAAGGCAATGAAAAGTATGCTATGTTTGTTCATACTAGCCTCTGCTGTTTAGTTATTTGAAAAATTAATTATGGTTCCAGCACAAGTTAATGGTGGGTGTCTCGTCTATTTCTCTATTCTATCGTCTATTTCTATTCACCTCTATAGGGTAGTAAACAGAGTCATTGAACCTGCAGGCTCGGCGTTATCACTTCTATTTTATGGCAAGCGCTTTTAATATGCCGGAATACAGGGTAATGTGGTGCGCTGTAAATTTAACCAGAAATGTTAAGGAAAACATATTATGAATATATTGTATATTTGTACCCTCGTGATCAGTCTCGCAATTACCTTTGCTGTATCGGTTGAAACGAACTATGACGGTTTAGTCGTTGTTATGGCTGCGAGCTTCTGCATTCAACTTCTTGGTTTACTTTATCTTGTTGTTAGAAGAAATATCATTGCCTATATCGCCATGGTCTGGTTTTTACCCTTTGTGCCTCTGGGTATCATCGGTGTCATTGGTTTAAGCCGAATGGTCGATAAGCATAACTAGGCGGTGAACTTGTATCTACAGAGCCTAGTAAGACCTATTATCTTGATGAGAGGCAAACTAATCGCTTTGGCCTAATTGGATTGATCGGTACTGGTGTTGGCATTATCGTTCCATTCATTCTTGTAGCTGCTATGTTGATGGTGGCCTTGTATATAATCAGAACAAAAATGGAAGTAGTACAAATTTTTGATAAGCACGTAGAAATTAAAAAAATTCCGGGTGCTAATAAACTTTTCATTAAAAAAGACGGTTTTACGCACTTTCAACACGATGAATCTGCGATCCGCTTTACCTATATCACTGACAACGGAGAGAAAAAGTCCCAAGAAATTCCTTTGATGTTTATTCAAGAGGATAAACGTCAAGAGCTTGTTGAACAGTTGCAAAGTGTTGTGCATACAAGTGCGAATTACGCCGAACAAACGATGGAAGAAGTTGCTCAGTCGTAAGTTAGCAAGCAAGATAATCACTCTCAGATTTACTTATGCAAGTCTGAGAGTGAAATTCATCGGCTTCAATTTACGCCTGGTTTATCATGGTCTGTTATAGCTCCGCAGCAACCACCGAAATCTCAACAAGCAATGCATCACGAGCCATGCTCGCTTCTACACAAGCGCGAGCTGGTGCATAACCTTCAGGCACCCATGCATCCCATACCTCGTTCATTTCTGCAAAATATTTCATGTCTTTAATATAAATTGTCGCAGAAAGAATGTGTTTGCGGTCGCTGCCTGCTTGAATAAGTAGCTCATCAACTTTCTCAAGCATGGTTTCAGTTTGTTCCTTAATTCCTTGTTCTGCGTCTTTACACACTTGGCCACATAAATAAACAGTACCATTGTGTTTTACAATACGGCTCATTCGTTGTTTGGTGTCAATTCGTTCAATCACTGTTTTTCCTTTCTAATCGTTACTGTAATCGGCAGGTTTAGGCTGAAATGTTATCTCTTTTTTATAAGATGAGCTACTTGCTTGGTATTGGTTTTGTGAAAAGCATCGACGGTTAATTGCTACCTACACAAATCAAGATACGTGAGAGTATTTTGAACTAAAGCAATTGGGTTTAGCTACAGCTCTAAAACGCGTCGGTAAGCTTCTGTTTTACTTATCTTAGTAAATGCATTACGTAGTCTCTCAACGATCGCTAACGGAAGCTGGTTGTTCGTTGCAAGGTAACCTTTTACCGAGAGTGCTTCCACATCGTATAAAAAGGTAAAGTGGTCAGCAGGAAGGTTAAGCTCCGAGGCCATGGTTTTGATATAACGCGGGTCATCAATCACTAAATCAACACGGTTTGTGACGAGTAATTCATATGACTTTTCGATGTCGCTGGTTTGAACAAAGTTAAACCCGAGTGCTTTAAGTGTGCCTTCTGCGATATCACCACGCTGAACCGCTATTTTGTATTGCCTGGCATCCTCAAGTGATTGAATTTTTATGTCCTCGCGATAGCGATTGGTAACAAAACCTAAATGAAATACAGCAACAGGACCAATCCAATGAAAGCTGTCTTCTCTCGCGGGGGTCTTTGCGATGCTATAAATTAAGGTATGTTTGTCATGCTGCGCTAATTTAAAAGCTCTAGCCCAAGGGTAAATAGAAAACTGTCCCTCGAGTTCAGCTGCTTTTAAAATCGCTTTGACCAGATCGGTACTTGAACCTGCAACTTGGTGGTTTTCTATGGTTTGATTGGGTGGAGAAAGTTCCGTAACAACCTGCAATTTAGCCCATAAGGGCAACGGGCTATTCAGCAAAATAAAAAGTAGTAGACGTCCAACAACAGCATTCGTCATTACTAAACAACTCCACACGTTAATGCGTTAATCTATATTTAGCATAGATGGATTTTATTTTTCCGTCATTAACCATTCGTCGCAAGGCGATATTTATTTCCGTTTGTAGCTCAGTTAGATGAGGCTGCAAGCGCATATGTACGGGTAATCGGCTTATTTCATAGCAAGACTGAAATTTGCGATACTTTGGTTGTTGTGAAATATAGTAGTCTGCTGTCACCGAGCCAATCATGATGTAGTCTAAACGCTCATGTTCAAGCTGTGCGAGCAGTTCTTTCTCCGATACATTTTCATAAACTACGATCTTGTCTTCGCCCAAGTGCGCTTCAAAATTATCGTAACGATATCCTCTTACTTTGCCGACCAATGCGCCGTAAAACTGCTCAGGCCTATGCTTGCCTACACAGCGAGATTGATACCCAAGCAGTACTTCGGTTGAGAAGGCATAGTCGATGCTGTAAATCCCCGGAACGTCTGCTTCGGCCCGCCATACTTTATTGATCCCAGGTTCAATATCTATTTTTCCTTGGTCGAAATAGCGCTGTCCTCTGGCGACAGAGAGCGGCATAAACTCAAATTGGTGTGAAGTCAGTTTTGCCAACTCTTGAAAAATGTCGACAAAAATACCTTTGGGTTTTCCCTGTTCTTCAAAATAGTAAGGAGGATTAGCACCGTGATAGACCAGTACGGTATAGATCTTCGCCTGCGCTAAGCCGCTTATTAGCAGCAGGGAAAGTATTACTATTTGAAAACACCGCATAGTAATCTTCAGGCTAAAGTAAAGGTATCTTCATAATATGCATGATTTTTGAGCGATGCAATTAATCCTTACCTGATACCGTATCGAGATAAATACATCAGACTGATTATTTATCACAAGCTATAAATATGGTGAATACTGCTTATATTGAAAATTGTCGACAATTTGCGGCGAGGCTGGTTGACGTGCGCGTCAACCAGCACTATATTGTCTACAACTTAAATTACTAAGACTGGCTAACTAATGATGAGCTTTTTTGACGAGCAAGCGGTTACTTCTTCTGATAAAGCATTCTTTCGTATGCGTAAGGAAATTGTAGAAGGGGAAATAGCGGCAGGTTCTAAGCTCAGCGAAATGGAATTGTCGACAAAGTATGAGGTCAGCAGAGCGGTTGTTCGCGAGGCAATTAATCGCTTGGAGTCATGTCATTTAGTTGAACGTAAAGCCAATGTAGGGGCGCGGGTTGTTACTCTCACACCGGAAGGGTTAATGGAGCTTTATCAGATCCGTGAAGCACTAGAAGGGATGGCGGCAAGGCTTGCAGCGCAGCACATGACTGACAGTGAAATTCAAGACTTAGAAGGTTTGTTGTCGAGTCAATTCGATGAAGTCAAAAACCAACATTCTTATTATCAAGAAGCGGGTGATCTCGATTTTCATTACCGCATTATTCTTGGCAGTAAAAATGCGAGCCTTATCTCAATGCTAGTCAATGGACTGTACCACTTGGTACGTATGTATCGTGTGCAGTTAGGGATGGCCGGTCCCCGCGTCACCACGGCATTTGACGAGCATAAACATATCGTTCGTGCGATCAGTAACCGCGACCCAGAACTGGCAGAAATACTGATGCGTCGACATATTCAATATTCTAAAAATAATATCGCAACCAAGTTAGCAAGCAATCAATCACACTTTTAAGAGAGAGCATCATCATGAGCGCAGGAAAAAAATTTCGTGAAGCATTAAAAGCCAATAAACCGCTTCAAATCGTCGGCACTATCAACGCATATAGCGCGATGATGGCAAAGAAAATCGGTCATCAAGCTATCTATCTTTCTGGTGGTGGCGTTGCTAATGCATCTTATGGTTTACCTGACTTAGGAATGACATCTCTAAATGATGTAATTGCAGATGTAAGTCGCATTACCTCGGCTTGTGATCTACCTTTAATGGTCGACATTGATACTGGATGGGGCGGCGCTTTCAATATCGCAAAAACCATCCGAGATATGGAAAAAGCAGGTGCCGCTGCGGTACATATGGAAGATCAAGTAGCGCAAAAGCGTTGTGGTCACCGTCCAAATAAAGAAATTGTGTCGACCGAAGAAATGGTTGACCGTATTAAAGCAGCAGTTGATGCGCGCACCGATCCTGACTTTTTCATTATGGCAAGAACAGATTCGTTTGCACAAGAAGGGCTAGAAGCGGCAATTGAACGTGCAAAAGCTTATGTTGCAGCAGGCGCTGATGGCATTTTTGCAGAAGCGGTACAAACTGAAGAACACTATCGCGCATTCAGCGAAGCACTTGATGTGCCCATCCTCGCGAATATCACTGAGTTTGGTAAGACAGAACTTTGGAACAAAGCTGAGCTGGGTGAGTGGGGCGTAGATATGGTGCTTTACCCATTGAGTGCGTTCAGAGCGATGAACAAAGCGGCGGAGCTGGTGTATCAGTCTATTTTAGAAAATGGGGACCAAAAAGCGGTACTCGATACCATGCAAACCCGAATGGATTTGTATGATTACCTTGGCTATCACGATTATGAGCAAAAGCTCGATGCATTATTCGCCGAAGGTAAAAATAAGTAAGAAATTAAAGCTGTTGAGGGTTGCTCAGCAGCACAAAATATCAATACCCAGCAGGTAAAAAATTCAGGAGACAATAATATGGCTAAAGTACTAAGTGGCGCGGGCCTTCGTGGTCAAGTAGCAGGAAAAACAGCACTATCAACGGTAGGTAAGTCGGGCTCAGGTTTGACTTATCGTGGCTACGATGTAAAGGATCTAGCTGAAAATTGTCAGTTTGAAGAGGTGGCTCACCTTATCCTTAAAGGTAACTTACCAAATCAAGCTGAACTGGACGCTTATAAAAGCGAACTAAAAGCAATGCGCGGTTTGCCGCAGGCGTTAAAAGAAGTATTAGAACGTATTCCTGCTGATGCACACCCAATGGACGTATTACGCACGGGTTGTTCAATGCTTGGCAACCTTGAAGGTGAAGCAAGCTTTGATGAGCAAGGTAAAGTAACTGACCGCATGCTAGCAAGTTTCCCTAGCATTATTTGTTATTGGTATCGCTTTAGCCATGATGGCGTTCGTATCGATGTGGAGACGGACGACGATTCAATCGGTGCACATTTCTTACACTTATTGCACGGCGAAAAACCAAGTGAGCTACATGAGCGTGTGATGCATGTATCACTTATCCTTTATGCAGAGCATGAGTTTAACGCATCAACCTTTACAGCGCGTGTTTGTGCTTCAACGCTTTCTGATATGCATTCATGTATTACTGGTGCGATTGGCTCTCTACGTGGCCCACTTCATGGTGGTGCAAACGAAGCGGCAATGGAAATGATTGAGTGCTTTGAATCTGCGGATCACGCAGAACAAGAAATGATGGGTATGCTTGAGCGTAAAGAAAAGATCATGGGCTTTGGTCACGCTATTTATTCAGAATGTGACCCTCGTAACGAAATCATCAAACGTTGGTCTGAAAAACTAGCGGCAGATGTGGGTGATACGGTACTTTACCCTGTATCTGTACGCTGTGAAGAAGTCATGTGGCGCGAGAAAAAACTATTCTGTAATGCCGATTTCTTCCATGCATCAGCTTATAACTTTATGAAGATCCCGACTAAATTGTTCACACCAATCTTTGTTATGTCACGCTTAACTGGTTGGGCTGCACACGTTATGGAGCAGCGCGCAGATAACCGTATCATTCGTCCATCGGCGGAATATACTGGCGAGGAGCTACGCCCAGTTCCAGCCATATCTGAGCGTTAATCGAACACTGTTCGAATCTATTCTGGCGGTCGCCATGGCCGCCTGTTCTCCGTCACCGATTGTTGGAAGTTGTTATGAATACTCAATTCCGTAAACGTTTACCTGATTCTGAGCTTTGCTATTACGATACAAAAGAAGCGGTAGAAGCCATCAAACCAGGTAGCTACGAGACTTTACCTTACACCTCACGCGTCCTTGCTGAAAACTTAGTACGCCGCGCTGAGCCTGAAAAACTCAATGATTATCTTGAACAAATTATCGAGTGTCGTCGCGATTTGGACTTTCCGTGGTTTCCTGCTCGCGTGGTTTGCCATGATATTTTGGGTCAAACTGCGCTAGTCGACCTTGCGGGTTTGCGTGATGCTATCGCTGAAAAAGGCGGCGATCCGGCTAAAGTCAATCCAGTCGTACCGACTCAACTGATTGTGGATCACAGCTTGGCTGTAGAGCACGCCGGTTATGAAGAAGATGCATTTGAGAAAAACCGCGCGATTGAAGACCGTCGAAATGACGACCGTTTTCATTTTATCAACTGGACCAAAACGGCATTTAAAAACGTTGATGTGATCCCGCCAGGCAACGGTATTTTGCACCAAATCAACTTAGAAAAAATGTCGCCAGTTATTCAAGCGCGCGACGGTGTTGCCTTCCCTGATACGCTTGTTGGCACCGACAGCCACACGCCACACGTTGATGCACTTGGTGTTATTGCCGTTGGTGTGGGTGGCCTTGAAGCAGAAAGCGTGATGCTTGGCCGTGCTTCCTACATGCGATTGCCGGATATTGTTGGGGTTGAAATCATTGGCAAACGCCAACCGGGGATCACCGCAACAGATATCGTACTGGCGATCACTGAGTTTTTACGTAAAGAGCGCGTCGTTTCTAGCTACTTAGAGTTCTTTGGTGAAGGTACGCAAGACCTTAATTTAGGTGACCGTGCGACAATTTCAAACATGACACCAGAGTATGGTGCAACCGCGGCCATGTTCTACATCGATGAGCAAACCATTGATTATTTGAAGCTCACAGGCCGTGATGACGAGCAAATCAAGTTGGTGGAAAAATACGCTAAGCTAACAGGGCTTTGGGCTGATTCTTTACAAAAAGTGCAGTACGAGCGTGTACTTAAGTTTGATTTGTCTAAGGTGACGCGTAATATTGCCGGTCCTTCAAATCCGCATCGCCGCGTTGCAACTAACGACCTTGCTAATCAAGGTATCGTTAAAGAGATTGAAGCGCCAAAAGATGGTTTGATGCCAGATGGCGCGGTGATCATCGCTGCTATCACCAGCTGTACGAATACCAGTAACCCACGCAACGTAGTTGCCGCAGGCTTGCTAGCACGTAATGCCAATAAATTAGGCCTTGCTCGTAAACCTTGGGTGAAAACGTCTTTTGCACCGGGGTCAAAAGCGGTACGTTCTTATATGGAAGAGGCAAAGCTTCTACCTGAGCTTGAGCAGCTCGGTTTTGGTGTCGTTGCTTTTGCTTGTACGACTTGTAATGGCATGAGTGGTGCACTTGATCCGAAAATTCAACAAGAAGTGATTGACCGTGATTTATATTCAACGGCAGTGTTATCGGGTAACCGTAACTTTGACGGTCGAATTCACCCTTATGCAAAACAAGCCTTCTTAGCTTCACCACCGTTGGTTGTGGCTTATGCAATTGCAGGCACCGTGCGCTTTGATATTGAAAATGGTGTTTTAGGTCGCGACCAAGAGGGCAATCCGGTCACGCTTAAAGATATCTGGCCAAGCGATGAAGAAATCGATGCGGTGATCAAAGAAAGCGTAAAACCAGAGCAGTTCCGCGCCGTTTATGAGCCAATGTTTGACCTCACGGTAGACTATGGTGAAGACAACGACCCACTTTATCAGTGGCGTCCAACGAGTACCTATATTCGTCGCCCTCCTTATTGGGAAGGGGCACTTGCGAGTGAGCGTACCATGAAAGGTATGCGTCCATTAGCGATTTTAGGTGACAACATCACGACTGACCATTTATCGCCATCGAATGCGATTTTAGCAAGCAGTGCGGCGGGTGAATATCTGGCCAAAATGGGCTTACCAGAGGAAGATTTCAACTCATACGCGACACATCGAGGTGATCACTTAACGGCGCAGCGTGCGACATTCGCCAACCCCAAACTGTTAAACGAAATGGTGGTAGAAAACGGTGAAGTAGTACAAGGTTCACTGGCGCGTGTTGAGCCTGAAGGCAAAGTCACCAGAATGTGGGAAGCCATCGAAACCTATATGGAGCGTAAACAGCCGCTGATCATCGTTGCAGGCGCAGATTACGGCCAAGGTTCGTCTCGTGACTGGGCTGCAAAAGGTGTGCGTTTAGCTGGCGTTGAGGTTATCGCCGCAGAAGGGTTTGAGCGTATTCACCGTACCAACTTAATCGGTATGGGTGTACTACCACTTGAGTTTAAAGCGGGCACTACCCGTAAAACGCTTGAGCTCGATGGTACAGAAACCTATGACGTTGAGGGTGAACCGGCACCAGGTGCTACATTAACTCTCGTGATTAACCGTCAAAGTGGTGAGCGTCTAGAGGTGCCTGTGACTTGTCGATTAGATACCTTTGAAGAAGTGTCTATTTACTCTGCAGGTGGTGTACTGCAGCGCTTCGCTCAAGACTTCCTCGAAGCGGAAGGCGTATAACCATGAGTCAATTTAAGCCGCAAATTAAAATTCCCGCCACTTATATGCGTGGCGGCACCTCTAAAGGGGTGTTCTTTAATTTAACAGATTTACCCGAGTACGCGCAGCAACCTGGTGAAGCGCGAGATAACTTGCTGCTACGTGTGATTGGCAGCCCAGATCCCTATGGTAAACATACCGATGGCATGGGCGGTGCAACTTCCAGTACCAGCAAAACCGTGATCTTAAGTAAAAGCGACAAAGCCGACCATGACGTGGACTACTTATTTGGTCAGGTTGCTATCGACAAACCATTTATTGATTGGAGCGGAAACTGTGGCAATTTAACGGCTGCGGTGGGGGCACTTGCAATCAGCAATGGCTTAGTCGACGCGAATAAAGTGCCAGAGAACGGTGTTGCTGTCGTTAAAATCTGGCAGGCGAATATTAGCAAAACCATAGTGGCGCATGTTCCAATCAGCAATGGAGAAGTGCAAGAGACGGGCGACTTTGAACTGGATGGCGTAACTTTCCCAGCAGCAGAAGTGGTGGTTGAGTTTATGGATCCAAGCGACCCAGATGTTGATATGTTTCCGTCGGGCAATCTCGTCGATACGTTAACTGTGCCTGATGAAGGCACCTTTGAAGTGACCATGATAAGTGCCGGGATCCCAACGCTTTTCTTCCGTGCTTCCGATTTAGGTTATGAAGGTACAGAGTTACAAGAAGCAATTAATGGAGACCCAGCTGCACTAGAGCGATTTGAAAAGATCCGTGCTTATGGCGCAGTTAAAATGGGTTTAATAGGTCATATTGACGAAGCGAAAGTTCGCCAACATACCCCAAAAATTGCCTTCGTTGCACCTGCTAAATCTTATGCTGCGTCGAGCGGTAAAGCGGTGGCAGCCAATACCATCGACTTAAACGTTCGCGCCTTATCTATGGGTAAGTTGCACCATGCGATGATGGGAACTGCCGCAGTGGCGATAGCAACCGCGGCGGCAATTCCTGGCACCCTAGTTAACGAAGCCGCTGGTGGTGGTGATCTTAACTCCGTGACCTTTGGACATCCGTCAGGCACCTTAAAGGTTGGCGCTGAAGCACTACAAGAGTCTGGTCGTTGGCAAGCTAAAAAAGCCGTCATGAGCCGCAGCGCTCGCGTGCTAATGGAAGGCCGAGTTCGCATCCCAGAGGCGTAGCTCCATACTAAATTAAAGGCTCTGTTCCCAAGAGCCTTATTCTCTACATAAGAAAACTCCCGAGTTGTTGCTTGGTCGTTAAAGTGTGCCTGTCATTCGGCTTTTTCTTTGATTTCCACCATGCAGACTTGAAATTCATAAGGACGATATGATGTTTGAAGCTTTACTTTCTGTGGCAATCACAACCGCGGTGTTGCTTGGCTCTCCCGGTCCAGCGCCACTTGCGCTGGCTGCAACGGGGGCGAGTCAAGGTGTTAAAAAAGGCTTCCCATTCTTAGCAGGTATTTTGGCAGGATTGCTTGTTGCGGTGATCTTTGCAGCCACTGGAATTGCAGGGTTACTGGTGAGTCAGCCTCAGGTGACGCTTGTACTCAAATGGCTTGCAGCCGCCTACTTAATTTATGTTGCCTACAAAATTGCAGCAAACAACGCGGCGCTTGGCAGTGCAGGTGCGCAGCTACCGAGCTTTAAAGATGGGTTTATTCTTAACCTCCTCAACCCCAAAGCCTACGCGGCTTGTATCGCTATTTTTGCGACGGCTTCGGTGCCGGCAAGCTCAAACCTAGTTGCTACGCTACTTGCTGCTAGCGTGTGCTACGTGGTGGCGATAGTGGTCGACACAATGTGGCTGGTATTAGGTGGTGTGATTTTTAAAACACTGAATGGTGAGGCAGTACTCAAGCGGATCCGAGTTGGCTTTGCGTTGACTTTGATTGTGCTTGTTCTTTACGGGCTATTTGTCGTTTGAGGTTGATGGGAAGTCACAGGCATAGCTTTTAGACTTGAATAGATGTAATAATCTGAGTTATGCAACCGTCACTCAGAAAAGCCAATGATCGCCCCACCAGATGAAAACAACGTCCCCATAAGTGACATCCGTGTTGAATTTTCGGACTCGGCATTTGCTTTGAGAACGTTAAGAGCGGGTGAATATCAACGGTTGGAGCGTCTGTTTTCGCTTAGATATGGTGAAGAGTACGATGCCGAAGAGTTATTAAAGTTACGACAACAAAGAGTGCTAGTACCTTTTTTACAAGCAGCTGAAGATAAATCAAAGCACTGTATTTGTGTGCGGCAAACTCAAACGCGCGAAATGCTTGGCATGATCTTAATTACAGTCGATGACTCAGCGGCCAAAAAAGTGCTGGTAGAAGAGAGTTGGTTTATCCACGATACTCTGTTCGACAAGGTGTTTTGTTTATTCGTGACAGAGTATTTGAATACGCTAGGTTTCGCTTTGGTTGAATTTAGAGTCGACGAGCGTAATGATTTAGTACGCCGGTTGGTTGAGCAACTTGGTGCGTGTTTTGATGGCATATTACGTCGTGCAGGTGTTTATCGGAACGAGTGCTTCAACCAAGCTGTGTACTCTATTTCTCAGGAAGAGTGGCAGTGCGTTGTTCCTCTGTATTCTATTTACAAAGCATTGCCACAATAATAATGAAGCTTAAAGTGTGCATTTATGTAAAGCAAAGTATCGGCTGGGTCCGTTAGCGCGACTAGCTCGGCAACTTGATAATGATGCATGTTCCGGAATTAGATTCTGTTTCACACTCAATTACGCCATTAAAATACTGAGTGACAATAGCGAGCGCAACACTTAGCCCTAAGCCCAGGCCTTTTTGTGTGCGATTACCGACAACAAAAGGATCAAATACTTTATCTTTGATTTCATGTGGAATACCGCCGCCATTGTCCGTGACTTTAATCGTATATCCAAGTTTTGAGGCTTGAGCCGATATAATCACACATGGGCTTTGCACTGAGTTATCAGCAAAGGCGTGGTAAAACGCATTTTCTATTACAGGTTGGAAAATCTGCTGTAACAATCTCTCTGGGGCGGTGATAGCAAGTGCTTCGGGAATATCTAAAGTAATATCAATATGTGGGTGTTGATTGGCAAGCTCACTCACACAGTGTGCGATAAGCGGTTGTAAGTAAACTGGCTTTACTTCTCCTTCAAATCCAGTATTGGTGATGATTTTGAGCTTGTCGATAATACCGGTTATCCGCTCGGTACTATTGACGACGAGCTTGGCACAGCTTTCGATATTTTCTATCGAATGCAATAAAGCAGACTTAGCTATTTCATTTTTATTTACCCTTTGTCTTACCCCTTCAACAAGCAATAGTTGGTTACTGGAAGCGGTCATGGCGACGCCAATCGGCGTGTTAATCTCATGGGCAAGTCCTGGGATCAATCGCACCAGCGTTGCTGACTTTTCGGCGTTTATCAGGCGTTTTTGAGTCTCACTGAGTTCACTGATCGCGTGATTAAGTGCTTTGTTTTTTTCTATTAACTCTTCAGTTTGGCTTTTTACCTCCGTATTTAGATAATCAATAATACTTTTACGGATGGCCGAACGAGAGTTGTACAACGCGATGAGGCTAAGTAATAGCAAGATAAAGCAAACAAACGCGGCACCATAATAGGATTTTACCTTTTTATTGCTGCTTGCAAGGAGTGAGCTGAAATCCTGCTCTCTGCGTTCTAAAAAGGCATTGATGTGCGTCATTATATGTACTTTACTTTGGAGGTAAGCCTCGCTGTACAAAATCTTGAGGGCCTGTTGATTTTTCCCTGCAGCCACGAGTTTAAAGGCTTCACGCTCAAGTGACACGAGTGCTTCACTTTTATCCTCTGCATTTCGCAACATAGTTAATTCATCCGTAGAAACTCCGTTTTCTAATAATAATGTCAGCAGCGCTTTTGGTGCTTCTTTTTCAAATGGCGCTTGACCCTCTTTGACCAGCAACATGTCCCAATAAACGCGGTGCAAATGCTTAGGGCGAGGGGAAGTGCCGTTACGGATCGTTAAGATCTCATCAAAAAATTGCTTAAACTTAGGGTTGCCTGTGGCGGCATAAGCCCGCGCCATCATGGTGAGTTGATCTGAGCTGAGTCTTAACTCTTGGGATAAACGAACAAGATTAAAATTTCTTTCTATTTCTTGCTCTTGCGCTTCTTTATTGACGAATGCTAAAAATGTGAACACCACAGAAAGAAAAAAAAGCAGCATGGAGAGCGCTGATATATGGTAGAAGTACTTAAAGCTAAACGACTGACTTGGGTGAAGTATGTTGCTTTGACTGGCTGCCATGTATTCAACGTTGTTAAGACTCGAATACGCAAAGTATAGTTAACCTAAGCTCGGAATAACAATTTGTTCTCTGGCCGTTGTCATCTCTCGTTCTGGTTGGTCGTTCTAGGCTTTTGTCACTTTGCCGAAGTGAGAAAGCAGCCAAATGATTATCAAGTATTTGGCTGCTCGATGGGTCTAGTCGAAAGTTAGTACGATCCTGCCGTTAATGTCGCTATTGAGCATATCGTCAAATATATCGTTGATTTGCTCAAGTGGCTTGGTTTCAATAATGGCCTTTACCTTGCCCTCAGCGGCAAACTGCAAGCATTCAGTGAGATCTTGACGGGTACCAACGATGCTGCCAACAACACTGATACCTTTAAGAACGGTATCAAATATAGGAATAGGCATTTCCTCCGGTGGTAAGCCAACGAGCACGCAAGTACCACCGCGCTTCACGCTGTTAAATGATGTCGTAAAGGCTGGCTTTGAGACCGCAGTACAAACTACGGCTTGGACTCCACCTAACTTATTTTGCATCAACTCTGCGGGATCGCTCTGCTTAAAGTCGATACATAAATCGGCGCCAAGCTCTTTTGCTAGTGCTAACTTTGATTCGCCAGTGTCAACTGCAACTACATTCAGCCCCATTGCTTTGGCGTATTGCACAGCTAAGTGACCAAGGCCTCCTACACCAATAATGGCAACCCATTCACCGGGTTTAGCTTTCGATACTTTTAGTGCTTTATAGGTGGTGACGCCCGCGCAGAATAGAGGAGCGGCATCGACAAATGACAAGCCTTCGGGGATTTTTACCACGTAGTTGGCATCGGCTTTACAGTACTGTGCGTAACCGCCGTCGACGGAATAGCCACTATTTAACTGCTCTGGGCATAAGTTTTCGTCGCCTTTTAGGCAGTGTTCACAATGACCGCAGGCGCTATGAAGCCAAGGTACACCCACTCTATCACCAACGGCTAGGTGTTTAACATCGTCAGCTTTTGCGATAACGGTACCCACACCTTCGTGACCAGGCACTAGTGGTAATTTAGGCTTAACTGGCCAGTCACCATGACAGGCGTGTAAGTCGGTGTGACAAACACCACAGGCGGCTATTTCAACGATGACCGATCCTTGTGTAAGTTGCGGTTTCTCAATTTCTTGAATTTCTAACGGTTGTTTAAATTGGTGCACTAACGCTGCTTTCATCTTTTTGCTCCTTGATTGAGTCGATGGTAGCTTAGCAGCTATAACCAGAAACAACTTGATCCGAAACAATGAATGAGATGAGAGTAAACAAAAATGGCGAGCACAATGCTCGCCAATTCATTACTTAATTACAAAAAAGTAGGGTGTTATTTTCTTCTACGTAGCAGCGCCAGTGGTGCAGCTAGTAGTAACCAAGATAGTGAGTCATTTGAAGGTGTTGATGTTGGATCTGGTGTAGGTGCTGTCGAAATGATGAATTAAGCGCTACTTTTATATTGTTGATTCAAACTAGAAAACCGATCACGGTGAGTTGATTTAAGGTTTTTATTGCAAATATATACACTCTATCTTTAAATGATACTTTAAATAAGAATAAGTACTTAATACGACAGCGTTTTATATCATGGGAAAGCATATGGATCTAAATAGCTTTAAAAGCAGGTGTTTAACAGGAATTTTCGCTGCAAATAAGGAGTCTCCTGAACTGACAACTTTGTTTGACGAGTTTGTCAAATTCTTTGGTACACTGAGTGGAGTTGATACTCAGTTTGATATGAATGATTGGAGTAGTGTTCATACTGAATATGGTGTTGCTATTTCTCCTGTTCAGGCAGCTAAATGCTCTCAAGAACTGCTGCGCAGTTTGATTTTTATGCAAGGTGTAAAAGCGGCTATCGAAGATAAACAGCAAGAAGGGTTATCTGAAGTTCATATTTTATACGCAGGCACTGGTCCTTACGCCACGTTGCTGCTTCCATTGTTAGCACTACATCCCAACCTTCCTGTTAGGGCAACCCTGATTGACATACATCCAGAAAATATAGCTGCGGTAAAAAAGTTAATTGATGCTTTTGATGTAGAGCACCGTATCGAACGCTTGGTTTGTTGTGATGCATTAAAATGGCAGGATGAAGAAAAATGTAGCTTTGATATCGTGATTTCTGAAACGATGACAGCATTACTAAAAAGAGAGCCACAAGTTTGGATCTTCAAGCACTTATTTCCCTACCTAAAAGAAGACGGTATTTTGATCCCTGAGTCTATCGCGTTGTCGGCAATGTTAAATAGAAAAGGGGAGCAAATACACGTTGGAGAATTTTTTAACTTACAGAAGTCTTCGGTACAGAAGCTCAGCCGTGGTGACGATACGTTATTACGTGGGGAGTTGATTATCCCGGATAGCCACCAGCCTGGAGATGGCTTTAAGTTGCAAACGGATATTATAGTCTATGGCCATTATGTCCTTGGTGAAAATGAATGCAGCCTCAATATTCCTTTCACTATTCCATGTGAGGCGACAAATTTATCTGCTGGCGCTATTGTTAAATATGAGTACACCAATTATGAATCTCCTGAGTTCGTATTCAACTTCCCAGCATCGCCGCGTTTTGTGCAAGATAATCACCTTGCACCAATAGATGAACAGGGGAAGCTTGGCCTTGTCGGAATAAAAAGTGCTTTTCAGCATTCTCAGCTCATCAAGTATGGTAAGAATGTGGCAATGCCTGAAAATATTTGGTTATGTCAGCAAGCTTTATGTGAGGCTTGTGATATATCACTCCAAGATTGGCTATCGCAACTTTATCAGTCAGCTACATTAGAAGTTTTTGAAGCGTGGCTGATCGAGCAAGAATCGAGGTTACAGGATAGCCTTTTCATTAATGAACTTAATTCAAAACTCTTACTTAACTATAAAAGCGAATGAGATGCTCACATTAGTTCAAGGGGTTTTTTACACAACTTCCAGCTTTGAGCAATTCGCTGCTTGTTCATCAGCAGTTATTTTCTGAGCCCAACATACACTATTTAACAATCCACTCAGATAGTGAAATAGTTGGCTTTATAATTTTAGCCGTTGAACCAGAACTGAAAAGTGTTGAATTTTGCCGGATTGTGGTTGCTAAAAAGGGATTGGGAATAGGGTAAGAAGCGATAAATCAGATGGAAAAATACGTGTTAGAGGAGTTGCGTATAACGCGAGTTTGGCTAGATGTTTTTGCAGATAATACGCGAGCGCAGCACATATACCAAAAGCTTGGATATCAGCAGTTCGATACGATACCTTACGACAATAAAATCCTGTTAATATTCGAAAAGCACTTACACTAATGTCTAAATCAAGTAACGAAAATTATCAAAAATGGTTAGCTGTATATGGGCGGTTGGTGGATTTCTCACTTGAGGATTGGCTTCTTATGGCTCCGTATATAAAAATCGGTCATATCACAGCCGATACGATGCTATTCGAACAAGGTGAGAAAATCTCGAGTGTTTATTTCTTATTAGATGGATATGGACGTTATTTCTACCTAGATGAAAAGGGTAATGAACGGAACAAATCTCTGCTACAGAAGGGCGGGGCATTCTCTTGTTTATCTTGTTATCTAGAAGAACAGCCGAGTCCATTTTCAACGCAAACGCTAACAGACTGTGTTATTGCCGAAATTCGCTATGCTGACTTAGTCACTGTATCTGAGCAAAACCTCAACTGGGGACGGTTTGTGCGCAAAATTTATGAACAGTTAGTGCTTAAAAAAGAGAAACGCGAAGCGGCGTTACTCCAGTTAAGTGCAAAGGAAAGGTACTTACGCTTTATCACAGAAAATCAAGCATTAAGCCGCGCGGTTGCTTTGCGCCATATCGCAATGTACCTTGGGATCACGGATGTATCGCTGTCGAGAATTAGAAAAGAGCTTGGCTTAACATAGGTTAAGGCACAGCAACAAAATTCGCATTACCTTATCTCTAATTATTGTTCTAAAGGTAAGGAATAACATCATGAAAAAGCTACTGCCTCCTATTTTACTGTTTTTATTTGTCATATTGATGCCTGTGGTGTGTTGGTTGACTGCTGCACCACATTTTATTTATTACCCTTTAAATCTGTTAGGGTTAATACCGATTGCTTTGGGGTTTGCACTGGCCAAGTCGGGCAGCATGATATTCGCGAGGGAAGAAACCGATATTATGACTTTCAATAAGCCTGATAAATTAGTGGAGGCTGGGGTATTTCAATATACCCGCAATCCCATGTACCTAGGTTTTGTCATTGCATTACTAGGCTATGCCGTATTAATCGGTGGTGCACTCGTGTCATTTTTGTTTGTGACTGCTTTTTTACTTATTGCCGACAGATGGTACATTCGATTTGAAGAAAAAATGATGGAACAAACTTTTGGAGATGCCTATTTACGCTATCAAAGGAGAGTGCGTCGTTGGCTTTAAACATCCAGCATAAATAAGGGTTAAATGGTGCAAGATATTGATTATTCAAAATCCCTACAAACAATCGTTGGAAAAGTGGTTAGGGTGTATCAATCTGGAGATATGCTTACCCAAGATCATCAACCTCAGCGACTTAATATTGAGTTAAACGACGCGCAACAGGTCGTGCGTATGTGGTGGGGATAGCCCCACCCAGTTTGTATATTGATTGATGAAGATGATGTATTTCGTCCAATAAAATGACTAAAGGTAACAAGATGCATATTGGCCTAGTTAAGGTATTTTTTGTTTTAGCCACGTTCACGAGCCTAGCTGTCTATGCCGTTAGCTACGATGAAATAACAGATATAGATGCGCTAGCGGCGCATTTTGATGAGCCCACTTTTGAACAACACTTCTTAGAAGAAGACATGGAGTTTATTTGGCTTTACTTTAAGGATATTGACCATTCCTTTTTAGTTAATACCGAAACGGGAGAGGTCTGCCATCATTTTAAAGGCAAAAAGAGAGAGTCTTGTTTTCCGGCAAGTTATTTTGAGTAAATCTATTTAAAGGAGCAGCGATGTCACACTCAAGTTGTAATTTGGTCCAATCTCCTTGCATCAGAAAGTGCTGTTTGGATGATAAAGATGTGTGCTTAGGCTGCTTTAGAACGTTGGACGAAATCACCCGCTGGACAAGTTACAGCGAAGATGAAAAGCTCAAAGTCTTAGCGCATTGTACGAGGCGCAAACAGCAACACGCTCAGAAATATAATAGGAATTGACCTCTCTAGAATGACAAAGCAAAAATAGCTCAGCTTTTGTCTCGCTTTTGGCACAGTCATTACTGTATTCGTGTCTCATTTTCGAGACATGTTTTATCGGGTATTATCTTAATTTAGTTCTATGGCATTGATTTATAATTAGAAAAAGTTTGGCCTGAAATTTGATTCATCAACTGTATTCTCAAAGTGGAGTACAAAGTATGGATATAAAACTGGCGAAAACAAAGCGCATGCCGATTAAGAAGCTCGCGTTGTTTGTAATTGTGCTACTTGTGGTCGGTTTGGTGTTTTTTGCCAAAGCGTATACCCAAAGTGCATCAAACGTGGTTTTCCAAGAAGAGTTAATCGTTGCTACAGTCCAACAGGGCGAGTTTGAACTCAGTGTTAAGGGACTTGGTAGTCTTGCATTGGAGAAACGCCATTTGGTTACCAGTAGTAGTGGCGGCAAAGTAGTTGAAGTGCTGGTTAAACCGGGTGAAATGGTCACTCAAGGTACGCTACTTGCTCGGCTTGAAAACCCATCACTGCGCGAAGCGCTCATTCAAAAACATAGCCAACTTACCAAAATTTCAGCACAACATGAGGCCGAACTTGCAGAGTTAAAGGCCAAAGTGCAAGAGGCCCACACCGCACATCATGATGCTTTGTTGGGTTATAAAGCAGACAAAATTCAGTGGCAGGCGCAAAAAACCTTAATAGAAAAGGGCAATAGCACTATCTCTATGCTTGATCATCAACGCAGCGAGTTTGCAATGCAGCGTAGTCAAAAGCAAGTGGAGTTACAGCAAGCTAGGGTTGCCACTCAGCAACAAGTACAGCAGGCAAAAGCCAAAGCGCAGCTGGCTGAGCAAGCAAGCCTACGATCCGAAATTAAGCTACTTGAAGAGAATATCGCAGCGCTTGATGTGCGCTCGCCAATCACTGGACAAATTCAGGATGTGCTGATTGAAGTGGGCATGCAATTGTCTAATACCAGTTCAGTTGCAGAGGTGGCAGATCCGCGTTTGCTGGTTGCTAAGATAAACATCGCGGAACTAGATGCGCCGCATGTACAAGTTGGGCAGTCGGCTACAATCGATACATACACTTCGCGTTTTAACGCCATCGTAAAACGTGTTTCCCCAAAGGTCACCAATAGCCAAGTTGAAGTGGAGCTGAGCATTGAAGGCGCTTTGCCAAGAGAGGCCAGAGATAAACTCAACATTGAAGGGGTTATTGTAACGAGCTATAAACCCGAGGCTATATTCGTCGCAATGCCGGCTAATGTCATTGCAAATAATCAAGCGAGCGTGTTTGTTGTTAATAAACATCTCGCGACGAAAAAAACGGTTAAATTTGGTCAGCGTTCGGTAAACTACATCGAAGTGCTTGAAGGCCTTAATAAAAATCAAACTATCATTATTTCCGATATGGAAAAGTATACTCAAGATAGCCAAGTGCTAGTGCGTTAACAGGACACTATTATGAACTCAGTCATTCAACTTAATAACATCAAAAAGCGGTTTCAGACGGATGAAATTGCAACTCAAGCACTAGACGGTATTAATCTCGTGGTAGAGCCCGGCGAGTTTGTGGCTATCACGGGACCTTCGGGGTGCGGCAAGTCTACGTTACTGTCAATTTTGGGCCTGATTGATGAGCCAAGTAACGGCGAGTATTTTATCAGCGGTAACCAAGCATTTAATTTGAGCTCAGACGAGCGTGCTCATATTCGCGCTAACCATATAGGCTTTATTTTTCAGGCATTTAATCTTATCAGTGATTTAAATGTACTTGAAAATGTCATGTTACCGCTGACTTATATCGGCGGCATTAGCCAAAAAGAAATGGAGCAAAAAGCCAAAGATGCACTGGCGATGGTGGGGTTAGAAAACCGAGTCAATCATTTTCCCTCTCAACTTTCAGGTGGTCAGCAACAGCGGGCCGCAGTTGCAAGAGCGTTGATTAACAGCCCCGACCTCATTCTCGCCGATGAGCCGACTGGTAACTTAGACTCAAACAATGCCCAGCAAGTGCTAGGGTTGTTGAGCGAGCTTCATGCTGCTGGCAAAACGATATGTATGGTAACGCATGATATTGAATCAACGACCTACGCCAGCCGGGTGATCTCAATGCTTGATGGCAATATTTTACGAGATAAAAAGCAGCTTGACCGTGTAAGTAAAGTCGTTGGAGCTTAGTATGGGATTACTTTTAGATTTTCGCTATGCGCTGAGAAACATCGCAAAATCAATGCGATTTACGTTATTGATGATGTTTATTATGGTTGGTAGTTTGACCATATCATTGATTGGCTTTAATTATATTTATACCGTGGCATTCTCACATAGCCAAGTAGGGAATGGCAGCTCTGAAATCAGGATCTTCAAGGTTCGCAACCCTATCAGCACGCAAAATCGATTTGAATATAGCATGCTGCCACAACTACGAGAACTTGATGAAGTTAAGCAACTTGAGGAGTGGCTTTATATTGCACCTGTGAGTGTTTGGGTAAGTGACGCTGAGCGAGGAAATCATTATCGAGGCTCCTATGTTGATGAGCGCTTTTTCCAGTTTATGGATATTAAGCCTGAGCTCGGGCGATTTTATACCGCTGAGGACTTTGTGGGATCAGCTCAAGATGTAGTCGTGATTTCAGACTATCTATGGTCGCATTTATTCCAAGGTAGCGAAGATGTTATTGGGCGTACGATGATCGTTGATCAAAAGCCCTACGAGATAATCGGCGTGATGCCCAAACGTAATAACTTCCCGATATTTTCTAAACTCTGGCTACCGCTTAAAGGTAATAACGCAGCACCTGCTGATGCTATTGATATTATTTATAAGATGCCAAACGAGGTGGTAGAGTCAAAGCTGGAGCAACGCTTAAGTTTATTCTTCACTGACTATGCAAAGCAACGCGCTAGTCAGTCAGAGCTCGAGGTGGATAAAACAGTTCGAGTTGAATCAATGACTTTAGTAGAATACAACACTGATGGTGAGGCGATATTTGTATTTACCCTATTTATGATAGGTATCGTACTTATTTTGCTTATTTCCTCAATCAACATTAGTAACTTACTCTTTGCCAAAATAATCGAGAGACAAAAAGAATCGGCTATTCGTGCCGCGATTGGTGCGAAAAAATTAAGAGTTGTTCAGCAGCATGCCTGTGAGGGCTTTATTTACTGCTTTAGCAGTTGGGTAGTGGCGCTATTGCTAACGGATCTCGGTTTGCGGGCACTGAACTTTGTTATTAATATGATGATTGGTGGCAAAATGCCGTACTGGTGGTATTGGCAATTAAATACCATCACTATCTTGGTGTCATTGTTGTTGATAAGCTTTGTATTTACTATTGCTGTGCTGTTACCTGCAGTGAAAACCGCTAACTTTAACATCAATGATGTACTGCGAGACGGCACGCGAGGTGCAACCGGCAAACAGGCTGGATTGATGTCAAAACGGCTATTGTCTTTGCAGGTGACTTTAGTGAGCTTTATGTTGATGGCGTCGAGCACCATAGGTTATGTGATGTACTCTATGGCGGGAAACATCGACGGAGAGACTCTCAAAGGGGTGCATTCCACTGAGCTGCAATTTCAAGCTGAAAACGAATTTTCGAGTGATAAAGCAGTCGAAATGGCAAGCGCGTTGGTTGTGGGTCTGACACTGGATCCTGCTTTTAAAGAAGGGCGCGTGTATCAGCGTGAGATTGAACTTGATGTGCAAACAAGCGAAGGCGAAGTCTACACCGATAAAATCATAAATATTGAAGCTGTAACTCATCTTTTCAAACGCGAACTGCAAAGCGGCAGAAACTTTACCGCACAAGACAACACAGAAGCGGCACCCGTGGTGAGCATTAGTCAGTCTCTCGCAAAGGCTTTGTTTGGCAGTGAGGATGTATTAGGACGCTCACTGATGTTACGTGATGCAAAATGGCCAAGTGCTAAAATAATTGGCATAGCAGTGGATGAAATGAGCGTTGTCGCCAGTGAGCGTCGTCATGAGGTCTATTTTAGTTTTCGTCAATATGCGCCAAAGGATAACGCAATGGCGGTTAAATTCGTCACTGAACTGCCGCCAAGCCAAAGTTACGAAGCGTTCTATCGCGTGTTAGGTAGGCTTTCAAGTAAGCTCGAAACTAGCTATGTTTTTGATCACTACGACAACCATCGCTCTATGATGGGGGCATTCACTAGCATCATTTATGTGTTTTTGATTGTGGGTGGATTTGCCTTAACGCTTTCTTTAATCGGCATTTATGCCATGGGCCTTAGTAATATTAATAAATCTAGCTATGAAATAGGCATCCGCCGTGCGCTTGGCTCCAAAGATCGCCAGATCATGTTGTTATTTATCAAGAAAAATCTAACCCATACCGTTACAGGGCTGACTATTTCTGCATTAATTTTCTATATCTTGTGTTATCTTGCTGTAGACTTTTTCCGTGGTATTGTGCCGTTTAGTGTTATGTTTGGTGCGGGTAGCATTACTTTGCTACTGGTATTTGTTGCGGTATGCCTTGCGCTTTATATCCCGGTGAAACGCAGCATAAAAGTCCAACCTGCGGTTAGCTTAAGAATGGAATAATAATTTGAAAAAGGTGTTAATAGTAGACGACTCGCTTGATATTCAAGCGAGTCTGAAGTTTTTACTTGAGGATGAAGGCTACGCCTGTCACGGTGTGGTGACACCAGAGGCAGCATTTGATTATGTCAGTACACAGGAAGTGGACTTGCTGCTATTGGATATGAACTTTACCCATGACACCACCAGTGGCAAAGAAGGGTTGGCGGCGATTGCTAAGCTCATTCAAATAGATCCGCTTTTACCCATTGTGGTGATGACTGGTTGGGCGACATTAGACCTTGCCGTTACTGCCCTAAAGCAAGGAGCGGCCGATTTCATTGAAAAGCCATGGGATGATGAGCGCCTTGCTCATAGCATCAAAGTACAAATCGAGAAGCGAGCTGACAGACAACATTTAGCGCGGCTATCTGCTGAAAACGAACGCCTTAAACAGCCCCAACAAACGATCAACTTTGTTACGCAAAGTGAGAAAAAACAGCGTGTGCTGACACAGCTCACCCAGTTGGCACAAAGCGATATGAACATCTTGCTGACCGGTGAAAATGGCACAGGAAAGAGCTATTACGCACAGTATGTACACGAGCATTCAAGTCGTGCTGGTGGCAGTTTTATTTCGATTAATATGGGGGCAGTGAGCGACGAGCTATTTAACTCTGAGTTATTTGGCCATAAAAAGGGGGCATTTACTGATGCGAAAGCAGATCGAGTGGGTGCATTTACACTCGCAAGTAATGGCTCGTTGTTTTTAGATGAAATTGCCAATTTATCTTTGCAATCTCAAGCAAAGTTGCTTCAAGTGCTAGAAGAGCGGAAGTACGCGGCGGTTGGCAGTCACAAAGTTTTGGATAATACTGCGAGAATAATTTCTGCCACCAACTGCCAACTCAATGAAGCGATTGCCAATAACCAGTTTCGCCAAGATTTATATTATCGATTAAATACTATAGAAGTAGAAATACCGCCTTTAAGAGCGTGCCCAGAGGATATCTTGCCATTAGCAGAGCGTTTTTTAATGCGCTTTAGTCAAGATTACAAAAAACCACCACCAATCATTATGCCTTGTGCTGCTAAAGCACTGAGTGCTTATGACTTTCCTGGCAATGTAAGAGAGCTTAAACATATGATGGAGCGCGTGGTATTTACATGTTCAAACGCCCGAGTATTTGCCAGCGATTTGGCGCTCAGTCCCACACCGCACTCAGCGTTGCAATCGGTGAATACTGCTACTGTGAGCACATCAGAAAATCACGATTTAACGCTGGATGAAATTATTGAGCAAGCACTATTTAAAAGACTGGAATTTCACGGTGGTAATGTATCAAAAGCGGCGAAGAGCTTGGGACTATCGCGCAGTGCGTGGTATCGCAAAATGGATAAATATGAGTAGGAGATAAGCAAGCTTGTTTTATCGATTTGGACACTGGTTGTTAAGTGCATTACTACTCGTTATTGCTAACGTTCTGCTCCTTGTGCACAATTACCCGGTTGCACTCGTTATATTGCTAGATTTGGTATTTGCGCTGTGTTTTGCACTGCTTACTTATAAATATAGCTCTACAAGACAAAACACTATTAATCTCATTGATACCTTGTTGATATCGCTTCGCCAAGGCGATTATGCTCTAAGAGCGGCACATGGCAAAGACGCACAATTATATTCAACGGTGGAACACTTAAACGCGCTTGCACAAACCATGCAAGCCGATCAGCGAGCGCTGGCAGAGCAAAGCGACCTGCTAAAGCAAATCATTGAAAAGCTTGATTGTGCACTTATCGTGTTTGACAAACAAAGCGTTGCATTTGCCAACAGCTACGCTGAGCGCACCTTTTTTGACTGTTACAAAGACGATGCCTGGCGCTGGTTTCAGTCATTACAAACTCAGCAAAAACAAGGAAAGGTTACGGTGATGCTTGATGGTACCGAGCATGCTTTTTTGCTTGAACACGACAGCTGCTACATTGCCAATAAACCTCACACTTTACTGGTTTTAAAACAGCTCGATAGTATTTTATATCAACAAGAAAAAGACGCCTTACAGCGGTTTGTCCGTATTTTAAGTCACGAGATCAATAACACCATAGCGCCGATTGGTACGATAGCTCGCAGCCTAACCAAGCGCCTAGACCGTGAGTTAGATTTAGAAAGGTTTACTAGTGGGCTGTCACTCATCAACGAGCGCGCCAATTACCTTAAATCTTTTATGGGCAACTATGCCTCACTTGCCAAATTACCTCCTGCGCATAAGCAGATTGTTGCACTCAGTGAGTTTTGCACTCAGCTACAAAGTATCTACCCTCAGCTAAAGGTAGAAAGCACAGCGGACCTGCTCGGTTTTTTTGATACGAGTCAAATCAAACAGGTGCTTTGCCATCTTATTAACAATGCCCAAGAAGCGTGCACACCTTCGCCAGAAGTCACACTCAACATCACCCCCGATGCAGACAAGTTAGCGTTTACGGTCACAGATACAGGCCCCGGTTTTTCCAACCTAAACGAAGCTGCTGAAGCATTTTACACCACCAAAGCTGATGGCAACGGCATAGGCCTTATGCTCTCTCGCATTATTATTGAAAACCACGGTGGACAACTCAAACTAGGCAATAACTCAAGCGGTGGTGCAAAAGTCAGTTTTAGCGTAGAGCGGGGTGGGAGTTGAGTGCGAAAGTAACAAGCAAAAAACGAAGACACCCAGTGTAATGTATTCAAAATAATTAGTGAAAGAGTACAAGTATGAAGCGGGTCGCAGGGTGAAAAATTTGAAAGACTTTAATAAAAAAACAACATTAATAAGGATTGTTTATGACATCACGATGCATTTTATTGGCATTTGCACTAGCTAGTACAATTGTGTTTGCAACTCCACATAATGGTTCGTTCGACCCAGCTAAGGGAACTTGGCAGAACAAAGATGAAGATGGTGATGGTGTGTTAGACGAGCATGATGAGTTTCCATTTGACAGTCAACGCGCTCGTTATCCCGAAATTGTCGAGATTGAACCTAATGATAACCCCAGCAATGCGGTAAAAGTTGCGCATCAACTTCCGTTTAAAGTAAAAGGGGTTATTTCAAATGCGGGTGATAATGGTGATTTGTACCAATTTGGTGCAAACAAGGGCGACTATATCTCAGCTCGCATTACCTATAGCTCCGATAATTTTAAGCCTAAAGTGTATTTTTCCGAGCAAGGTGGTTTTGTGATCAACTCATCGCAGATCCATACCCATAGCGCACTCAAAATGGCGCATATCCTGACTAAAATACCCCATGACGGAAAATTCAATTTGAGCGTCATTGATGATTTTTCGGGTGGCGCGCCGGACTATTCCTATGAAATTTACGTATTTAAAGATAAGGACACCGACGGTATTGATGATCATGCAGAATATGCAATTGGAGTTGAACCAACTCGTATTGATACCGATAGAGACTCTATCCATGACTTCTATGAATATTATGTAAAGCAAGGTGCTACACTCGATGAGGACAATAACGGGGTAATTAACTTATTAGACTTAGACAGTGATGGCGACGGCATTAGTGATGAGCGCGAAGGCTCAGGAAATGCAGATCAAGATGATAAATTAAACTTTTTGGATCTTGATTCTGATAATGACGGCATAGCGGATGCCGACGAAAAACTCAACGCGAAAGGATGGCCGGAAGACTCTGACAAAGACGGGGTTGAGGATTTTATCGATCTCGATAATGATGGCGACAAAGTGTTAGATATTTATGACGCCGAGCCGTATGAGCGAGTGCGAGGCTTTAGATTAAGCGATTCACCGAGTGTACAAATATCCTCTCAAGCCGGTTATTACAATGGCTATTCATTACCTCGAATTTATCGTATCGGCGATAGTGTTGTATTTACTGGTGATGACTTTGCCGGGCTGGAGAACCCAAAAGTGGTTATCTATAACGGTGAAGAAATTTATAATATCGCGCCAACATCGCACACTAACTCAGAGCTAATCTTTGAGCTCAATCTACCATTTCGCAAATATAAGGCATTTATTTACACTCGAAATAAGCGTTCTAATGAAGTGCGATTAAGCCCATACAAAGCGGGTTCACCGTTAATATTTGGATATGCCTCAATCAAAGTTCAAGAAGGTGAGCAATATGAGCTTAAGGGAGTGGGGTTTGATGATAAAACCCGCATCATAATGGGAAATAAAACACTTGTTCCTTCAACTCATACACCATCTAGTCTTACATTTACTATACCAACTGGTATAACAAAAGGCATATTACAATTAACGAATAATGTTGGAACGAGCAATAAGGTTCGGTATCGGGTGCAAGCACGCTAAAAAGTAAAGAACGATAGTAGACCAAAGAAGATTAAGACACCCACCTCAAAGAAAGAGAAAAAACGGTTAAAGTTTGTCGTGGGTGTCCGCCATTATTCTACTTGGGACTGCATAGTCACATATTTATTATATGATAATTGAAGTGTTACCAAAACACCTCCAACAATCAAACATACCCAACCAAACGGTGCAAAAGTAGAGTATGAATCACTATATTGACCTGCAAAGTAACTAGCTAGCGAAGTAGCAAAGAAAAATATGGCATAGCTTGTACTTAGTAATGGCTTGAATCCATGTTTAGCAATAATTGACATAAATATTGCCGAGCAAAATACCTCCGCAATAGCTTGAAGTATCATCACAAAAATGATGAAGTCTTTTACACTTGAATTTTTTGTAATGCTGTAATTAAGTAGATGCCAACTTAATGAAAATATAATAAAACCAAGTGCGACCTTATACCAAGAGCTGACTTTAAAAAACCACCACAAAGTAAAACATACAACACAAGTAGCGATAACTGTCTTAGCATTTATCGAAAAACCCAACCCACTCATTATCTGAGGAAATGCTTGATATAGATTTCCGCCACCAATTTCAAAATAAGACCAAAATAAAGTCGACAATAAGAAAATGACAATTACTAAGCCAACTCCACTAAAAAAGTTACTGCCTTGATTTTGGGTGGCTACATTTGCTTTATGGCTTTGCCGTGGCACTGCTGAACGCTGACTATACATGATGATAAATACAAGCGCGCTAACTGCCGCAGCCATTATGAAGGCTACTGACCAACTCACGTTTTCAACCAAAATACCTATTGTCATGGGCCCTATAAATGCGCCCAGATTTATCACCAGATATTGTCCTGTAAAAACGCTATCGAGTTTGCTCGACATTTTTTTCAATTGGTGGGCTATTATTGTTGGAATGTTAGGATTGAAGAATCCAGAGCCTAACGCAATCAATCCAGCCGAATATAAAAGGTGTTGGCTCTCTACGAATCCTAAACTTAAATATCCAAAAAACATTAATAAAATGCCCAATAAGGTAGACTTAAACGCTCCTAACAAAAAATCTGATAAAAGACCTCCAATAAATGTTGCCAGATAAACGTACATAGTGAACTGACCGTAAAAATCAAGCGTCTTAGATTGGTCCCAACCAGCCCCACCATTTTGGTCCATTAAAAACAGAACAATGAAGGCTCTCACCCCATAATAAGCTAACCGTTCAAGACAACTAGCTAATAGTATCCACCCAACAGATTTACTAATTGGAGCGTTTTTTATGACTTCCACTCTTAATCCTTTTTTATTTATTTTTTATATAAATTAAATTTCTGCTAGTTGCGAGGTTTTGGGCTAATATTATTATACATTGTAATATAATTTACTAGCTTTCTAATTCAAATGGTTTTAAAGCTCGAACACCACCCCACCCCCAATTATCAAGCAATCTTCTACTGAATACTATTCATGAGCATGTTTGGTGTAGGTAAAACCACTCATGGTTGCGCACAGCATGGACACATCATCCTGCTGAGCGCTATGGGTATATAAAGTGATAGAAAAATAACAAAAGAAAATAACAAAGACACGCACCACATTAATTTTATGCGGAGCAAGCATACAAGATGAGACTAAGTGCTTTTATGTCTCTCTAAAATAGTGTCATTTTTCAGAGGGAGGGGTCTACAGGACACATGAGTAATGTGGCCTGTAGACCTCAAGCCAGGTTATCGAAATAAGCAAATGACGTTTACTTCTTATATTTTTCAAACCAAGCTAGGGTATGTTCAATCTTACTGATCATCCGAGAAGGACGGCCTGCAATTCCATGTGGCGCACCTGGAATTTTGACCAGTACAGAATCAATTTTACGCAGCTTAAGTGCTTGGTAGAACTGTTCGGTTTCGGCCATTGGCGTGCGCAAGTCTTCTTCACCCGTCATTAGCATGGTTGGGGTGGTTACGTTGCCAACGAGCGAAAGCGGTGAGCGTTGCCAATAGTGTTCCATATGCTCCCATGGCATACCTGGGAATTGCGTTGGAATTTGACCAAGGCCACTGTCAGCGGTAAGTACTTTACTCAGCCAGTTGATCACAGGCTTTACGACAACAGCAGCGTTGAAACGGTTAGTTAAGCCAATTGCGTAGGCTGTTGCGATACCACCTGCAGAGCCGCCAGCAATAAACAGATTATCTTTGTCGATAAAGCCTTTCTCAAGCATAGCGTCTACCCCTGAGTTATGATCGGCAAAGTCTTCTTTCGAGCTGTATTTGTACTTGAGCAACATCGCAAAGCGCTCGCCGTAAGAGCTGCTGCCTCTGTGATTGTCGTAAAATACCACATAACCTTCGGCGGCATAACGCTGTAATTCTGCTGAGAAATGGGGGCCGTAGGCTAAGTGTGGACCACCGTGAATTTCTAGTAGTAATGGATATTTTTTGTTTGGGTCAAAATTTGGTGGCGTAATATACCAGCCCTGAATTTTCTCCCCGTCGAACGACGAGCTATACGTGATCTCATGCACTTTACCAAGGGTTTTATGTGCAAGTAGGTCTTCGTTAAGGCGGGTTAATTGCGCTACTTTGCCTTTTCTTGTCGTGATTGCGATGTCAGCAGGGCGCTCACTCGAACCCTGAGTAAAGGCAATTTCTCCATCAAAGTTAGCACTAAATTCACCGCTTAGATAAGGGCGACCAAGGGTTGTGCCTGAGAGCGTATCTGTGATGTCGGTAATTTTGCCTTTTGTGGTGATGCTCGCGAGCTTTCGCTTGCCGTGGTCATCGTACGTCATCGCCAGTCTATCACTGCTAATCCAAGTTGGGTTTTGGATTGAGCGGTCGAAGTCTTTGGCAATCATGTGGGAGGTTTTGTCCTGCCAATCCATGATATTCAGCTTGCTATTACGGTAAGGGTTTAGCGCATTCGATGCACTAAGATAAGCCAGCTGTTTACCATTTTCGGAAAAACTAGGTGCGTACTCACGACCAGGAGCCGACGTAAGCTGGGTGATATTACGGTTAAAATCAACTTCGAATAAGTCGCCTTCTAGGCGCTTGTATTCCCAGTCTGCAATACGGTTTGCTGAAAATACAATGGCCTTAGCATCTGCTCGCCACGCGAGTTTCCCACTATGGTGATAATTACCAGAGGTTAATTGGCGTGGCGTGCCGCCTTCACTCGGTAACACGAAGATCTGGCGATAGCCCGGTTTGATAAGGCCTCGGCCATCTGCTTGGTAGTAGGCTTTGTCGATAACAATGGCAGAGTCGGACCACTTCGCGCCTTTTGGTTTTTCTGGCATCTTGGCAATGACTGCTGGCTTTTCAGCAACCTTTTGGCTAAAAGCCAGCCATTTGCCATCTGGTGACCAAGTTAAGCCACTGATCCCAGATTGCAACTGTGTAAGTAGTGCCGTACGGTTTTGAGCAAGATAATGCACATGAATTTGTGTGCTGCCAGATACATTGCTCACAAAGGCGATTTTGCTACCATCCGGCGACCAGCGAGGTTGACTGTAATTGTTTTCATCAGAGAAGAGTGGTGATTGTGCGCCTGATTTCGTATCGACCAGCCACAGGTTTTGTCGCTTAGCATCTTTCATCACGTCATTATTGTTACGCACATAGACAACTTGAGTACCATCTGGGGATATTTGTGGGTCGTTTGCATATTCCAGTTCAAAAATGTCTTTAGCCTGTAATCCCACCTCAGTTTGTGCTAGTGCTGGCAATGCAGCGCAAGCCAGTAAAGTGCAAATAAGCGTCCGTTTCAATTCAAAAGGCATATCGCCACCTTCAATATAATTTTTATGTGGGCTTCATAGTTATTCAGGTGTAATTCAATGTCACCTAATACGCGATAGAATGAAATAAAAACTCGGTGTATCAAATGAAGGGGAGTGTAAGAAGGTTGTTTACGAGAGACAAAGAATAGTTCTGCTGGATACAATGCGTACCTGTGAATTATCCGTCGTTCATTAACTTGATTTTGGTATGATCTACGTGGCGCTCTGATCATGACGCAACAATAACGTAAAACTGTCATATGAGTGACGTACCTAACATAAGGATTTTTCACGATAATATCCAAACCTCAGGTTAAATAGTGTCAATAACCGTATTAAGTATGCATTTGCGCTATTCAGGCTCTACTCGTATGCAGTTTCTACCTGCTTTTTTCGCTTGGTATAGGGCTGAGTCAACTCGCTTTAGCATCTCAGATAGGTCTTGACCATCTTGTAAGCTGCCTACGCCAAAACTGGCTGTGATCTTGTGTGGGCAGGATAATTGAATGGCTTCAATCGCTTTACGGATCCGCTCTGCTACTTTCTGTGCATCGTTGAGATAGGTGTTGGGGCACAAGATAAGAAACTCTTCACCTCCCCAACGAGATGCGATGTCCGTTGACCTTAGACTATTTTGAATTTCCTGCGACACGAGCACCAACACTTCATCGCCGATATGGTGGCCAAACCTATCGTTCACTTGTTTAAATAGATCTAAGTCTAGAATAATCGTGCTAAGGGGAAGGCCTTTAGTTAAGCACTCTGTCGTTTCCTCGTGTAGTGCCTGATTCATTTTTCTACGATTGTATAAATTGGTTAGTTCATCCTTATTCGATAGCACTTCCAATTGTGCAGCCTTGACTTTATCTTGTGTGACATCCTGCATCAGGCCAATTGAATTAAGTGGTTGGCCAATGCCGTTTAGTAGCGTTTCACAGTGGTGTCTTACATAAAGTGTGGAGCCGTCAGCTCTAGTTACAACATGCTCAAATGTGGTGCTTCCACCGTGAACAAAAACATTGTGGAGCTGCTGTTTTATTGCTAGCTCGGCGCTTGGATCTAGTGCATTGATAAAGTCGCCCCACTGTGTAATGGCTTCGCCATCAATACCGAGCATGGCAGCAAGTTTATCGCTCATTTTAACGCTGTAGGTTAGGTGGTTAAGCCGCCACGTACCGACATTAGCAAGCTTTTGAATATCCAGCAGAGCTTTTCTGTCGTATTCGTTCTCACGTAACCTTTGTTGCAGCTTGTGGTTTTCTATTTCTAACGCCAGAACTTTATCTTCAAGTTTAGTAATTAGATCTGCGTCATCCGATTTAGATGGAAATACTTCGCTCATGCATAGTCCATTGGCTAATTCAATTTTTCTACGCACGTGTATTGAGTGCTTCTTCGGCCATTTGTGTGCCGACTAGTCGCGATTTTATTTTTTCATATACGATTTCTCTGGTTGTTGAACTATCATCAGCGAATGGCGAAAAACCGCAATCATCACAAGTGCCTAGCTGTGGAATAGGAATAAATTCACTCGCCAGTAACACGAGATCTCGTACGGATCCGGGGCTCTCAATTTCGCGACTATTCGGGTTAATCACGCCAATAAATACACGTTGGAAGGGCTTGAGGATGCTGCCTATCAGCTTCAGGGTTTTCTTGGGGTTCTCTTCACCTCTAAGTGCAACGTAGAAGCTTCCTGCATTAATGTCGAAAAGCGTAGGCAGCAGATATTTATAGTCAATGTCGGCGCTATGGGTTGCATCAATATCAGCACCCGGACAGGTATGAATACCAATTCGTTGCCGTTCGCTATCACTAAATTGGGCGAGACATTTATTGATTAGCTCAACAAAGGACTTGAGGGTCTGACCTGACGGGTCTAGTTTTAAAGACAGCCTCGCTTCTGTAAAGTCAATTTGTACTTTGTGTGCACCCAGTGCTAAGCAGCGTTTTACTTCGCCAACATGCTGAGTTATCAAATCACTGATAAAACTTTCGTGATCGTAATTTTCAATCCCGTGAGATGGATAAACTAAGCTCAACATTGAAGGAGAAATAACGGCTTGTTTGACGGGCACAGTTGCGTGTTTGAGTGCGAAAGCGAGAAATTCATCCGCCGTATGTTGATAGCGAAATGGCGGAACTTTAAGGTGTGGCGCAAAGACCCGAGAGTGACCATCGTTAAAATCAACGAGCAAGCCCTGATCTGAGTAGCTAGGTGAATCGTGTAAGCAATAGTGAGCAAAACCATCAAACTTTCTTTGCTCGCCATCACTGACGACCTGACAGCCAATCGCTTCGAGCTCTTTTATCACTTGTTGTGTTTCACGCTCTGCAATTTCGTTTAAAACTGCGTAACTTATCTTTCCTTGCTTATAGTCCCTGTAAGCGCTTATTAAACAGGGGTTTCGAGGAATTGATCCGATTTGTTCACTGGGGATCTGGAACCGCGCCATCGTAGTCTACCTTCTCGAGTTGCTTATTCTAAGTAAAACGATAAAAAGCCATAAATAATCAAACAAATGTGCGCTTATAGCAATCCAGTTACTTTGTCTGCTTTACAAACGCACAAGCGCCAATGTGAGTATAGGATCAAATAGATATAATCGCCTTGATTACATGGGATTTTACCTGATGAGATAATCTTTGGTGGGTGCTTTTGAGTGAGGCAAGGAGGTGATTTGAGGCTAACTTTAAAAATAATGAGTTAGCTTCTCTTTTATCTAAATTTCAGATTGAAAACAAACTGACTTATGAGAAGGCCATTTTATCCGTACTTTTCAAGTCAAAAAAGCGTGTTAGGTGAAGGGGAAATAGCGGATTTATTAAGTGTATGAAAGCAAATGAAAATTGATAATATTTTTAGTAGATGTTCGTAAGCAATGAGAATATTTCTTGCCCTTTAGAGTTTCAAATGCTCTTTCTGGGTTTATATAGCACCTTTACTTCCCAGCCGTTAATTAACGGTAAGCTACTTAAGATTATCGTATTATCTCCTGAGCTTGGTCGGGTAAGAAGCCACTTACTTCCATTACGTCATTGCCCAAAAACGGACGTCTTTTTTGTTTTGTTTCAATTGCTTTAATGATTTGCCAATCTTTTGAGAGCTCCATGTATATTTCTTTTCCTTCCGTTTTAATAACAAGCTCATAATAGAGTTGAGTGGGTGCAGATTTCCCGCCATCTTCCAAAAATAAGATTAGTCTGGCTTTGGTTCTGGCTCTTTTCTCTTGTGATTCAAAACTGATTGACCTTAAAATTAAATCACTACCATAGGCTAAATAAGTTGGTTTTAAGGTGAAGCTCTCAGAATTCATTTCATTATTTATTGTTATGTGAAGTATTTCATTGCCCGTGTAGGGGATTGACCGGCTTGTATCTCCGATAGCGTATTTAGCACCATCCTCGTATTCAGCATCTATTCTTTTGTCTAGTTCTGCGTTCTGGATTATGGCACGTAATGTACTTTTTTGTACGTCATCCAGACTAAGTGCTTTTAGAGTTGTAGTTTGAACATACAAATTTCTTTCGGTATCTAGATCCCGCGCTTTACTCTGGGCGTTATGTACACAGAGTAAAAGTAATAGGAGGGCAGTAGTTTTCATACAAATGATATCCTTATTGCGTCATTAGTTTGTAGATACTAACACCTGTTTAGCAAGTATAAACCTTATTTCTTGGTTGCATTAGGCTTGATGGTTTAACTTATAAATTAGAGAATAGATTATATGGATGCTCCAATGATAACAAGAGCGAGTAGAAGTTACCTGGTGAGTTTAAGTAATAAACCGTCGTACTGAACACTGATTAAGGTTGTAAAGCCGCACCACCTATCATTCCTTGAAGGCGGCACATAATTTAGGTTTTATTTAGCAGCTAAAACTATTGTTAATTCAGTATTTATCAAGCTGATTTTTTGGCTAATAGCTCTTGGCGCACAAGTTCAGCCCCTGCGCTCAATGCAGCGAGCTTACCTCTTGCCACTTCACGAGAAAGTGGTGCCATACCGCAGTTAGTGCATGGGTAGAGTTTGTCTGCGTCAACAAACTCAAGCGCTTTGCGTAGTGTGTTGGCAACTTCTTCTGGCGTTTCGATGATGTTGGTTGCAACATCAATCGCACCAACCATCACTTTTTTACCACGGATCAACGCTAACAAGTCGATTGGCACGTGAGAGTTATGGCACTCTAAAGAGATGATATCGATATTGGATTTTTGTAGCTTAGGAAATGCCTCTTCATATTGACGCCATTCTGATCCTAAGGTCTTTTTCCAATCGGTGTTAGCTTTAATGCCGTAACCGTAACAGATATGCACTGCGGTTTCGCATTTGAGTCCTTCAATAGCACGTTCAAGCGCCGCAATGCCCCAGTCGTTGACCTCATCAAAAAAGACATTAAACGCCGGTTCGTCGAATTGAATGATATCGACTCCAGCGGCTTCCAGCTCTTTGGCTTCTTGATTAAGGATCTTAGCAAATTCCCACGCTAGCTTTTCACGGCTTTTGTAGTGGTCATCATACAGCGTATCTATCATCGTCATCGGACCTGGCAATGCCCATTTGATAGGTTTGTCTGTTTGGCCGCGTAAAAACTTGGCATCTTCAACAAAAACCGGCTTTTGGCGAGATACAGGGCCCACCACGGTTGGAACGCTGGCATCATAGCGGTCGCGAATTTTTACGGTTTGACGCTTCTCAAAGTCCACACCGCTTAGGTGTTCAATAAAAGTGGTTACAAAGTGTTGACGGGTTTGTTCGCCGTCACTCACGATATCAATCCCTGCAAGTTGTTGCTCTTGCAAAGCAATACGTAGCGCATCGTTTTTGCCATCAATAAGCTCGTCGCCCTCTAGTTTCCAAGGTGACCATAGGGTTTCTGGCTGAGCAAGCCAAGCGGGCTTAGGTAAACTGCCAGCAGTAGACGTTGGTAATAGTGTTTTCATAATAAATGCTGTTCCATATTCCCGTTGATTATAAAGCGTAATTTGCAGACCACTGCTCAAGTACGGTTTGGTAAGGCTTGATGAAATGCTCTTCGGCAAATCGACCTTGTGCAATCGCCAACTGGCTGCGCTCTTCGCGGTCATAAACAATCTGCGTTAATGAATGATCTAGGTTTTTCAAGTTTGGCTGATAGCACTTGCCTGCAACCGCATTGGCGTTGTAAATCTCAGGGCGGTAGATCTTTTGGAATGTTTCCATGGTGCTGATGGTGCTGATCAACTCCAGATTGGTGTAGTCATTCAGTAAGTCACCAAAGAAGTAAAAAGCCAAAGGTGCAACGCTATTTGGTGGCATAAAGTAGCGCACCTGTAAGCCCATCTTTTTGAAATATTGCTCAGTTAATGATGACTCATTTGGCTGATATTCAAAGCCAAGCACAGGGTGCTGATTTTCAGTGCGGTGATAGGTTTTGTTATCAGATACACTTAGGCAAATCACCGGTGGCTTACTAAAGTGACTCTTGTAAGCTTCTGAATCGACAAAGTATTTAAATAGCTTACCATGTAAGTCGCCAAAGTTAGCTGGGATGCTGAATTTAGGTTGATCTTTATTATGATCAAGTAATAGCACGCTAAAGTCGTAGTCACGTACGTAAGATGAGAAGTTGTTACCAACAATTCCCTCAATGCGTTCATTGGTTTTGTGGTCAACAATATTGGTTTTTAACACTTCAATTGACGGGAAAGTTTGCCCACTGCCTGCAATATCCATATCAACCGAGACTATCTCAAGCTCAACAGAATAACGGTCGCCTTTTGGGTTATCCCAGCTAGCCAATGCGTTAAAGCGATTATCAATCATCTTTAAGGCATTGCGTAAGTTTTGCTGGCGGCTTTCGCCTCTTGCTAAGTTAGCAAAGTTGGTGGTGATCCGCGTGCTGTTTGACGGATGGTAATTCTCGTCAAGACGAATGCTCTTAATAGTGAAAGTAAACTCGTTATTCATGTTCTTCAGGTATCCAATTCTAATGCTAACGCGCTCGGTAATTACGTTTCACTGCGATAAACAGATATCCACGGGGACGCAGTGAGAGTGCCGAACATTAAGTGATGTAAGATTTATACGTGGATCACAAGATGAAGAAAAACGGTTTTATTTCACATAAAACATGAGTCTGATTCATGAGTTACAAAAATAGATGCCGCTTATTGAGTCGCATATGCAGAAAATATGAGCAATTGTAGAGTAAAACTCTTTGGAGATCCGAAAGTCTAGACTGCTAAATGTCTAAGTTGCATTTGTTTCAAGTAAAACGTGAGGAATATTCAAGGCTTATCTAAGTCAAAAGCACCAATGGCAAAGCGTTATGTTGTTATACTCGCAGCGCTTAGGTGGCACAAAGGCTAAAAGCAACGGCCATATTGCTCACTTAGGTGATTGCGCCTCAATTAAAAGAAGAGATAAGTGGAATGAGTGAGTTGATATTGTTGTTTGTGTATTGTGCACTACTCGGTAGTGTTGTCGGCTTTTTAGCCGGATTGTTAGGTATTGGCGGTGGGCTGGTTATTGTTCCGGTGCTGAGCAGTATTTTACTGTATTTTGACGTGTTACCACCGGAGCAAGTGGTGATTGCCGCTGTAGCGACATCGCTGGCATCCATTTTATTTACTTCTACCTCATCGGCAATCGCGCATCATAAAAATGGCAATGTACCGTGGGATTTAGCGCCGTGGATAATGACGGGCGTTGCACTAGGCGCGCTTATCAGTGGTTTTTTGGCAGCGCTATTACCCGAAAACGCAGTGCGCATTGTATTTGCAGTAAGTGTGGTATTGATAGCAATAAAAATGTTTTATAGCAGCAAAAATGAGAGCTCAACCCAAAGGCAGCTGCCAAATAAAGGCATACTTACGGTATTAACGACGATCACAGGTGGTTTATCTGCCATGATAGGCATTGGCGGTGGAGCGCTTTTGGTACCGCTGTTGACGTTTTTCTCTGTTGATATGAAAAAGGCCATAGGATGCGCTTCTGCATGTGGTATTGTTATCGCGCTCTTTGGTTCCGTTGGCTACATTAGCTCGGGCAGTGCGCACTTTGCACTTTCGGATGGTTTCGCCGGATTTGTTTATTTGCCGGCGCTGTTAGGAATTGTGTGCACGTCTTGGTTCACTGCTCCAATGGGGGCTAAAGCCACGCATCACTTGCCTGTTGCCACGATTAAAAAGGTATTTGCTGTGCTACTGTTAGTGATGGCTGTGAATATGGCGGTAAATTAAGTGCTTTTGAGCCAAAACGAGCTATGGCGTGTTTGGCTCAGAAGCTCTGCTAATCTTACTTTTTGAACGGATCTTCGGTTGGTTCAAAATGCTTGTTTAACTTGCCATTTCTGGTGCTATTGATGTATTCCCCAGATGGATCTTCGCTTATCAGTGTGAAGGCACTGACTGGCGATTCAAAGTTAAAGTTTGCCAATTCCACCCAAGCAACATGAGGCGTGCGAGCATTGCAAAAGTAATAGGTTTGGCTCCTATGTGCTGCAACGGTTGTCCACAAGGTATTAGATATATTTGGGCTGGCACTGCTTGTAAAATTATAGCCAAGGGGTACTGATGCACTTGCAGCAACCGAGCGAGCCTGTGCAAGGGCATCATGCTCATCGTTTGGTAAATCTAAGTGATTAAGATAAAACGCAGCGCGCTCGAATCTATCGGTTGAGTATGGACCGCCAGGGATCGTATGGCTCGGCTGACTGTTTTTATCACTCCATTGCCACAGCCAATAATCATTAATCCTTAGCTGATCTTCATAACTTGGTTCATTGGTAACAACGCGATAGTCAGCGCTGTGATGGATCTTAAAAACCCCATTCTCAACTTCGATAATGGCTGAATCGCCACTGATATCCGACACTATCAAATGCAATGCTGCGGTTTTACCTTCGCTGTTAGGTACTTCTGCACCAACGATCTGAATTTCTTGTTTGCTGAATACGTCAACGACTTCCTTGACGAGTACAAATTTGTCTAATACATATTGCAACCATCTCAGTACGCTCAGCTGCTTTTTACTTTTGCATGCTGATTTACCGTACGTCGCGCCTGAGTCGTACAATACATTTGCGACAAGCCCCATAGAGTTCATGCCATCGGAGGCTGCCCAGCCGCTGCAATCATCTCCAACCATAGCGACCACACTACTATAGGAAGATGTCCATGTAAGTGGGTTGCGAGTTTTCTCGCTTGCTATTGCCTCTAGCTCAGAAACTGGCTCAAGCCCCGATTTTTTTAGTCCTTTTTCAAGTACAAACAAGCTGGTAGGTAATATAAACATCCAGTCCATATTTCTGGCAGTAGCCAAATATGCTCTATTCCAGTTATTAAAAGCTCTAGTACACATAACAACCTCACAAGAAAATTAAATATCCTTTTGATGAGTGGTTTCTCATCAATCTACTGTTTCATACTAGGCTTTGAAAAAGGCTAAATACATTACAGAAAGTTACAGTGCATTACAGGAGTGATAAGTCAGTAACTATTAGCGTGAAAAACTAATGATTCGACAAGTATTCGTCTCGGGTTCCCTAAAACAAAAGTGGTGTGAGGTTAGTAGAATGAGTATATTTGCAAGAATTGGGTTAATTGCTATCAGGTATGACGTTTAGAGGAAATGGGATGATAAGAGAGATAACTCGGGAAGATTTTGAGTCGTTTTGGCCAATGTTTTCAGAAGTGATCCAAGCGCAAGAAACGTATGCATTTGACTCAAATATGAGTATAGATCAGGCATTTTTACTTTGGTGTGAAACGCCGCTCAAAGCTTTTGCATATGTTGAAAATGGGCAAGTACTTGGCAGCTATTATTTGCGACAAAATGCGATGGGTCCGAGTCGCCACATATGTAACTGTGGTTACATGGTGTCGAGTTTGGCTCGTGGTAAGGGAATTGCACGGCTGATGTGCGAACATTCCCAGCAACAAGCATTAGCGCTGGGATTCGAAGCCATGCAATTTAATAGTGTGGTATCGACCAATGAACTGGCGATTAAACTATGGCAAAAGCTTGGTTTTACCATTGTGGGCACCATTCCCAAGGCATATAAACACGGGAAATTGGGTTTGGTAGATAGCTATGTTATGTATAAATGGTTGGCTGATTAAAGTGGACAGGATCTGAAAGCTTTATTACATAGCCATCAAATCACAGGTGAAACTGGCTTGTTATCGCCAAAATAGCGATAGTCGAAAATCAGCAACAATGTAGTGCGGGATTTCGGATTGAAATAGAAGTAGCAACCCTTACTCTATGGTCTAACTCAAACCGTTAAGGATTGTTATGACTTCACTTGCTAACATGCCATTTTCTTTGCTCGAATTAAGCCCGATGAAAGAGCAAGATACCGTTTCACAAACCCTCGCTAACAGCGTGGCTTATGCGCAAAAAGCGGATGAACTTGGCTTTAAACGCTTTTGGATGGCTGAGCATCATAATATGCGTGGTATCGTCTGCGCAGCAACCTCCGTATTGATAGGACATATTGCCGGACACACTCGCAATATTCGGGTAGGGGCGGGTGGCGTGATGTTGCCAAACCATCCACCGTTAGTCGTCGCTGAGCAATTTGGCACCTTAGAAAGCCTCTATCCTGGACGCATTGATTTGGGATTAGGGCGCGCGCCTGGTAGCGATCCTATTACCAGCCGAGCACTGCGTCGCGATGACAGACGTGCAGAACAATTTGATGACGAAGTCGCTGAATTACAAACCTTGCTCGGTCCTTATGATGGTCACTCCTCGGTGCGAGCCATTCCGGGCGAAAACACCAAGGTACCAATCTGGTTGCTTGGCTCGAGTCTTTATAGTGCCCAGCTCGCTGCAGAGCGAGGTTTACCTTATGCATTTGCGGGTCATTTTGCGCCACGATTCGTGCATGATGCTATCGCGCTTTATCGCCGTGATTTCCAACCATCAGAGGTGTTAGATAAACCTTATGTAATGCTTGGCTTACCGGTAGTTGCAGCCGATACCGATGAGCAAGCGCAGTATTTAGCTACCACGTCAAAGCAACGTATCCTAGCGTTGATGCGAGGTCAGGCGTTATGGTTGAAACCCCCCGTTGACTCGATGGAGGGTCTATGGAATGCCCAAGAGCAAATGCAAGTCGAAAGCTTTTTAGGCCTATCTGTGGTTGGAAGCCCCGGGACGCTCCATCATAAACTCAGCATGATTAAACGCGAATTAGCGGTCGATGAGTTTATTTTTACCAACGATTTATACGAGCTAAGTGATAGAAAACATGCGCTTGAGATCTTGGCTTCTATGCGAAGTTCGTGATTATTATATGAGTTCTAAGTTTCTCAGTCCAACTTCTATTTTACTTGTGGAAAATTAAAAATGACATTAAAAATCAACGTTTTATTTTGTGGTTGAATTTCATTAAGGTGAGTTTGATAGAGCTATCTGTTGTTAATTTTTATATTTTGAATTACTTTATTGTTTTAAAAGTTAAAGAGGCAGGTTATGAAGGGGCAGTTGAGCTTGATTAGTATTGAATCATTATATGATGAGTTTGGTTCTAAATATTGTAAAGATAGAATAAGTAAAGGTTTATTGGTCAATGACTTTATAGAAAGACCTGTTCTTTTGGATACAATCAGTAAAATTAGAAGAAGGAAAAAATCAGATATTAAGAAAGTTTTAGACGTTGGTTGTGGCCCAGGAGTTTATACTAAGGATTTAGCTGGATTGGGAATGAGCGTAACTGCAATTGATATTAGTAAAGAAATGATTTCGATTGCTAGCGAATATTGTTCTAACAATCTCTCAACTAATGAAAACCTAACTTTTCAACATACTAGCTTTGAAGACTTTGATAATAAAGAAGAATACTTTGACTTGGTTTTAGCTACTTTCATGTTGAGCTACTTTGATGATCTTAATTTTTTCTTTAGAAAGGTTAGGAGTATGCTAACACCATCAGGTCGAGTGGTAACTTCTATATTGCATCCTATAAGGCTGTTTTCATCAGGTAAAAGGGGGGATTGTGATGGATACAATGTTTGTAACTACTTTCAAAACGGGTATTATGATTCTGATGTAATTAATGATAAGTCTCTTGTTCCGTTGAAAAGGTGGAATTTTCAAAATATTTGTGAAGCAGCTTTTGAAAATGGTTTGTTGATTGAGTATATACTTGAACCATACCCCGTAGACGATATTCCAGAAGAATTAACTGAAAAGGCAGATTTTTATCGACATAACCCTTCAGTGGCACTATTTGTAATGAGGGGGGTTTAATTATGAAGACTGGTCTAAATAGTGCCGAAAACAAACTTGTAAATATTGTAATATGGCTTATAAGTTTATATGGAGTCGCGATCTCCTTTTTTTCCTATTTTGTTTCAAAGGCAGAATATAGAGTTGGTCTTTCTTTAGTGTTTTTATTTGTATCTTTTCTTATTTTATATTTAGGGAAAGAGAGAATTTTTGGTGACCTTCTTCTGAAAGTTGTCGGAAATAAACAATTTGATGACTCATTAAAAGGAGGTGTATGGCATCTTCAAATATCTTTTGATGATCAAACTAGAACAGGGAACCTAAAGTTTAAGAAATCTTTGATAGGTATGAAAGTAATAGGAGAAAGTTTGGTCGATAGCAAAACAGGCAAAGTAGAGCGATTAGGATGGTATGCTGAAGACGCTGAAATTATTAGATATAATGACAAAGAAATATTGAAATACATTTATAAGGTATCAGGTAAAGACAATCAGGAGAAGATTGAAAAAGTTGGGATTGTTCTCGCTAGCAGAGAGCATGGGACTACGAATGAACCATTTAAAGGTATATTTAAGGACATATCTTTAAAAGAAAGTCAAATTTCTAGAGAGGGAACCGTAATGTTACGTAGAACTAGTGAGTAATTCCATCATTAAAATCATATCAACACTAAAATAGCAATTGGGGCATCGCATGGAAGAGATAGTCGTTAGATATATTCATTTTATCGGTATTTTATTTTTGGCATCGACGCTCGCGATTGAAAACGTGTTACTCTCTAAATCAATGAGTAGTCAGAGTATTAAGCGGTTAGCGGTAGTTGATGGCTTGTATGGTGTCAGTGCGCTGGTAACACTTGGCGCGGGGTTAACGTTGTGGTTTGTAGTTGGCAAGCCCTGTGAGTTCTACACTAAAAATCCGATTTTCCATGCCAAAGTCGGACTATTTTTGTTAATCGCTTTGCTGTCTATCATTCCGACTGTGTTTTTATTGAAGCACCGTAATACAACAAAAGATAATTTATTTGTGCCCCAGCGTATTATCGTCATTAAAAGGCTAGAAATGCTGTTACTTTTAGTTTTACCGCTACTTGCTGCACTTATGGCAAGAGGCTATGGGTTGCCCTCATCATGAAACAAAATATTGTCAATATTGCGCTCGTCGTCAAAGACTACGATGAAGCCATCGACTTCTACGTCAATAAACTAGGTTTTGAATTAATAGAAGACACCTATCAACCCGAGCAAGATAAACGTTGGGTGGTGGTGGCACCACCTAATTCTCATGGTACTGCGTTACTACTTGCCAGAGCTTCTACGCCAGAGCAGCAGGAATTTATTGGTGATCAAGCTGGTGGGCGGGTATTTTTATTTTTAAATACCGATGATTTCTGGCGTGATTATGAGCGCATGACATCTATTGGCATTCGGTTTATTCGCGAGCCGCAAGAGCAAGATTATGGCACGGTTGCTGTATTTGAGGATCTCTATGGCAACCGCTGGGACTTACTGCAACTAAACCCTGATCACCCAATGGCAAAGAGATGATCTCTAAGTTACCAAAATGGGTTGAGATCGGCGCTTTTATATTGGCGCTCGTTGCAGGATTTGTGAATGCAATCGGCCTGCTTAGCTTTGAGCACCAATCCGTTTCTCATTTATCCGGCACTGCGACTATGCTCGGAACTAGTTTTTTAGGTGGCAGCCTTAAAGAAACCCTGCACTTATTTGGAGTGTTACTCGCGTTCTTGCTTGGCTCTGCACTTGCAGGGTTTTTGCTGCATGGCACCACGTTAAGGCTTGGCAAACATTACGATACCGCGTTGGTGATCGAAGCCATGTTGCTTACCGTGTCTCTCGTCTTACTGATGCAAGGCTCATTTTATGGTCATTTTTTTGCCTCCGCGGCTTGTGGACTGCAAAACGCATTAGCCACCACGTACAGTGGAGCTGTGGTGAGGACAACCCATGTAACAGGAATATTCACCGACTTAGGGCTGATGATTGGGGCATTGTTTAGAGGCGAGCCTTTGGATACCAGAAAAACAAAACTGTTTGTGTTGATCATTTCAGGGTTTGTGGCAGGTGGCGTGTTGGGCGCTTGGCTTTATAACAAGTTTCACTTTCAGGCGCTGTGGTTACCTATAACCATCTGTTTGCTAATTGCTGGTGTTTACCGCTTTGCGCTTAGGGATAAGGGGTAGCACACCGCTGTGTTGACGTATCTCGGTTTGGATTATTGACTACTTAATCGACATCGTATACATTGGCGCGCGATTTTAATTTGGATCTTTCCACTATGTTTTACATCCTATTTAAGAATTTTGTTAGAAGGCTTTGCTCCGCGCATTAACACGATGAAGTGTTGCTCGGAGCTTACTTTCTAAATCTTCATCAGAGACATTGGCGACTACTTGAATAAAGGTGGGCAGCGGCAGTGTATCTGATGATTGGAAAGACGAAGCCGGCGATGGTACTTCATCGCCGGCTTTTTTGTGCCCGAAATTCAGTGGCACACATTTTCAAAGTTTTTTGAAACGGGAGGTCGGCATAACTGTCGATCTCCCGTTGTTTTATGGATGTAATTTAATGAATTTGCTTTTAAATGACCTGATGACGTCAGGTAGTGGCTCATACAAACACAAGCTTAATTTTAGCTTTATTTCTTTTGCTTTGCCGAACACCTGCAAGGTAAACGTTTGCTGCGCAAAAATGGGGTAAAGAGATGTTATTGACTTTATTACTCGCCTTTATTGCATTTTTAGTCGGGGCCGATGAGCTGATGCTTGGGCCTATTCTTGAACCTATTGGACTCGAATTAGGTGTAAAGCCTGAGCGAGTTACACTGTTTATTACCACTTACAGCGTTGCCCTAGCGATTGTGGCTCCGCTATTTGGGGCGCTCTCGGATAAAGCAGGGCACCGCGCTATCATCTTACCTGCAATCGTGGTTTTTGGTGGTGCCTCCATCGCGACAGGGCTTGTCACTTCATTTGAGTGGGGCTTAGTTGCTCGTGTGATCACGGGGATTGCCAGTGCTGGCATGCTCCCGATTGCGTTTGCCATCGCGGCAAGCTCTGGTGGAGATGCGCTCAAACGGATCGGTTGGGTGCAAGCAGGCTTAACTCTTGGCATGATCTCAAGTCCTGCGTTTGGCGCGTTTTTAACGCATTTAATGTCGTGGCGAGCGGCTTTTGTTGCACTCGGGATCGCCACTTGGGTTGTGGCGTTATTACTTACCGTAAACCGCCGTGCGATCCCAAGTGACAAAGCTGGAGAAGGCACCAAGATATCAGTCAAGCTATGGCAAATCCCCGGTGTTGTTGGCGCGTTACTTACTATGTGTATCGGTTTAGGTGGTGGTATTGGTTTGTTCAATTTGGTTGGGCAGCATTTACGAGATACACAAGCACTGTCAGTGTGGTTTATTGGTGTACTGTATGCCTTATTAGGCTTAGTGAGTGTTGCTGGAAACCTGATGATGCCAAAACTCGCAACCCACTTTGAAAGTGGGCGGCAGGTCATGCGTGCGTCATTGGTCGTTTGCCTCATTGCCAGTAGCGGTCTTTATTGGTATCAAGGTATCTCTCTCATACCGTTATACTTTTTGATGACACTTTGGGCATTGGCTGGCGGCATTGGTTCACCGGCATTACAGGCATATATTTCAGAACTTTCGCCTGCACATCGTGGTGTACTTATCTCACTGGCCATGAGCATGATGCACATTGGTGTGGCGATTTGGTCTGCCGTCGCAGGTTTTGCTTACAGCCTTGGTGCGGCCGCAATGGCGCTGCTTGCTATTATTTTGTTTAGTCTTGCCATTTTGTGTTTACGCCCCGTAAAAGGCGCATCAATTTAGGAGGTAACTAGTACCAATTAGCCTTAATACTTGCTCAATTTTAAGGAGCAAATCTGACGCTAACGGCGTTAAAAATTTCTCATTTAGAACAACTGAATAGCAAAATTTTCGCCCTGCCTACATGGATGTAGGTACCTTGGCGGTAGCGGTGTTATCGACAAGATTCTCTCGCCTCAAAATTGGAAGCTGAATTAAGCGAGTTGGTATGCCAGCCTGCATATTCAATTGAACACGAGTGCTTTTGATTGAGTAGAAATGTTTTAATCTGTGTGGACTTTCATTAGACGAAATAAATTGCTAGTATCATTTTTGATATTAATTCTCATTTTCATTTGCTTTGGGTTTCATGGTATTTGCAAAGTTGGTACATGGTTTGATCGGATGATGTTGCGTCTATATATGTGAGCACTGTAAATCAACAACTTGTTTTCTTTCTTTGCCAAATGGGTGGTTAAGCTAGGTTCCTTGTGGAGGAAATATGGAACAACTTATTCAAGATTATAAAATGCTACTAATCGGAGAGCCTAACATTAGGCCCATTGTTGCGGCTATGCAGCTAGGTGTGAGTGAAGCTGAGTTGCTAAACGCACAGCTGGATGAGCCTGTTACGTCTCGAGTTACCAGATTAGATGAGCATAAAATCGCGGATTTATTAAAAGGATTTAAAAAGCTTGGAAAAGTGATGGCTTTGACTAGAAATGGCTCTGTGGTGAGCGAGATAACTGGTTTGTATGAAAAGCTCTATGTTACAGGGCACAGTAACAAACTTAGTGCCGTGGCCATCAATCCAGGAGGGATTGATCTGCGGCTTTTCTTGCACAAATGGAAAAGTGTATTTCTTGTTGAAACGGATAAGCATACTAGTTTTCAATTTTTCGATGAAAATGGTCGCGCTGTACATAAGGTATATATGACTGCAGACGCCGACTTTAACGAGTTTGTGAACCTTAAAGCACGCTACCAGCTAACACATAGTCACAAGTTGGATGTAACGCCTTTTGAAGTCCTAGATACTAATATTAGGGACTTGAGTACTGCGCAACTAGATGATTTTAGGTCGCAGTGGGGCGAGTTAAATGATGTCCATCATTTTCCAAAGCTTTTAGAGACATACAACCTTGAACGCTTGCAGGCCCTTGAAATCGTTGGCTCACCATGGAGCTTTGAGCTACAAAGCTTTGACCTTGCAGATATATTTCAGCAAGCAAACATGTTTAAGCAAGAGATTATGGTATTCGTTGGCAATCCAGGTGCGGTACAGATCTTCTCTGGAAAGGTTGAAAACCTCAAACAAGTTGGCCCTTGGTTTAACGTATTAGATCCTGAGTTTAGCCTGCATATAAAAGCAGACGACCTAACCCGCGCGTTCGTGGTCAGAAAACCCACGGATAACGGCAATACTGTGGTTACCTCTATTGAGTTTTTTGATGCCAATCGCGAGACTGTATTAACGCTGTTTGGTCGCCGAATTGAAGGCAAAAAACAAACCGATGAGTGGCAGGCGCTATGTGAGCGATTGATCCATAAAGGACGGGTTGCGGCGTAATACTTGAGCTATAGAAAAGCTATCCTCTACAATCAGCTAAATTGAAAAGGGCTCTATAAAAGAGCCCTTTGGTTTTCTAGTGCCAAATAGGCGTGACTTCTGAGACCAAAATTATTCGTTTAGAGACGGTATTTTGCTGCACATTCTCCATTCTTGTCGCCATTGCACTATGGCAAAGTGGGCGGGAAGTACCACGTTGACACTCGTCCATAATCACTCCTGACCCCACTGGTAATTCAGCAAAGAGCCGAAGATCTTGGGTACTGACATTATCTATAGGGGTGTTTACCGCGACACCGTCAGCTATCACAAACTCCCCGCCTGATACATTCTCTCTGGCCAGCGTAAGGATTGAGGTAATCGTTTGATGACTTAACCCGTCGAAATGAAGCGTATTTGGGGTTACTAAGCAATCCGCATGAGGTGTCGGATAATAGCCAATAAACTGATGCTCAACATGGTACGACGGTGCTGGAATTGAATGTTGGATCAAAAATTCAGTCAGCGCTGCTATTACTGGGTGGTTGCAAATCAATGTACCGTCAGTGCAATGTGTTATTGCTTTGAACCATCTTTGTTTACCCCCTGCGTCCGGGTTTAGTTGTTGAGACAAGCCGTAAACATAGTATTGGCCTCCTTGTCTATTTTCGGGGCTGATAAGGTGAGTGTTAGCGTCCTTGACGGTATAGCGCACGATACCTCTTGCATTTTGGCCGGATGGAATATAGGTGTCTAAGCCTAATTCAGGTTCTACCTGCTTCAGTAACGACTCAATATCTTGTCGTGAACCAACGTTTAAATTTGGCAAAGAATATTGGCAGAAACCATTTCTTAACAATGTAGTTTTAGTCATCTTTGATTCTCCTATCTGTCTTTGTTGATTTGTTTTCTTAAAAATTTCAATAAGCTTTTTCATACTCACCCCATCTGATGTGTTTTGGTATTTATAGGTTTCCATTTAACTGCATGATTGTGAAGGAAAAATAAGGAATAAAAACGGAATGGGAACGGAAATTTATAGTGGTTTTATAAGTGACTTATTTATTACGTTGCTAAGCTTTGATGTCTAGATAGGGGCAGTGAGCTTTGTGAACAGCCTTCAGTAAATTGCAAATTATAGAAGGTTGCCAATTCAAACCCGCATTGCATCCAGGAATGATATTTCTGCAATTTTGTGCCAAGCGATAGGGGTGGTTATTTCTACCTTGACAGACTTGTCCGGCAATGAATTTGCGTCTGGTTTCGCTGACAAAGTCCGATTGATAAATGTGCAGAGCAGTTAGTTAGCTAGTATCGGTATGATTTTAAATAATTTTATTCCAGTGCCAAGTAATGGTCATTGATATTCACAATGATGCAAGTTACCGAATGGTAGTTACCTTCATAATTTATATTTAAGTAACAAAGTGAAAATAGATTTGAAAATTGTGTTCTAATTGTATAGAAATGTAATCTAAATGTGGTTTTTAGATCTGTAAGTGAGATTTTTGATATGCCTAAGGGTAAGGAGCGCGAAATGGAACAAGTTTATAACTTTGCGGATGAGGTGCAATTAGAGTCCTTAAGGCAGCTGATTGTTGAGAAGATTAATCAAAACGGACTATCCGAGCAGCAAGTTACAGACAGTGCTTACATGAGTGATAGAAGTCTTCGCAATTATAAGACGGAAGGCTACTTAGCCAGTTTAGCGCCACTCTCGTCATCGACGGTAAGTAAGCTAAAGAATCTATTGACTGCGCTTAATATTGAGCCTGAAGAAGCGCTGGAATACCACCAAAAGCGAATAGAAAATCAACAAAACAACCACCACTCAGACCCTACAAATCAAAATGGCCAGCAAAGCAATACTCAGTTTCAAGGGTGCACCTTTAACGGCGGGGCGAATGCTCCAAATGTTATCACTGGTAATAGGGATATTACGCTTAATTTTGGTGCTAAAGATTAAAGGTAATCTTAAATTCTGATAAGGGGTGGCTTAACCCTGAAAATGTAAGCTAGTTAAGAAGCTTGTATCTCTATAACGAAGTGCTCGTTTTTAGAAGCTATTAAGGTTTAATTACTTCTTTTTTATATTTAAAAGTGATTTTATATGAGTGCGGATCCAAAGGAAGCGGAAGCTGGTTCAAGCATTGGCATTGAAACCAATGCATATGAGAATGATGTTCCTCAGCAACTGAGCCAGTTTGATAGTAGTACGTTTGAAGAGGCCGTGATCCAAGGGAACAGAGATGTTCAGGTCAATAACTATTTTTCAAACGCTGACAAGAAACCATTGAAGTATGAAGCACTTCAGTTAAGAACGTTTCCAAAAATTGCGAGTAATGAGGTCATTTTAGATGACATCAAGTTAGCCGAACTTAACAACTTCCTCGTTTGTCACAATTGGCTGATTATTGGAAAAAATAACGAGAATGCCTTTTATCTCTCAGAGGCTATCGCTGCTGCTTTACAGCACACCGACATATCATCTTACTACATACGTCACAATTCATGTCGAATGACTGAGTATTTAGAAGCAAGATTTCCTTACGTAGAAAGTCAACACGCTTATGTTATTAGGCAACCAATAGAAGACCTAGAAAGCTTCGAGCGCTTTATCGAAACCCGTGAAAATCTAAATGCACTAACGTCTAAACTAAAAGCACGTAAGGCGACGCTGCTTATGGTATTGGATAGTAAAGGCGATAGTGACTGTCCTAGAAGGATCCAGGAATACCTGCGTTTCAACTCTGTAAGTTCTATGCTTGGTTATTGGCAGCCTGCAGTTCACTTTACACATGACCCATTACCTGTGGCAGCACTAGATAACGACGACTGGTTGGACTGTTTAGTTATTACACTAACTTGTTGGTTTAACAATATGCCACTGGTGTTGTTTCAAAATGCAATTGCTAAGGCATTTGACCATAAATTAAAACAAGCTAAAGAAATAGGAGAAGGAGTCGAAGCGTTAACTCATGCTTATGCTCGTTGGCAGCAAGATCCTGATGCGTTTTTAAAATTAGCTGGGCTTGAGCTCACATCACCGTCGGGCTTAGGTATTTGTTGTATCAGGCTAAGTTCGATTAAGCAGGCAAGCGTATATCGAGAAAAGTTGCTTACAAACAATCCATTCCAACTAGCTGTACTCTCGCCAATTATTGAGGAAGTCATTTTTGATCAGGATATAACAAATGAACTCATTGACATAGATGCACTTTTTTCAGACCTCGCCTACTTCTACTTAAAGCTTTCTGAAGTCGGGGTAATTACTATTAACAGTGACTACCTATTAAAATTATTTGAACGTTATCGTCAGTGTCCAAATTCAAAAATAATTCATTTTATCTCATTTGTTAGGGCGCTCTCTTATCAAGATAGATTCAAAATAGCCATCGATGAATTTATTTATCAACTACTAGGGCAAGTGGAAAAGAAAGAGAAAGATTTAATATCTATTTCAGACTTAGAAATTCATATTGACAACTGGGTGCCAGTATTTAAATCAACCTATGAAAATAAGCTTAAAGAGATGGTGTGTGATTTCAAAAATCACCTCTATTATTTGTTTAATACTCTAGCCTATTCAATTGAATTTGAAAGTGAGTCTGAAGTTTTGTCATTAGAGTATATATTTTCTAAAAGCTATGAGCTTGGGTTGGATAAGAGTAAGAAATGTCCTAGCTTTGCGCTGCTTCGCTACTATTTTTCAGGGTATTTATATAGCGACTCCTTTCACTTATTAAAAATACTAAAAAGTATACCTTCCGATAGTGAGAAGTGTGTTTTAACTTTAATGATTGTGAGACTTTTTGTTTTTAGTCTTATGCATCGTGTGTTAGAGGGAAATAACCAAGTTGATGATAAGGCTACCTCCTACTTGATTACGTTAATGTTTGAAGAGGGGGCGGAAGAGTTAATTTACCAATTGCTCGCGATGCCAAGTTTGAGCGAAAGTCTAAAGAAGAGAAACATCACAGCATTTTTAACCACATCAATTTATATAAAGCAAACGCTGCTCCAAGCGCAATATATCACCGATGAAAGCGAATATGAGCATTACGACATGATGCTTACGGAGTTAAATGAAAAATTCAAACGATTGAATCAATTGTTTGCCATTGCTTGCACCAGAAAACAGTACGAGCAAATTAAAGCAGATTTAAGAATTCAGCGAGATAAGGCGGTAGAGCAGTACAGAAATTGTATATCAGATAAAGAGTTGAGGATGCTACTAAAGCTAAAAAAAGGCGTGTTAAGCGAAGCTATTAAACAATTTAAAAAACCTAGAAGAGAATCCTACCATGCATGAAAGCATCTCTAATTTGAGCAACTTAATCAGAAAAGTCGATACTAACTTTCACAATCCGAGAGTTCATGGAGAAGGATTTGTTGTCACTTGGAATAAGAAAACCAACCAAATCGTAACCAAGCAAGGTTTGCTATCTGATTTATTTAATAAGAAACATTATGAATATTTCTTTGTTAAATCTCATACAAAACCAATCGTCATTAGCAAAATTCCATTTGAATGGCATGAAGGTGCAAGTGAGATTGCACTAGAGTTTTACGCTACCTTTCAGCTTAAAATTACAGATCAAACTGAAGCACATAAGTTAGTCGAAATCTTGAGTATGTCGGGCACGCCGGAAAAAGGATTATTTAATTTAATAGATAAGCACCTGCATCACTGCATGTCGAAAATGTATAAGAAATGCTTGGACTCACAAAATAGCAACTTATTGGATGAGTTTTATCAGCAAGAGCTACAGCGTGGAGAAAGCAGTGAATTAAACACTTCGGTGTGCGAGCAAATGCAGCAAGAATTAAAAGGAATGGATTTTAATATTGGCTTTACGTTGCGTAATGCACCAGAGCGATATGCCGAATTTAAATATAGTACCAAGATAAAAGAAACGGGCTTAGAAGTAACGTCCGAATGTCAAATGACATTGAATAACTATCAAGCCTATCGCAAGTCTGAAATTAGCGATATCGAGGGGGTGGTAGCACACATGAAGGCGGGTATTGAGAGAGCAATCCGTCAGCATATTTTGGGCAAATCTGAAATGGATCTGCTGAGCAACTTCAAAACGGCAACGAGTCAAGACGTCTCTATCTCCGATCAGGTTAAAAATAGTGTTAAGCAACAAGCTACTGCGATTGGTTATGAACTTAATTCATTTCATACATTACCAAACATTGCTCCGCTGAGGTTATTAAATGGGTTGATGCTCACGTTTGATAAAGAAGATGGCGCATTTAAAACGGGGATGTTTGGTAGCCGTGTACGGTTAAATATTCGCATGGAAGTTAAGGCGAAAGAAGGAGAGTTTGAGAAATACCGTCACTTATTTGCAAGTAGTGAAAACGACAATCAGATTGATTTGTTAGCAATAACGCAAGCGCAAATTCTCGACAGAATAAAAGTACTAGTACACGACATTTGCAAAGAAGTGATGTTGAATGACAAGTTTAATCATTACAAAGCATTAAGTCAGTTTGAAGAATTAATCCGGCCTCAACTTGAAAATGAAATTGGCAAACGATTAAGTGAACAACATGGCTTGGTGGTAAGTATTAAGTCACTTATGGCAGTTGAATCTGAAGATGCCATGAGGCTTGAAGAGCTAAGAGGTAAAAAAATACCAATCCAATTTAAGCATTTTTTTGGTGGACAAGACGGGATTGGTGCCGAGTATTCATTCAGTGGTGCATTTGAAGTGCTCGGTCTAGTCGTCAGTGACGCCGGTGGTGAACATAGTTGGGAAACGTTTGAAAAATGGGATTTTGGTTACCGAATTGATTCTCCTGAGCGTCATACCAACACCGCCCTTAAAGGGAATGACGATAGAGTCTGTAAAAAATTGGCGATTGAGAATGAACTAGAAGATATAAAACAGGAAGTTATTAGGCTTTTCAAGGCATCAACATTACTTATCCCTTCCATTACGCTTTGGGTGAATAAACGCGAGTATAACGCAAAGTTACAAGATGAATTGCTCTGTGAGGTATCAGCTCTGTTGAGGCGCAGCCGAGGAATGGATCTACTGATTGAAAGACTAGAAATTAAAGACGAAAGCCTGATCCAAGCGCAGCTTGATAGTCGAGATCGTAAGCTCAAATCAATTGCCGATGTCGATAGTATGCGTTTAGAGCAGCGTTTAGTTGATTTAAAACAAAGCAAAGACGAAAAGCAAAAGCTTGCGGACGAAGTTACAGAAAGAAGATTGAGTTTCCTGCGCGACAGCGATGATTTTGAGGACTTACTAGACGAAAAAGAGCGTATCGAAAATGATTACCGTCATTTAAATACTAAAGAGTCGACCATAGAAGAGCTACTGCCAGCCCCTAACAGCCATGCCTCGAGCGATATCGAAGAATTAGCTGATGTACTTACTAAATCCAATAACCAGTGGGAAACGAACGATGAAAAGTAGAAAAAACCTTGTTGCTGCTTCAATCATGACAGCTTTGCTATCCGGGTGTGCAATGACTGACGACACTCAAACTCGAGCTGAGGGAGCATCGACAGGTGCACTCATTGGTGGTGCGCTTGGTTTGGTGTTAGGTGACAATAAGCAAGCCGCTATGATTGGTGCATTGATTGGTGCTGTTGCCGGTGATCTTTATGCCAAGAGTGTGGTTAAGAAGAAGCAGGATTACGCTAATACTGAGTTATATATGCAAGATGTGATTAAAGGGGCACAAGAGAAACTTATCGCAGCAAAAAATGAAAGAGAAAAAATTCATTTGGAAATAGAAGGTTATACCGCGCAGTTAGAAAGCATTGAGGCAGAGTCTCAAAAACGCAGTGCTGAGTATAGTAGCTTAGAAACGCAAAAAGATAGCCTGTCTAAAGCGGTTTCCAAGTCAGCTAAGTTAGTCGAGATATTGACTGAAGAAATTCAGTACCAAAAGGACGTGCTGGCACAAGAAAGAGAAACCGTTTCTGTGCAATTAGCCTCACATAGTGAAACGGTTATTCAACAACTTCTTGCTGAAAAGAACGAGCTAGAAGTCATGCAAGCCCAGCTAGCTTCATTAGATAGACGGAAATTATATTAATGCTGAAGCGGGTTATATATTGCTTGTTTTTGTCTTTGCTAGCAGGTTGTAAGACGACAGGTGATCCGACAACTGGTGGGTTGTATGGATGGAGCGAAGAAAAAGCAAAGCAACGACAGGCACAGCTAAACCGAAGAGTAGTGGATATCGAAGCTCAAATGAATGCGATTGAAGAAGAAAATCAAGAGCTTGAAAGTGACAAGGTACAACTAACACAGTTGATAGTAATACAAAGTGAGAAGTTAAACGCTTTAATTGCAAGCCATGATGCGTTGCTGGATAAGATAGAAACATACAAAGGTCTTGAACATATTAATCAGACAAAAATTAGCCAGCTGAAAACACGTTACCCATGGCTCGGCCTGAGTCGAGAGGAGGTATTGAGACAATTTCAGGAAGCGGCAAGCGAATCACGACAACAGCAAATGCTAAACCAGCTAGAGAGTGAGCTTGAATCACTAGCACAAGAAATAGATATGATACTTTGAGTAATGTAGATGTCGATTAAACCAATAAAAGCACAATATTATTGCAACAATATAGAACACTGCAGCAATGCTCGGGCGCATAAGTTATTTACTAAATCATATGCCAACAAGTGTGGTGTTTGTGCTCAGCCATTACTGTTTGCGCGTTGGCATTTTTCGTTTGTCACTTCCTTTAGTTGGGTACTTTGTTTATCAACATTGGCAGCGCTATCTTATCCATATTTTTTTCCTAAAGAATATGGAAATATTACTTTTTCTGGTGTGAAGACTGAAGTTCAAGAGTCTAATGCCGTTGTGGAAGTTACTCTTCATCGAACAACAGGCATTGATTTAGTACAACAGATAGAGTTGATAACAGAAGATGGTACTGCAAAAGCAGCTGAGGACTATCGAGCCCTTGATATTGCTTTACAGTTCCAGCCTGGTGAAGTGCAAAAATCAATAAATATTCCTATTATTCCTGACTCCGATGTCTATGAAAACAATGAAATGTTTTACATTAAGCTGAAAAATGTGAAAGGGCAGCCGTCACATATCGTGATGATTGTCGAAGCTGGAGTAAACAAAGACTTAGTGGAAAAAAGCAGCCTTTTGGTAAGTAACCTTTCAGCTCTTGCAGCGGACCTTTCGAATGATTTGAAACAGCTTGAGATCCTTGGTAACTATCTGTCAACCAAAGAAAATCCAAAGGCGAACTTGGTCAAGAATTACCGTAATACTCAAGATAATATTCAAAGAGCGAGAGAAAAATACATCGTTCTTTTTAATGAAGCTTTAGATTTGGACCCTAATGTTTTGAGAAATGCATTGGATTCCCACCTTGAAGCGCTGAAAAAACAACAGTTTCATACTCAATATGAAGCAACAACTGTGATGAAAGCTCAGTTACTTGACTACTTGAGTTCCAGAGTTTCTAACTCGCCTAAGTGGCTCGAGGAGTTAGGTGAGGTAGTAAAGCTTGAAGTGAAAGCAAATAACAATGGTAGTGTTATCTAATCTGAGTTGCTTATTTATTGGGCTAACTTTCAACTAAGCCAATGGGCAGCGCACTCAGCGCTGCTGCATACTCCCCATCAACAGAAGTGAAAATCGAGAGAACTTTTGTTCATTATTCGACGAGTTAGCAATAGCTCATTGAAGCACCCTCAAATACTGCGAGCCTTTGGTTTACGGTGTTTAAGTTCAACCATTACATCGAACTACAATATTTACCTGTAAAACTTTCAAACAAAACGATTGCTGACTAAAGAACTGGCAGAGGGTTGTCTGTAACTGACGTTTGTAAAAATACAGAGCTAATTTGAGATCCTTTTATATCAAGTGCTACAAGTAGCACCTTGCTTTACTTCCAATCTATTTCCTATTTCTTTCCTAATCCATTAACTAATTGATATTAAATAGCTTATTGGTTTGTGAATTTTCCAAATATCGGCCTCTGGCATCTGCCATTATCGCCTTAACCTTATGTCTATCGGGCAAACAAGCAAACGCCTGATGTAAGGTGAACTCTGGCTGCAGACAGATTTTACCTCTCCTTTAAAAGCAGAATGAGAGGAATTTACTATGTCTTTTAAAATAGAAGCATGTAATTTAAATAATATTGATGTCGCAGTTAAAACGTTGAAAGAAAACTATGTGGAAAACTTTCCAGCTATCAGAGTTACTAAAGATAAAATCTTAGGTAAAGGTATTTCTCTATACCTACTTAGTGATATAAGCCAAGTTCCACATAATCCAATAGCGACTTTTGGACTGAGCAGTGCGTATGACGATGAAGATGTTTGGAAAGAAGTAAGGGCATCATTAAGCGATGACTTTGACCCTAAAAAGGATGCAGTTGTCGGCCAGCTTAGTATATCGAGTAAAGATGTCGCAATTACCAGAGTCGTTTATGGCCTGTTATTAGATAAAGCACAACAGATGGGTTATGAGCGGTTGTTTTTTATCCTGAGAGGAAATGTTGATTTTTATAAAAAGTTATTTAACGCTATACTGATTAAAAGTGATTGCAACTATGATATTGGGGTTGATAGAAAAATATCTGCTCTAGTTGTTGAAACGAAAGAGATAAAGCAAAGGGGCCTTCGCTTCCTAAATCGAAACTTATCATCTTGCTTTAATAAGAGTGATAGTCTAATTAAAAGGGAAATTATGAATAAATCTCATTGGGATGAATATAGTAGTGCATTTGACTCTATTATTACTCCACCACAGGTTGAACTTTATAATACAATTGCTCCGCTGTTGTCAGGAGTTGTACTGGATGCTGGATGTGGAAATGGAAACTTAGCCGCTTTTGTTAATGGTGAGGTTTCTACTTATCACGGCGTCGATACATCTCTTGATATGGTGCAAAAAGCCAACGCCAATTTGCAGAGACTGAAAGAACCACAGCGATTTCAAGCATTTCATGTCCAACTAGAAGAGTTTGTTAATACGCATCAATACGACGTGATTACATTAATAAACAGTGTTTACGCGATGGATAATCCGTCTTTGGTTTTTAAACACTGCTATAACTTACTTGCTCCGGGTGGTCTGTTAATTATCGCAAACCCCAATGAAAACATGACAAAATCTCACATGGAAATGATGATTGAGTTGTATGAATCGCAATTTAGTGGCAATCCTGCTGTTGCAGACTTTAAGAGATTGAATTTACAATTTGTCACACAATACCAACATTCGTTTTATACTTTAGATAAAGTTGAAGGTTGGCTAGAACAAGCTGGACTGTCTGTAACAAACCGAGACTGCACTCACTTTCATGGTGCAATGAATTTAATCGTAGCTAAAAAGTAGGAAAATAAAAATGCGCTATCAAGATCTAGTCGATTTGTTGAATGCTTCGAATCAAGCAGAATACACTGCAAGTTTTTATCGTGCCATATCACATATCGGATTTGATAGCGCAATTTATGGTTTTTTGCCAAGCCATGAATTTGTTAAACACTTGAACCAAATGCCTATCATACTAGCCACCGAAAACGCCCCTCTCGATTATTTAAAGTACTATCAGGAAAATGAAATTTTTAAGCCTGAGACAGATATCTTCGTAGCTAAAATACTTGCTGGTCATCGAGAGCCAATAAACTGGTGGCGGGACCTACATGGTTTCAACCCCACAGAGTTACAAGTTGCTACCTTGACCCATGCAAAAAACGAATTTGGTCTCAATAACGGTTTTGTCGTCCCGCTCATGTGTGACCACAGAGGCTACGCTTGTGTTACTTTGTATAGCAATTTAAGTGATAAAGACTTTAATCATCTGGTACAGGAAAATGAAGAACAAATCGGGTTATTTTGCTCGGCGTTGAACAGCAAAATCTTCTCAGATCCAAACTTAGTTGCCGAGTTATACGACAATTATATAAAAATGAGCGATACAGAGCGTCAAGTGATGCGATACTTGGTTTCGGGGAAACCGATGAAGCAAATTGAAGATCATATTGGAATAACCTATCGCTACGCTGCAAAAGTAATTGATAAGTTTAGAAAAAAGCATGGAAATGTGCCAAAAGATAAATTGCTATATTCGCTAGGGCACTACTTTAGTTGATTTAACGCTAGTATTTCATATCTGATTTATCGTACTAACGGACGAGTTTATCTTCAATATGGCAGGCTCCTCTGAGCGAGGAGTGGATATTAATGCTAACTTATTTTTGGACAGAAATGAGTTTCGGAAAACTGAACATTAGCATGTCATGAATAACTTCAGGTATGGTAAATGACTTACCTTACATGCAGGACCTACCAGATTGGTTCTAAACTTCTGCCTTGCGATGTCTGCACATCTGATGAAAACACTAAGGCACACCTCTTTAAGAGCAAATCACACAACTTACTTATGGAGGGGAATAGGGCTTGTTCAGCACTATGGATAAGTTTCACACAAAGAGGTTAAGGCTAATTATCTTTAACGGTAGGCATTTGATATGAAAAGAATTATTATAACAGAAAGCAAAAACCCGAGAGGGACTATCTAGTAGTCTGTCTCGGGTCTTCATATAAACTGCTGCAGGCGCATGATAAAGTCAGTGGGGCCTAACAGCTGCTATGAAAAGGATTATAGATAATAATGGCTGAAAGTCAACAAGCATACCCATACAATGAAGTCATAGAAGATACTCAGAAAAGTCGAGCCGAACATATAGAGATTGATCTTTCTAGCGAAAGGCTATTGCCTTACTTTAATGATGGAAAACAAGACTGGTATATAGCTTTCAATCTCTACCTTTACAATGCTAGGTTGTCGAAAGCATTCTTGTACCCACTTCACATTTTAGAGGTAACTTTACGAAATAAATTACATGAGTTGTTTTGCTCAATATTCAACGATAACTGGCCAAATGATCCCACTTTTATGGCCATGCTTAACCAGCATAGTTCAAACTCTCTATCCAAAGCCAAGCAAAAAGTTAACAATCGCAGTCCAGAGGATATTACTGCAGCTCTTTCGTTTGATTTTTGGTCTAACATCCTTTTCAGATCAGATTATACAGATTTTTGGCGTACAAATTACTCTAAACTAAATATCCATCGCCCAAAATTCAAACAGTTCAAAACTAAGATTAACGAAGCTAACGACCTGCGTAATCGTATTGCTCATCATGAGCCAATTCTAAGACTAAACTGTTCAAATCTTCATACTGAAATTTTAACTGCAATTCAATGGTGCTCATTTGAAACGTACCGATGGACTAAAGAGCACTCAACAGTCCCTGTGGTACTTCGAACTAAACCCGCACCCACAGGTAACCCACAACCGTTACTGGGAATAAAAGCCGACAATGATTTTGCTATAGTTCAAAGTACTTTGACATTGGACTCTATGCCAGAGAACGCTTTCATAATTTGCGAAGATAAAGAAATTATCATCACAATCTCAGATATCGGTAGGTACCTGCTATCGAAAAAAGATAAAAACGACTTGATGATAGAGCTGCAAGAACACACTTTAGAAATGGTGATAAAGTCGAACCAATTAAGTAAAAATTTTATTGTGTGTAGCCAAAATGAAAGCTATGTACATACCAAGAAAATCTTCAGTAAGAAAAGAAACGGGTTTATTGTTGTAAAAGATTTGAATATGGAGACTCTCGGCGTAATCCAGCAACCTCACAGGCAACTATAAGATACCTCAAATTAGGAAAAAGCCTCAAATGATATGAGACTAATTTGGTACAATATGCCGTTAACCTAACGCTTATTTGTATTAGTTCATACTACTCACATCCAAAATGAGCATGGTTTTATACCCTTTCATCAGATTAGATTTGGTAGGGAAAACACACGCCCCTAAATTTTATAGAGTATTTGAACTAACGGACTTTGGGGCAAATGCGAGTTAGTACCAAACGTCCGCTTTTTAACACACATACAACAGCCAAGTTTAATTTAGCCCTGTTAATCTGGTTTATTAACGTCTGGTGGTTTAGCTGTGGTCTCTAATTAAGTCAACTATGGCTAGGTTTTATGGCCCACTCATCAAATTGTGCATGAGTGGGCCTGCTTTATTTTAGTTTGTTGAGCGATCACTTACGATAGGTGATGGCGGGTTTTTGGGCTTATTACTCTGGTGTAGCATAAAGTAATATTGTTGGCGTTCATTGGATTGATTATTGATATCAATACGTGCAACTCCTGCTATTACGTCTAAACCATCGGCACTCTTCACCAAAGGGTAGTCGTTTGGACCGAGAGAGAGTAGGGATACTCTGTTGAATACCAAAGTTTCTACATTCTGAACTGTTTGATGTTGGTTATCTTCACCGACATCAAAATAATGGTTGCCGCCGTATACATCTTTTCCAATATTACGCATAAATGCCCCCATACTGATAAGGAAGTTGTTTTCAACTTCAATGCCTTTTAGCCCATAGAACAGCTCGTGCTCACCGACAAATACAATTCTTCCCCCCTGTGCAGCAAATTGTTTTAAGCGACTGACTTCATCCGGAGAATATGAGTTAAGTGGAGTCCAGAGTACGATAAGTTTTATTTGTGGGTCATCAAGATCCCAATCTTCTAGAGACTGATATGTAATAACTTCAAAGCCTAAATCTTCCCAAGTACTGTACAGGTAATTAATAGATTGGCATGACCAACTGCAGCGAGAATCATGAGATCGATCTAGGACTATTTTAGAACCTTGGGCACGGAGGCTGTTTCCTGAAAAACTGGCTAGGTTTTTCGCAAATTGCGTGTTATCAGCTTTGTAAATCCGCTCATTATCTAGAATATTGACATCATTGAATACGATTAAATCTCCACCAGCTGCAGGTGCGACGTTACTGTCAAACGTAAAACCAATAATTGAATTTGCTCGGCTCCCCTGACTATCTGTCGCATAGAGTATAATGTTGTTTTCACCTTGAACAAAAGACTCCGCTGGTTGAGTGAGTGCGAAACTGCCACTATTAAGCGCAAAGGTAATGTCTCTTTTAGCCTCTCCATTTATAGAAATAAATAATTTGGCGATACTTGATTGAACTGTTTCAATCTTGCCTTCTATTAAGATGTTACTACTCAAAATTGCGCCAGGTGTTGGAGACAATATTGTGATTTGTGGTGGAACTTTTAATGTTAACTCAGATGTTGGCTCCGAAATTGCGCGATAAGCGCTTAAATCGCTTTCGTTTCCTGTTAAAGCAACATCTATGATACATGCTTCAAGCCTGCTTTTTATGCTTACATACTTTTGGCACAATTCTTTAACCCGTTGATATTCCGCACTACCAATTTGTGCCTCTAACCTCGCTTGAGTTAACAATGTTCGTGGAAAGTTAAGGTCAACGAAGCTTTCAGGGGTCTCATCATTGAAGTAGTCGAACAAAGAGGATTCGGATGTTACACGCCAACTATTGCCGTAAATATCATAAAGTTGATTGAAGTTACCTTTGTCTTCAATTTGATTGCCGTTAGCATCCGTTAAGTCATTGTCGACGTTGCCATCAAAGTATCCTAGTAACCCATTAACGCTGCCTGCACGAGAGTTTGGTAAAAGCACTTCTGTCTCGACAAACTCACCCCGCCGATACACTTTTAGTAATGAGGTGTCTGGCCAAGTTATTTCGTAATGACGATTATTTTGTTTAAAGATACTTGCTTGATTAGAAAGCTCACTAGCACCGTTATTCAATGTTTGTAATTGACCATCAATAAGCACGGCAAGGCCTTCATCATTGGGGTAAAAGGTGACTCTTGTTCCTGCGACATTTGCGGCGACAGCGGCATTGAAAGACACGTGTTGATTGCCAGGGACTGCGACATAACGGCCCTGAATCTCAAAAGTGTCGATATTGGACTTGGCTAAGATATACTCACCAACGCCATTAAATCCATAGTTTAAGCCGTCAAACGTACGTAAGTTTGGGTCTCCTGTGACACGAGCCTGCTTGCGCGGGTTGCCTAGGTTGTCGTCAATTGGGTTGCTACCATCTACGGGCTCACCACTGAGCAGAATTAATTGAACTGGTTGGTTGGTGTCCTCGGTAACAGTGATTGTAATGCGCTCTGGTTGAAAACCCGATTTAGAAGCGATCACATGATAATCACCAACTGCGAGTGGTGGAGAACTAAAGGCGCCACTGGTATCGGATGATAATTGTTGAGAAAACCCAGTGCTTACGCTTGTTAGTGACACATCAGCGTCTGATATGGGGCTACCGTCAACGTCGGAGATAGCACCTGTAAGCGTATTGAATTGAGTCTCAAATGGGCATACTTCAGAGCCCCAAATTGGTTGCTCCAAATCATAAAGAGGAATCTTTTTCTTCTTAGCTTTACTTGTCAGCCCAAGAATATCGCCTACAAAGCCGTAATCTAGGTTGGCATTAACTCCTAATCCTACTGAGAGTTCAAGTTTACAATTTGGCTCATGATCTGCGCTTTTGTAGTTTGCTTTAGCAGCATATTTTGCATATGGGCCCATTGCTAACCCTGCTCCAGGGCCATCTAACTCTATCTTATTCCCAAATGGTAATGGTACAGACAACTCGTAAGCAGAAAGCATAAACTGTAGCTCTGCTTTTGCTTTTGCTGATGTTTCACCTGATAGTTCGTATTCAGGTCCAATTTGAGATATGACAGGCACAAAGCTGTGAACTGGGCTCAGTTTTTCGTTTTGATATTTGAATCCGGTTCTATAGTTTCCTGATGCACTAATACCCATCTTTAAATTTGCTTTACCAGCAACAATAATATTAGCGCCAAGTTGTGGGTGTAATTTGACGTTTAAAAATAAAGGAATAGGCCCCACGAATAGCTTAACATTTTTGTTAATAATGGGATTGAATACCTTGCTTTTGTTCAGGCCTCCTTTGTAACTGTAGTTCGCTTTTAGATAAGTATTAGTGAGGTAATCTGCTTGAGCAATTGTAGAAAAGTGAGTTACCTCACCACGAATAATTGAAAACTCTATTCCTATCTGGGCGCTTGAGTTCATCTTTAGTTCTACAACAGACGTGACTTCAGGGCTTAGTTTTTGTTGCAGTGTTCTTGAGAACGTTAAGATAGGAACATCTACACTCGACTGTACCGTATTATTAGCAGTTGAAATCGACTGATTAAGTGTTGCAGCTTGGTTCGTGATAACAAGGTCTAATTTAACGTCTGCATCTGGAAAAGCTTTGTGTAATGGTGCTTGCGAGGTAGTTAAAATATTACCATTAATATCAATAACCTCACGCATAAACCCGGTGTCACCATCAGTGGTGACACCGACTATAATATCACCGACTTGTATGTCGCTTAACGCACCTGTGGTGAGTGTGAGCCTACCCATCTCTGGGGTAATTTCTACTCCCGATTGGCCATCAACGATAAAAGTTGTGTAACCGTCAACGGCTCTTGTTGCCGGTTTCAATTCGCTGCTCGGGTCTAATGTAGCGATGACTTCAGCATCTTCAAGCGGTTGCTCATCATGGTCACCTGTGTAGTCAACAAAATCTATTGCTTCAGCAACTTCTACATTGGCGCCTGCAGAGATAGAGTAGCCTGATTTATCTGAGACTGTGACCGTAAACTCAAGGTTATCTCCAGTGTAGTCTTCAGGGATTTTTAGTGAAGCAAAATCAGGTTTATCGTTATCAATGTTAAGCTCTATATCTGTTGATTCTTCCCATACAATGCTGTCAATTTCAACGGCACTCGATATATCTGCTTTTAATTGTGCCCACGACCCTTTCGCGATGCTCTGAGGTACTTGCAATTGAATCGTTATGTTGTTCAGGTTGTTTACGGTGACAACTACCTGATCAGTAGCACTTCCTCCTTCATCATCAATAACTGTTAATTCGAAGCTTAACTCCTCGTTTTCTGTGACATCTGGAGCCACAAATGAGGAAATTGCGTTGCTTTGGTCCGATAGCAAAACTGGGGGGCCTGAAAGTTGCTGCCACTGGTAGCTTTTAATCACCCCATCGTTATCTGTGCCACTACCGTGTAATGTGACGGTTGCCTTTTCATCGACCGTTTGATTTTCTCCTGCTTGAGCAATCGGTAAGCTGTTCGTTGGTTTATTTATATCGTTATCTGAGTCCCCACCACATGCGACTAAAGCGCCTGTTAACAACGTAATTAGGGTTGTGCGTAGAGGAATGTATTTATGCAGATCCATAACCATCCTTATGTATTTGAGCGAGAGCAAGTTGCTTTGGAAAAAATAAGAATGCGTGAAAAAAACAGCATGAGACAGGGTCGAAATTTCCACCTTGTTCAGTATCGGTTCATTGAATAAATTAACTAGGTGTTAATAAAATTAAAAGGGTTATGGACATGGAACACGGCACTATATCACAACAATCTACAGGAAAATCTATATCAGGCGTTTGGAATTTGCCTTTACTGCTTTGTTTGCTCTTTCTGTTAGTTCAGCTGGCAGGGTGTAATGCGATGCACACTGCGGTGAAAAAGCGAGATTTAAGAGTTGAAACTAAAATGAGCGACTCTATATTTCTAGATCCAGTCAGTCAGGACAAGCGCACAGTGTTTTTGCAACTCAGAAACACATCGGATAAGCAGGATTTAGTCATCGCTAACGAGATACAAACTGCATTATTGTCAAAAGGCTACAAGGTTGTTAATGACCCAGATGCAGCGCACTTTTGGATCCAAGCGAATATTCTCAAAGCTGGCAGAACAACCGCTGATGAAAATCGAGGAATTTTAGCCCAAGGCTATGGTGGGGCTGTAGCGGGTGCTATTGTTGGTGTTCAGTTTGGTAGTGGTCGAGGACAAGCTGCTGCAGGCTTGCTTGGCGCAGCTGCGGGCTTTGTTGCTGATGCAATGGTGGAAGACGTTTATTTTAATATTGTTACTGACTTACAGGTTTCTGAGCGCGCGAAATCGGGTGTCGAAGTACAAGAAGGTAATAGAGCTAAACTAAAGCAAGGTAACTCAGGCTATAAATCGGTGACTTCAAACGAGGTGACCGACCGTAAAAAGTATCAAACACGGATCGTTTCTACAGCGAATAAAGTAAATCTAGAATTTGTTGAGGCTCGACCTAAGCTAGTTCAAGGTTTAGTAAATTCTATTTCGGGTCTGTTGTAGCAAGGTGTGCGGTAATAATGGAAATATAGTATTAGCATGGATGTGAGGCGCCAATACTATATTTCCAGCTATTTTTAACTGTTATCGGTCACTTTTTACAAATACTGCAACCAAGGTGATGGATCAACGTGTTTTTAGTGGCTAATTCATTTTGTAGGCCAATACAATACCCCAATCAAAGTGGTCAACGCTTAAATATTCCCCATGATTTGTGCCTAATAATAATTTGGCTAGTGTGTAACGTAAAAGTAGCGCGTACAAATGCAGAAAACAAAGGTGTGCTGGGAACCGAGCCTATTCCCTTGGTGCACGGGTTACGTTTTTGCGTAGCCTTTCTAGCATAGCTAAGCTTAAATTCATTGCAGCGAATGTGATGAGAATAAAGTGAAGTGATGGTGGGCACTTCGTCACATTAAATACCGACCTTGCTTTCGGTATCACTGAGCTAAAGTGTCACCATGCCACCGTTTTACCGTAAATATTCCCGCCTTGTAACAGCACAAACAGCATGAGGAAAATACTACCAAGTGTCAGTGCTGCGCGCTCAAGCAATTGAGAGCTTTCGACCAAATACACAAAAAAAGCGTCAATTGACAATTTATTAAATAACAATAATACGCGGAGGTATGTTATATTGTATCAAAATCTAAATTCCAGAAAATAGAGATACCAGTGAACAAAAAATTACTACTCTCCCTCATTTTGGTGGCTAATGGCACCACTGCGCAAGAATCAGCTTCAAATCGTAGCCCAAACGGGGAGATAGAGCATATAGAGATTAAACAGTTTCGGCAGCCCTATCGTGGTAATGTACCTTTAGTTCAAACGCCTCAAGCAGTCGATACCATTAGCTCAGAACTGCTTGAAAGCGAAAGTATTACTCGCTTTATGGAAGCGTTAGAACTCACACCGAGTGTTGTTAGGCAAAATAACTCTGGAGGCATGTTTGATAGCTTTGCTATCCGTGGTTTCTCGGGTGATGAAAATAATCCATCAGGTTATCTTGTCAATGGTTTTAATTCTCGAGGCTACAACGGCAATAGAAGTACAGCCAATATCGAAAGCATTGAAGTCATGAAAGGTCCAGGCTCTGCGTTATATGGGCAAGGGGAGCCCGGTGGCACTATCAATATCATTACCAAAAAGCCTCAGTTCGAAGAGCAAGGTTATATTCAAGCAACGTTTGGTAATTACAGTAAAAAACAGTTTGAATTTGATTACACAAACTCAGCTACCAAAGAAACTGCTTATCGACTAAATGGCGCATATGAAGATTCAGACACACATAGGAACCATGTTTCAATCAATAGCTTGCACTTATCGCCGTCGGTACTGTGGAATATTTCTGATGACACGAGTCTGAGCTATGAAATGGAAGTACTCAATCAGAAAAAGCCGTTGGATAGAGGTGTGTATATTCTAAATAATAACTTTGATGACGTTAACACGGACGCTTTTTATGGTGATATTCGTGATGGTGCGCACCAAGTTGAAGCCTTAGGTCATCAGTTAGTGTTAAATCATAAGGTAAGCGATGATTGGCACATACTCACCGGGTTTGCTTATCGAGATTCTTCATTTGAAGGTGTATCTTCAGATACCGAATTATCAGATGGTCGACAGCTGATATACACAGACGCGAGCCTACTTTCTCGTCAAAGACGTGCTCGAGACTACCAGGCTTTGGATGTTTCTGCGCGTATTGAACTCAGTGGTGAAATTGAATTAGGTAGTGTAAAGCACAACATTCTAGTGGGCGTTGATCACTATAACTTTGACATTGATACTGATTATAAAGTATGGCGTACGGCATGGGGGTCGGGCGATACCACCTATAGCATTAACCCAAATAATCCAGACTACACGCAAACACAACCAGAACCTGTTCTAAAGACGTTGACCGAAGAAAACCAAAAAGGTCTCGGTATTTATGCTCAAAACTTGATCGAACTGACCGAGAAATCGAAAGTATTAGTGGGTGTCCGTGTTGATAAATTTGAGCAAGACATTCTTAACCTTCGTAGTGATGAAGCGCAAAGCCAAGAGCAAACCGAGTTTACACCACGCTTGGGTTTTATTTATAACGCGAATGACAAAGTTAATCTGTACACAAGTTACGCAGAAGGGTTTAGGCCAAATCCAGGTTTAGATTCTAATCGTAATGCGTTTGAACCAGAGGAAACTAAATCATTTGAGATTGGCGCTAAATGGCAAGGTGTTGCGGATCGTTTCTCGGGTAGCATTGCACTTTTTGATGCGCAAAAAACCAATATGCTTACCGCTGAACCTGACACGGGCTTATCGGCAACCTTGGGCGAAGTAGAAAGCCAAGGTATTGAATTTCAATTAACGACTGAGTTAACCGACGATACTGTGCTCGCGCTTGCTTATGCTTATACCGACGCAAAAACCGCAAATGATGTGATTAATGCAGACTGGGGCGTGCCTATTCCCAAGGGCTCACGTTTGATTAATGTTGCAGACCATATTGGTCATGTTTCACTGAAGCATTACACCACACTTTTAGGAAAAGAATCCTATCTTGGGGCAACCGTGAATTATGTGGGTGATCGTCTGGGCGAAACAACAGACGCAAACTTCATTTTGCCATCCTATACGCTAGTTAATTTATCGGCATCGGTTGAATTAAATGACAAGGTAAGTGTGAAACTGGACATCAACAACCTGTTTGATAAGACCTATTTTGAAAACTCCTATCACAAACTATGGACCATGCCGGGATCACCTACAACATACAGCGCAAGTGTGAAGTATCAGTTTTGATCCCTAATACGAGCGTAAAGTCTTAGCATATTTTAAGTCTTCTGCTTGTCGAGAGAGTAACAGTCTGAGTCATTTTACTTGGACTGTTTTTTCGTTTTTAACACGAGAAAGAGTGTAATGAATAATCTTCAAAACAGTAAAACACGGTTGTCTTCTATCGATATACTGCGTGGCATCGTGATGTTATTTATGTTGGTTGACCATGTGAGAGAGCGGTTTTTCTTGCATGTACCAGTTCTTGATCCAATGGACATTCATACCACGAGTCCAGAGTTGTATTTTACCCGTTTAAGTGCCCATTTTTGTGCGCCTATTTTTGTCTTTTTGACAGGTTTATCGGCTTGGTTGTATGAAAACCCCGCAAACGGTGCGAAGCGGTCGGCCCAGTCATTTCTTTTAAAGCGTGGCCTATTTTTAATTTTACTTGAAATGACACTGGTTAATTTTTCTTGGTTTGGCGCGTATCAAACACTGTACTTGCAAGTTATTTGGGCAATTGGCGTCAGTATGGTGGTATTGGCACTGATGGTCGCTTTACCCCGCAGGGTGATTGCAATATTGGGTGTAAGTATTGTTGCTGGTCATAATTTATTGTCGCCCATCGAGTTTGCACCGAACGAAATAGGTTATACCGTTTGGACGATTCTGCATGACCGAGGTTATTTAGTCGCAGATGCTGTTGTTAACGTAAAAGCGTCTTATCCGGTTTTACCTTGGATTGGCGTTATCTTGTGCGGCTATGCGGTAGGGCCTTTATTTTCAGGCTCAGTGTCATCGCAAGCACGTAAAACCATTTTATTGCAAAGCGGAGCTGCGCTATTAGTCGGGTTACTGGTTTTAAGAGGATTAAATCTATACGGAGAAACACTTGATTGGTCTCAACAGGCAACAACACTTCTCACCACAATGGACTTTTTTAACTTTACTAAATATCCGCCGTCTCTCGATTTTATTTTACTTACCTTGGGAGTTGGTGCATTCGTATTAGCGTTTTTAGAGAATAATGCGCTCAGAGTATTAGAGCCGGTTCGAGTATTAGGGTCAGCGCCGATGTTTTTCTACATTACGCACCTATACGCGCTACTTGTTCTTAGTATATTGGCACAATGGCTATTTGGTGCGAATCAGCACTATGGTAGCAGTCAAACTGCATATTTTGGCTTTTATCATGTTTGGCAGATATGGCTATTCGCAATGTTTTTAAGCGCGCTTTTATACCCATTATGTAAATGGTTTGCAGGTTATAAACGAAAAACATCAGCGCGATGGGTAAAGTATTTTTAAATGTTGTTTAAGTTGTTGCTCTTAAAATGAAATTTCTTTAATTGGAGCTGGTAAGCGAATGGCAGACACCCACCATAATACAGATGCGAGTTGTGGTTGGTGTCTGTGTTATTCTTTTGTTAAGTTCTTTTTGGTTCATTGCCTTGTCATACAAATTTTAACTCATGAGTCCAATCTTTCCATGAAATCGACTTGCCCGGTAATGCTATTTTTGAGAACGGCCACACTGATTGAAGCCAATTTAAGACAGTCTGATAAAGTATTTTTTCTAACGCAATATTATCATCTCGAATCCACAAGTAGACTTCGCAGTCATAATTTAGTGATCGGCTTGGATCTATATAAACAGAGCCTAGGCATTTTTCCTTTGAATTGTTAAATATGGAATATGCAAAAGCATCCCTTGATTCAAATTCTTGTTTATGAATTTTTAAGCTTTCTATATTTTCTTCGAGGGTCATATTAACTTTAGGCCACTCAGTTTCAGGGCCAAATAATCCTTGTAGCCTTTTTTGACTGGACATTACTGCTTCAAAGTCTAACTCAGCAACTTCTTCTTCAAGAACTCTGAAGTGAAAATTTTCACTATCAAAAAACGTCGGAGGCTTAAACGATTCAGGAATAAATGGATTGGGCATACTCTGAGTTATCCGTAGTTGTATAACATTTTAGTATTTATGCGACACGCAGTTTGTGTTGCATAATCGCTGGTCGGACTGAGCCGTCACCTGCTCGGTGTGTCAGAGCTGGTGTTGCTTATGCTGTGGGCTTACTTAGAAAAAATAGGCTTTTTAGAGGCTTTCACTTTCCTAGCTAGTGTAATCAGTTTAGCTAGTGTTATGTAAGCTTTCCCTGCATTGCTCAGCGCTTATTATGTCTTCATTACACCTAAATTAGCCTTAATAAGCAATTATATTTTTTAGACGTACAGAGGCCGCTAGCCTGAGCAATTAGGCAGGTTAAATAATATAATTAACGCTCAGGACTGTGATTTATAAAAGCTTTCTAACTTATCTAAAAAACCATACAGTTTTTGGTTCATTTCGTCATAGTTATGGTTCAGTAAAACCTCTGGCTCATCTACAAATGGATGCTGCAACGCGTCACTGAGATCGTCATTTTCAATCAGTAATGCGACGATATCTTTAGTAAATTCCATATGGCACTGAAAACCGTATACTAGGTCTCTGTAGGCGACAATTTGCCTTGGGCACCCCGCGCTATATGCAATCACTTGTGATCCATTGGTGAGCCCCGGCATATCATTATGCCAATGACCGACATCCAACACTTTTCCAAAATGACTAAATAATGGATGTGTCATCCCAGCTTCCGTCAAGGTTATCGGGTATTTTCCTATTTCACGTTCAGGGCTAGGTTCAAATGTTGCACCTAACGCTTCACCAATGAGTTGCGACCCTAGGCATATACCAAGCACAACTTTTCCGGCGGTAATCGAGTTCAAGATGACTTCTTGCTCACCTTTTGTATCGAAGTGTGGGCATTGCTCAATAGTTGTCGACGGATTTTGAGGTCCTCCCATTACAATCAAAAAATCTAGGTTTTTGGCATTTTTTGGGAGCGGTTCTCCTTGATAAACTCGCGAGTAGGTAATGGTATGGCCGCGTTTATTTGCCCACGATTCATAGGCGCCGGGCGCTTCAAAATGTTCATGAACGATAAAGTGAATATGCATCTTTGTGCCTTTTAATTAACGATAGGCTGTAGATGGTATATTAAATTTGGATGGCGTAATTTATACTAACAGACGTTTAATGTTGATAAGTCGCCAAGATGCAAGCTAATGACCTCATCAAAGGTTCTCCTAATAAACAAATCATAACCAAAACGACGAATATGGCTTCTGGTTATATTGATGACTTTCACTCACATTTGTGGCATCAAATTGTGTTTCCTTTGCAGGGGCTGCTGCAATCAAGTATCGGCGATAAAAGCGGGATTGTTCCTCACAATGGCATGCTCTACATACCCGCAAATACAGTGCATAAATCCATAGCGATTACAAATACACAGTTTTTGGCGATTTACCTTAATCCCGACAAATATGTTCAGTATGGAGACAAACCAAAATCCTGTCTGGTAACGCCATTTATTAAAGCATTAATACTGCTTCTATTTGAAAACGAGACGCTCACTCAAGCAGAGTCCAATATCACACATTTGCTAACCGTATTGCGAGATCAGATCGAGATCGCAAACCGTTATGAAATACCTTTGCTCATACCTACCGATAAACGTCTTTTATCCATTTTCTTACAGCTTAAAGAGCAACCGGATTTACCATTTACGTTAAAGGAATGGGCAACAAAAGTGGGCGCTTCTGAGCGCACTTTGTCGCGATTGTGCTCAAGAGAGTTTTCCCAATCATTTTCACGGTGGAGACAAAATGTGAGGTTAGTTTTATCTTTGCAATTGTTAGAGTCGCAAAAGAGCATACAGGAAATTGCTATCGAGTTGGGGTACGCTTCTGACTCTGTGTTTGTGCAAGCGTTTAAGAAATTGTTTAACCAAACACCCAGAAAATACCGAATTGCCAACTTACAGCACAACGTAAATTTATTTTGAGCAACTTCTGCTGCTTTTAGGTTACCTGCGCTAGAGACGAAAGTATCTTATCGTGAATGCTTTTAAGTTCTTCCCGCTTTATGTAGTCTAGGTGGGATTTAATTATTGGAGGCATTTCGCGATGTTGCGAATTCTTTTATGTGCTAGCTTAGGATTAGCACCAAGTTTTGGGTTGGTTGCCAAAGAGGTAATGACCCCTGACAAGCTTTGGCAAGTAAAGCGCGTAAGTGCGCTTGGGTTATCTAAAGACAAAACCCATGTGATTTATCGAGTTACAACGCCAAGCGTTGAAAACAATGACTTTGATAGCAAAGTTTATCAAGTGCCGTTAAAGGGTGGGGTGTCCCAGCTTTTAAGCGCATATCAAGGGATATTGTCAGACGACAACATTTCGCCAGATGGCAGCAAAAAACTATTTCATGACACCGTCAATGTTGAAGCTGTGTTGGCCACGGATAGACATAAAGCACTTACGCAAGCAGATGCTTATGTATTTGATGATTTAAACTACCGCCATTGGGATACTTGGAAAGACGGCAGTGTTAAACACGTGTTTTATCAGGACCTCACTACTGAAGAAAAAGTCGACATCATGAAAGGGATGCCTTTTGATAGTCCGACGTCACCATTTGGTGGTTCAAGCGATTATGTTTGGGGCCCTAAAGGTGAAAATATCTACTACGTCAGTAAAAAGCTGACTGGCGCAGAATATGCGAGCAGCACCAACACAGATATTTATCGTTATAACTTAGCGAGCAAGAAAACCACCAATCTAACCGAGCAAAACTTGGGTTATGATAAAAGCCCAGAGTTCTCATCGACAGGGTTGCTGGCTTTCTTACGTATGGATGAAGCGGGTAACGAGGCGGATAAAAATGACATTATCGTTAAGTTGGGTGACAGAGAAGTCAACTTAACTGCGCACTGGGACGGCACGGTAAGCAGTTTTGAGTGGAGTCACGATGGTAAGCATATTTATTTTATTGCACCAATTGACGGGACAATCCAGCTATTTCAAGTAGCGGTGAGCAGCAAAACCAAAGCCAATCCAAAAATTAAGCAGCTAACTAAGGGCATGTTTGATGTAAATAGCATTGTCGCTGCCTTAGATGATCAGTTAGTTGTTACTCGTAATAGCATGAATCAAGCAAAAGAGATCTTCCGCTTTGATCTGAATAGTAAAAAGCTTGTTGCGCTGACAAATGTGAACGAGGCGTTTTATGCTGGTTTGGATTTACCGAACGTTGAAAAGCGAATGGTGAAGACAAAAGACGGCGAAGACATGCTAACTTGGGTTATCTACCCACCTAATTTTGATAAGCGTAAGCAATATCCAACGCTGTTATACCTTCAAGGTGGTCCACAGTCGCCGTTATCACAGTTTTATTCCTTCCGCTGGAACTTCCAAGTGATGGCATCACAAGGCTACATTGTGGTTGCGCCAAACCGCCGTGGTATGCCAGGGCACGGCGTGAAATGGAACAAAGATATCAGCCAAGATTGGGGTGGTAAGGTAATGCAAGATTACCTTGATGCAATCGACGATGTTGCGAAAGAGTCATACGTTGACAACAAACGTATCGCGGCAGTTGGCGCAAGCTTTGGTGGCTACTCTGCGTTTTACTTAGCTGGCAATCACGATGGTCGTTTCAAAACCTTTATCGCGCACTGTGGCATTTTTGATTTGCGCAGTATGTACGGCACAACCGAAGAAATGTTCTTTGTGAACAACGAATTGGGTGGCGCGTACTGGGAGCAAAACAATGCGGCCATCAGCAAAGCATACAATCAGTTTAACCCAATCAGCTATGTGGATAAGTGGGATGCGCCGATGTTCGTGATCCATGGTGGTAAAGACTACCGTGTACCGCTGAGCCAAGGAATGCAAGCCTTCCAAGCTGCTAAACTACGTGGCTTGAAAAGCCGTTTTCTTTATTTCCCTGAAGAAAACCACTGGGTACTGACACCGCAAAACGGAATAGTCTGGCAGCGTGAATTCTTCAAATGGTTAGAAGAAACTTTATAATTGATGTCACTACTAGTTAAGAAAATGCCAGATCGCACAGTGTGTAGTCTGGCATTTTTGTTTTGCAGTGTAACCTTGGTGCTGCGCAAGTATTGTTGTGCCCAAAAATTGAATTAGTCAAAGGAAAATTAAATGATTAGAAGGATAATAAGTGGTTTTTGGTTACTTATGTTGGCTGTGAATACACAGGCAGCTGAAGAAGCGTTAACGATTGATAGTGTAATGCCTAACAATATGGAACTGGCTTTTCCGAATGATGCCAATATTTACCCAGATATCAGTGACTTCAAGGTACTTAACGCGGTACTGATGAGTAACGAAAACGGTGAACGCTGGGCAATGATCACGATTAAAAATCAATCGAGCGGGCGTCGGACATTAACACAAAAACACCTGCTGGCACTAACAGCAAACGGGCAAAGGATCGCGCCGATGAAGCTTTCTGAAAGCTTTGATGGCGGAGAAACGCTTCCACTCACACTGGCTTTCGGGGAAAATAAGTTTCCGTTGCTTAACGTGTATACGCGAAATTAATAAACCTTAGTAGCATCTCTTTTTACAACCATAGTCACTGTGCTAAACGTTGCGACTTAGGTAACCATGTTTGTTAGCACCTGATATTTAGCCTCTAACAAACTCCGATAGATCCACATCAGCAATTCATCAATTAAAAATAAGCAATGCATCAAGTTTTAAAAGTTTTTATTTCATAAGCTTACCCAAAAATGGAGAAAAGCATGAAAATACTTTTAAAAAGTTTGATGTGGTTAAATTGCGCGTTGTTTGCGTTAGTTACTCACGCTCAGATAGCCTCAAAATTACAGCATATCACTGTGAGTTCAAAGTTAGTGGGAGGGCCTGTTGATGTACAAATATATTTGCCTTTTGATTTTGATGTTAACCGAAAAGAGCCATACTCAACGCTTTATACAACTGCGGGAGAGAGCCGTTTTGATGTACTGAAAGCTGAAGTGGACTGGCTGAGTCACACTAGTTTTTCACCTATCCCGCAACTTGTGATCGTGCGAGTGCCCAAATTGAGTTTTGCTGGGGCTGACAAGTTATCTGACCAAGCGTATTTTGCCTTGCTAGCTCGCGTGTTAGCAAGTGAAGTTGAACCAACACTAATACGGCAATTTAATCTTTCGCCGTTTAAAGTCATTGAAGGGTACTCAAGCAGGGCGGCGATTGCCTTGAATTTATTAGGAGAAATGCCCGGGTATTTCCAAGGTGCAATATTGTCTGCGCCAATTTGGAGTCACCTCCCCAAGCTACTAAAAGAGGATATTAGTGACAGCATCACCAAGGGCAAGCTCACCAATAACCTATATATCAGCCTTGGCAGCTTTGATGAAAATAGACCGTTTTTTGCTGCGCTCGCCGTTTCAAAACGACACCAACACCTGATGCTAGAAGACTTAAGTCAACATCATTATCATGTTGGCGCACAGCTAGCGCTAAGACATGGATTACAACATATTCTTGGTGCAATAAAGCTTCAAGATTATGCTCAATTTGAAAAATTAGGTCTAAAGGGGTTGCGAGAATATCACCAAAAACTAGAACAGCGCTATGGGTACTCGATTGATATTAAGGCCAATCAGCTTGCTCTAGGGCAATATTTATTCGCGCAAGGCAATACAGCACTTGGAAAAAACGTGCTTGATGAACTACTTGCGACTATGCCTAACTCTGTAATTTACAATTTACGTTATGGACAGACTCTTTTGAATGCGGGCGATACAACACAAGCAACACTTCAGCTAAAGCGTGCCTTGCTGCTAGCAACAGAGCAAAAAAATGAAGAAGCCAAGCAGTATATTGAACAAGTATTGTCTCGGCTTTAGCGTTATTAAGAGTGATATAAAGGTGGCGCACATGTGTGAGCCACCTTTATATTAGTGGTTTTCTGGTTCTGTTATTTTTACTTTAACTTGGTTTGCGCTAAGTGTTTTTGGTGAGTCAGCTAAAACCTTAAAAGGATGTAGTTGAACATCTGTGATCAAGCGAGTCTGCTCGTCGGATTTGCCCAATGTATCCAAAACTTGCGTGTTGATGTTATAGCGCCAGATAGTCGCCTGTTTGTCGGGAATAATCAGCTCATTCCCACGTAGGTAAAAACGCCAATGCAAGGTGATTTTGTTTGTTATTGGCTGTGGTTTGAGCGAATTGTTGACGAGTACTTTTAAGTTTGGCTCATCTGGTGTGGCTATATAGACAGTACCGTTTTGCTGTATTTGTGCCCAGTGAACCTGCCCCTGATAAAGTGGCTGTTTATGGTTGGTTACAGGGTCGAAAAGTACTAGCTGTTCATCGCCAAGATCATTGATGAGAAGGTAGTTACTTCCTTTTATTTCAATTGATTGCATTATAATTTGCTTTTCAAATAAAGCAGGAAAAACTTCAACGCCAGTGACTAAATTGATTTTCAGTAAACTTTGTTTTGATGCTGCCCACAATTGTTTACCATCGGCTGTCCAAACAAAAGACGAAATATGTTTGTTATGGGTGAGCGGGATCTCTTGCTGTTCTTGCTTTAACCAAACTTCATTGGTGCCTGTACGATTAGAGAGAAATGCAATGGCATTTCCACTTGGTTGGAATTGCCCTGATAGCTCGTCGTAGTGGCTGATTGTAAGTCGGCTTGTAGAGAGGTTGTCTTGAATATTAATCTGCTTTTGTTCTCGAACTAGTGTCGCTAAATAGCTATTACCTTTAATGTATTCAGTGATGTAAAACGATTCTGAGCCGATTGCCGGAATGGCTTGTACAAGCTTGAGGTTTTGAAAAATATAGAGCGCAGATGCGGTTGAAAGTATGTGTGTTGTATCTGGCCCTTCTACTAACATCAACGAACGGTCTAATTCTACATCAGACAATTTTTCTTGTTGAAGAAGAAAAAGCTCGTTTTCTTTGCTAATCATATAACTAGAGAGATAAGCCTCTTCATCTGGATCTTGGGTGAGTAAAGTAAGTTGATCCTCATTAAATGAGGACGCTAAAATTGTTGCTGCTATAGGTAAAGAAGTAAATGTGACTGAGTCTGAGTGCGGAGTAAAAAGGGCATACTCGTTATTGGCGATAAGTAACACTTGATGACCAACCCAGTAGGCTTGCCGCACTTCGTTATTTAAGCAAGGAGAGATCACTTTTCTGGCAGCAAATCTTGGTAACACGACGATAGCTTGATGACACTTAGCTTGTGATTTTGTTTTGCGTGTTTCAATGAGTACTGCTTTTTTACCCTCTTTGTTAAGCTGAGGTTTGCCAACAAAATCCAATGCACGGGTAACTAACTTAGTTGTTTGGAAATCCAAATCCTTTACTTTTAGTTCCGCTGCTTGCGGTGTTCTGGCCACATATAATAACCTTCTACCTGAGGTGAGTGTCGCAGTGCTCTCCAACTCCAATCCGTAACTTACAGGTGTAACCTCTGAAAGTTGGAAATTAGCTTTTGGCATAGTTGAATAGCTAAACAATATACCGAAGAGGATGATGAAACCTGCGAAATAGAGAGCACAGGTTCTCAGCTTTTGGCTTAAATTAGTATGCTGCTCCCCAACCTGTAAACGATAGCCCTTTTTATGAAAAGTCTGGATAATACGTTTATCACTATCTCCAAGTAGTTTTCTAAGCTGAGCGATGCATCGTTGAAGGGCATTTGGGGCGACGACGGTATTTTGCCATACAGAATTAAGTAGGTGCTCTTGCGTAACAAGCGTGCCACGATGTTGATACAGTATTTCAAGTACTGCCAGCACCTTAGCCTCTAATTTGATTGTCTCATCAAGGTAGGTAAGTTCACCCGTGGCTAAGTCTAGCTTACGGTTATTGATTGTTATCATTATTATTTGGGAGCAGCAGTCGATACAGCTAGTCTATCTTGTATTGGATATAAAAATAACCCATCAAGGTTTATTTCACTTTATTAACTGAGCCATTATTTAGAAAATTGGATCACTGGGGCACTGGTTCATTTTGTAACGTAAACAGCCCCATATTACTAGCGCTTGGCAGCCAAACTGCTAACTGCGATTGCAGCGCTTGTTGATCCAAGTTTAGGTGGTTAGCGCTGTAGGTTACCGCTTCTTGATAGCGTAGCGGTTTGTTTCTCAGATGTAGTAATAAGTCTGCTTGCCAGTCATTCAATACACTCATTTTGATGCGATATTGTTGGCGCGATATTGCAATATGCGTTTGCTCAGGCGTTGGCAAGGTGTACGGCTTTGCTTGCTCAAGCTGGGTTATAAGCGGCAGCAAAGGGTAATCGGTTTGAATAAGCTGTACTGATTCTGGCACCGAAATGACAAAATTTTCTGCGATACCGCAAAGGAGCTCAATCTCGTTTATTACTGCAGTTGATTGCTCGGTTTCCGGTCCTGGTTTTAACAGTGCAAGCGCTTTGGCTCTTTCAAACTTAGCCAGCTCTGAAGGCAAGCTAAACATAGCTTGCTGGTGGGCATTAAAATCACCGGTGGGTTTAGTGTGTGCTAAAAAATCAGCGAAGCGCGAGCCTAGTTGATGTAGTGTCCAAGACTTAGAGGGTAAGGTGACGATAAAGGCTTTGGCGAAGGTGTCGAATACTTCGTCGCCCATAAACTGGCGAAGTAGTGCAAACTCTCCCCGAAGACATTCGACTAAACGCATCACATAGCCTGCAGCATAGATGTCTACTCTTCTCATGGCTCCCAGTGTTTTACTACTTTTTACACAGTCATGCAGCGTTAAACCATGCGGATTTGCAGCGGTATTGAGTTTTTGTGGTAGGTCGCCTCGCACCATTAAAACGGTGCTAAGCCACTGCTGAGTTTGCGTTAAGTCTGGCGTTTTCATTATGTTAATTCTGCTCGCTCTTTGACGATTGGAGTTGACAGCGCGTTGGTGTTAGTAACTGTATCTTGCTTTGGAATATGCCCTGCCAGTACCAGTTTTGCTTTGCTTAACTCATCAACGAGTTCAGGAAAGCTGGGGATATTGGCATCCCATTCAAGTAAGGTAGACACGCCGCCCGTTAACTGCTGCGCCAGTTGGTAAAGCTGCCAAACCTTGGCGGGCACTGGTTGGTCATGGGTGTCTATCAAACAATCACCGCAGTCGCTAGGACCGGCTAGATGGATTTGAACGATGTGCTCATGGGGGAGTTGACGAATAAACGCTTCGGCGTCAAAACCATGGTTAAAGCTACTAACAAAGACGTTGTTTACATCCAATAGCATGCCGCAGCCTGTTGCGGTGACTAACTCACTAAAGAACTCACTTTCAGTGAGGGTTGAATGTTGAAATTCAAGGTATGTTGATGGGTTCTCAAGCACCAAAGGTCGCTCTAAAAAATCCTGTACTTGGTCAACACGGTTGATAACGTGTTGTAGGCTTTCGTCAGTTAATGGCATAGGTAGGAGATCGTGACTATTCAAACCAGCAACGCCTGTCCAACACAAATGATCGGAAATAAGCTGTGGCTTAACGAATTCACTTAACTCCTTGAGCTTGCCTAAGTATTCAAAGTTAAGAGGGTCGCTGCTACCAATATTCATTGACACACCATGCATCACTAGCGGGTATTGTTCCTTTAACTGAGCGAGCACATGCCGACCATAGCCGTGATTATCTATATAGTTTTCACTGATGATTTCAAACCAGTCAACATCAAGCGATGCTCCGCGTTCCAATTGAGACATGATAAAGGGATAGTGCTGGCTTCTCAGGCCAACACCAAACCCTAAGTCGGTCAATTGTTCTATAGCGGACGCAGCAAGCTGCTGCGTCCGAATTGGATTTGTCATGCTATCTTTCCTATCAAGTTGATGGAGGAAGTGCTAGACGAATATCTGAAGGTTTTGGCTTCTCTTTAGGTTCGCCATCTTCGTTCAATAAACCATTGGCATTGCAGTATGCTTGCCAAGCAATATCGTATACGGCATCCCCTTGTTTATAAGGCATAAGCACATGATCTGCAGATTGATCTGTTGGGGCTTGTTGGCCTTTCGGATAAGTGTAATCAATAGCAGAGAAGGTGTTATCTTTTAAGTTAAACTTAAATAGTTGCATATCGTATTCTTGGTCTTCACCAGAAAGTTCAGGGAAGAGTTGAGAGGCTGATATAGGCACGGCACACCCACCCAAGTTATTACACTTATTATCAGCAGGGGCACTTTTTGGCCCTGTTGATACGCTACCACCACAGCTACCGCCGGGCGTTGTGCTATGAACAAAGCCGCAACCACCTTGTGCTTTACAATCATTACTGCCTTTACAACTGTGATATACCTCAGGAGGTGGTAAGTCATTCGAACCTATGTTGGTATAGCTCATTCCTTGGCAGGCATGATAAAGGGCGTTCGGATTTTGTGGGGCGATACCCGTTACTAAATCCGGCGCAATTCCCGTGGTTGCCCAGCAAATCGAGATCCTATCGCCAGAGCCACCCATCGCAGGGCCCGGAAATTCACTGGTTTTACCAGACCAATAACGATCAAGTGCAGTAGTTAGACCTTTAATTGTGCCTACCGCAGATTGACTGAATAATTGATGCGTATTGCCAATATTTGACGAGAGTTTAAGGTTGTTAAGCGCTTTTACTACACTGCTGACGCAAGGTAGATTTGGGTTTTGCTTAGCTGCTTCATCATCGCCGTTGGGGTCCAATAACGCCTCATTCCAGCTATTACCCTCAGCAAACCAAGTTGACCAAGTCATGTAACGTTCGTCTGGTTGACTTGAAGACTTCTCAAAGTCGACAATGAGCCTCATAGTATCGGTAAATATTTGAAAGTGATCTTTGTATTTATTAGTGATCCGGGCACACGCCGAACCGGAAATTGGACCCTCACCGCAGCTTGCGGGATAATCCGCCTTCAATGCTTCTGCACTAGGTTGAAACTTCTCTTCTACGGTGCTGAGGTGGGGATCATCCGCTTCATCCGCTTTCGCTGCTAGGAGGTTTTGTGCCCATTTCTCATCAGCCCAGCGTTTACAAATCATTTCTGCCACACCATCACCTTCTCCTTGATCAGTAATGGCATTTACATTATTCATTAACGCTTCTTTTAAAACAGTATGATCTTCTTTTACGCTGAGAGAGCCCTTAATACCTGGAAATTGTGGCTGATAATCTTTATTACCAGGGCGCTCATTAAAATAGTCGCGCTGAATGGTTGCATAGTCGAGCAAGCTTGTGCCATCGTCATACTGGATCTGGATATAATCCCAATAGCTGAGGTACATGTGTCCAATCGAGCCAAACAGCGGCAGGTTTTTCTCAGTGTAATCTGGTTTCCACCAGTCATAAGGTGCCTGCTCAAAATATTTTGGCCGTTTTGTGTCTTTGTTTGGTTCTAAATATTGCTCTTGGATAATTTTCTTTGCGTTTTCTTCCGTTTCTTCAATCAACATAAAGAGTAGTGTCTGCTCTTTGTTGAGTTCAGTGGCATTAACGCGTAGATCTTGTAACGTTTTACCTGGGAAAATTTGTTTGAAGTAAGCTTGAATCTCAGGGCTCAGTTGCGACAAGTCTTTGGTACAGTCTGCAAAGTCCAAAATATGTGGAATACCACTTTGGTTGTTGTAGCATTTCCAACCATAGTTTTCATCAATCAATGCCGGACTTGTAAAGCTTGGTGTGAGTCCCAACTTACTTGCCATATTGGAAGCAAGCTGTAAATGGAGCATTTCTTCAATGAAAACACTATATACGCCATTAAAAACTTGCTGATTGATAGTTAATCTAAACTTATCCGACAAATCGCTGGGTTTACTATCACTAACTAACGTATTTATATCGAATAACGGCGCGAGGTCAACGTCATATTGACTACGGCGCTCTTCCGGGATATATCCAGCTGTTGGACCAAGTCCTGGCCAATAACGTCCTGGATAAAGGTTTGATGAATCAGCGATCGCATGGGTGCCTTGAATGGAATAAAGGCCTGTCATGTATAAAGGGATAGTGAATAATTCTACATTTATTGCGGCTTGTGCTATTGCCCTAAGGCAAGATAAATCAGCGTTCTTGTATTTGCTTGCGCGTGCTTTTATTTGCTTCTTTTGTGTACTGCTGAGGATGATGTTGGTGTTGAGCTCTTTGTTTATTTTTAAAGGCTGACTCTCTTTATTCTGCACATTCATAGCTTGCTCCTTGATGACGGTGGACTTGCTGCATTTTTTCGCCTAATAGCCTGTAGTATTGGATATATATGTCGAACTATTGCAATTCAGTTAATAAAGTTAAGTGATTGGTTCAGGTGAAAACACCACTCTCTTTAGAAAGTAGCTGTAAAAGTAAAAAAAGGCGATTACACAAGATTACGGGGTGGGGATTATATGTTGTGTCTAAACGTAGATCGTTATTAGAAGTGAGTAATCAATAATTACTCACTGAATTTAGCTAGCAAGTCTTACCGTTCGCAATAGTAACCAGGATCCGGTACTGGGAATTCAGGCAAACGTTCACAACCTTCAAACTGTACCTGTGGCGATTCGAAAAGAGGTGCGCTTCGATACTTACCTTTGACTGAAAAGCTACTCGGTGCCGTAATTATCCGAGGTTTTGGAGCAAAGTTTATGTCGAAACCATCCGCCACCGCTTCATAGGTCATAGCCCAGTTTGAAAATAATTGAGGGCTATTCAACCTATACATCGAGTCAGCTTTATATACATCAAACCATTTACGAGCCAAAATACTTTGACCTGACTTCAAAATGATAAGAATACGGTTATCTTTAATATCATTTATATTATATAAATTATTTATTTCAAACTCTAACTTGGATGCATCTATATTTGAAAGGTTAATTAGACCATATTGATCGAAAATTTCTGGTGCAAAAGTTTGAATAATTGAGTTGGATGAAGAGGGACCACCAATAATAACTTGGCATTGAATAGACACTCTGCCTTGAGCGTGCTCTGCATTCGCTGTCATTTTACATCCGGATTAGTGCAACTAATAAATTTGCAGCGATAATTGAGTTTCTAAATTTACAATTCATAAAATATCCTTTTTAATATGAAATTAGTACTGCAAGGAGGAGATTAGTTAATGTGTGCAAAAAGATCAATTTTAATTGTTGTTTTATTTTTTCTTATTAGTTCTGGTTGCACTTCAATAGGTCGAAGTGTTATGAGTAAATCATTGAAATATGAGTTAAAACTAGTTGTCGACACAGAGTTGATAAATGTCAAAAAAATTGAAAGGAAATTAAAAAAAGGTGAGTACACGTTGACTTATGACTTTTATCCAAGTGATATTTCAATCAAGGATGACATTGATATGAATGTTGAAATTAATGGTATCAGTGCCGGTTACAAAATAGTGAGAGAAGAGCAGGCTCGGGCTCTCGATTTGAGCGGGCAGCTAACTCTCTTGATCCCCGGTTTTGCCGTGGATAAATCACTACTGACTTCCTACGCGATTTGGTTTTCCTCATTGGGATCAGATGTCATTGTAATGGACTTGAAAAGCGTTGATGAAACTACATTTTCGTTTGGTAGCAAATTGGTCGACTACTATCCTGAATTATCGTCTAATTATAAGTCAGTCAATGTTATCGGATTTTCTATGGGCTTTCTACCGGCATTGCATATAGCTCAAAAGTATAACCCTAGTAATTTGATTGGTGTGGCACCATTTTTAATTAGGGAAGACTTAAATGTTGCTGCCTCAAAAACGGTTTCATATATTGAGTACTTGCCGCAAGGATTAATCGATAAGGTGATAGAGTCATATTTAATTGAAAATGATTTGCAAAAGTACTTCTCAGATGGACTTGAAGTTGTTAACTATTATGAAAATCTATTAGTAATTAATTCAGGTAAAGATGATGTACTTCCAGAGTCAAGCAAGTTGGTATTAAAAAATCACTGTGCACAACAGTTTTTTATACCTAATTATCAGCATCATTTACTTGCATCAACGCCGACAAATGAAACAACAAAGCTACTCGTACAATTTTTGGGAGATTTATCGCGTAGAGATAGGAATAAAGATTGTTCGAAAATATAAAAGGCTGATTGCTCAGCCTTTTATATTTTTATAGTCATTAGAACTTAGACGGCGCAGGAGGCACTGTCAGTGTTTTCTTCGGGCTATCTTTTAACTCTTTCAACAGCTCCTTCACTGCACGCTCGACAGAAGGGTCTTTACCGGCATGAACAAGCTCTGGTCTATCGATCACTTCGATATCAGGGCTCACACCCTCGTTTTCGATGATCCAATTGCCTTCGTTATCTAGAATTCGGAAGGTTGCAGCGATAACCTGACCTCCGTCAACAAGACTTGGATTACCCGAGATACCGATAAGGCCACCCCAAGTGCGAGTACCAATCAGTTTGCCAAGACCTGCCTGACGGAAGTAGTAAGGTAGGGCATCACCACCCGAACTTGAATAACCATTGATAAGCATGGCTTTTGGACCATCGTGGGCAAATTGTGGAGTTTTTGTTGGCTCAACACCACGGCGTTTCCAATAGTTAAGTGGCTTACGAGCAAGCCAAGTGATCATGTGCTCAGGGATAAAGCCGCCGCCGTTATAACGGTCGTCGATGATCAGCGCATCTTTGCTCGTTTGTGGCATAAAGTTCTTAAATAATGAACGGTTACCATCATAATGAGTATTTGGTAGGTGAACGTAGCCAATCTTACCGTTTGATAATTTATCCACGTAGTCAGCACGTGATTGAACCCATGCCATGTAACGCAAGCCTTGTTCGCTGGCAACAGGTTTTACCGTGGTTTTCCAGCTATCATCAGCGCTTGGTGATTTACTCAATACCAACTCAACTTGCTCGCCTTGGGTGTTTTCAAGTAGCTCGTAAAAGTTAACCACGTCTTTTACCGAGCGACCATTGACCGAGATGATGTAATCACCCTCATTGGCATTCACGCCGGTTTCATTGAGTGGTGAACGGTAGTCTTCATGCCAGTTCTCACCTTTGTAGATACGCTCAATTTTAACGTAGCCAGACTGATGAGCGCTTATTTCTGCGCCAAGTAAACCATGCTTTTTGCGCTCGGCTGTTGGGGCATCACCAGATTGTACGTAGATGTGACCTGCGTTGATTTCACCCGCAATTTCACTAAGTACATAGTCTAAGTCGCTACGGTGTGCGACAGCGCTGGCAAGTGGTTGATACTTCTCCAAGATAGCACCCCAATCTTGACCATGGTGATGTTCGTCGTAGAACCAGTCGCGTAATGTGCGCCAGCCTTCTACATACATTTGTTGCCATTCAACTTTCGGGTCGATTTTCAGTGTCATCTTAGATAAATCAAGCTGACTGGCTTTTAAATCTTGCTTTGGCTTTGGTGCAATTACACTGAAGTTGTTACCAGCGCGAGCGATCAGGTGCTTACCGCCAGCAGCAACCTTATAACTGCTTACGCCTTCGGCGACGGTTTCTAGTTTGCTATCTGGCTCTGTGCCGAGGAGCTTTAGTGCACCGCCTGTTAAGGTTAGTACGCCTCCTTCAACACCTGTAAGCGAACCGTAATTACCTGCTGGGGCTGAGAGTGATACAACCCGTGACATAAAGCCGTTGGCCTCAATGCGATTTGCTTGTTTGTCGCTGTCCTTTTTCGTTTCATCGTCTGATTGAATGCTTAACTCATCACTTTCAAAGGCATTAAGCGGCTTGATCTGACTATTCACCGCAACGCTATAAATGCGCGTGGCATTATTAAACATATAATCAAATTCATAGCTGCTAAAGGTGAGGTTATAGTCGCGCTCAGAAGTGAAATAAATGTAGTTACCGTCAGGAGAGAAAGTAGGGTTACGCTCACTGGTCATGTTGTCAGTCAGTCGAGTGACCTTTTTATCCTCAGTGTTATAGTGCCAAAGCGAGGCGTAGCGGTTTTCATTGTTTTTAACAAAAACAATATCTTCACTGTTTGGCGACCAAGTATATTCAGTTAGACCATCTTCGTCGTATTTGGCGGTGTCAATTTTATGCATATCGCCAGATTTCGCATCAACCCACCATAGCGTGTGGTTTTTATCTGCGAAGAGTAGTTTGCTGTTATCAGCGGACCAAATTGGTGTAAAGCGCCAGATGGTACCATTGTCAGTTAACTGGATGGTTTTGTTGTTATTTGCTCTATCTTTGAGATAGATCTCATATTCACCTGTTTTATCGCTCATGTAGGCAATATAACGGCCATTCGGTGACCAGCTTGCTTCAATTTCACGACCTTCTGGTGTGTAAGAGAGGTTACGAGTTGGACCCTGTTTTACTGGGACTGAGAATAACTCACCACGGGCAGTAAACAATGCACGCTTACCATCGTGTGATATATCCATAGAATCAATAAAGTCGCTAACGTTTTTACTATATGGCATGGCATATTGACGTACACCTGCTACATCGATTTTTAGCTTTTTAGTTGTTTTTGTCGCTTCGTCAAAGCGATATAAGTAACCGCCATTTTCGTAGACAATGGCATCTGGCCCGGCTGAAGGCCACAGCACGTCAAAGTCTTTGTGGTCAGTCATTTTAACCGGTGACTTGCCATCGCGATATTTATAAAGGTTGAGCGTGTAGTCACGATCAGACACAAAGTAAATACTGTCATTCACCCAAGTTGGTTGTTGATCGGTGGCTTTGTCAGTGGTGAGTTGTTTGGACGTATTGTTTTCAAGGTCGTAAATCCATACATCCTGAGCTCGACCACCACGAGAGCGCTTCCAAGTTCTAAACTCTCTGTCGATTGGTGTGTAAACATACTTGCTACCATCAGCGGAAAGCATACCACCACCCGTTTCTGGAATGGCCATCGGCTGCTCAAGTCCACCTTCTACTGGTACCATATACGGGCGACCCATACGTTTGCCCCATGGTGTGCGATTTGCTCTAAAAACGATATGTTTACCATCGGGTGTCCAGTCCATCACGCGATAGTCGAACCCACCGCGAGGAGGCATTTGACCAACATCGTTGTAGTAAGTGAGTTGCTTTAATCCTGAACCATCAGCATTGATCACATAGATTTGGCGGCTGCCATTATACTCGGCGGCAAAAGCGATTTTGCTGCCATCTGGAGAGAACTTAGGGAAGGTCTCAAAACCAATATGGTCTGTTAGACGCTGACTTTTACCTGTGTTGGTATCTGCAATATATATGTCGCCAGCATATACAAAAGTGACTTTATCTTTGTGGATATCTGGAAAGCGGAGTAGGCGAGTATCTTCGGTCTGATACGCCGAAACAAAAGGCGCGGCTGCCGCAGCAATGGCGAGCACGAGTGTTTTTATCTTCATCATAATATAGGCATTTCCGTTATTATTTTGATACATAATAACGATTGATAAGTGAAATGCACCCAATTTAGATGAGTAGCTTGTTTCAAAATGTGAAAAAACACCCCACCGCGGAGTGTGGTCGCGATGAGATGTTGAGTAGTTGGGGGAGGTACAGATGTACCTCAATCATGTGTTGATTTAGAACTGAGCAACAAAAGTTAGGTTGCTTGTTTCACCGCCGTCTGTGTCAACCACACTGCCTTTAAGGTAGTAAGTGTCGTTGAAGAAGTATTTAGCTTCTACTGCTAAGTCTGAATCATATGAACCTAGACCAAGCGCAAAGTTGCGAGTGAAGTAGTAGTTTGCAAGTACGTTTGTTACAGAGTCATCTTCAAAATCTGTATCAACACGGTTGTGCTCTACGTCGATTGTGAAGTAGCTTTCACCACCTACGTGCATGAAGTAACGTGCACTTAGGTTTAGATAATCAAATTCGTCTTCAGTTTCAACAGTGAAACCAATGTAATCTGTAGAATTTAGTTCGTGGTTGTACTCAGCTTTGAACCAAGTTACGTCACCAATTTCAAACTCTTCGTGGCGAACGCTTAGTTTTAGGTTGTCGTTGTATAAGTAACCAAAACCGACAGAGTAATGGTCGTCAGCCTCACCAAGATCAGCGATGCTACCAGTTACAAACCATTCTTTAGTAATGAAGCCTTCACCACGCGCTGAGAAAGCATTTGAATAATCATCGTTAAAGTAACTTACGCCTACATTGCTGTCCGTATCAAGGTAGCCAAAGTCATCCCATACGCCTACTGATTCTTGAGGTGCGAAGAAATAGCGAGAAGAAAGCATCAGTGCGCTGTTGTCAGAGCCATCATAATCTGTATAACTAGCGGTGTTGAACCACTCTTTTTGTACGTTACCAGTGTTAGCCTGAGCTGCTGCTGAAACAAGTAGTGAAACAGCTGCGATAGATAGTAGTTTTTTCATAGTCATCCCTTTAATTTCCATATATTGAGCTACATCGACTCAACGGCGCGCATGGTAGTATTAGAAATCTGAACGGAAGCTGACAATAATGAAAAAAGTTTGGATATTGGCAAAAAAGCTGAGACTTAATTATGCTTTTTGTTTATGAGATAAACATAAAGGAAGTGAAAATGAAAAATTCATTTCACGGTATATCAATAGGCACTGAGCGCTTTGGAGATAATATTTATCTCACACTTAAGCCTACAGGTAAACTCACTCATGAAGATTATGTTGTTATTACACCAATAATCGAGAGTGCACTGAAAGCGGTAACATCGCCTAAAATCTATGCATTTCTTGATGCGACTGATTTTGAAGGCTGGGAGCCAAGAGCCATGTGGGATGACTTCCAATTCGCCTTTGAGCATAGCACTGAATTTGCCAAAGTAGCAATATATGGCGGTAAAAATTGGCATCGACTTGCTGCAACAATAGGTAACTGGTTTGTTACTGGTAAAGTGAAGTATTTTGATGATAAAGAAGATGCACTGAATTGGCTTAAAGAGCGAGACTGACTAAAGTTGAATTAAATTCATGATTTATGCATTGTGGCTCGAGATGCTAGTCACATCTGCAAAAAGTGGATTATTCAACCTATCATCAGTATAGTGAATTAACACCATTGGCTTTTGTCATAACGGCTTAGGAGCTTCGACTGTGAAAAAAATACTGATCACTGGTGCAAACCGCGGTATTGGACTTGCGTTAACTAAAACCTATCTGCAGGCTGGCTGGCACGTATTAGCAACTTGTCGAGACCCGCTTACTGCTTCAGAACTTAACTCTCTCGCGCCAACTTTTCCTGAGCTCCAAGTGTTTGCCTTAGATGTGACCAATTACGACCAGATGGAAGAATTAAGCGAGAAACTGGCGCCTGTAGCTATAGATATCGTTATCAACAACGCGGGTATATATGGGCCGAAAGACTATGCGTTTGGTGAAACCGATATAGAAGCGTGGCGAGAAGTTATGGAGGTTAATGTCTTTTCCACCATGCGACTTGCTGAACTATTTTACACCCATCTTTGCAACGGTAATGAAAAGATTTTTGCGGCCATTTCCTCTAAGGTCGGCAGTCACACCATGAATACCAAAGGTGGCGGCTATATCTATCGCAGTTCGAAGGCTGCGCTAAACTCAGTGGTAAAGAGCTTGTCTAATGATTTACTGAGTGAGGGGATCCGAACTGTTGCGCTTCATCCTGGTTGGGTTCAAACGGAAATGGGGGGCCCCAACGCGTTAATTACCCCGGACGAGTCTGCAAATGGGATCTACTCCGTGTTATCACACTTTGTGGATGCACAAAGCGGTGGCTTTTACGACTATAGCGGTGACGCTATTCCTTGGTAATAAACTGGCAACTAATCTGTGCTTACACGAGAAATAAAAAATTTTGGTTACTTAATGAGGAAGGTACGTTGCGTAGCGTCCACATAGTCGTAAAGGAATGTGCATACAGTGGTAGAAGTTCAAAATTTAGTCTTCACGCGTCGTGATGGTGAAGTGAATCGAGTTGTATTAGATAAGCTTAGTCTCAGTATTGCTGCTAAAGAACAGGTCGCTATTGTTGGTGATAGCGGGTCGGGTAAAACGACACTTATCCATCTGATTGGTGGTTTGTTAAAGCCCGATAGCGGCAGTATTATTATTGATGGCCGGGATATTACTCAGTTTAATGATATTGAACAGGCGCTCTACCGTCGCAAGTTAGGGATGATATTTCAACACTATCAATTGCTTGCACCTTTATCCGTCTACGACAATATTGTTTTTCAAGCACAGCTCAATCAATTGAACCCAAAGCAAAGCGATGTTGATGCGCTGGCAGAGCGTTTGGGGATTTTACATAAATTAACGGCCTTGCCTCAGCAATTGTCAGGTGGTGAGCAGCAGCGAGTTGGTATCGCACGTGCCATGATCAACAAGCCTAAGTTATTGCTGGCCGATGAGCCGACGGGCAACTTAGATGCTGCGAAAAGCGAAGAAGTGGTATTACTTCTGCGTGAGCTGTGTGAAGAGCAAGGCGTTAACTTGCTTATGGTTACACACAGCCAACACCTTGCTGACAGCCTAGATAGAAAAATCACCATTCAAAATAACCGTGCTTATGGCTAAAACGATGGAACGGCTGAGCGCGTTATCAGAAATTAGGCTGGTACTCACGGTGTTTATGCAGTTCTATAAAAGGCATCTTTGGTTGTTTTTGTTATTCGTTTTTGGCTTATCTTTGGGTAGTGCTTTACTTGGCTCAATTCAAGGACTAAATCAAGAAGCAACGGATCGTTACCAGCAAACCAGCGCACTTATAAATAATCCAATTAGTCACTTTGTTCGGCCAAGCGTAGGCCGCGAGATGTTGACTGGAGATGTATGGACGGCGCTGCGAAACGCAGGAGTGGTATCGGCTGAACCGGTTTTGGAAGGTGTGCTGGTCGTGCCCAGTGAGAACAGGCTTCGCATTAAAGGGGTTAATACTTTGAAATGGCTTTCTCTACCTAAAGTGCAATCACAGGGAGATAAGTCAGGCAATCAAACTGCACCATTACAATTCGGATTTAATACAATTTACGTATCTGAGGAGATGGCCCAACATTTGTCGCTCAGAAGGCATGAAGTGATCAAGCTTCTTGATACGGATGTGCATTTCGCTGTTTTATCGGAACTTACTGGCGATGTTGCAATAGCCGATATTGCATTAGTTGACCATTTACTGAATTCAGCAGGTCGAATTAGTTATATAGAGATCTCAAATGCAGTATTGGATGAGGCAAAAGTTAGGCAGATTTTAGGTAATAAAGCACAGCTGCAAAGTGCACAAGCGCAGTCTTTCGACTCGTTGTCGAAGGCGTTTTTCTTCAACCTGCAAGCGCTTGCATTCCTAGGCTACGTGGTTGGCGCTTTTTTAAGTTTTAACGCTATAAAGCTTTGTCTGCACGCAAGAAAAAAACTACATCAGCAACTCACACTACTTGGATGTATTCAAGCAAATGTAGTCGCAGCGGTAGTCATTGAGGTGCTCGTCTTAAGCTTGATTGCTGCATCGGTGGGCGCAGGTGTGGCTTTCCTAGGGGCGAACTTATTGGTGAGCGAGATCTCTATGGCGTTAGAGAGCCTATTTGCATTAGATAGGCGTTTACCGGTTAATTTCAGTTGGTTAGTCGTGCTGCAAGCATTTGTGTTAAACCTTTTGGTACTTGCAAGTGTGGCATATTGCCAAGTAAAGCCTCTTACTTTTTATAAATCTTGGCAGAGTAAAATAGTGAGTGGAAGTCTATTGGTTACGGCCGCTGGGTATTTTTATCTTGGTAGCGAAGCGCCATTTCATGCGCTTGGGTTGTGCGTTTGCTTACTGTTGCTCTTTTTTATGATAACACCATTGGCACTGTGGGCTGCGTTTAAAGGTATTCCAACTCAGCATCCATTAGTCAAATGGATGAAAGCAGACAGTGTCGAGCAGATCAGAGTACTTGCAATCAGTGTTTATGCCGTGTTGCTTGCGGTTGGCACTTCCGTAGGGTTGCAAATTATGGTGAGTAGTTTTAGCTCAGCTTTGCAGATCCATTTAGATGGTCGCCTTAGCGCAGATCTATATGTGCGGCCTAGTGAAGTTACCGATGTGCAATATCAATGGCTCTTAAGCCAAAAGGATATTGAAAAGGCCGGTGTATTTTGGCGTGCAGAGATAAGTTATGGCCTGGGCTCACATCAACAAGGCACTCAATCAGCGAGTTTGATTAGCTTTGGTCGCTCTGGCGAACATCACTACAATCTTACGCTGCTTGCGGGAGCTGTACCTAATAACGAAGTGCTTTACTATGATGCGAATAAAAATGTGAGTAGGTGCCTTGCCAACGAGCCAAGCAAATTATTGTATGGCGTAAAGTTGGGTCAGCGTATTCGTTTGCAACAAGGCAAAAAGCATATTAACTGTGAGATAACGGGTTTTTATTACGATTATGGCGAACAGCGCGCGGTGTTCGTCGCTGTTAGTGACGCAATTGAAAACGCCGGGCTTAACTATGAAGCATATGGTTTTTCAATTGTTCTAAAGCCAGATATTGATACCGCTTTATTTAAGCAAAAGGTCATACAGCAATTCCATTTAAACGACTCACAAGTGGTTCAAAATCAGCGCTTTAAACAATACGCTACGCGTTTGTTTGAACATACGTTTTACGCAACGCACGCGTTAAATTTAATGATAGTTGCTATCGCGCTATTTGGGTTGTGGGTATCATTACTGACTCTCGGCGCTAAGCAAATTCAACCTTTGGCCATCTTAAAAACATTAGGCGTTACCACTTGGCAAGCATTTGCTATTAAATTAGGGCAGAGCGCTGTTATTCTGCTTGTGAGTTTAGTGTTGGCGACGATACTCGGGGGAATGCTCGGGTGGATATTACTTAAATTTGTGATGCCAATTGGCTTCGGTTGGACGATCCCTTTTCTATTACCTTATCTTGAGATCGCAGTCTTTATCACCCTCATTTTTAGTTTAGCTTTGCTGGTTAGTGTACTACCTCTACTCAAACTGAGTCGTCACGATACTGCGGATCTGTTGTATGAAGACTAATTATCTTATCGTTTTATTACTGTTAATGGTGGGAGTCGGCTGCACTCCGGAGCTGTCAGAAGCACCTGCTTCAAAACGTGATTTTTTCAATCTTCAGTTGGGCGATCCGGTCTCTCCCGTATATCAGTTAAGTTTTCCGCGTGATCACGGTAGCCATCCTGATCAAGGCATTGAATGGTGGTATGTTACTGCAAACTTAAAAAGTGATTCAGGGCAAGAATTTGGTGTTCAATGGACGTTATTTAGAACCTCAGTTGTCAGCGTTCAATATGTCAGTCCATGGTGGGATGGTGAGTTATACTTTGCGCATTTTGCAATTCAAGATAATACCAGACACCAATCCTTCGAACGATACGGAAGAGCAGGGCAAGTAAAAATTCAAGCTGACCCATTTATCACGCAATTAGATAACTGGTATTTGCGCAGCGCGACGGAAACATTTTTTCCGTTAACGCTTCATGCTGAGGAAGAAAAAAACAGTGTTAATTTAACACTGAGAAAAAGTCCGATAGTGCTACATGGGAACAATGGCTACAGTGAAAAAACGTCCGACGGCCACGCTTCCATGTACTACAGCTATCCTTTTTTAAGCGTCTCGGGTGAGCTTACTTTTCAAGGTGACACACATCAAGTCAGCGGTGACGCGTGGCTCGATAGGGAATGGTCTTCCTCGTTTATCAGTAAGGCACAAAGCGGCTGGGATTGGTTTAGTATTCGCGGTCAAGACAGATCGAACGGCGCACTAATGGTATTTTGCATTCGTGATAGCCAACAAGTCTACAGAGATTGCCGAGGCACTGAAATTACAGCTGAGGGTAGCACGACAGAAATAGCGCATAAGGATATTCAATTAAGTGTTTTGGAGCAGGTTTCGTTAGATGGAGTAAGCTATCCATTTAAATGGCAACTACGGCTAAAGCACAGTCCTGTTATTCTGATCGAAAGTATCAATCGTGATGCGAGAAACCGGCTGACTATCCCGTATTGGGAAGGAAGAGTAAAAGTGTCCGGTGGCTATACCGGTGAAGGGTACGCTGAGCTAGTCGGATACGAATAGCCCGCATTGGCTATACCGATTAACTTGTACCTATATTGTCTTTAAACTTCCTAGTGAGATAGTATTAGCCCACATTAAACATGAATTTATCCTGAAATCTTGTTTTAACAGCGATTTTTTCTGTCAAACTCAGTCCTAGAAAGCTAGACTCTAGGAATATCTTACTATCCGTGTTGCTATGTTAAATACGTTTTTTGTAACCGATCCCGCACCAGAGTTGCTACTCAACGGAACTTATGATGCTACGCTTGTAGCGTTATCTGTACTTGTGGCTGTTATCGCCTCATTTTTTACGCTTATCCAGATTGACTTTGCTGAGCAAAATCAAAATAGTCGTATAAATCGGCTTGCAAAATTTGGCGGTGCTGTAGCCATGTCTGGTGGTATTTGGAGTATGCACTTCATTGGCATGTTAGCGTTCTCACTTTGTGTTGAAGTGGATTACGATCCTTGGCTTACTGCGGCGTCCATCTTCCCCGCTTTCTTAGGTTGTTGGGTTTCGTTTGATTTGATAACTCGACCAAATGTCACACTTGCAGTAAAGGGGCTCGCCGCGGTCATTTTGGGGGCGGGCATTGGCACCATGCACTATAGCGGTATGGAAGCCATGCAGCTTGGCCCTATGCTGGGTTACGACCCCGCACTTTTTGGTTTATCAATTGTCGTCGCTGTGTCACTTGCCTTCATCGCAATTCAAGCAAGAAGTAAACTGCGTGATTATGTCAGTGATAACAATATCAGTGTTGTAAGATGGCTAGGCGCTTTGGCACTTGGGGCATCGGTGTCAGGAATGCATTACACGGGCATGCAGGCGGCAAAATTTGTATCTGACTCACCAATTATCAGCCAAGAAATGCAAGAGCAGCATACTCAATCGCTTGCATTGTTTATTGCTGCTGTCAGTATGATCATTAGCGCTTTATCTGCGCTTATTCATACCGCGAGCAAGTACCGCTCAGTGGCTGCAGACAAAGCCGCTAATGAATCTAGGCTTGCGGCTATCCTAGAAACAGCCGTTGATGGGATCATCACTATCAATGGTGATGGTATCATTAAAAGCTGTAACCCGTTAGTTGAACGAATTTTAGGATGGTCTGAGCGAGAAACGCTTGGTCGCAATGTTGCTGTGTTTTTACCTAAAGAAGCGCAAACGAAAGTATCATTCGACAGCACTTACCTTGAACAATTTAAGGGGGTTGGCCGTGAAATCAAGGCGCTACACAAGCACGGGCATCTGGTACCTATTCGGCTGGGAATAGGAGAGGTTGAGTTAAAAGACCAAAGCGCGTTTTATGTGGGTTTTATCACTGACTTAACAGCGCAAAAGCAAATGGAAGAAGCACTGATTGAGCAGGAATCGCGTCATCGGACGCTGCTAAATAACATGCCTGGCGTGGCATTTCGTTGCCGGATTGATAGCAAATGGACGATATCGTTCGTAAGTCCCATTGTCGAGCAGCTTACAGGCTACCGAGCAGAAGAATTTATTTCTGGGCAAGTTCATTTTGCCAGCTTGATTATTGAAGATGACAAAAGCTTAACGCACGATGTGGTTGAACAAGCACTGCAATGCGGCAAAGCGAGTTACTCGCAGGAATATCGAATATTACACAAATCAGGCCATACCAAGTGGGTGCTGGATAAAGGTTCATTTGAATACGATCAAGCGGGTAAAGTTGAGGGCATTGCGGGCGTATTACTTGATATTAGCGAGCGCAAGAACATGGAAGACGAACTACGTGGCGCAAAAAGCATTGCTGAAAGCGCAGCGGCGTCCAAGCAAGCGTTTTTAGCGAACATGAGTCATGAAATTCGCACACCGATGAATGCCATTTTAGGATTTAGTGAAGTACTGAGAGAGTCTGAGCTGAAACCTGATCAAAGTAAGCATGTAAATACGATACTTACGAGTGCAAAGGCGCTACTGCACTTGCTTAACGATATTTTAGACTCCGCTAAGCTGGACCAAGGCAAGCTCGACCTGATTGAGAATGATTTCTGTATTTCTGAGCTACTCGACAACGTGGTATCGACGTTTTGGTATCAAGCAAAGAAAAAGGGCTTAAAACTAGAGCTCACGATGAGTCACAGTTTGCATCAAACTTATCATGGTGCTTCCGACCGCTTACGGCAGGTATTGGTAAATTTATTGGGTAATGCCATTAAATTTACTGCACAGGGCCGTGTAGAGCTTAGCGTTGAGTCCTCTCATGACAATTATGTACTGTTTAAAATTGCGGACACAGGTATAGGGATTGCCAACGATAGACTAGATTCAATTTTCAATCCCTTTGAACAGGCCGATGAGAGCATGAGTCGCCGCTTTGGTGGTACAGGCCTTGGGACGACCATTAGTCGCCAGCTAGTCGAGTTAATGGGTGGAAAAATATGGGCTCACAGTGAGCTTGGAAAAGGGTCTACTTTCTACTTTACTGTGCCTCTTAAGAAAATCGCGGCATTCACAATAGCGCAAGATGTTCATGTCGAACTTCCCCCATTAAATATCTTGGTTGCCGATGATATTCAACAAAATACCGAATTGTTGAGCTTATTACTTGAAAAGCAAGGTCATAGTATAGAGGTCGCAGGGGATGGGCTTGAGGCCATCGAAAAAGCAAAAGCGCAACAATACGATCTTATTCTAATGGATATTCATATGCCGGGTTGTGATGGACTTGAGGCAACGCGCACTATCAAAGCATATGAACGAGAAAATAGGCAACAAGAGACACCGGTAATCGCCCTTACCGCGAGTGTGTTAGGCGAGGATAGAGCGGCTGCAAAAGCTGCAGGGATGGCTGCATTTGCCTCAAAACCAGTGGTGATAGAAGATTTAACTCGCACTATTGCTGAAACGCTCAATATCAATATTGCTCATACGGCGATTGGAGTAAGGCAAACCAGCAACAAGCAGCTTATAAATAGAGCTAGAGCGATAAATTTGTGGGGCAGTGAAGCTCGATTTTTAAAAGAATTGGCGCGTTTTTGGGATGGTAAAAGAGAAGAAGTGGTAGCGCTTTTTGCCCACGAAGGTCAGTTTACGAATGATGTACTACAGAATATTCACACCATCAAAGGCGTTGCTGGAAACTTGGCGTTGGAGACACTTTTTGCTCTGCTTGAGCAAATAGAGGGTAAGAAGGAAATTGACGAGCGCTTGAGAGCTAAAATGGCGCTCATTATTGAAAAACTAGACGACGTGGTTGGACTGAGTGATGAAGAAGTTGTAACCAACGCGTTGAGTGAGGGCGACGTTTTTTTGTTTAAGCAAAACTTGCCACAAGTAAAAGAGATGATAGATGAGGCGCAAGTCGAGGATGATGTGCTTGACGCATTGTTAGAGAGCGCGCCCCTTACGTACCGAAGCCAGGTAGAGGCGTTGAAACATGCATTGGATGATTTTGAATTTGAACGTGCGGAGGAAATTCTCGCACAATTAATGAGTACTGATGTGTAATGATAAATGACCACAAGCCTCTGATCCTAGCCGTTGACGATGAAGCAACGAACCTACAAATTTTAAAGCAAACGCTGGGTAATCATTATCGTATGAAGTTTGCAAAGTCTGGAAAATTGGCGCTGGAGCTAGTAGATAAGGAACTACCTAACTTAATTTTACTCGATGTTATGATGCCAGAAATGACAGGCTTTGAGGTTTGCTCCAAATTAAAAGAAGACCCTACCACAGCGAGGATCCCGGTGATTTTTGTGACTGCCTTGAGTGAAGAGTTTGACGAAGCTCGAGGCTTTGAGTTAGGTGGTGTTGATTACATTACAAAGCCTATCAGCCCTGCGATAACTAGAGCGCGAGTGAAGACGCACTTGTCTTTAGTCAGTGCTACTGAGCTTAAAAGTGCATACGTTGAACTGATGCAGCGGCTCGGTCAGGCGGCGGAATACAAAGACAATGAAACAGGCCAACATATTGCAAGAATGAGCCGCTACTGCTTTGTGCTTGCTAAAGCTTGCGGTTTACCGGAAGCGTATGCGGAAGATTTGATGCTCGCCGCCCCGATGCACGATATTGGCAAGGTCGGTATTGCCGACAGCATTTTGCTGAAACCTGGACGTTTAGATGCCGAAGAATATGAGGTGATGAAACAACATGCTGAGCTGGGTGCAAACATACTTGCGGACTCTGATTCAAAACTCGTCAAGCTTGCATATTTAATGGCGATGGAGCACCACGAGAAATTTGATGGAAGCGGTTATCCAAAAGGATTAAAAGGGGAAGAAATCTCACTTGAAGGACGGATCTGTGCGCTTGCGGACGTGTTTGATGCGCTTACTTCAAAGCGCCCATATAAAGAGGCTTGGCCTATCGAAAAGGCATTGGCCTTCATTCATTCTGAAAGTGGTAAGCACTTTGACCCAAAGTTAGTTGAATTGCTCGATGAAAACCTACCAGAAATCCTAAAGATTAAAGCACAGTATGACTAATCCCCGGTGCGTGGTAGACATTATTCTCAATTTCCCATTGATGAAATTGAAAACGGTGTTTACCAATCAGCGCCAGTCCCAGTTTTTCGTAAAATCGATTTGATTCGTTCTCGACCCAAGTATAGAGCTAGTACCGCTCGCCAAGTTTGTCTACCATATGAGAAAGTAACCGCCGACCTATCCCACATCCTTGAAACCGGCCTAGCACATAGAGTCTCTCTACTTCAAAGCCAAGATCTTGCTGGTGGTATCTCGAGTGACGGTTAGCTTGAATATAACCTTGTATCGCACCTTGATGCGTTGCGATGTAAATGCTGATCTCTTCTTGCTGTAGCAAAGATATAAAGTAGGTTTCTGTAAAGGTAGAAAGCGCATATTCTGCGTATTCTTGTCGGAGTCCTTGGACTGCATAGGTATCGAGCCAAACCTGAATCGATAGCGCGGCAAGCTTTAATGCATCAGAGGGTACAGCTGGGCGAATTGTGGCGTTGGGCATTACGTTACCTTATCCATTATTTGCGCATATTGGTAATACGCTAGTTGGCCCACTCTTCTTAATTGTGGCATTGGAAATTTAGGCAGCGGCTTTGTATAGATGGGTAAATCAGGCACTTTATGACCCATTAATTTTTCAGCAAGACGAATGCTTGCCTGAGCACTAAATGCCACACCTGAGCCACAATATCCGAGCACATATCCAGTGTTATTTTCACTGTAGATATGGGGGAGATCATCAAGTGCGGCGGCAATATAGCCACTCCAGAAGTAATGAACTTTAGCATTGAGGTTAGGAAAGCAATCGTTAAGCGCTGAACGCAAGTTGTGTTGGTATTTAGCGTTCTCCTGATCGTGGCCAAACACCGCACCTCGTCCACCAAATAAAATGCGATTGTCGGGAAGGCGACGATAGTAGTATTTAAGCCGTCTGGTATCCATGACGACTTGCTCTGTCATTAAGCCATTGACAGCAAGTTGCTCATCGCTGAGTGGTTCAGTCACGATAATACTACTTAAAATAGGCAGGTAACGTCCTTGAGTTAATGGCGAAAAATGTCGTTGAGCGTAGGCATTTGCTGCGATCACGACTTTGTTCGCCGAGACTCTGTGGCCATTCACTTCTAGCTGGTGGTTGCCATTTTGGTTCTGGTAATGAGTGACCAAACTATTTTCATAAAGTTGCACACCAGCTTGCTGTGCTAAAGCCTTGTAACCTAGTAACAGCTTCAAAGGGTGAACACCAAACGCGTTGTCAAATCGCAATGCGCCAAACCCTTGCTGGTTGTGCATATAGGTTTCGGTCAGTTGTTGCTGAGACAGTAACTGATGGCTCTTGCTACCCATGGTTGCAGTGAGAAATTCGGACTGCGCTTTTAGTAGCGAAAATGCTTGCTGATTGTGTGCAACTTTCAAATAGCCAGATGCTTGCACATTGCAATCAATGTGATTGGCGTCGATATGTTCACGGACCAAAGCAACGGCGTTGTTGTACTCTTGATATATGGCTTTACTGACATCCAGACCATACTTTTTGGCCAGTTGCGCATAACCAAGCCGTCCCGTACTTGGTAGCACAAATCCCGCATTTCTCGCGCTCGCGCCAAAGCCAACTTGATTGGCTTCAAATAGGGCAACGCTTTGGTGATGAGTGGTTGCCAAATGGTAGGCGGTAAGTAAGCCCGTAAAACCACCACCGATCACAGCGATATCTACTTGTAATGATTTATCTAGCGAAGGGGTGGGGGTACCTATAGGGCAGGTTGCAGCCCAGTAGCTATTGGCAAAAGCTTGGCCTTGGCAATGTGGCTGAGTGAGTGGATCAAACCCTGACATCTTAAAACTCCAATACCATTTCTGCTGCTTGGCAATGGCATTCAGTACCACAAATAGTACAGACATAGCCGTGATAGATACAGTCGTCTAACCACTTATCATCATGGACTTTGATCAGTTTGCCACCGGCCTTAGTGAAGTATTTAACGGCACCGTTACCTGGGCTTTGTTTCCAAAGATGTGCAACGCCAGCTCTCGCGCCTTGTTGTGTTAATGCTGTTATTGCGTGTTTTAGTAATTGGGGTCCAATACCTTGGCCCTGTGCGTTCGGTGATACCGCGATACATTTAAAATATGCCATATCATTTTGATCAACAGGCCACAAAGACGGTGAACTCCACCTATCTATAGGCCATTGTCCGGCGCTATATGATGTTCTAAAACCGAGTAATTCGCCTTCATCGTTTAGGGCAACAAAGGAAGCATTAATACCGTTTTTACAGCCTTTTTGGTGCATTTGTTCAATGCTTGCGTCATCAAGATAATTATCACCATGAACGAGATTACCAAGTGCGATAACACGCTCGAAATGTTCTGGTTGTAAAGGAATAATTTTCATAGGCTGCTCTATTGTTGTTATTTACTGTGAGGCGTTTTGACTAGCATACCACGTTAGATTATGTACCAAAAACGCTAAGGTTCATCGATTTGAGTAAACGTTATTACATATGTTGTAAGAATAAAAAGTGAACAAAATTTGACAGCGATGTCATTTTGTTAATAATTGTTGAGTTGATGAGTCTCATTATTAACAACAACATGTAAAGGAAAAGTATGAATACTCTAAAACTAGCGACTGCAGTTTCGCTTGCCATAACTGCAAGTCAAGTAATGGCCATGAGTCCGCAGCCCGATCCACAAAACCCCAATGGTTATATTGTTTCTCGAATAGAATTGAAGAATGCCGAGAGCGCGAAAACCAACAACCCTATGTATGCTATTTGGTCTAAAGCACTGGAAACAAGAGACAATACAGTTGTAGAGGCAATTTCGCCGGGCCTTGCCAGTAACCCTGATAATGTAAAAAGAGCTGAACGGGTATTTGGTCAAACCCAGTGGCAATTTCTTACGCAAATGGCGGCACCTGAATACACCTACACGCGTTTTTTACGTGCCATTGGTAAATTTCCCGCATTTTGCGGCGACTATACTGATGGCCGAGACGCCGATGCAATTTGTAAACGCTCTATTGTGACTGCTTTTGCGCATTTTGCCCAAGAAACAGGGGGGCATATTGCCAAAGACAACATTTCTGATAACCCTCTCGGGTTAGAAGAGTGGCAACAAGCTTTGGTGCATGTGCGTGAAATGGGTTGGTCAGAAGGACAAGTAGGCTATACCACAGGGTGTGGACAAAATGACTGGCAAAATCGCCGCTGGCCATGTGGGGCGGGACAAGGATATTTTGGCCGAGGCGCTAAGCAGCTTTCATATCACTTCAACTACGGCGCGTTCAGTGAAGTCATGTTTAACGGTGATGCAACGGTGTTATTAAACAATCCGGGCTTAGTGGCTGACTCTTGGCTAAATTTAGCGTCTGCAATTTGGTTTTTCTTAACGCCGCAAGCGCCAAAACCTGCAATGTTACACGTTATTGATAGAACTTGGACGCCATCCTTGCGTGAAAGTGAGGCTGGGATTGGTTATGGCTTTGGTACCACGATTAATATTATCAATGGCGGTATTGAGTGTGGCGCGCAAAATAAAGACAAGGGTCAGCCCGTTAACCGCATTCGTTATTGGGAAGGGCTTTCGCATTATTACAACATCACGATTGAAGCCGATGAAGAAAATACCTGTTGGCAGCAAACACCATACGGAAGCTTAAATCTTGACGGCGCAACTGATGTCCTCTACACCAACTGGGAAGGTGATTGGGCTTATTATGCAGATCGCCCCGGAGGATATTCATTTGAGTGTAAACTCGTGGGGTATCAAACGGCTTATTCAGCGCTTGTACCAGGAGACTACGAGAAATGCGTGACAAACTTTTATCAATCACACGCAAGCTGGCCTGAAGTACGAGTTGTCGATGATTTACCAACCAATCCTACCGAACCGCCTGTTGACGGTGTACCCGCTTGGGATGCCGACAAGGTTTACTTAAAAGGTGATAGAGCGAGCTACAATGGTGTGATCTACGAAGCCAAGTGGTGGACTAAAGGCAATATACCTGCTGCCGATGGCTCTGGCCCTTGGTTGGCTGTTAACTAGATAGTGTTGGCGGGTTTCCCGCCTCTATTCTTAATAGATTTATTTTTTCCTAAAACTCACCTTGTATTACTTTTAGTTCTATTTATTTTTTAAAAACACCCCGTCTTATTACTACTGAAATTTTATTGTTATTTATTTAATTTTTTGTTTTTATTAATTGTTTTTTGATGGTTTTTGGTTTTTTTATAGTTTTTAATATTTAAAAAACTGTATGTTTTGTTTTTCAAGTTTTTGAAAAAAATTCCCAAATTTGTTCTTTGTTTCGCTTAATTGAGTTTTTATTGATGTACATTTTGTTGTTTTTTATATGTAACTTCGTTGTGGCTAAGGTGCTAGGATGGGATTCCCTTTTGCTCGCAGATTAACCAAAGAGTAACTCCGTCCTAAAATCACCTTTCCAATCTGTTCTTCTTCGTTTCGCAGCTAAACGGTCTTTTTACCTTGATGTTGCGCAACTTGTTGAAATAAGGCTAGCCCATTATCAAAATCAAATGCACTAACCACATTTAGCGCATTGTACACATTGTCTTTCCAGCATCCTCGAAGCATCTATCAATTGCTATGTGTGGCTTTTGAGGTGCTTCTCGACGAGAATTAATCCATTTTAACAGTGCCTCGAGTAAAGTATCTGCATCTAATGCTCTGATTATATTAGCAACACAATGACGTTTTGGAATGTCATTTTCAAAGGAACAATGATGCCTTAGCCAATCCAGTTGCAGCTCACCAAACTTTTGAATTGATTTCCATCCGTCAGCGCCACTAAATATGGCAATCAAAGTTAATATGTCGACAAGACCATTACATCAGGTTCTTTAATATTAACATCAGTTCTAGGGTCTTCAATCCAGCCTAAATGTGCAATGATGCTCATTGTAACGACCTAAAAAATTGCGATGCTCAATCAGATCATAAAAGCCCAATACTCGTCAATTTACAGTTCGCTCCCGTCCTGAGTAGCTAATTAGGACTTTGTACTAATTTGTTACGTTATAGTGCCTGTTTGACAATCCATGATATAGTCTCTAAGAAAATTTTTGTTAATTTGTTATGGTTGAATATTTTGCTTAGTAGGCAAAATATAATGTATCGAGCACCATTCTAAGGATAGGTTTTATGGTTAAAATAACAGGTACTTTATTTGCCGTTTCGTCTTTGTTATTTATTTCTGGTTGCGGTGGAGGGAGTGATTCAAATGATCCTATACCGGATCCAATTAAACCGCCACCAGATCCAGTTATAGTTGAGCCCGATCCCAGTGTGTTTATGGACGCAATTGAACAGCAGGGCAAACAGTACGTCGCAGATGCAATCGAAGTAATGACCTCGCAAGGCATAAACTGTACAGATACGACAGCGACCCATGAAATGTGCGATATCGTTAATGTAAAGTTTAATGATGGTGTGTTTGATCAATCTCGGACAAAATCATCGCAAACATTGCTAGTTTTAGATTATGGAATGGACTTTCATACGGTGCTTAGATACCGCTCTCGAGTCAAGGCTGCGTTTAAATATGACCCTCAATCCAAAACTTTTATCGCGGATAATCCAGAGGTAAACCTTTCAAAGCTGGGAGTTAAACTATTAACAGAGGTCAATCAGTTTACCTTTACGAATGAAAAATTTGACTCTCCGCAGCCTGCATTTCTACCCGCCGCGTGGTTATCTGAGCTCGCTATTAAATATAGGGCAGTAGTGCCTGCTGATAAAGCAGATAGAGTCACGAAGCGTAATTTTAATAGTCATGGCACTAAGGTATTTGGTTATCTTGCTCAGCATAACCCTGAGGCAGAGTTTGTTGCTATTGATACTGAGTCTTTCTCACCTTTTATTCAGCATAAAAACGCGCTCTGTGCGCAAGATGTCAGTGAATTTTCTCGTTTCATGACCAGTGCAGCAAGCTCGTTAACTGCTGATATTATTGAAGCGAACGAAGTTGAATTTATTAACTATTCGGGCGGCTTTACGCTGCAAGATGTGTATATCGCATGGCAGCAGAATGCGTGTTCGGGAGAGCTGAATAACGCAAAAGCTACAGAGTTTTTATATGCTTTGAAGCCTGTTTATGAGGCAATATTTAGCTCACCCAGCGCGCTTGCATTTCATGCTGGTAACATTGATGCTGTGACAAGCAATGATGACTTGGATCTAATGCAATTTAGCAATCGAATTCGGGTTTATCAGTATTCAACTTCAGCAAAAAACACGACAATTCAGCCATTTGGAAAATCTGAGTGGCAACAGGTTTATGTAGAGCAGCCAGACAGTTTTGTGGGCAATGAAAGCATAGATTTGTATATTAATGTCGGCTATGACCCATACGACAGCACGGCAAAAAATAGTACGCCTAAAATGGAACCTGATGTGCTTGGTATGCGCTATGGTGTAGAGCAAGCCTTGTATGGCTCCTCTTGGACAACACCAGTTGCAACATCATACGCGATAAACGAGCAGGTCAAGCTTGCTACTGAAACGGGTGTGAGCACTTTTGACCCTCAGGTGTTAAAAACAAGACTACTACCAGACTCTTGTAATGATTCTGGCGGCTATCAAGGAAACGAGACGCTCGCTAAGTTTATTGAACAAGGGCAGGGGATGTGCCGTATTCAGGACCCATTGCGTCACCGAGCTGATGAGCTCAACCGTATTGGATATTTAAGCCGATAATCGACTCGCTGTAATAATGTAAAAATGAATCGAAGTCGCATATTGTTGTGTACTTCGATTCATTACCTTAATTTCAGCTAATATCATAAACTCCAATTGAAGCCCCTTGGTATGCGCGCTAAAATAGTGTTTTAGCAATAATCGAGACCATATCGTGTCTGTAACTCGCTCGTTAGTCCAAACTCTGTCTGAGTGCATTGAACATGTGCTAGATACTTCTCTTCATGCCGATAAAGCATTAACTCAATTACTACAGAACAACCCTCAGTGGAGCCTTGATGAAAGGCAGTATGTGGTGAGTAACTATTACCATATCTTTCGCTTTAAACGGTTACTGGCTTACCTACTTGAGCATGAAGAAATGCCGCTAGATGGCTTTGGCTATTGGCTAACTTGCCAAGTTGTTACAGCGCAGCCGCTACCTGAGTGGGTGGATACTGAGCGTTATAATCTGGAAAAGCTACAAAGTTTAATCGAGCAGGCGCCTCAAGCTGTTCGCTTATCTTTACCAGATTGGTTAAACGAGATTGCGAATGAGCAACTGGGTGAGCAGTGGCCAGCGGTTGCATCCGCGCTAAATCAAAGTGCTCAACAATATTTGCGAGTCAATAGCCTAAAAAGCGATATTGCGACAGTAACAGAGTCTCTGGCAAAAGAAGGGATCAAGGTTTCACAGGTTGCGCTTGATTCTCATGTCGCGCTAAAAGTTGAGTCCAATAGCCATCTGTTTCGCTCTCAAGCGTTTCAGGCGGGTTGGTTTGAAATGCAAGATGCTGGTTCTCAGCAAATCGTGCCTTTTTTAGAAATACAGCCCGGTCATAAAGTGGTTGATGCCTGTGCAGGCGCTGGTGGCAAGAGCTTACATATAGCGGCGCTAATGGAGAATAAAGGTCGCTTGTTGTCTATGGACATCCATGAACATAAGCTTGAAACGCTGAAACAACGAGCGAAACGTGCTGGTGTGCATGTTGCTGAAACGCGCGTTATTCAAAACAATAAAACCATTAAGCGCCAAAAAGAGAAGTTTGATCGCGTGCTATTGGATGTGCCGTGCTCTGGTCTTGGTGTATTAAAGCGGAATCCAGATGCAAAGTGGCACTTGAATTCGCAAAATTTAGACACACTTATTGCTTTGCAAACCGATATTCTAGCGCGTTACAGTCAAATGTGTAAGGTGGGCGGCAAACTGGTGTATGCAACTTGTTCAATTCTTCCTTCTGAAAATGAGCAGCAGGTTGAACGCTTTTTGGCAAATAACCCCAATTGGCAGTTAGAAGACTCACTACGTTTACTTCCAGGAGTAAATTCAGAATTTGACGGTTTTTACGCCGCACGATTAGTAAAAAATAGTTAGGAAACAAGATGAACCCAATCATTGCATTACTTAAAGAGCACAATATTTCGGATGAACAGATCCAAGCGGTATTTACCCAGCTGACTGAAAATCCAATGATGGCGATGGCGACTATTCAGCAACTAGGAATTCCACCCGAAAAGCTTCAACAGTTGATGGGCTTGGTAATGCAAAATCCTGCATTGATCAAAGAAGCAGTTAACGAATTAGGTCTTGATTTTGAAAAGGTTGAGGCTGCAAAAGCACAGCTAAAACAGTAACATTAATGGCTAGGGCTAGACAAACTCAGGCTTGTCTAGCCCTAGCTAAATAACTCACATACAGATCAAATTTTGTGAGTAAAACCACTGTATACGCCAAATAAAAATGTGAGAATAAAAGAAAATAGTGACGAGCCTATTGCATAGGCTAGGACTGCCTTACCCCAATTTCTCCACTTTACCAACTCATGTTCCGCCATTTTATAGTTAAGTATTATGCTGTACAAACCAGAAAATAAGAGCGAAAAAATTGCGTAAAGCTGCTCGCCGAAGATACCAAGCAGTAGTGGAATTGAGAATAGCAGGACGCTTAAGGTTAGAATGAGTAGGTGTCCTATAGCGTACTCCAGCATTGTGTAGGGCACAGAGCGATACACTAGCTTAGAGGCTAATCCGAGTAAAAATGCCAGGATAAAGACGCGATAAACATGAGTTGCCTCATAAAGTGCGATTTCAGATTGCCATTTGAGCTGATCTTTCGATTCCAAAAGTTGACTGCTGGATATGAAACTGATTTCAAGTAGATGTGAGGCAAGCACGATCACGGTGAGTAGAATAAAACTAAACTTGAAGGGATTACCAAAGCGGCTTCTCTGCCCATTCAAATATCCAAGAATAGTCTTAAAAGGTCTAAGTAATAATCCAAAAAGCAACTTAAAAAAAGGGGATTCGAGTTCAAGCAGTGCGCTTTGAAGCAAAATGCGTAAGTGTTTAAAGGTCAGTCTTGAGGCTTTTTTCTGTCCGCAACCTGAGCAGTACTCGCCAACAAGTTGAGTGTGACAATTTAAACAGTGCGATTGATTGTCAAAATTTGCGTGATCCATAGATGTATTTATTATTTTTTAATATCGATGAATGCTACCTTTTTTTGTCTCTAATAATCAAACAATATAGGTGTTAAGGCCCACTTTTCTAGTACTCCATCTGAACTTATCGTCGTGAGCATATTGCTATCGGAGATGTGTACATCATAAACGGTGCTGCCCAAATTCAGTTGTGCAATTGGCCAACTGACAATCTCTTTTCCCGACGTTAATTCCCATAACGATATATATTCCTTGGAAGAGGTGGTTAGCAGAAATTTGTCGTCAGCGACGAATTGCGCACTACGAAAAAACTTGAAGCGCTGAGGATAGGATAGAGATAACACTGCTTGACCTGTACGCGTATCAATGAATTTTTGGTCTTGCAGGGCGTCTGATACGAACAGCCAGTTTTCATTTTGTGATAATGCCAAACTGGTAATACGATGAGGCAGCTCATAATCTACAGTGACTTCTTTACTAGTTAACTCAAGCTTTTTAGCGTGGCCGTCTAAAGAAGCTGAGTAGAGCGAGGTTAAACTCCGGTTAAAAATCAAATGTGTAATGTTACTTTCATGAAGGTTTATTCTGGTGATGATCTGCTCATCTAAACTCAAAAGTAGTATGCTGCCGTCATTGTAGCCAAGGGCGATAAACTGCTCGTCACTGGACCACAGAGCCTTGGTAACGCGAATGAATGAGTCAAGTTCAGGTAATGGATAACTGACAACTTCGTTTGAGTGTAATTGCCAGATGTTAAGTTGGGTGTCTGAAATACTGATAATACTGCGCTTGCTCGGCGCTATTAAAGCATCGCGAAAAGTAAGTTGGTATTTACTTCCTTCAATTTGTTTAATCAACTGTTGGCTTTGGTTATCCCATATTTGTAGCAAATGATCGTCAATGAGTAATAAGGTTAGCGCCGCGTCACTTGAAAGTTGGGCGAGACTAACCGGCAACTGAGTCAATTGTATTTGCTCTGTTGGCTCTAGAGTCTGCCTTTTGCTACATCCTGTGAGGATAAGCAAAGCGACTATCATTGCGTAAAAAGCGAGTCTCATTCTATACCTTAAGTTTTAGCCTTTCCCTCTTTCTCAAAGAAAGTTAAACACATCCTAATGACAGTACCAAAAATGGCTTGTGCTGTATTTATATATCGGCGTAAGGTAAAGCTCCATTAATATTAACCTTGGAGTATGGAGTGAAAGGGTTTCTTGGTTTAGTGTTACTTGCCGCAATTTGGGGTGGCTCATTTTTATTTATGAAGGTGGCTGCCGGTGTCCTTGGTCCTGCTGTACTCATTGAATTTCGAGTCTTATTTGGTGCGTTAACGCTCGCCGCGGTTGCTTTAGTATTAAAGCGTAATTTACATTTTTGGCAGTACAAAAAGCACTTTTTAATCCTCGGACTGTTTAACTCAGCGTTACCTTTTATGTTATTCGCTTATGCCGTGCAAACGCTTGATGCTTCCATGCTCTCAATTTTAAATTCAACCGCACCATTTTGGGGGGTGTTAATCAGTGTGTTTTGGTTAAAAGTGCCGACTCAAAAGTCGGTGTGGCTAGGATGTGGATTTGGGATTGCAGGTGTTATCACACTAGTCGGGTTGGATAGCACTGTATTGGACGAGGGTGCATGGTTACCTATTATTGCAACCCTGTGTGCGACTCTGAGCTATGCGGTGGCCTCTCATTACACCAAAACGGCACCAAAAATGAGCGCATTCAATCATGCCCATGGGAACTTATGGGGCTCTGCGCTATTGGTATTGCCTTTTATTTGGTTTATGCCAATGAGAGAAACGCCTGACTCTACAGTGATAAGTGCGGTAGTTGGACTTGGCATATTATGTACGGGCGTTGCCTATATTCTCTATTTTAAGTTAGTCGAAGATCTCGGCGCGGCGTCTGCTTTATCTGTTACCTTTTTAATTCCTGTGTTTGGGATTTTATGGGGGCATCTCTTTTTACAAGAGCAAATCGGTGCTAACACAATCCTTGGCAGTAGTTTAGTTTTGCTTGGGGTCAGTTTAGTAACTGGGTTACAAGAAAAGATATTCCCACCAAAAGCGATGAAGGAGCTGTAGGTGAGAAGTGACGGCCCCTCAACATGGTGCTGTCAAAAAAGCGTTTCTCAGAAACGATAAAAGGGCCTAAAAGGCCCTTTGGTGAAGTATCGTTCAAGTTAGTGTGGTCACTTTAACCCCTTAAAGCAACCAACCAATTGTTTTGCAACTGCGGCTTATCTCAATAAGTTTCTAAGCTAGCGAGAGGAAGAAACCTGCAATTGCTGCACTCATGAGGTTAGCCATAGACCCTGCTAACACTGCTCTGAGCCCTAGGCGAGCGATATCCTTTCTACGACTTGGGGCCATACCACCAAGTCCGCCTAGTAAGATGGCAATCGACGATAAGTTAGCAAATCCACATAAAGCAAATGTGACAATCGCTTGAGTGTGCGTGCTCAACGTATCGCGATAATTCATATAATCTAGGTAGGCAACAAACTCGTTAACTACCAATTTTTGGCCGATAAAACTACCTGCCGTCACGGCTTCCGACCAAGGTACCCCAAGTAGCCAAGCAACAGGGGCAAAGACGTAGCCTAAAATTTCTTGTAGCGTCAGTGTCGGGTAATCAAAAATTCCACCAATACTGCCTAGTAAACCGTTTAGTAGCGCAATAAGTGCCACAAACGCAAGTAGCATTGCACCTACGTTCAGTGCCAAGTGCATACCGCTTGATGCACCAGATGCTGCCGCATCAATTACGTTTACTGGTTTATCATCACCACTATCTACATCAGATAGGTTTTCGTGTGGCTTCTCGGTTTCTGGTACAATCATTTTTGCCATTAAGAAACCACCAGGAGCTGCCATAAAGCTCGCGGCAATGAGGTATTTAAGCTCAACACCAATCGCCACATAGCCCGCCATAACAGAGCCTGCCACCGTCGCCAAACCGCCCACCATAACTGCAAACAACTCTGATTGCGTCATTTTTGGAATAAACGGTTTTACGATCAAAGGGGCTTCCGTTTGGCCGACAAAAATATTTGCCGTAGCTGAAAGCGACTCTGGTCGTGACGTTTGTAGTAACTTTTGCAAGCCACCACCCAAAATTTTAATGATCCAGTTCATAATACCAAGGTGATACAACACAGCAACGAGCGCTGAGAAGAACACGATCACTGGTAATACCTGAATCGCAAAGATAAACCCTAGCGAGTCTTGTTTGGCTAATGGCCCGAACAAGAAACCGATACCGTCATTAGCATAGCTAATCACTTTGGCAACCGCGCTAGACATTGAAGCTAATACATTTTTACCCGCTTCAATAAAGAGTACAAAGCCACCAATAAGGACTTGCAGTAAAAATGCAACGCCTACGGTACGCTTATTAATAGCACTGCGATTTGTCGAACACGCAAATGCTACGCCTAGGAGCATCATCATGCCCACTAAGCTCATAATTGTTGTCATGCCAATTTCCCGTTATTCTTGTAGCAAATATTTTATTTTACTTTTAATAATATCAATCGCAACGCGATTCATACCGCCACGGGTCACAACCAAGTCGGCATTATGCTTGGATGGCTCGATAAACTGATAAAACATCGGTCTTACCGTCGCCTGATATTGTTCTACCACAGATGACAGACTTCTTCCTCTGTGCTCTATATCTCTTTGCATGCGACGCAGCAAACAAATATCCAAAGGTGTATCAATGAACACCTTGATATCAAACTCTTCACTTAATGCAGGATCGCTCAGTAGTAATATACCCTCGACGATTAGTATCTTAGCAGGGTTTACTATTCGGGTTTTATCACTACGTGTATGCTGTCCGTAATCGTAGGTAGGAACCTCTACGGATTCACCTAGGCGAAGCTTAGTTAAATGCTCGCGTAACAACTCGTGTTCAAACGCATCAGGATGATCATAATTCGTTTGAGTACGATGCTCTATAGGTAAATGCGATTGATCTTTATAATAGGCGTCCTCTTCGATTACCGCGATAGTGCCTGAGGCAAGCTCATTCACTAATTCGTTGTAGATCGTTTGACTAAAAAGAGACTTACCAGACGCAGATGCGCCAGCTATGGCTATAATAGTTCGTGTCACTAAAGTTCACACCCAGCAGTTGTTTATGTTGGAAGATCACAATAGCAAAAAAGACACGATTAATCTCTTTTGCCTCGCTTAATGAGCAAATTTAACGGGTTTAGCGGACTCAAAACAGGACTTATGTCCGCTTAAGGGCGACAGAGCCAAATTAGCAAGATCGCAGCTTTTCGTGAATTTTGTGACTATTTTATGACAGCGGACTTATGTCCTGTACGATTTTTTTAACCAAACATAAAGTAACCAACGCTTAAGGTAACCATGTATTTAAGAATAAATAACAGCCTGAGCAGTATAGAGAGGTATCTATGGCAAGAGCAATCATTTTAATGGCGGATAGCCTAGGCATTGGCGCAGCACCGGACGCAGAAAAGTTTGGTGACGTAGGCGCGAATACTCTCGCTCATTTATTACAGGCGTATAAAGAAGAAAAAGGACAAGCGTTAGACTTACCTAATCTTTCTAAACTAGGCCTTATTGCAGCATGTGAAGCTGCAGGTAAAGAAACCTGCGCCGTGGCGCAAACCATAGAGCCAAGTGCTGCTTGGGGATATGCAAAAGAATTATCGAGTGGTAAAGACACGCCGTCTGGCCACTGGGAAATGGCTGGGGTGCCAGTATTGTTTGAGTGGGGTTACTTCCCAAATACTAACCCATGCTTCCCACAAGAATTTATAGATGAGTTGTGCAAACGTGCAGACATCCCAGGTATTTTGGGTAACTGTTACGCGTCGGGCACAACGATTTTAGAACAGCTGGGTGAAGAACACATGCAAAGCGGTAAGCCGATTTGCTACACCTCAGTTGATAGCGTCTTTCAAATAGCCGCTCATGAACAATCGTTCGGACTTGACAAGCTTTATCAAGTATGTGAAATCGCACGGGCACTGCTTGATGAAATGAATATAGGACGAGTGATTGCGCGGCCATTTATAGGCACTTCAAGTGCCGACTTTATTCGTACTGGTAACCGCCGAGACTATTCGGTATTACCGCCTTCGCCGACTGTGCTAGATAAGCTAGCCAATGACGGTGGCGAAGTAATTAGTATTGGTAAAATTGCAGATATTTATGCGCATCAAGGGATCACGCAAAAGCACAAAGCGCCTGGTCTTTTGAATCTGCTAGCAAAGACAAGCGAAGTGATGGACACAGCACCAGACCATAGTCTTATCTTCACCAACTTAGTCGACTTCGATGAAAAGTTTGGTCACCGCAGAAATGCAGTGGGATATGCAGAAGCACTTGCTGAGTTTGACGCATTTTTACCTGAAATTATTGCCAAACTAAAAGCTGATGACTTGCTTTTAGTGACTGCCGACCATGGTTGTGATCCAACCGCAGAAGGCACAGATCATACGCGAGAGTACGTGCCTGTATTGGCGTATACACCGGGTATGAACAATACTCCGTTAGGAGAAAGACAAAGTTTTGCTGACATAGGTCAAACGCTTGCCCAGTGGTTTGATTTAGATGCAACGCAGTACGGTGAAGGCTTTAAGGCCGAGATAAAAGCCTAACTAAAGGAAACAATATGAGCACTCCACACATTAGCGCAAAGCCAGGTGATTTTGCAGAAACGGTATTAATGCCGGGCGATCCACTAAGAGCAAAATACATTGCAGAAAACTTTTTGGAAGATGCTCGTCAGGTAACTGACGTTCGCAACATGTTTGGTTTTACTGGTACTTACAATGGTAAGCCAGTTAGCATTATGGGTTCAGGCATGGGTATTCCATCTATGTCAATCTACGCTCGTGAGCTTATTGTTAGCTTTGGTGTTAAGAACCTGATCCGCATCGGTACATGTGGTGGTATTAGTCAAGACATCAAGATCCGCGATGTGATCTTTGCACAAGGCGCAAGCACAGACTCAAATGTGAATCGTGCTCGTGTACGTGGCTATGACTTCGCTGCAATTGCTGATTTTGGTTTATTAGAAAATGGCGTAAACGCTGCTCGCCGTTTAGGTATTGAAGCAAAAGTTGGTAATGTTTTCACTACAGATACTTTCTATCAAGCCGATGGCGAATTTTATAGAGAATTAGACAAGCTAGGCGTAATGGCTGTTGATATGGAAACAGCTGGTTTATACGGTGTAGCGGCTGAATATGGTGCAAAAGCGATGGCACTATTCACAGTAAGTGATCATGTTATTACTGGTGAGGCAACGCCACCAGAAGAACGTCAAAGCACGTTCAATGAAATGGTTAAAATTGCGCTAGAGTCAATTTAATACGATTTGAAAAGTTCCTTGGTAACGTAATCGCAGAGTTTTGGAGACACGCCTAAAACAACGCGAATCACACCCAAAAAAGCCGCTTGAAGCGGCTTTTTTTTTGATCTTGGCCCATCCAAAATTCCTTCGACTAGTTTAAAGTACACAAAGGTGGTAGAGTTTTCTAATGATAAGGTATTGGTGTTAGGTGATGACGATTCTTGCTCTGGGCTTTTTTGCGTTGATGGCGAATGCCGAAGTTGACTTAGATGCATTTGAATCTCTGGTTAAAAACGCGCCAGATGAAGCGCTTAAGGTATACCAAAACGCGATTGCTCGGGAGGATCTTCCAGTTCAAGATTTATATCAACTTCATTATCTTGCGATTAGAGCGAGTGCCAGTACATTTAATAATGCCATTTTTATTAAAGCGCTAGATACGCTTAAAGCACCACCCTTTAAGACTTTGGCGGACGAAGACAGGGCGAAGATTCTGACTAATATTGGTGTTGGCTATCGTCGCCGTAACCAGAATGAACAAGCTATCTGGCATTATCGATGTGCAATGAACGCTCCAGCCAGCTTCCAGCATAAGTCTGCACTTAAAGTGAACATCGCGATTGCGTACACGCGCCTTGAACAACCCGCGATTGGCTACAATCTCTTAAAAAGCGTGGATAGAGAAATGTTACCAAGCTTTATGCAAGCAGGGCTGTTAACTGCGCTTGGCAATGCAACATTTGCAATGGGCGAAACCGATGAGGCGCTGAGCTACTTTGTTGATGCAGCGATCCATTACGCAGAAGATGAAAACTATAGAGCTGTGAAGCAGGTATCAATCAATAGTCTTGGGATATACGTACTTAACTCAGACTTCTCCAGCTATCGCAAAGCGCTTGCTAATATTGCAGCGGAACCTGCCCTAATAGAAGATAATCAGCTTTACCTTGGTTGGTTAAGGGAGCTGGTACAACAGCTAGAGCAAAACAAACAAGCCTTAACCGTGTCGACAACAATGAAAGCCTATTCGCTAGGCGCTGCGAATGCAGGATATGCGTCCATGGTGAATGCGCATATCGACAAGTTTAATCTGTCGCTGCCGAAAGTCACTTCACAGGTCATCGTCAGAGATCCGCTTCCTGTTGAATTGGGAAAACACTGGTGCCCGAAACTTTGACAAAGCCAATTTTTTTGCCATGGTTATGTTATCGTTAAATAAATACGGCTTGTGAGTTTTGGAGAAATAATGTCGCAATGGGTAAAAGGAGAAATCGTCGAAATCACACATTGGACGCCCACATTATTTAGTATCAAATTTGAAGCGGATATCGCACCGTTTAAGGCTGGTCAATATACTAAATTGAGTTTGCAACAAGGGGAAAAGCGCATCGCGCGAGCATATTCTTTTGTAAACCCGCCGTCAGAACCAATTCATGAAGTATTGTTAGTCGAAGTACCCGACGGAAACCTTTCTGTGCCTTTACATCAGCTACAAGTCGGTGATGAGCTCGATGTAACTTACCATGCAAACGGTTTTTTTACACTAGATGAGCTACCACCTTGCGATACGCTTTGGATGATAAGCACAGGTACAGCGGTTGGCCCATTTTTGTCTATGCTCAGAGAAGGTGAAGTATGGCAGAAGGTTAAGCGGGTGATCCTTATTCATGGTGTACGCCTAAATGCAGATTTGTGTTACCGTGAAGAGCTTGAGCAGTTGCAACAACAAAGAGACGGCTTTACTTATGTGCCGCTCGTCACACGGCAAAAACCAGAGCTCGGTTGTCAGGGCCGTGTCACCGAACTGATAGAAAATAAGCAATTATTAACTCACCTAGGCTATAAGCAGTTTCCTGATAGTAGCCATTTTATGCTCTGTGGTAACCCCGAAATGGTGAAACAATTAAGTGCTCAGTTGCAGAGTATGGGATATGAACGCCACAGGCGAGCCAAACCTGGACAGATCACCGTTGAGCAATATTGGTGAATCTATGCACGTTCGTGTTATTTATCTCTTGTGCTTGTTGCTGCTGGTAACCGCGAACACTGTGTCTGCAGAGCCTAAGGTCATTAGGGTCGTGGACGCAGCAGAAGAAAATGGCACGCCGCAGAACCAATATTTTTTGTCAGTCTTGCGGTTAGCATTGGATAAGTCACGCGAACGTTATGGCGAGTATTGGATAGAGCCGATTGATTTACCAATTAATCAATCACGACAATTTAAGGAATTGCTAAAGCACAATGTCGATGTGTTTTGGACGGTTTCAACAGCCGCTAGAGACACTCAGGCAAAGCCTGTGGCCATTCCCATAGCGTTTGGCAGCTTTGGTATAAGAGTACTGGCTATGAATGTGGCTGACAGCGGCAAGCTTAATGTGCATTTATCGTTATCAGAGCTACAAAAGTTCAACGTTGTTTTAGGGCAGGATTGGCCTGATGTTCATATTTTTGAAAAGGCAGGTTTTACGGTAGAAAAATATGTTGATGGCTTGGCAAGTTATCGAGTGCTCGCAAATAGTGCCGGTAAGATCTTTCCACGAGGTGTCATTGAAGTAGTACCTGAGCTCAAGGCGTTCGATAACAAGCAAGTGACTTATGGCGAAAAGAACCTGTTGCTCTATCCTTCAATGGTGTACTTCTATGTCCGCAAAGAAGATATTAAACTTTATAAACGCCTAGAGTATGGTTTAACACAAGTGCTTGAAGATGGCTCTTTGGCTGCCCTTTTTTACGACAGTACGATGATGACTGAGCTGAAAAAGCACTTTAATTTACAAGGTGCCGCCATCCATCAAATTGAAAATCCGTTGATTATCTCTAAAAAGCAGCTCGACGCGATTTCTCAATTACAAGTCGAGCTGCTAAAACAACTTAACTATTCACCAGCTCGTTAAAGCTTTGGTTGTCTGCAAGACTCGCAAACGCTGGCTCGTGTTGCAGCTCGTTCTTTAAGTTAGGCGCATATTCCAAAGCCATACGGATGTCGGCCATCGCATCTGCGTGCTTGTAAAGCATCGAGTAAGCACATGCTCGTTGCCAATAGGCATAACCATAGTCACTGTCTATTTCTAGCGCTTGATTACACAAAGCAATTGCCGTGTTGGTTTGACCAAGCTCTAATAAAGCATCAGCTTTGTAGGCAATTGCCTCTACATCTTCAGGTTTGCGATTTAGGATCTCATCGTAGATCTCAATTTTAGAGTTCATGTCACTCTCAAGATTTGCCCGCATCCACAGAGAGTGTACTTCATTCGTTATGGATATTTTCTTCTGGTTATTGAGGATTTCTTCAGAGCGTTCGCGTAATTTTTCTTCAATAACCTGAAGGCGCTTTTCATATTCATCGGTGATCGTGCCAACGCGCAGGCTAACGATATCTTCTACTTTACTCTTAATATCTCTAAAAGAAGTCCAACCAACAACCACTAAGATGGACGCGGCCGCTGTGATCAAAAAGAGCACATTGTTGATGGTATCTGTGGTGTAGGTAATCGCGCGATCTGCAGTATCTAGCTGAGAGTGACTGATTTTCTTTTCAATATCAGCTCTTAAGCGCATTTGATCTTCTCTGACAGCTCTTAATTCATCAAGAATATAACGCTCAATTAAGGGCCTATACATGGGCTCTTGTAATTGCGACAAAGCCTGTTGTTGTTGGTTTTCTGTCGGCTTTTTTGACGTTGTTTGTTCATTCGCCATGCTAGTAAAACTGCAAGCGACGAGTAGGATAAATAGTACTATGCTTTTCATATTGATGTTCTAGAAACTTTATATTTTTAATATGGTGCATGAGTTAAGGTAGAATTGCAAAAAGCGGAGAAGAAATATTGGCTTATATAATAAAATTAGCGATTTATAGCCTGATTATACTCTCTTTAACGAGTTTAAGTGCCTCTGCAAAAGAGCTACTGGTGGTGACCGAAGAGTGGAAGCCATACAACTTCACCAATGACAAAGGCGAGGTTGTTGGGAGAGCAACAAAAAAGGTGAGGGAGGTGCTTGCAGAAGCCGAGGTTGACTACGAGATAAAAGTTTACCCTTGGGTACGGGCGATGAAAATTGCCAAAGAGCGACCAAACACAATGATTTATTCGATTTATCGTACTGCCGAGCGTGAAGCTGACTACGAATGGGCATGCCCTTTGATCCGCCCTGTAGGCGTGTATTTCTTCAAACTGAAAACGCGTAAAGATATTCAAGTTGCTTCATTGGAAGATGCCAAGCAGTACACGTCCGCAGTTGTGAAGGGAAATCTTTATTATGATTTCTTAATCCAACATGGCTTCGCTCAGGGAGAGCACTTGGTTGTTGCCGCAGATTCAAAAAGCTTTTACAAACTCTTTTTCAAAGGGCGGATAGATCTTGTAATGTCAACGGAATATATCATGAGTGAAGAACTTAAGGCGGCCGGGCTCAATTATGATGAGGTTGTACCTCTGATAGAAGTAACCAAAGCTACACAACAGCGTGGCTGTATGGCATTTAGCAAGGATACAGAACCTATGTTAATAGAGAGAATTAGGCGTGCGCTGGCGAAGCACAATCAAGAGTTTGTTGGGCCATAATGGGCAATCCTCAGGGAAAGGTTGCCCATAGTGATAGGGTACTAATCAATATTAGTAGCTAAGCTCAATTTGACCAACTGCCACGCTGCCTTTATCCCACGTTGTTCTGCACTTGAGGTCCAAAACAGCGCCACTTTCGTAGTTATTGTCTAAAGTGGTGGTATGGCTAACAAATTGCTCTTCTGTTACGTTTGGATCAGATATATCAGTCCAATAGAAACCTTTACCTGTCTCTCTAAACTTGAACCATTTATCGATACCGCCGTCGCTCACTTTACGAATTTTTGAAACCAAACAAAAGGCATTAGTACCAGTTAGTCCTTTAGTTGTTCCATGAACGGTTAGCGTAAATTGGCCTATATTAGCATTTAGCGGCACACTACAGTTGAAGTAACGCTCTGTTCTTAAGTAGGCAGGATTGAAAATAAAGTAGCCATTTCCCGTGGCACCCGCTTGTTCGCTGTGTTTTTGTGTTAACGCTTCTAAGTTACCAACCGCATTTGCATGTTTAGTGAAAGCAGCAGCCTCCAGTTTACTGTCTAAAGCACAGTTATTTGCACCTGAATACAACTCCACAGTAGCGTACGCTGAGTTCGCCGCGAATAATGAAGCGATAATCGCAAGTTTGGTTTTCATACTAATTCCTTGTTTTAGTTAGCGAAGTGGGTACGTTAACAGAGTGCACCGTTCATGTAAACTAAATGTTTTTTAAATATTTGTGAAAGTGTTTTTTAGGAGAGTAAAGAGAAAAGCGCACCACACGGTGCGCCTAATCAGTGCCATGGTGAAGGGGAAATTAACTAAAGGTGTTACACCAATCAAACCCTTCATAATGATAAACGAATGAGCAAAATAAAAAGATCATCATTTTTTAAAGTTTTGCAGCTTGCTGCACCACAATCGCGTGGCGCTTTGCTAATCTTTGGTGATCTTTATCGTATCCGCCACCAATCACGGTTGCGACAGGGACACCATGCTTTTGACATAACGTCAGCACCAGTGCATCTCGTTTCGCAATGCCAAGCCATGAGATATCTAATTTACCTAAGTTATCACCTTGCCAAACATCGACACCAGCGTCGTACAGCACGATATCTGGATTTAGGTCAATCAATAATGACTCAAGCGTATGTGCAACAATTTCGAGGTAGTGTGTGTCACTGATCCCTATTTCTAAGCCAATATCTAAATCGCTAGCATGTTTACGGAATGGGAAGTTTTTCTCACAGTGGATTGAGCAGGTATAAACATACGGGTTGTGCTTCAACATGGCGGCGGTGCCGTCACCTTGATGAACATCCAAGTCAAAGATTAAGGCATTGGTGATCTGATTATTGTCGAGCAGATGTGTGGTCGTAAAGGCGAGATCGTTTACCATGCAAAAACCAGAGCCAAAATCATAATGTGCGTGGTGCGTGCCACCGGCTAAATGGCATGCAATACCGTGTTGAAGCGCAAGCTCTGCAGTTTTTAGCGTTCCAAGAGGCGCAGTAAAAGTACGTGCCATAAGCTGCTCTGACCAAGGTAGACCTATACGGCGCATCATTTTAGCGTCGAGTTGATTACGCCATAAGTCCCAAATATATTGCTCGCAGTGCACGCTTTCAAGTGGCGATGGGTTGCCGGGCTCTGGGCTATAAACATTGTTATGAATGAGCCTTAATGCATCTACTTCTTGGTATAGACGCGCAAATTTACTCATCACGAAGCGGTGTTTTGGATCAAAATTGAATGAGTAATTAGCGTGATAAACTAGTGGTAAATTTGGGTTGTTCAAAAACGGCTCCAAAAATGGCGATATGGCAGTGTAGCAATATCAATCTCCGAAGCCGAGCGCTTTAGCTTTTAATGTTGCTTGCGTTCTGTCTCGTACTTGCAGTTTTGCGAGCAAGCAAGAAACCGAGTTACGGATGGTACCTTCCGCTTTATATAACGTATTGGCGATTTCCTTATTGGAATATCCTTTCGCGATTAGTTTTAAAATATCCTTTTCTCGTGTGGTGAGCTTATCTAAAGTGGGGTCAGGTTTTAGTAGGGTCTCAGCAAGCTCGTCTTGGATGATGAGTTCACCTTGATGGACTTGTCGAACGGCATCAATTAACTCTTCTAAGTCCACGTCCTTAAGAAGGCAGCCTTTAGCACCAAGTTCTAGGGCTAATTTTAGCTTTGCAGTATCGTTGAAGGTAGTGAGGATAATGACTTTAAAGTTTATAGCCAAAGGCAAAAGCTCGGTGAGCACATCGACACCATCTAGCTCAGGCATTCGCATATCTAAAAGCACAATGTCAGCTGTAATTTGGTTTGATTGAACCTGTTGAATGAACTCACTGCCGCTGCCACAGCTTCCAGAACAAATAATGTCACCACTCAGCGAAAGCAGTGCTTGCATACCTTGGCGCACAAGCGCCTGATCATCGACTAGGTAAACTGATATTTTAGCCATTTGTCGTCCCAAAATGGATAGTTAATGTTACGCCTTGATGAGTTGACACATCAAGACTGCCGCCGAGTTCTTGGATCCGCTCCTGCATACCAGCCAGACCATTTCCAAATCGAATACTATTTAAGGTAATGCCGTTATCGCTTATTTGTACTTTTAATCCTTGTTGACAATACACTCGTACTTGCATTTTATCCGCCTTGGCGTGCTTCAAGGTATTAGTGATGGCCTCTTGGCAGCATTTTAGAATGCAATTGGCATAACTTAGTTTCTCGAGTAATGGGTGATGTTCATAGTCGAGTTCAATGTTAAGACGAGGGATAGATTCAGTAAGCCTCAGCAAAGCATCATGGAGATCGATATGCTCGTTGCTACGCTTGTCGCTGACTAAATCGCGAATACATTTTAGGGTGTCTTTAGCTTGCAAATAGCAGCTATCTAATAGCTCGGTCAATGGTGCCGCTGCAGTTCGTCTTGCGACATCTAAATTTACAATCAGACTGGTTATTTGATGTCCAACGTCGTCATGTAACTCTCGTGCTAATTGAAGCCGCTCTTGTTTAGCAATACTTTGGCTTAGCAGAGACTGCGTTGCAGATAGCTGACTGTGGGCGAGTTGTAGCGCTTCTTTGGCTTCTTGTTCCTTTTGCATTCTTTTACACACCACGTACGCAAATAACTGAAAACAGGCAAATAACACTGCGTTGAGATATTCAAAGCCATGTCCCCAAAAAAAGTATTGCGACGCAACATACAAGCAAGAGGTAACTAGGATATATCCAAGCGCAAAGCTCAAAGGAACATAAAAAGCAAGGATCCCAACGAGTTTTACATTGTAAATGAGATGAATTGCGGCGGGGGAGGTAAGGTTAATTGACTGGATCAAAAGCGCCAATACAAACAGCATCGAATATCTAACCTTGTAGCCATAGTATTTTTCGGATTCATTGATACATAAAAGCACGAGGATCAAAACACCGATATGCTGTACCCAAGGCAGCCATTGTGCTTTTTGCTGAGCATAAACCAAACTTGGTATTGCAACGGCTAACCAAGTGAAAATGGTTGTTACTAACCAAGCCGTCGGATAGCGAAAAAACGCCGACATCTACTTACTCCGCTAAAAACCTGCTCTGCAGGTATTATTCCTTTATTCTCTTGCGAACCTATCCTAGCAGATATTTGTGACTCTGTGATGATGACGAATGTCATAAGTTTTACATTGTAAATCAAAGTGCAATAACGGTTTTTCATCCTTAATAGTGCATTGATTTGTGGCACCACTATTCCTGTTCTATCTTTATGTAACAATCTTTTCATAATTAGGGATACTCAGAATGAAAAGTGTAAAGGCAAAACTTATTTCTGCGGTAACAGCGGGTTTAGTGGTAATGCTCATCGGGGCGATGGTTACTGTTTTGGTGATGAAACGCGTAGCGGAACAGTATGACAGCATGATAGACAATGAATTGGCTGCTCGCGAGCAAATAAACATAGTGCTCGATGATTTCAAAACCCAAGTACAAGAGTGGAAAAATGTACTCATTAGAGGAAGAGATCCTGCCCAGCTAAATAAATATTGGTCAAGATTTGAAACCAAAGAAGCTGAGGTACAAAAACAACTCAGTTCAATTGTTTCAGCCTATACGTTACCACCTACCCTAGAAAATAAGTTGCGTGAATATCAAAAAGAGCACCTCACCTTAGGACAAAAATATCGTGAAGCGGTGGATCTATTCAAAAGTTCAGGCTTTGATATTAACCTTGCTGATGCTTCAGTGAGTGGAATAGACCGCCAAGCAAGTGTGTACCTACTTGAAATTAATGAGCAAATTAACGCGTTAGTAGACACGAGAACGAGTGAAATTGTCGCAACAAAAAACCAACTTATCTTTTTTAGTACCCTAGGACTCATCGTTGTTGCGCTTGTGACTTTAGGATTACTGACTTGGTATATGCAGCATTTAATCACTCGTCCAATCCGCCGTGCATCTGATGTGGCAAAGGCAATTGCGAGTGGTCGATTAGACAACAAAGTCGTTGTACACAGTGACGATGAAATAGGTAACTTACTGACAAATCTACGGCAAATGCAAACTAGCTTACTTGATGCGACCCAAAAGCTAGAGCTACAAGCAAAAGAAAACTTACGGATCCGTTATGCGCTAAATAACGTGGCCGCGCCCGTGCTTTTATGTGATGACAGTAATCAAGTGATCTACGTAAACGCACAATGTGAGTCTCTATTTGATCGTTACCGCACTGCGCTAAGCGTGCCTACTGAAATTGTTAATCATCCAATTCCCGAAGCTTTACTTCACAGCTCTAAAGCACTACACCAAGCCTCGGGTCAATTAGTACGCCAGTTAGAGTGGGAGTGGTGCGTAGGTGACATAATCATTGCGGCTACCGCCAACCCGGTCTCCGATCAAAATGGTAGGGTGTTAGGTACGGTATTTGAATTTAAGGATTTAAGTCAGACAAGGCGTGCGGAGCAACAGGTTGAACAGCTCATTAAATCAGCTTCCGATGGCAAACTAAGTGAACGTCTAAACCTTGAGGGATACGTTGGCTCCATGAAATTAATAGCCAGCGGACTTAACAAACTACTTGATGCTGTTGAGCAACCTATTAGTCAAACAAAACAATATCTTACTTCGCTTTCAAAAGGAGAAATTCCTGAGCAGATTAACGGTGAGTTTAAGGGCGAATTTGCGCAAATACATATGGCCTTACAACGTGCCACGTCTTCGCTTTCGTTACTTATTGAAGATACTTACAGTTTAGTTGCCGCCGCAGGAGAGGGGAGGCTTTCTACTCGGGCGGATGAGGCTAAACACCAAGGTGAATTTCGAAAAATCATTCGTGGTGTTAATGAAACACTTGACGCGGTCTCTAAACCCGTTGCACTTACAAGCGGATATCTAGAAAGTATCGCAAAAGGAGAGTTACCCGCCTTCACGAATGATGGTTATAAAGGAGAATTTGATAGCATCTATCAAAGCCTCTTCGCTTGTGTTGGTGCGATAAAATTGATGCTAACCGATGCCGAAAAGCTTGCTGAAGCGGCCAGTGAGGGAGACTTACAACATAGAGCTGATGCCAGTAAACACCACGGCGCATACGCCAGTATAATCACAGCCATGAATGAAACGCTGGACTCGATAGAAGCGCCGCTTAAGGAGTGCATGAATGTGATGGATGGGCTATCTCAAGGCAATTTAACTCGCCAAGTTGAAAAAAGCTATGCAGGTGATTTTGCGCTGTTGAAACAATCTGTGAATACCAGCGTTGGCAACTTAGCCAATATGATGCAAAAGCTGCTGGCCATGGCGGAATCCATCACTGTCTCGGTACAGCAGATCACCACAGGTATTGAAGAGTTAAGTGAGCGGTCCTCTTCTCAAGCCGCATCTATTGAAGAAACACGAGTATCAGTCGGTGAAATCACCGAAACCGTGCACTCAAACGCCAATAATGCGCAATCTGCTAATCAGTTGGCTATAGAAGTTAACCAGCAAGCACAGCAAGGTGGAAAGGTTGTTGAGTCAACGATTGAGGCAATGACCGAGATTAGTAAGAGTGCCAAAGAAATACTCACAGTCATTGAGGTTATTGATTCCATTGCATTTCAAACTAACTTATTAGCACTGAACGCCTCTGTTGAAGCTGCACGAGCGGGAGAAAAAGGAAAAGGTTTTGCGGTCGTTGCCTCAGAAGTAAGAAATTTAGCGCTGCGTAGTGCAAGTGCCTCAAAGGATATCTCTGAGCTGTTGGGAAGCAGTAACGTCAAAGTGAAGCAAGGGTCTAAGCTGGCTTCAGAATCCGGTGAAACGCTAAAAACCATTGTGGAAAGTGTATATGGGCTTGCATCGCAAGTGCAAACGATCGCTGAGGCTTGCAATACGCAATCGAGTGGTATTGAGCAAATTAATCTAGCGATTAAACAAATTGACGGTATTACTCAGCAAAACAATACCTTGGTAGAGATGACGAATGCATCGGGGCTGTCATTGTTGAGTAAAGCCAATGAATTGCGAGAGATGGTTGAGCAGTTCGATATCGGCAAGACTAAAGCGGAGTTGATGAAAGTGGTGAGCTAAAGGTCAGCAAAATCTAGGGCCTGCTGACCTTTATTGTTTTTAGGAACATCACGTGACATGATTGGCGTAATTAGATGGCTTTTTAGCCGCTAACAATGTTAGGGGATAAGGCATAAACTATGGTTACACCAATCATCATTATACTGTTACTTTGCGGCCCGTTATTGTTCGGTGTTATCTATTCAAAGATAAGAGACGTACAGGTAGAGGCAGCAACGCTTGCCTGTTGGGGTCTCGGTATCGCATTTATGTTCTTTTTTATTGGCCATATCGTAAAAGCACAAGGGATGGTAGAAATGTTACCTAGTTGGATGCCGTATAGGCTTCCTTTGGTGTACTTCACTGGTGTCATCGAACTCGTAGTAGCGATTCTGTTATTTATACCAAAATACCAATTACCTGCAGCAAAAGCGGCAATTGCCATTTTTATGCTGTTTTTTCCCGCAAATGTGTATGCCGCGCTCAACAGCGTTGGCCTGGGAGGACATCAGTGGGGACCAGTTTATTTGCTAATTAGAGCACCACTGCAAATCATATTGATTGCTTGGGCATATTTTATGTGTGTAAAACCGCTATCAATGCCTGTGGCTGAAATTAAATAAAGCTCAGCTCAAGCAGAACACATAAACAGAAAGGGGTGTGAGATTTACCCGCTTCCCTTTCTGCATTTCGCGACTAGACTATTGGTCATTTGCTTTTTCATTCTCTAAGCAAGGTATACCAGCCAAATGATCAGCCAAAATTTGTGCTATTTTGTCGGTTAGCCAGCTCGGACCTTCGTCAGTCATGTCATTGTGTTTTGCGCTCGCTATCGTGACAACACAATCCTGATATTTGTGCTTTTCAGTACGACTTGGCAACACCCCTTTGTCCGCTGGAAAGTCACTTGCTCGTATCGACAATACCTTTACATCAAGGCTTCTCGGTAATGGCACTCTGCGATGATCTAGCGTAATGATTTGGTTTACAAATTTAGCCCCGTGATTGATTAACCATGCTGAAATGTCGCCGCCATTAGAATGGCCAATTAAGAGGATATGCTCAAAATCAAAGGTGGTGAACTTTGGCTTAAAGTAATCGTGAATAAACACCAGCGTATCAGCGCCTCGTTGCCAGTTTTCTGCGCGTGTTTCGTATAAGTTCCCCTCGACGGAAAGAGGAGGATCGTTGCAAGCTCATGGCCTACAGTAATAACCAAATATCCAGCTCGGTTTAGCGTCTTGACCAAAAATTGATAGTCAGTATGTGAGACACCATAGCCGGCGCTTAGCAGTGCAACAGGACAAGGTGCCGCTTTTGAACAGGGGTTGGTGTCGGTTGGCAAATGAGTTTCTACTGGAATTGCTCTATCACGAGCTGGATCAATTACGGTTTCAGCGGCCAAAACGAATGGCAGACATAATAATAATAAAAGTGGGCGTAACATATTTATCCTAAAAAATAGTGGCGCTCGGCAAAAGCCAAAAGCGCCACAACTGGTTGGAGTCTTTTACAGATTATTCAAAAATTGATTGACTGAAGCTAGCTCTCTTTGCTTTTGCATGATGCAGGTATTTGTTGCCAGTTCCAGCTGCTTAAGTGATTTACTTAAACCTTCTACTTCTTTTTGCATCGGTTCAAAAAACTGCTGAGCTTGTTTTAATGCATCCGCGTCACAATACGTAAATAGGTAAAAAGGTAGCTGTGGCTTTGCAAAAGGAGGGAAGCGTTCCTTTAAGCGCTCAAAGTGCTGATAAAACCACTTTTGATAAAGCGCTTTTCGCTCATCGCCTTTACCATTCCCGCTTAATATATAATTAAAGTCGGAGGCCGTTACATGCTCGCTTAGCGCATAATCTAGTACTTGTTGTTGCAGTTCTTGTGGACCAAAATAACCCATTGCAAGCAATAGATTAGTACGTTGAGTTGGGTTATTGGTGGTTTCAAATACTTTTTTGTATGACTTCAACAGCTCAGCATCACCGTAGTAAGCGGCAATTTGCAGGAAGCTTCTAGCCAAGTAGGGGTCAACTTTATCAGGTGACGTTAAATATAAACTCGCTTGCTTTTTTGCATGCTTAATAATGGTTTGATGCTTTGTCTCGAAAGCCAGTGCTCTGACCAATGCTGCACGTATTTCCGATGTGGCAGCTGGTTCATTTGCATTTGCCTCAAGTCCATATCGAGAAAACGCAGGCTCAACATAAGTGGTATAAAGTTTCTTCCAAAGTAACTTATTTGAATCGTCTTCATACTGTTTATGTTGTGATAGTAATTGAGTAAGAGCGGCCTTTGCTACTTTGGGATGAGTGTCGTTAATAAACTCACTGAGCGTTAACATCAACGCATTGGCGTTTATTTTTCCAGACTCCATCAGCGCGTCAACATTGCTTAGTAAGTCTAATCTCTCCCGCTCATTTAGCTTGTTTGGGGCATGTGATATTAGGCTTGCGAGTTGAGACTCAGAAAGATCCCAGCGATAATAACCTGTCGCGTTGTCGTTTGGTAAGATCCACTCAGGCTCAAAGTCTAATTTAATCTGTTGCGCCTTGGAGTCTAAAAGTATTGTCTTAGTGGCTGTTTTGTCACCTCTACCATAGCGCAGTGTGATGGGGATATGCCAAGTTTGTGCTGCTGCTTCTTGTCCTTTTATTACAAAACGTTGTTGCGATACGGTGGCATTCTGGCCATCTAACTTAATCGTCAAAAGTGGAAATGAAGCTTGTGATACAAATGAGTCTAGCACTGTCGCTACATCTTTATTAGATACTTTACCCAGCTCATTCCATAGATCTTTGGCTTCTGCATTCTTATAAGCAAATTTACGGATATAATTGCGCATGCCTTGCTTAAATACCTCTTCCCCAAGCCACTGCTCAACCATGTAAAGTACCGCGCTACCTTTGCTGTACGCAAGACCCAAGCCGTCTGTTACATCAGACTCTGTAATAACCGGTTTACGGATCGGTGAGGTAGTTGCTTGAGCATCATAGGGCATTGCATTGTGTTGAGATAGGGATAAATTTGTTTCTAGCTCAGGAAATAGCTGCTGGGTGATCTTTGCAGCCATCCAAGTGGCAAACGCCTCGTTTAACCACAGGTCATTCCACCATTTCATCGTAACTAGGTTGCCATACCATTGGTGTGCAAGTTCGTGAGCGATAACATTCACATGTGAGGTTTGAGCTTGTTGTGTTGACGTTGCAGGGTCAATAAGTAGTATATCCTCACGATAAGTCACCAGGCCTGCATTCTCCATTGCGCCGAACGGAAATTCAGGGACTGCAACTTGGTCTAGTTTTTTATAGACATAGGGTAAGTCAAAATAGTCTTCAAGTGCTTTGAGTATCTTTGGCGTGTTTTCGATGGAATAAGCGGCAAGATTTGATTTCTTTTGTGGGGTAATAATGTTACCCGGAACCGACATCCCTTTAACATCAAGTACTTCGAACGGACCAACGGATAAGGCGACTAAGTAAGAAGGAAGAGGCGGCGTCTTGTCGAAGTAATGGGTGGTCATGCCATTCGACTTTTTGGTCTCTAAAACAGGCGTGTTGGCGAATACTTTTTGATCGTCTGGGGCTGTAATAGTGAGCTGAAATGGGATTTTATACTCAGGCTCATCAAATGTAGGCATTGCTCTTCTTGCATCACTCATCTGAAACTGTGTAAATAAGTAAGGCACGCCGTTGTCTATGGTTTTGTAGAGACCGACGCTATTACGGTTGAAGGGGGCGGTATAGTCGATAGTAAGCGTGTAGCGACCGGGTTGCAGTGTTTTTTCGCAACTCAATCTCACTTTACCGGTTTCGAGCATTTTATCTCTGAGCTCACACGACGTTTTTCCGACTAGTTCAGCGGTATCTATCGCATAGTCTAATCCGTTGAGCTCAATAAATTGGGTGGCTTTGAGCACCTCAAGTTTTATAGTCGTGTGTCCTGAAAAACGCTCTTTAGAAGGGTCTAAGTTAAATGTGACCGCTTGCTCTATAGGTTTAGCCACGGTGGCTAGACGATGAAGTTCAGCATTTGGTTGGGCCTGAGCTGAAGCGCTGATAGACAGCAAAATAGCACTGCATATTAAAGACCTAGATAGCATAAAAATCCTTTATTCATTTTGTTATTGTTGATTTATCTTGCGAATCAATGCTCTGTATGTTGTCACTTGGTGTGATAAAAGCATAGATAGTTAGCGCAATGTTCCTTTTACTTTAACAAAACTTGTTGCAAAAAGAGTGGGGGTAAAGGTTTACTATCGGGCTAATATTTTAAATATTAAGTAATATCAATAAATTGAAGAGGTGGATTAGCCGACTTTTTGTGTAACAAAAATTGTAACAGACTCCACCGTACTTAATTAACCTGAGGTCTGGATAAGGAATGTTCCCACATATTGAAACTACTTATGTTTCACTATGTGTTCTAACTTCAGATAGGCCCCGATTATAGTTAACCAGTGTAATAACTGTGACTTTGGCTTTGGTTTACAATAATTCATTGTTGCTCCTGTCGTAGTAGTGAATAAACTGCGTTTAGGTTAAGTAATTTATGACTGTATCTTGGGTCAAAATATGGCAGGATACCAACGATAGTTAATTACAATTAATATAAGTTGAGCTTATGGATAAGAGGTTAAGGCACTTAAGTGCATTACGCTGTTTTGAGAGTGCAGCTCGGCTCCAAAGTTACACTCAAGCTGCACTCGAATTGAACATTACGCAAGCGGCAGTAAGCCAACAAATGCGGCAATTAGAAAATGCACTTGCAGTTAAGCTTTTTGTAAGAAAAGGCCGCAATATGCACTTAACTGAAGCCGGCGAAGTGTTGTTAATGTCTACTCAAAGTGCGTTTAAGCGCATTATTGGGGGATTGAACCAAATTCAAACACAAGAATTGGCTGGTAGCTTGACTATCACGTCAACCCAGTCTTTTTGCTCTTTATGGCTAATGCCTAACCTGTGCTCGTTTTACGAGTCTCATGACGACATCCAAATTCGCGTGCTTGGCTCTAATCGCTTTGAAGATATTCGTTTAAATCATATTGATATCGCGATCCGGTTTTCTACCAAGCGAGAGTTAGCCTGCCCCGCCGGACTTGAGCAGTTATATCTTGGGGAAGATAGTAACTATCCTGTTTGTTCACCAAGCTACAAAGAATCGCTGCAAATTAAGTCTCCGAATGATTTAGCAAGGTGTAATCTTATTCACCACGACGATGATAAAGTAAGCTGGGAGCAATGGTTTGAGTCTCAGGGGATATGCGGTTCAAGTATTTGTGCCAAAGGCCCACACACTCGAGTCTCTTCTAATGACATGGCATTGAGTGCAGCGCTTAAAGGCCAAGGTGTTGCAATCGTCTCCAGAGAGCTATTTTTAGACTTTCAACAAGCTGGCCTTATTGTGCAGCTTTTTGATACCCCTCACCCTGTGGTATGGCAACGCTATGTGTTATTTGATCCCTATTCACCAAAAAGAGCTCGGATCCAAGTATTTATTGATTGGCTTATCAATCACTTGCCATAAGGCCTCGTTATGGCTCATTTATTGAGCCACTTTCGTATTATTTCATGAATGCGGAAGTAAATGTGAACTTGAAATAAATATTAAACTAAAATTTAACATTGCCGGATTAGACTCCGTTCCCGCAAGGAAAACTAGCAAGGATGCCAACATTCAAATACCGAGGAAACGATGAAAACTTATACTCTCACGCCAGCCGTGTTGATGCTCATGAGCAGCGTCGCTAGTGCAGAACCTGAAGTTCACTACGAGTCTTGTAAATCCACCTTTAACTATCTAGCCGCACAGTATCAAGGGACAACGGATAAAAATAATTCAGGTTCCCAGTGGTGCTATTTAAAACAAAGCATCGAAGGCGCAACATGGGGTCATGTCAGAACAGAAACCATCCCAGAATTCAAAACAGTAACCGGAAAAGCGTGTAAAACGCCATCTGAGTATCAAGGTGAAAAGTTTTATGGCTGTACAACCCGAAATCACACCGCACCTTGGTGTTATGTCGAAGAGGGCGGTTGGGAAGAATGTCAACCAGAAGCGCCGCCAACGCTTTTAGCTCACACTCAACCCCTACAAAGTAAACGATTAGATAGAGTTGCGTTAGGTTCATGTTTCAAAACCAAAGGAGATATGCCAGAAGCGCTCGCTAAGTTAATTGGCCAACAACCGGATCTGTTTCTTTGGTTAGGGGACAATATCTACGCAGATACCACTGATATGGCGGTGATGCGCCAGAAGTATGATGATAAAAAGAATAATAGTGAATATCGCAAGTTTTTAGAGGCTAAGATCCCTGTGATGGCGACTTGGGATGACCATGATTTTGGTTGGAACAATGAAGGCAAACATTATCCAGAGAGAGTAAACGCACAAAAAGAATATTTGCGTCACTTTGATGTCGATAAAACAGATCCAAGACTGAATGGTCAAGCTGGTATTTATGAAGCAAAAATGTTGGGGGGATCGGGCGAAACCACGCATGTGATCACATTAGATGCCCGTTACTTCCGCTCTCCAACCTTCTCAAGTTACGGAACGTGTGAGGGGGAAAGTAGCACTATATTGGGAGAGGCGCAGTGGCAATGGCTTGAGCAAGAGTTACAAAAGCCATCAGAAATCAAGCTCATTGCAAGCGGCATTCAAGTACTGCCTCCGCTGCATCAAGGCAGAAGTAAAACTAACTACTGTGCTTATGGAGACGGCAAAACATTTAATGCTGCCATCGCGTCATTAGAAGAAACAAATATGTCTGGTACTAGTTATGAGTCTTGGGCTGAAATGCCAGCACAAAGGGAACGTTTGCTTAGGTTAGTACAGAAATCAGTGAACGAAGGTAAGACTAAAGCCGTTGTGTTTTTGTCTGGCGATCAACATTGGGGAGAGCTTTTGCAAAAGACTATTCCCGCAAGCAGCACATATGGTCAAGCAGTTAACGTCTACGAAGTGACGGCATCGGGTTTTGGTCAAAACTGGCCTTATCATATTGAAAATCCATTAAGATTACCTATTTACGCAGACGACAAAGGGGATGGCAATTTTGCCAAAGCATGTCAGCTACCGTTCAAATATGCAGGCATTACCTATCAAGGTTGTATCACGCGAGACAATGATAAGCCTTGGTGTTATACCCAAGTGGATGATAACCAAAAAGGTATTGAGGGTGAATGGGGCAACTGTGCGCCAGCTGGTGCTAATATCCCAACGGGACGAGTTGGCGTAGTTAGCAAAGATATCGCAAAGTTGACAACATCTAACCGCCATTTGATTAATAAATCGGGAAGTAACTACGGCTTGATAGACATTGATTGGCAAAATCGTGAGCTGAAAATGTCTATTGAAACGGCAAACGAGGAAGCGGTTTCCACTATCATTAAATTTTGATATGTTCATATTAGCTGGGCGCTCGCTCAGCTAATATGGGGCTTACATAGTAACTCTTTGTAAATTATCGAAATAAATTGTATACTGCGTGCAATCTCTGAATAAATCAGTTAGACTTCATTATGGATTGTAGGTCACGCAAATTAAAAGGACATTAATTTGAAATTTATCATTTCTCTTTTACCCGCACTTTTTTTAACTAAATTAGTCTTTTACATCACTGATTTTGAATATTTACTTTTTGAAGAGCCTTTCGATTTTGGCAAATTGCTAATTGATATCAGTGTGTTCGGATTCTTCTATTTTACTTCAGTTATCGTTTACGAATACTTTTTTGGTGAAAAGCTAGAGCTCAAACGTCAAGTGACGAGCAAGCGGACTAAAGGTTCAATGTAAACTTATTGGGAGCTGGAAGGCTTTTTATAAGGCTCAAGTAAGCGAAATACCATAAAGCCCACCGCGCTTAATACAATTGCGATTTCATATCGCTGGTATGCACTAGAGATCCCTATTGCCCCGGTTAACCAGATACCTGCAGCGGTTGCTGTGCCATGTGTGGAATTATCGTTTTTCACAATTGAACCGCCACCAATAAAACCAATTCCAGTAATGACACCGTACATGACTCTCGCTTGTGCTTCATGTGACTCAAATACATCCATACTTGTTAAAATAAAAGCACAACAGGAAATAGCGACTAATGGGAATGTTCTAAGCCCCGCGCTATCAGAGCGACTTTCTCTATTAATAGCTAAAGGTAATGTAAGTAAAAACGCAAAAACAATTTGGTAAAAGTGATACCAAATGAGTGCTAAATCAAGATTAATCCAATCTGGCATTTTTTATCTCCTATACTGTTATTGGGTTAATGCAAAAGGCATTCCTTTGAGTTGGCATAACCCATGCAGGATGAAAGCGTCTATAACTTTTAGGAGAGAACAATGGATTTATTGAGGATCATCATTGCAATTCTGCTTCCACCACTTGGTGTATTTTTACAAGTCGGTCTTGGCGGGGCTTTTTGGTTAAATATTTTGCTGACATTGTTGGGTTATATACCAGGAATTGTGCATGCAGTGTGGGTGATCGCCCGTCGGTAAAAAGCGGACAACAAGTAACAATAACACGGTAATCTTTGCAGGGTATTATCCTGCAAAGATCTCCAGCACAATTGGCATTACTGAAAGCACAAGTAATGCAGCCATCACAAAATTAAACCATCTACGACTTTGCTCATTTTTTAATACATGTTTCAGCGATGAACCAAACACCAACCAGATCCCAACACAAGGAAATGACACCAACAGAAAGACAATGGTGATCATCAAGTTTTGACTCATAAAATCTGCGTCAGCGGAGGTATAAGTTGAAATAGCACCTATAGCGACAATCCATGCTTTTGCGTTTACCCACTGAAATAACGCGCCTTTTAAAAACGAAAAAGGTTGAGGGGTTGAGTCTGCATCAGTCGTGGGTGAAGACATCGCGACAAGGTAGGCAAGATATAAAAGGTAAATGACGCCAATGCACTTTAAAATAAAGTGCAAACTAGGAAATAGCTCAAAAAGCTGTGCAAAACCCAAGCCGACCAGCAACAGCATGATCGAAAAGCCAACACAAATACCGCTTAACAGGGGGATGCTTCTCTGTAAGCCAAAATTAACGCCAGACGTCATTACCATAATATTGTTTGGCCCGGGCGTTACGGAAGACGCAATAGCAAATAAAGTGATAGCAACCAAATAGTCCATTAAGTAGTCCTTTTTATATAGCCGGAGTGTTACATCAAGGCATTTGTTATCTTGAGAGTGCCTTTTGTCTGGTAATGCCAAGTGGATTTCATACTTCACTATTGGGTTTGCGCGCAAAATAGTCAATAGGTGATTAGTCGAGGTGTTGTTTTTAGTTTTGTTATAAGATAACATATTTAAAGTTATGGTATAACATAAATAAAAATAGGATCTCTCTCATGGTATTAAAAGGTAAACTTTTGGCAGTTGCCATTTCCGCAATTCTTCTTTCTGCATGTGGTGGTACTGAGCACACAATTGTAAAAGTAGACCCGCCAGCACAAGATAATGGCAATGATGACGATGGTCATGATGATCATGATCATGGAGATGCGATCACAGACGCAAATGGTCGCCTGTTAGTCACTAGCGCAGAAAGTAACGTTGTGAATGTGTACTCAACGGCGGATAAATCACTTATCGACTCGATTGGCGTTACACACTATCCAAAATATGTATATAGCTCTGAAAATCACCGCTTTGCTGTCTTGGTACAACGTGACCAAGGTTTAGTGGAGTTTATTGACGGTGGTTTATATGAAGAGGAGCATGGCGACCATCACCATACTCACGAAGAGTCGCCTGCACTTGCTTCGTTCCATTTAGAATCAGTGAAGCCAACACACGTGACTGTCGGTGAGTCTGGTATTGCTGTGTTCTCAGATGGCGACAAAGACAGCCAACAAAATGCCAGTGCCGCGATGTTTAGTGAAGCGCATATTAGCGGCGAGCAAAGCGAAGTCGCTGCATTACATTACGACACTTACATGCACGGTGCGGCGCAAGCTCGAGGCGAATTTCTAATTAGCACGATCAGAGACCCTCAAACCGAAACTTCTCTACCCTCGCAAATTGGTTTGTATCATGCGCATGGTGACCATTTTCATCAAGAGCAGGTATTTAACGTAAGCTGTCCAGCACTTCACGGCAGCGCACAAAATGAAGAAGCAGTGGCATTTGGTTGTGGTGATGGTGTTGCGGTTATCACTCAGCAAGGCGAAAGCTTTAGTGCAGTAAAACTAGCTAATCCAGATTACTTTGCTGACGGGCAGCGAATTGGCACCCTCAAAGGCCACCATGATGCAGAGCAATTTATCGCATCAGCAGGTAATGATGTGCTGATGGTTGACCCAGAGCACGGCCATATCGAGAAGCTTGAATGGCAAGTAAGTGATAACTATCGCATTGCGAGTTTTGGATTTAGCTTTGCGGGTGAGCATGTTGTGGTGATGGATACCGCAGGTAAACTCAGCATTTTTGCCGGTCATGAGCATGATGGTGAACACCATTTTGAAGCTGCAGGTGAAGTACAAGTAAGTGATGCTGATTTAACTACGATGCCAGAAGGTCACGGCTTCCAAATTACATTTTCTCATTCAGAGCAAGCGGTATATGTGAGCGACCCAATCGCAAAACAAATTAAAAAGTTTGATTTAGAAGAAGCCAAACTGGTAGACACATTTGAGCTAGATTACGTACCAGAAAAACTAGTATGGCTTGGTATTACTGCAGAGGAATCTCACGACCATTAACACTTAACCTCATGTAGTCCCTGACAATTTTTAACACTGTAGATAGTGGCTTTGCCACCTTAGTTAAGCTAAGGTGGCTTTTTTTAAGGAAAAAATATGATAATTAGACCAGCCACCATCAACGACTTAACTACACTTCTAGGTTTAGAACAGCAAGTGATCGAAGCGGAGCGTCCGTATAACTCAACAATCAAATCACAAGACGCCAAATACTACGATTTTGAAAAATTACTCACTTGTTCGAATACGTTAGTGGTTGTTGGTGAAGTATCAGAGCAAATAGTGGCAACAGGGTATGTGCAGATAAGAGCATCTAAACAGCAGCTACAGCACACGCAGCATGGTTATCTTGGGTTTATGTATGTAGCACCTGAGCATCGTGGTAAAGGTTTGAATCAAGCGATCATGGAGCACTTAATCGCTTGGTGTAAAACCCAAAACATCAACGACTTCTACCTTGATGTATACAGTAGTAATGCCGCAGCAATTCGCGCTTATGAAAAAGCGGGATTTACACCTTGCCTGCTTGAAATGAAGCTACACCTCTAGATTAACCAAAGTTTACAGCCAACCTTTGTGTTTAAAGAATAAATAAGGCGCAAAACCAGAGAGCAGCATAATAGCAATGGCAAAAGGATAGCCCCAAGCCCAGTTTAGCTCTGGCATATTATTAAAATTCATCCCATACACACTGGCAACCACAGTGGGTGGCAAAAATACGACAGAGGCAATGGAGAAGGTTTTAATAATTTGGTTTTGTTCGATATTGATAAAACCCTGCGTAGAGTCCATCAAAAAATTCACTTTATCGAAGAGAAAGGCGCAGTGCGACATTAGGGTTTCGATATCTCGTGTGACTTCCCGTAGCGTTTCTCGCTCCTCAGATTGCACCCCCACATGACGCATTAAAAACGAGATATTGCGCTGCGTATCCATCAAACATAAGCGCACTTTACCGTTGGCATCTTCTAGCCTTGAAATACGACTAACAGCTTCTTCTAGATCTGAGTCTTCTTCCTCAAGCACATAGGCACTGAGCTTTTCAAGCTGGTGGTGCATATCCTCAAGCATGTCCGCATGGTTTTCGACTTTTTGGTCGAACAAAGTCACTAACAGCTGTTTTGGGTTATCGCACGCCACTTGCCCTTTACGCGCACGCAGTCGCAGCAACCTAAAATCCGCAAGCTCGTCATCACGAATGGTTAATAAGCAGTTTTTTTGTAATAAGCAGGCCACGGTTACCGTATTAAAACGCCCGTCATTGGGAGACATAAACAAAGCGTGTACATGCAGACCTTCGCTGTCGATAAAACAGCGCGAAGAGGCTTCGATTTCCTCTACGTCATCCGCACCAGGAAGGGTAATATTTAGCGTGTTTGCCAGAGCAACTCGCTCCTCCTCCGTGGGATTAATAGTATCTATCCAATGGGCGTTTTTGATTGCTATTTCAATCGGGGTGTCGGCGCTTGGTTCCATTTCGGAAATTACACCGTGTTCAATCGAAAAAAAACCTCAGCATCTCATTACTCTACACGACGACTCTTTGGCAAAGTATAAGAGTGAATGTATTAATCAACAATGACAATCCAAGGATTATCCGCAGATTATTCAGCTTGATAGGTGTAGATATTACGCGCCGCAACCGAGTTATTCATAATTGTTGTGTAATTAGCAACCAATTTAAAGCCATGGCGCTGAAATAAATGATTCACTGCTAAGGCATCTACTCGACAACGAGTGTGGATAGGTTGGCGAGTAGCGGCTAAGGTGTCTTGTAGTAATTGCTTGCCAATTCCTTTGCCGCGAATATTCGCATCAACCATAAAGTTCGAAATGTATAGGCCTGACGTAAGATCAAAGCGCGCTTTATCTTTAAAATGCGCGATTGGCACTAGCGACAAACTGCCTATAAGTTGCTGTGTTGAGTCATCAAAAATAACACGTACTTCGCCTTCTTCGATTTCCTTTTCCATAAGCAAGCGAATGGCTGCTTGATCTATTTCTTCATTGCGTGGTGGCGCTGAAAAGGTCGCGATGTATAGCTCAGTAAGCTGCTCAACAATATCGCGGGTTGGGGTAGAGATTATTTCAATCATGCAGATACGCTCCGTGTTTTTGGATCAGCTTGGTAACTTTCGAGTAAGTGCTCAATATTACGTTTAAACAACTCGCTGGCATGTTCTGTTAGTACCGTATTTTTCGCTATCGCATGGCCTAGATACAAGTTGTATAGCTCGTACGCCGCGCACTGCGCATCAAGCTCAGGATGAAAAATACCGCTTTCTATCCCTTGCACAATTTTATGCTTAATATAGCTAAATAATCGGTTATGTTGCTCGGTAACTTTGGTATGAATAGGGCTGTCTGTATGGCAATTAAATTCAACCAACGCTTTGATAAACGGGCAAGTTGAATGTGGCTCATTAAATAGTTCACGAGTCCAGTCTGCCCAAATAGAAAAGAGCATTTTGAGTTGCACTAGGGGATCTTGGTGTCGTGCCGGTGCGACGACATGCAGCATAAATTGATCTTCACAGTAATCGAGGATCGCCAACTGCATATCTTCTTTACTGTCAAAATGCGAGATAAGCCCGCTGCGAGACAAGCCACAAAGCTTTGCCATAGAACCAATAGTGACTTCTATTAAGCCATATTGGCTACTAAAGCGCATACCTTGCTCTAAAATGGTTTGTCTCGTTCTCTCGCCTTTATTCATCACTTATGCAGTTATTCTTTGAGTAATACGTTGAATAACGCCAGTATCGCCTAAAATGCGGCGATGTCCAAGGCCTGAGGTTTGGATTAAACGCTCAGGAGTGGCAGCGATAAGCGACTCTACGTGTTCAAATGGCGCAAATCGGTCCTCGGTATCGTGAATAAATGTCGGCTTAAACTTAAGTACACCGTCGTGGAATTTATCTCGGATCAAATGCCAATGCGTGCCATATCTTGTAGTGATAGCGCCTAACACTTGGTGCAGCATTTTTTCAGAAATACCCGCTCGCGCAACGCGCTCAAACATCAGCTCAAAAAACTGCACGGGAGTTGCAACATTTATAACCACACGATTTTCTAGGCGATAATCCGGTAAGTTCATCAGCGCCACAGCGCCCATAGAATGCCCCACCAAAGCCACGATATCATGGCGATCGGCTTCTAGCTTCTCAATCAGGGTATCCAGTGCTTCAACAAAAGCCAGCAAATGGGCTTGCTTACCATGAGATTGTCCATGACCAACATGATCAATCGCCACAACGCAAAATCCCGCTGCTACGAGTTCAGGGATCAAAGTATCAAAGCAACTGCTGTTATCGGCCCAACCATGACTTAACACAACGGTCTTCGGACCAAGGCCAAACACGTTTACATGAACGCGACCAAGCGAGGTAAGAATATTGAACTCACCATTGGGTTTTTTATTTTTAAACTGATATTGACGCTTACCATGCGGACTCATCAGTAGTACCTGACCTAACCTCGAAGTAATAGGTGGCGCAAGCGTGCACATAAGCCCTGTAACACCCCGACTTATCTTGGTAATAAGCGAGCCGTCTTTGTCGTTAAAGTAGCTGAATTTCATCCTGACCTCTAAAAAAGAACACTTGTACTTTTATTAAAATAGAACAGTTGTACTTTTTTGTAAAGCATAACAATCACCTTTTAATATTGCAGCTGGTTTACCCAGCGATACACCTCCATGTAGGAGCTGGTTTACCCAGCGATACACCTCGCGTAGGAGCTGGTTTGCCCAGCGATACACCTCCGCGTAGGAGCAAGTTTACCCAACGATACACCTCCGCGTAGGAGCTGTTTTACCCAGCGATACACCTCGCGTAGGAGCTGGTTTACTCAGCGATACACCTCCGCGTAGGAGCTGGTTTACCCAGCGATACACCTCCGCGTAGGAGCTGGTTTACCCAGCGATACACCTCGCGTAGGAGCTGGTTCACCCAGCGATCTTTATAAGGCACCAACCGCTACACAAAGCACCTTATACGGACTCCACACCACCCCGTAGGAGCTGGTTTACCCAGCGATCTTTTTAAAACGCCGGCTGCGGATTACTCAGGGCTATGAGGGGCATACCCTCAATAAGGTTTGGCTTTAAAGAACGGTTAAGCGTGAAAAACGATGAAAATGTTTCAAATTACGTAAAGTTGGTGAAGTATTGAGTGTTTTATTGTTTTTTCATTGCAATTTATCGAGAGAAGCTTGTCTTTATATTTAACTAAATGTAATGTTTGGGTTAATTTCAAGGGAGCTAACGTAAAACAATGGTGGACAGATGCAAACGCCAGAGGAATATGAGGTAAGCCAGCGGATAGGTAGGTTAATACTTGGGTTAAAGCGTACCAGAGGTATGACCCGAGAAGATGTCTGTAAACGTTTAGGTATAGGCTCGCGCACGTTAGATAATTACCTAAACGGGGTGAGCTCATTTAAACTTGGGACATTGTTAAAGTTTGCGGATCTTTGCAAGGTAAAACTGGCTGATATTTTGGATGATACCGACGCGCTGAAGCGCTTGTATCCTGAGAATATTAAAGACAAAGGCAATATCTTTTTGTTATTTACGGGCTATTTTGTCGGCGTTATGGTGCTTGAATTTACCTTATTTGCTTTTCTTATTTTGTTATTGTTTTATGCGCGTAATGACAAGAATAGCCAAAGCATTGTTGCAATTTTTATATTTGCTTTTTCGTTAGAAATCGTTGTTGCATACTGGTTGAATTATGTCGTCTTCCCAGCTATTGAAAGCTATTACATTGAAAATATCTATGCTTTTGCAACTCAACTTTTACTGAGTTTACTGCTGGCGCTAATGATCAAATACAGAATGTTCTTAGGTGCGTGGTTTACCAAAGGGAATTCAGCCAGCATTTTTGAGAAGAACCAAGTAGATGCGCCGCTTTATGCACTCGCATGTACGTTAGCTTTGATTGATTTTGCGGCATTGATGGAAAACTTTATCCGTAACCTAGAGCGTTTAGGAATAAGTGAAGAAGTTGCCAAACCATTTTGGGAGCTAGCCTTTATTTATAATTACTTTGCTTATATCAAGGCCGTGCCTTATCTGCTCTGCATGTTTGTTTTATACGCAGGAATAACAGCGCGTCGTAAGCAGGTTTTAAATAAAGCAAATGCTGCGCCTACACAATAATGTGAAGATTTTCACATAAAAATAGAGAAGTTTGTGTGTTTTTTAATTATTGATTTTAATGGTCTGCAAAACAACAAATAAGCAGGTTTAGCGAGGGTTGCTTGAATCAATTGATACCAAAAATTCAAATATAGTGATAAGTTTGTTTCTATTTTGGGTTGTTTTGCGAGTGTGCACCTAAAAATAGTACTGTCATCTACTTGTCTTTATATTTAACTAGATGTAAACTTTTGGTTAACTTGGTTGGGGTGATTGAGAGATATGGTGGGGCGATGCAGACGCCAGAAGAATACGAGGTAAGCCAACGTATCAGCCGACTGATACGGGGACTAAAGCGCAAAAAAGGGATGACCCGAGAAGAGGTTAGCCGGCGTTTAGGTGTGGGTGACAGGACCCTGGATAACTATTTAAATGGCTCTAGCTCCTTTAAGCTTGGGACATTGCTTCGGTTTGCTGAAATCTGTAAAGTAAAGTTATCAGATATTTTAGAAGATACAGATAAGCTCTCTGGCTTGTATGGAGAAAATAGTGAGGAAAAGAACAATGAAGGCTGCACAGAAAAAACTAATAAAAATAGCCCTTAGTCACTCATTGTGTAAGCAAGTTGCTGGTGGCGTAGGCATGACCACTGGAGAGGGGCTAGGAGATCGACGAGAAGCCTCATCACAAGAAAAGTCGAATTGTTGAGGTGTATCTTGAAAAGTTTATATAGCCTGATGTTGCCAACGAGTCAAAAGAAGCCCACATATAAAACTCTTTGTCGCTCGGTTTGTGAGCAAATCTATGGTGGCACGGGTTACGGTAAAGGGGATGGTGCCAAGCCACAGGCAACTGAAAACCCTGAAAGTGAGGTAGGTGCATGAAAAGTTTGTTTAATTTAGCTTTGTTAACGAGTATTGCAGCAGCACTATCGATTACTTTTATTAATACCTCTTTGATAGAGCTAGCAGTACCCATAGCTCTGATTATTTTAGTTTTTATGTCTAAAAATGATCATAACAGTCAGATGCTTACGCTTTGTTTTGCCTTCGTGTTTGTAATAACTTCAGTTGCCATGTATGTGTTAGATGCAGTAATTAAACCAGCAGAACCGAATGTGTTTTATCAGAACATTTATGCTTTCTTGATAAATCTATCATTGAGTTTAATCTTGCTTTTTCTACTCAAGCATAGAATGACAGTTGCTGTATTACTCACACGCGGCAAATCAGCTTCTGTATTTGAGAAAAATTATGCTGAAGGTCCACTTTATTTACTGGTTTTGTTTCTTGTGTTTGTAGACCTTATGGCTTTGTTAGAAAACTTTATCCGTAACCTTGAGCATATCGGCGTAAACGAGGAAACGGCGAAGATTTTCTGGGAGTGGACTTTCTTTTATGATTACTTTGAATACCTCAAAGCAGTACCTATTTTCTTGTGCGTTGCACTTTTATACGTTGGATTGATTGTCCGGACTAGAAGACAACCAATCCAAAGCCAACCTTAAACCCAAGCAAGCGCAGTATCCTCATTTGTCGTGATACTGCGTTTTAGTATTTGTAACTGAGATGAAATTTACTATTTAAGAACAAGAATTTTTAATTTTCCTTGTTTGTAATTTCGATTCAATATTGTTCGCTTCTCTCAATCCTAATATATGAACCGCTTAATCACAAACTGCCCTGAACATTTACTTGTCTTTATATTAAACAAAATGTAATGTTTGGGTTAATTTTGTGGTTTTTTTAAAGGGGAATGTGGGGCGATGCAAACGCCAGAAGAGTACGAAGTAAGCCAGCGCATAGGGTTGCTAATAAAAGGTCTAAAGCATAAACGCGGGATGTCTCGAGAAGATATATGTCGCCACCTCGGGATTGGCATGCGAACGCTAGACAACTACCTTAATGGTGTTAGTTCTTTTAAGCTTGGCACGTTAATGAAGTTTGCCGATCTCTGCAGAGTCAAGCTTGCCGATATTTTAGATGATACCGAAGCGCTCTCACGACTATATCCAGACAATATGAAGGACAAAGGCAGTATTCTTACATTGCTTTTTGGCTCTCTTGCAACGGCAATGCTTTTTGAGTCAATCACTTTGTTTTTGCTAATTATGTTGCTTTGCTATTCATACAAAGACAAAAACAATCAATGTATGGTCGCAATTTTTGTAATGATCTATGCATTAAGTAATGCATTTGGTTACTGGCTTAAATACTTTGTTTTCCCCACAGCTGCTAATAACTTCATTCAAAATGTATACGCTTTTTCAATAAACTTGGCACTAAGTTTATTTCTGCTCTTTTTAATTAAATATAGAATGAAATTTGCGGTGCTTATCACGCGAGGAAGGTCTTCCGAAGTATTTGAGAAGAGTCTTGTTGAAGCTCCACTTTACTTCCTTGCTCTGATCCTAGCAGTTGTTGATTTTTGTGCGCTAATAGAGAATTTTATTCGCAATTTAGATCGATTAGGAATGGATGAAGAGAAGGTAAAAATATTCTGGGAGTTGACCTTCTTCTATGATTATTATGAATACCTTAAAGCCCCGCTGATGTTGCTTAGTATAGCACTTCTCTATGCAGGGGTACTTGCACGGAAAAGCAATATGCAGCAGCCCCAAAGTGCGTAGTAATAAGTCGATAAATAAATCACGGAAATAGGAGATGGCGGGCGATGCAAACGCCAGAAGAGTACCAAGTAAGCCAGCGCATAGGACTGCTAATAAAAGGTCTAAAGCATAAACGCGGGATGTCGCGAGAAGATATATGTCGCCACCTCGGGATTGGCATGCGAACGCTAGACAACTACCTTAACGGCGTTAGCTCTTTTAAGCTTGGTACGTTAATGAAGTTTGCTGACCTCTGTAGAGTCAAGCTTGCTGATATTTTGGATGATACCGAAGCGCTCTCGCGACTATATCCAGACAATATGAAGGACAAGGGCAGTATTCTAACATTGCTTTTGGGTTCTCTTGCTTCCGTTATGCTCTTTGAATCCGTTTTCTTAGTTTTACTAATTTTACTGCTTTGCTACTCACATAAAGATAAAAATAATCAATGCATAGTTGCTATTTTTGTTGTGGTCTACGTGCTAACTAATATTGGTGGCTACTGGCTAAACTATGTCGCTTTTCCAGCAGCTGAAAACTATTATATGCAGAATGTATACGCATATTCGCTACACCTATCATTAAGTCTGTTACTATTCTTTCTGCTCAAGTACAGGTTGATGTTCTCGGTATTGGTTACTCGCGGAAAATCGGCAGCTGTTTTCGAAAAAAGCCTTATTGAAACTCCTCTCTACTTTTTGGCTACGCTGCTAGTTGCTATAGACTTTTTGGCGTTAATGGAGAACTTTATTCGTAATCTGGAACGATTAGGAATCGACGAGGAGAAAGCTAAAATATTCTGGGAGTTAACCTTTTTTTACGATTACTTTAGGTATCTTAAGGCCGTACCATTATTACTCAGTTTAGTACTCCTCTATGCAGGAATACTCGCACGGAAAAGAAATACGCAGCAGCCCCAAAGTGCGTAGTAATAAGTCGATAAGTAAATCACGGAAATAGAAGGATAGCGAGGCGATGCAAACGCCAGAAGAGTACGAAGTAAGCCAGCGCATAGGGCTACTAATAAAAGGTCTAAAGCATAAACGCGGGATGTCACGAGAAGATATATGCCGCCACCTCGGGATTGGCATGCGAACGCTAGACAACTACCTTAATGGTGTTAGCTCTTTTAAGCTTGGTACGTTAATGAAGTTTGCCGATCTCTGCAGAGTTAAACTCGCTGATATTTTGGATGATACCGAAGCGCTCTCACGACTATATCCAGACAATATGAAGGACAAAGGCAGTATTCTTACGCTTATCTTGGGATCTATTGCTGGGTATTTTCTTATTTTCGAATCTATCGTATTCCTCCTTCTATTATTTTTGTTTTTTTGCTGTTACAAAGATAAGAATAGTCAAACTATCACAGGCATTTTCCTTTTTATTTATGCACTTGAGGTCGCTGTCGCATATCTCTTGAAGTTCATTATTTTCCCTGCTGTTGAAAGCTATTATATCGAGAATATTTATGCTTTTGGACTGCAGTTAACTCTTAGTCTCATGTTACTGTTTTTACTTAAACATAGAATGACGATTAGTGTATTTTTAACTCAGGGAAGATCTGCATCTGTATTCGAAAAGAATGGTATAGAGGCCCCAATTTATCTTTTGGCAATGACGTTAGCACTTATCGATTTTTTGGCTCTAATGGAAAACTTTATTCGAAATTTGGAGCGCTTGGGGGTTAGTGAGGAAACAGCAAAGATATTTTGGGAGCTGAGATTCCTTTATGATTATTTCGAATACCTCAAGGCAATCCCAATTTTTCTCTGCATCGCTTTACTTTATGTAGGGTTTATCGCGCGACGAAATGCGCCGCTACAAGTTAGAGCTACACTGTAACTTTAGTAATAACAGGTTCAGTACTAATTGATAGTTTAATATAAAAGGATAGTGAGGCGATGCAAACGCCAGAAGAGTACGAAGTAAGCCAGCGCATAGGGCAGCTAATAAAAGGTCTAAAGCAAATGAAAATAAGTGACACCTACCACTATAATTAGAGGTTGGTGTCAGCGATTTGGTGGTTCTTTTAATTCACAGATCCAAGAATGCCTAGCTTCTTAAAGATGGCTTTGAATGCTGATGATGACGTAATGTAACAAGCCACCACACTCGGAAATTTCACTTACTCCGCTCCCAAAGTTCCGGTGAGCGGAGTGTTGGTTACCTTATCAATATTACATGCTCAATTTACTGTACAAGTAGAATGGTGAAGACTATACTTGTTCCATTAAATGTACATGTAGAGGTTCTTATGAGAATTGTATCTTTTACTGAAGCTAGAAATGGTCTTAAAGCTGTTCTAGACGGTGTAGTTAATGACGCAGATACAACAGTCATTACACGTCGTGACTCTGAGGATGCTGTGGTTATGTCTTTAGATTACTACAATAGCCTTATGGAGACTGTCCACTTACTACGCTCTCCTCAAAACGCTGAACACTTAAATCGTTCGATTGCACAGTACCGTGCTGGTAAAACAACAGCACGAGAGTTAATTGATGAGTAGTAGTCAACGTTTACTGTCGTGGACTGATGACGCTTGGGATGACTATCTGTATTGGCAAACTCAAGACAAGAAAACACTCAAGCGCATCAACAAACTCATCAATGGTGTTAAGTGCTCCCCATTTGAGGGCATCGGTAAACCAGAGCCGTTGAAAGAGAGTTTATCTGGTTTTTGGTCTCGTCGTATTGATGACACTAACAGGCTTGTTTATGCAGTTGATGATCAAGCGATAACGATAATTTCGTGTCGTTACCACTACTAAATTAGAGGCGGCGATAATACAGCAAGCGACTTAGGTGTATCGAACCTGTGTTCGGCAACATCATAGTGAATAAAGGAATGAATAAACTCACATTACGAGGGCAAGGGAAAGTGAATGCGCAATGGAAGTTGTATTGCTTGGTGCATAATCTAGAAAAGTTGCAAAAAATAATACACTAAGAAGTGTAGCTCATTTTAAACCTCAAAAAGCCACAGAGACCAGCCTTATAGCCTCATAAAACACAGTAAAAAAATGACAGTGACGTTTAGAGTAAACGATTGAATCAAATAAAGAACTCGGCTAAGGTTGATACCACTATGCAAAATGTATTAAGGATGGATTGGTGATACCCATCACTAATTGCATTGACGTTAGGAAAATGAAGGCTTGAAACTTGTGGTGGGTGTCAGTGATTTTTGTTAGGAAGGTGCAAATTAAGTGGTGGGTGTCAGCGATTTGAGCGATTTGGTAACTATGTTTGACTGGTAGCTTGCTAAAATTATTAAATAAAATTTTCTTGATGATTGCGATTTTATCTCTTGTGGATAAGTGAGATATTCAGAATTTACACTAGTAGGTTGTTATATGCTTAAATGGAATTTGAAAATGCGGTTACTTTTTTTACTCTACTTTCTTCCTTGTTTTGTTTCAGCTGAGATAAATTTGCCATTGCAAGCTCAACTCATTGAAATGGCAAAACAGGATCAGGCTGTACGAAAACAGTTAGGAGATGCCGGTTGGGATAAAGCTCCAAAAGAGCTTCATGCTAAATTATCATCAGTTGATCATCAGAATACTGAAAAACTCAAAGCAATATTAAGCAAACGACAATGGCTAACACATGCTGAGGTCGGAAAGGAGGGGGTTGGAGCAGCATTTCTTATAATACAGCACTCGTCAGATACTGAGTTTCAAGAAAGAATGCTTCCAATCTTAAAGAGAGCATATTTAAATAATGAAGGCGTATCAGGACAAGAAGTCGCATTATTGACCGATCGCGTACTTATACATAGGGGGCAAAAGCAACTGTACGGCACACAAGCAGATATTAAAAATGGTAAAGTCACTTTCATGCCAATCTCAGAAGTTGATAAAGTGGATGAAAGGAGGGCTGAAATGAATATGCCTCCATTAGAGTTTTATAAAAAGATAATGGAAGAAATGTATGGTATTAAAGAGCACCCCGAAATAGAGCTGAATTAGAACGCATACAAGAGACTATGGCGTCAATGACTAAAGGATGGATTGGTGACACCCATCACTAATTGCATTGAAGTTAGGAAAATGAAGGCTTGAAATTTGTGGTGGGTGTCATTGATTTTTGCTTCTTGAGTTTTGAGCTTGGCAAATATGAAGCGTCATTCGACTTTGATTGTTTGATATGATATTTGCAATCTAATGATGACTCAGGCTCCTTGCAATGCTAGCTTCGTGTGTGGGTCATTCTGTCTATGTGCCTGAAAAACTCAGAGGACAACATGTCTAATAAAAGTCTTCGTGCTCGAATTCCAGCCTATAAAATGGCATTTGCAAGTGGCGAACTGCAGAGAACCTATAAGGATCTGGTCTCTATTGTTCAAAGTCTCAGAGCTGAATTCAGTAAGCAGTATAAAGGCCAGTTTACAGTCGCAAACGTGTTACACGGATATATTGACTTTACATACTTTTATCTGCAAAACGATTACCTTAAAAAACACAAACTCAAATTGGCAGTTGTGTTGAACCATCAAGAGGTGCAATTCGAACTTTGGCTCATTGGGCAAACAAAGGATGTTCAGATTGATTATTGGGCAAAGTTACAGGGGGTTAGGTGGGTGGATCAAGATGTTATGCCTGAGTGGTCAATCTTTGAAATTTTAATGCTTGCTGACCCTGATTTCGATAATGTAAAAGCGCTATCTGAGCGGATCCACGGTGTGTTTGCAGAACTGTCCGAGGAAATCTTTACTACATTGAAGGTGTACCAATAGTACACCTAACACACATGAATTTTCGCAGGTTATCCGCGTCGTAAAGTATGTGCAGCTAATTTTCAAACTTTAACTCTATTTCTAGCGAAAAAAAGAGTGCTAGTAGTAGCACTCTTGTCAATGCAAAACTCAACAGCAATAACCCGTAGTTGCTAGTCCATGCTTGGGGCGCTGGAATATACCAACTCAATTAGGTTATTCATCGTTCTTGATTTTTGCATATAAGCCTTTTCCATATGGGCAAGCTCTTGTAATTCAAATAAGGTCGTTTCTACGAGTGCCAGCCATTTTTCTGTGGTGTCTGGTACCGCTTCACTTTGCTTTGTTGCTTTTTTTAGTGCGTCGTAATAAATAGTTAAGTCACGATATTGGCTTTGATAGTCCATTGATGCTCCAACCCGTCTCTTTTAATTTACAGCAAGGTAACAGGAATTCTCAGCAGAAATCTGCGGAAAATAATTTTTTTTACAACTTTTTAATTCGAAAGATAATTAATATTAGCAAAGGCGGAGATCACATCTTTTGCAAAAGCAATGCGTGGGTGTTTTAACGCGCCCTTTTTCCATACTAGATAGATATTGTTTTCAGGGCCTACAGGGCCAAGTTGGATCAGTTCACCTGCTTTTATGAGATCTCGGCAGAGATAATCAGGGAGGACGGAGTAACCTATTCCAGAGCGAATGATGTTAGCAATTGCTCTAATGTCTGGGCAAATAGCGATGACATTAGAGTTGCAGCCCGCATTAAATACACGATCAAAGTATTGTCTAACCAAAGGCAAGTCTTGATCGTACGTGACGACGTTATAACTAGAGAGTAAGTCGGCGGTAATATCGCTGTCTTGAATTTCTCTGCCCTCTAAACGGTTCATCACTAGCCACAATTGCTCTTTGTCTAAAACGAGATAGTCAAAGCTTGTGGGATCTGGCGCAGAGGCGGCAATGGCGATGTCGGCGGTGTCGTTTATTAGTGCGTCGAAAATGTTAATTTTATTGCCAATATGAAGTACCACGTTAATGTTGCCCGCTTGCAATAAGTTGGCGATTTGTGGACCGGAGACAAAGCTTAAATACTCCGCGGGGCCAGCAATATTTAGTGTGCCAAACACCGCGTTGGAGCGCGCTCGAATTGAGGTGATCTTCTGCTCTAAAATATCGATATGACCAGACACCTGCAGCGCTAAGTCATGTGCTGTTGGCGTTGGCTTTACCCCTCTTGCTTGGCGTTCAAACAGGGCTTTTCCTACTACCGCTTCCATGGTTTGAATATGTGCCGTGACAGCTGGCTGCGACATCCCTAAGTTGGCCGCTGCCTTGGTGATATTTTTGCAGCGGTATACTTCCACAAAGGTTTTTAGTTGGGTGAGATGAGACATAAATTACTTGAGCCATAAATATTCTGATTGCTCCTACCAATTTATCCGAATTCACCTGTGTCCGCAAATCGCCTAAACTCGTCGATATTGAACTGGTATGAGGAGCCGGGATGAAAAAGAGTATACTGAATACGATGGTGTGGGTGTCATCGTTATTGGGTGCAACACATGTGCTTAGCGCTCATGCAAGTGAAGGTGAAGTATTAGTGTTACTTTCGAGCGAAACCTCTATGGAACTTGCCAGTGGTGAGACAATAGAAACAGGTTATTACCTCAATGAGTTTGGGATACCTGCAAAGGCTTTAGTGGATGCTGGATATAAACTGATATTAGCAACACCAAAAGGCAATGCCCCTGCTGTTGATCAAAAATCAGTGTCGGTTAATTACTTCGGCGGTGATGAGACTAAATTACAAAGCATCAAAAAATTTATTGCTAACCTGCCAGATCTTAATGATACCGCAAGTTTTAGCGAGATCCTTGCTGCGGGGCTAGACGAATTTGATGCGGTATTTATTCCAGGCGGACACGCACCGTTAATTGATTTGGCGAATAATCCGCAGGTGGGTGAAATTTTGCGCCATTTTAACCGCGAGAATAAACCAACAGCTGCGATTTGCCACGGCCCAATTACGTTGCTTTCGGCACAAAGTGAACCAAAAGCGTATTATCAGAGTTTAACAACACAGTCACCTGTTCAAACGAAAAACTGGATTTATGACGGATATCAAATGACGATATTTTCGAACCCAGAAGAACAAGTATTTGAAAGCACGTTAAATGGCGAAAAACTCAACTTTTACCCAGCAGCCGCGATGTCTCAGGCTGGAGGAAAAATGCAGTTTGCAAATGCATGGCAGCCAAAAGTGGTTGTTGATAGAGAGCTAATTACAGGGCAAAACCCGTTTTCAGACACATTACTAGCAGAAAAGCTGCTAGAAATGTTAGCTGAAGAACCGAATATTAAACAGTAAGGAATTGAGCATGCTTAATTTTGTATTTAAAAATCAAACCGAAATTCTTTTTGGTAAAGGCCAAATGAGTGAAATCACCTCACGATTACCAGAGGCTGCAAAGGTGTTGCTACTGTACGGCGGCGGCTCGATTAAAAATAATGGTGTATACGACCAAGCAATGAATGCATTGACAGATGTTGAGGTTGTGGAATTTGGTGGTGTGGAGCCAAACCCAACATATGAAACGCTAATGCAAGCGGTCGCGACGGCAAAGCAAAATAATGTGAATTTTATTCTTGCGGTTGGCGGCGGCAGCGTTATCGACGGCGCAAAGTTTGTGGCGGCAGCCGTGAATTTTGACGGTGAGCCTTGGGACATTTTGGTAAAGGGCGCAAGCTTTAGCAATCCATTACCGATTGGTGCTGTGCTCACTTTACCTGCTACAGGCTCTGAGAGTAACGGCAACTCAGTGGTTACAAAAAAGGCAACTTCGCAAAAGCGTGCGTTTTCGTCACCAACTGTGCAGCCGCAGTTTGCGGTACTTGACCCAGAATACACCTATTCACTGCCGCCTCGCCAAGTGAGTAATGGGGTAGTGGATGCGTTTGTTCACGTGATTGAGCAGTATTTAACTTATTCAGTAAATGCGCCACTGCAAGACAGATTTGCAGAAGGTATTTTACAAACGCTTATCAGCGAAGGGCCAAAGGCATTAAGCGAGCCTAACAATTATGATGTAAGAGCAAACGTTATGTGGTCTGCAACTATGGCGCTAAATGGCCTTATTGGTCAAGGCGTACCACAGGATTGGTCAACCCATATGATTGGTCACGAGCTAACGGCATTGTATAACCTTGACCACGCGCAAACGCTTGCGATTGTATTACCTGCGGTGATGTATGTGCAACGAGACAAAAAAGCCGAGAAAATCAAGCAACTTGGTGAGCGTGTATTTGGTATTACAGCCGCAGACGAAGCGCAGCAAATTGACCAAACAATAAAAGCAGTTCAAGACTTTTTTGAGTCGATGGCGGTGCAAACCCGTTTAGCGGATTATCAATTAGACGAAAAAGCAGTACAAGAAGTTATCGCTAATCTAGAAAAGAACGGCATGACGGCACTAGGTGAGCACGGCGATATTGATTTAGCGAAGGCGAAAGAAATTTTAATGCTGGCGTTGTAAAACAAGTAATCAGTGGCAATGTGTTACCCTTTGATAACAAAAGTAAGATGGTTTAGAGGTAACTAAACCATCTTACTCCATCGGCTTTTTATAGGCTTCTTAGTTGATCAATAACAGCCTGAATTTTGTTAAATTTGGTTTGCCTGTATTCTGTTTCAGCTTGGGATTTTTTGCGATTCCAGTATTCAACATCATCTGGATATTGTGGCTCTACCACGTACGATGCTAAATAGTTACCATACGGGTCTTTAAGCCAGCATTTATATTCAACGATTTGAGAATAAGGGTCAGGTGCTTCACAGCCGCTTCTAAGTGGCAAGTCCGCCTGCTTTTTCTGTGCCAGCATTATGCTTAACTGATCCGCTAGATTTTTAGCTGCGGTAACGACGGTTGTTTTTGGCACCATGCCAGCCAAATAACGCTCAGTATACACTGCCACTACAACCGATGCTGCTAAGGCATAGGTGTCTGCAAGGTAGAAAAAGTCATCATTGTAGCTACTATTTAAAGCTCGGTGATTTATCAGATCGTTAGCTTTTAGTAATAATCCACCAAGTAATACAGGGTCTTCTCCATTGTATTTTACGGTATCGCCATAGTGTTTTAAGCTTGCTTCAACGCTTCTAAACTCAGAAAGAAAGTCGAACTCCGCATCACGTACAATTTCTTCTCTAACGCGCTCTTGTATTGCCTGCAGGCTCTCTTCGCTCAGCATAACGTATTGTGGTCCACCAGAACCAAATACAGCATCAGCTAAAAGTGAACCAAACCCCGATAGTAATTTACTTTTTACTTTATCTAAAATCTGCTCACCGATTGTCGCGGTTTTTTCTTCTTGTTCAGTAGCACCAACAGTAAATGTTGCACTACATAACGCTAAGCTTACTACTGCGGCGATTGAATGAAATTTCATAGAAATAATCCTTTTATATTAGAAAGTATGTTTTTATAGACCTTAGCACCCACAATCCACATCAAATACAGGCTTTTTACCTAGCTTTAGAATTGTTATGCTTACTGCTTTTGGATTGGTTTGATTTATAAACTTAGTTCCAAAGGCTGGGTCTTACCTATGTTAGGTGAGTTGTGTTAAAAAAAGATTAAATAAACGATGTTTTCTTTTACGATGCGGCTAAATTGGAAGGTGTTATTAGTTTGAAAACATTTTTCATACTGCAAATGGCTTAGTCCGGATATCGCAAAATACGTAGTTTACCTAGCTTATCTTCAGTGCTACTCTACGGTGGTATTCAAAAAAAGTTTAAGGAGAATTTGATGATTGTTTTATTGAGCCACCCGGTAAAAGTTGTAGCTAGGTGTGATTAGTAGACTTTAACTTTCGTCTTTTCTAAATTTTTTACTCCTTTTACCCGGTGTGATGCCTAATGGGCTTATCCGGGGTCAATGATATTCATTAACCCTGCTTGATTTTTGCAGTCTTTCTGCATTTTTGAGATTTTATAATGAATACATCTTATTCGCCAACACAGCTTGGTTGGCAAGCATTTTTTCAACAGCAACTGACACTAACAGAACTAGAATCATCAAATCTTGGCCGCGTGATAGCGCACCACAGAAGTAATTATTTAATCCAGTTGCAATCACGACAAATTTCTTTAGCTACTCATGTATCACTGCCTAGTATGACGGTTGGTGATTGGGTTTTGTTGGATGAAAATTATCAATTTATTAGGCTATTATCCCGCAAATCGGTTATTTCAAGGAAAGCTGCGGGCAGTAAAGTCGCGGAGCAATTGATAGCTGCAAATATCGATAGCCTGTTTATTGTTTGCTCGCTAAATCAGGATTTTAATCTAAACCGGATCGAACGTTACTTAGCACTGGCTAACGAAGCTCAAGTGGAGCCAATAGTTGTTTTGACCAAGAAGGATTTGGTCGATTGTTGGCAACAGCAAGTACAACTCGTTCAGGAGTTGGATCCATTTTTGACAGTCGAAGTGATAAATGCGTTGGAGCCGAGCTCCGTTGAGTGCCTAAAAGCTTGGTGTAGCGCGGGCAAAACGTTGTCATTTGTAGGCTCATCAGGTGTGGGTAAGTCCAGCTTGGTGAACACGCTGTTAGAGTGTAAAGAGCAGCTCACCGGTTCAATCCGTGAAGATGATGCAAAAGGGCGGCACACGACAACCTCTCGCTCGTTACATTTTATGGACAATGGCTCAGTGTTGCTCGACACACCAGGAATGAGGGAGATCCAACTAGCCGATTGCCAACAAGGGATCAGTAAAACATTTGCAGAAATTGAATTGTTAGAAAGCGCTTGCCGCTTCAGTGATTGCTCACATCAAAATGAGCCCGGATGTGCTGTTCAGCAAGCGATAGAGAGTGGCGAACTTGAAGTTAGGCGCTTCAACAACTTCATAAAACTAAGAAGTGAACATCAAAGAAACAACGCCAGCCTAAAAGATAAGAGAGACAAGGAAAGAGCACTTGCAAAGAAATATCGTTTTGTACAAAGCGATACTAGAAGACTAAAAAAGGGCTACTGAGCAGTACTAGCTAGTTCTGTTTTATCTTAAACCAAAGTGGACTCGCTCCACTTTGGTTTTCGCTTTTCTACGCTAAAGTACGGCTAAAGAGACACCCACTTATCTTTTTAGGTGATAAGTTAAAAAGACACCCATTTTTAAACTGTGACGCTAGAGTGGGTGTCTGCATATGCCAACATGAAATTGTATCGTTTCAGCAAAGCTCAGAAATAATTAATGACCAAATTTAATACGGATCCCTGCATTGACCGTAAATCCGTCGTTACGAGACCAAATATCAGTTGTCCATCGTCCACTTGGAGCCTGTTGGGTTAGCAATATTGGCTCTTCTTTAGTTTGCCGAACATTGAGCAAGTTCTCTGCATTTAAGAAGTAACTTACGTTACCAAGAGTGATTTGACCAAGTAAGCCTAAGTGCCAGTAAGCGTCGCTTCTATCACGGTAAGGGTTATTTTCGAGATGCTGTGTACCAGTATAATAAGCTTCAAAACCTAGTAGGTGACTGCCATGCTTTTCCCACATAATTACTGCACCAGCAGAATGTGTTGGTGTTAGGGTTAAGGGAGTTCGGCCAGTGCCTAATCCGCTAAGTTTTGTTGCGTCAGTATATAAATAGCTTCCAGTTATTTTGATGTCATGCCAGCGGTATCGCAAGAGCAATTCTGCGCCACGAATTTCGGTCTGGCCTGGGTTATTCACTAATCGAACGTGGTTATTTGTATTCGGGCTTTGGGCTTCGATGATCTCAAGCTCAGTGACATTGTCGACATCCGAGGCAAACAGGGTGACACTTGTTTCAATGTCATCAAATATATAGCTGAGATCAATAGACGCTGTAGTCGCCAGTTCCTCCTTTAAGTTACTTAAAGGCTCAAGGCGAGACAGGCCACTGTCTTCAATATCTTCAATAAAAGGTGTCGGCGCAAAGAAGCCTTGACCGTAGGATCCGCGAATTGTCCAGCTGTTTGGATTGTACAAAATGGATGCGCGTGGACTAAACTGAGTGCCGTATTCACTGTGCCAATCGGTTCTGGCGCTCAATGATATTGAAACGTCTTTTACTGTGTCATAGTCTATCTGTGAAAATAACCCAGGTACTTGATAGTTATAGTTAAACTCTGAAAAGTCATCAGACTCAAAGCGGTCAGACTGATAGGCTATTCCAACAAGCCAAGCAATAGCTTCACGATAACCCGATACACTAGATTCAAATAAGTAACTTTCATGGTTATCTGTTTCTTGAGTCAGCCCATAAACATGGTCATGCTCCTGATGCATAGCTGAACCACGAACACTGAGGTTTATTTCTTCACTAAGTGGTTGGTCGAAAATAAAACCGCTATCTAACCTTAATGAGTCTTGGTGTTGAGGAAATGATTCGCCAGTAGGTAATGTATCCGTTTGTTGCGTACCACCTTCACGATTTTCTTTCATCGCACCAAACGTCCAATAAAGGTTGGCACCGTCTTCATCTTCCCAATAAAAACGTGGGCGAACGGTCGCGCGCTCATAGCCTGCTATATCAAGCCAGCCATCCTCATCTAAATCTTGCTGAGCTTGATGATGAAGTCCCAGAGTAATTGACGCACGAGTACTTGGGGTCAGTGGGGTTGCAAAATAGGAGGTAATATCTTGACCACTTTTTGATGTTGCATTGAGTAGCACTTCACCTTCAAATTCATCCCCTGGTGTACGAGAGATAAGATTAATCACCCCGCCTAAGGCTGACCCACCATACAAAGAAGAAGCTGATCCTTTGATAATTTCAACATTGGCTAAGTCGGTTGGAGGGATTTGAAGCAACCCAATTGACGCAGTTTGTCCACCATATAATGGCAAACCATCACTAAGTAGCTGGGTATAGCGACCATACAGGCTTTGCAATCTTATGTTGGCACTGCCTAAAGCCGGAGAGGTATTTTGTACTCGTACACCGCCAGTTTCAGCAACTAGCATAGAAATATTTCCGGGCCGCATTAAGGCTTTTTCTTGGATTTCTTCATTATTGATAATTTCAGTTCTAGTTGCCGATTCGTTCACGATCCGACCAAGTCGTGACGCGGTTACTTGAATTCTTTCTATTTTATTCTGGTTATGTTCGTCATGATGTTGGTGTTCTCCTGCATAAGATACAGACGGGCCAAGTAAGATAGCCAGCGCCACCTTTGAATATTGATTAAGCATGTTTTACCTCAAGTAATGCAAAACACTGTGAAGTTTTTTATTAGTTTAATACCAGCTCAAATTGAGGAGAAAACCTGACACGAGCTACGTTAAAGGCTTATTATTTAGAACGACTAAATAATAATATTTTCGTCTTGCCCACATGGGTGTAGATACCTTGGCGATAGCAGGGCGCGGTAGCTGTGTTATCGACAAGATTTTTTCGCCTCAAAATAAACCGCTTAATTAAGTCAATTGGTATAACTTTCGCAGCATATAAATTAAATTTTTAGTAAGAATTTAGTTTGGCTGTAGCCTAAGCGGTAAAATAGGAGGCCGATAGAATGAGGTCACAATACTATGAATATCTGGAGTCGGAGTCGATCGTACAGGACCACCAAAACGAATGAGTTCTGAGGCAATAGGGTTTACAGGAATGTATGCAAAGGTTGCACAGGTGTTTTCTGGGCAAATGCAATCGTTCTCGCAGCAATCTGTGTCACAACAATCATCTGCACCTTGCTGGTATTCGTTTTGAGATTCAAGTGTGGTTGATTGCGTGATAATAATGTCATCATCAGATACAAAAAAGGGTGATGCTAATGCTTGCCCAACAAAGGCAACCAACATCGTCATCATAATAAGTAGTTTTGACATTCCCTTACACATAATAATCTCTACTCGAAACCGCCGCACATTGTAGGGAATAATTTAAGATAAGTGAAGTGTATCGGAGACGATAAATTAGCGCTGATTATAAAAGCCTGTGGCGTAGCGATACTAAAAAGTTAAGAAAGGCTGTTTATTATCCAATATGAACTCAGGTTTTGGGTCAAGGTGGACTTATTCCACCTTTTTTGAAATACGTATAGCGACTTAAAATTATGTAAACTAGAAAGTAAATTTCAGATCTTTAATAACTCTTGATTGGATACCTCTAATCAAGCTATTTTCTTTAAGTTCACCGTTAAAATGACCTGTTCTAACTCTCTGAATTTCCATGTCAAATTCACATGGTTTTGAAGTTGAAATCTGTTCTAGATCTATGAAGCCAGCGCTTTTTGCATTGAATGTATTGCTTGTCGAGCTTCCAAACTGTGTTGAGAAAGAGCCTGTCACTAACCCCCCCGTATTATTTGAACATGCATAGTTAACGATAAGAGATGTCTCACTCGCTAAGTCTATTCCATCAATATGAATTTCAATATCTTCATCATATCGAAAAGTTTTCTCTGCTTCGGGGGTAAGTATCAGGAAGCCTAAGGGAAGCTCAACTGACGCTGAAGCATTTTCTTCCTTCTTCCGATTTAACTGGATAGTATATAGGCTGTTACCAGTTACAACAGAGGATCTGCCCTCGTAATCAATATCTAGAATGTCAGTATCTTTAATCAATTGGATCGTCTGACCATTTACGATCGCTCTTAGTGTATCGCCTTCGCTTAAATTTACATTAGAGCCGAACGAGTCCCCAACATTTAACTCGGCCACAATTCGGGCTCTTTCTCCATTTGAATTTATTGATATATCCGCACTAATTGCGTTTGTTTTCAACAGATCAGATTCTGTTTCAGATGTGCAGGCCGTGAGAAATGTGCTGATACTGGCTACTGTTATAGGTAGTAGATAAAGTTTGGATGGTTTCATTTTTTACCCGTGATTCATTTAAAAACAGATTCTCCAATTTAGAAACATAGATTGCAAGTTAAAAAATGTAATGGGATTGTACGGTATAAGGAAACAGTCAGTGTTAATAGCTGGAGTTATTTAACAACTTTTCAGTGCATTAATGCTATTCCTGTTTATGATTCACGGCTTTTGCCGTAGCTGCTCAATGCGCTGCTCAAAACTTGGGTATGTGTTTATCCAACTATGTTGCTCGTCGCTTTCCTCGGAGAGAGAACGTTAAAAAGACACCCATTTTTAAACTGTGACGATAAAGTGGGTGTCTGCATATGCCAACAATACAGGCGCTACAGTTAGTTTGATGTTTGAAACTTAATTGTCGTCAAAGCAAACTTTTTACGGCCTCAATACGACAATAATATTTTAGTGTTTGAATAGGCCGATATATGAGAGTCATGAAAATCACACTGCTGGCAGCTCTGGTTACTGTGGCGAGCTGTGCAGAACAAAAGTTGAAAGCTGTAGCACCAGATTATGTAAATAAACAACGAGTATTCGAGCAGAGTATTCGCGAAATTAATGATAACGGGGTGAGTAGTGAAACAGCGAGTACACTTCAATCCAGAATGAGCACATACCGCGTCCCTGCTGTTAGCATTACTGTTTTTGATAATAATCATATTCTTTGGTCGAAAGGTTACGGCGTTACAGATGAGTACTCAAAAGTGAATGTAACGCCGGATACGCTGTTTCAGGCTGCTTCCATTTCTAAAGCTGTAACGAGCTTTGGTGCTTTTAAGATGATAGAGCTAGGTCGTTTTGGACTACATGAAGATGTAAACAGTAAGCTTACACGCTGGCAGGTCCCCAATAATAAATTTACTAAAGAAAATAAAGTGACACCCAGTCGAATTATGAGTCACACCTCAGGGCTCAATGTACAAGGGTTCGCTGGTTATGGCAGAAACCAAAAAACTCCTTCGCTCGTACAGGTTTTACAAGGGAGTGAGTTGAGTAATTCCCCATCAGTTAGAGTGTTTCAAACACCTGGGAAGTCTGAATTTTATTCAGGTGGTGGCATGACAGTTTTGCAACTGTTGATGGAAGATAGTAGTGGGCTGTCATTCTCTGAGTTAATGGAAAAGCAGGTATTAAAGCCCCTAAACATGAATAACAGCTCTTTTAAGTTAGCGTCGCTGAATCTGCCTCAATATAGAGTTGCTAAAGGTCATGATTTACAAGCAAATATGATCGCTGGAGGTTATCGTCTATATCCTGAAAAGGCAGCTGCGGGGTTATGGAGTACTCCTTCTGATTTAGCATTATTTATGATTGCTCTAGGTAAGTCCTATCGTGGTGATGAAGAAAGCTTATTATCTCCACATCTTGCGAAAGTCATGCTTACTAGAGTTCCCGGTGCTGGTGGTACAGGAATAGGACTCGATGGAGAAGGTAACGCTTATAGATTTAGACATAGTGGTGGGAATGCCGGGTATACTTGCTATGCTGTGTCTTTTGCTAGTGTTGGCCGAGGTTTTGTCGTTATGACAAACTCAGACAATGGCTTTCAATTAATCCATGAAATCTCTAGAGCCATTTCTGAAGTTTATGATTGGCCTGCATTATGGATGCATGAATAAGCAAGCTATATTGCTTCTCGCTAAGGTGCAATTGGTCTAGGCTCTCAATTATTAATTAATTTGATGATTAACCAAAAAGTGCTAAACAATTGGAGATATTCGAACGCCGTTGAATTGAGAGTGAATCACAATATTTTTGCTTTGCTGCTGAGCTACCTGCAGCTCCATGGATCACAGTACTAAATTGTGTTGTCAGGGTTATCCAGTTCTTAGAGGTTAGATTTAACCTGTCTAAAATCGGTTGTTTGTTTATAATGCAACCTATTTTGTCACTTCTTATGCAACGCCCTGTGAGTTCGACCAGTTCGAGATATGATGACAGCTCAAGCGGTATACCTTTAGGCATATGCTTTCTCGGATTGCCAGCAAATCGGAATAGTGAGCGAGGTTGCTTACCTTGTTTGGCTAATTCAATACGCTTTTTTACACTCGTGTATTTAGATTCTTCAGGTAGCTTAGCTAGGTTAGCGCGAATGGGATTTAGATCAACATAAGCCATGCACGCAGCAAGTGCAGCTTCATCAAGTAGTGCTTGTGATTTGAAGCGCCCTTCCCAAAACCGACCTGTGCATTGGTCTTCTCGATTTGCTCGTCGTGCAATATACTCATTAAGAGTTCTCATAAACCAGCTTATACAGGTTATGCGTGATCGATATATATTGATAGTGTTATCAAGTATTGATCTTTCCGCATCTGATAATGGCTCATTACGAATAAACTTATGTGTGAGCCAATTGCCTTTAAACTGCTTGTGCCAGCGAATGATAATAGCTTTGTCAGTTAGACGTTTGGCTTTTTGAATATCAACGTGCAGAACTATATGAGTGTGGTTATTCATAACCGCATATGCACAGACATCAATGCAAAACGTTTTTTTAAGGGCGAGTAGCTTTTCTTCGACCCAATCTCTGCGATGCTCGTAAGAACGCCCAGTGGCTATATCCTGACCGCAAAGGTAGGCTTGCCTAACACAGCGAGAAATACAGTGATAATATTTGGTTTCTGATAGACAAATTTGTCGGCAGCGTGCAGTGGCCATATTAGATACCTTCAATCCTTTGAATGTATCTTAAGAGTAGATTGCCTTAGCCAATTTAACAAATGAAATACTAAATAACCTGAGCTGTGGATAATTAATGCCTTTCTAGCAGCCAGTTTTAGTGCTAACTGCGTTGAATTCACTTCCAATAGCCAGCTATTGGCGCGTAAATTCGCCTTGCCTACAGGATGTAGGTACCTTAGCGAGAGCAGGACGCGGAAGCGGTGTTTTCCCTAAAACTCTCTGGCTAGACAAGGAAAAAACTAAGTTGTGCTTTAGCAACAATGAGTTGGAACATTCCTTATCCAAACCTCAGGTTAAATAGGTGGGTGTCTTTTTAAAAGCTTCTTTTTAAAAGCTGTTTTTAAAGTTTCTACTGAGCAGAATTTAATAAGACACCCATTTTAACCTTTAAGGATCACGGGTTTTGTTTGAGCTGCTCGATGCGTTGCTCAAAACTTGGGTGTGTGCTTAACCAACTATGCTGTTCATCGCTTTCCTTGGCGAGTTTTTCGAATATAGAGATCATTGCGTCACTATTACCATACAGCGCCATTAGCTTGTTATGCGCGTACAAATCAGCCTCGAGTTCAGCTTGCTGAGAGTAATTTTGGTTGATACCTAACATTGCGCCCTGCATCATAAGATCTGAGAGCGCAGAGATGTCACCCAATACGACACTCAAACTGACAAATACGATGGACGAGCTCACAAGAGATTCCATGACGTGATTATGCTCGACATGACCAATCTCGTGGAGTAATACTGCGCTAAGCTCTTGCTGAGTAGATGCCAGTTCGACCATGTTATCGGTGATCACAATGCTACCATCGGCCAATGCCATGGCGTTGGCTTTATCTTTCCACTGCCTAAATTCAAGTTTAAATTCACGTTCACTCGATGCATTGGTGCCAAGCAGTGAGACAAATAAAGCGCGAGTCTCTTGCTGTTTGATTTCACTTAGCTTTGACTCCGAGAATTCCGAGTTATCTAGCTCGTTTAGGCTTCCTTCGTCGATGATTTGGTAGATTTGTTTGGGCAATGAGGCCGAGATCTCTTCAGCGAAGTACGGCACGCCTTTGGTATAAAACTGATAACCACTAAATAAAACGACCACTACTGTGGCCGCTATAATCCAAAGCCACTGCGTTTCTTTAGATTGTTTGACTCTGTTGTGTATCTTTGAGCTCATCTAGTACTTCTCGCATTACATCGATGTTGTATTTTCTCACTATTTTTTGGCTGTTAAATAACTGAGGTAGCTCAATTAAACACACTAAAATTAGCAGAACCCAGCCATAAAAGAGAATAAATACAAGCCCCAATAGCATTAAGGTGAGGTTAATTACACCTCGTGCTGTTTTACCCAGATAAAAGTGATGTAAACCTGCGGCAAAAAAGTAATTGAGTACGGCGTAAGTATCAGGATCTTTTACTAGCTGTTCTTCAAGTTGGTAGTACTGCTTGCGCGCTTCAGGACTTAGCTGAGCAACTTGGTTTCTTAACGACTCTTCTTGTTCTCTTAATGCTATTTCGTCCATGCAAACTCCTAGGATTGGTCACGGTAGGGGGTCTGACTTTACTTCAATACAATCTGGGTCATTACAGCGCTTGATACGACAAAAGCCGATACGCACGCCTTTAAAGAAGCCGTATTTTTCGATTGCTTGATAGGTATATTCAGAGCATGACGGCGTAAAGTTACAACTTATATTGAAGTGGGTTTTTGCTCCACCATTCGCTTGATAGCGGCGAATGGCAGACAGAGCAAAGCGTTTAAGCACGTTTACGACCAAGTGTTAAGATCACGGCTTCACGGCTCCAAAATAGCAGAAAACGTTTGTTTTCGATAACTTGGAAAACAAGCTGCCAGCCATCTTGCGCTTCCATGTTTAAAGTTGCTTCAAGTTTTTTTAACGGTAATCCACTTGAGCCAAGTAACAGTGTGCCGCAGCCACCTTCAACTACATGGATAACTTTATATTCGTCGTATTGGGTCATAATACATCCCTGATTTAATTAGAATAAGTGAGATTTAATTCTATAGTAGCCAAGTAATCGCGACAATAGCGATTTCGTTGTTATTTTTTAATTACAACAAAATTTGATATTACTCATGAATAAAGCAAGATGTAGCCCCGAGTGACCACTCTACAACGGCTTCGGCATGAAGTTTGGTCGTGTCATAAAGAGGGACTTGAGTATGCACTTGTTGAACGAGCAAACCGATTTCTGTGCAACCTAAAATAACCCCTTCAGCCCCTTGTTGATAGAGTGCATCGATGATGTCTAGATAAGTTTGCCTTGAGCTCGCGTTGACTTCACCGCGACATAATTCGTCATAAATTATGTGGTGAACTAAAGCTTGTTGGTCCCCATCAGGTGTTATGACCTCAATGCCGTGAAGATCTTGTAATCGTGCTTTATAAAAGTCTTGCTGCATCGTAAATCTCGTACCTAACAGCGCAATGCGTTTTATGCCGTCATTTTTAAGTCGCTTCGCGGTTGCGTCGGCAATATGCAGTACAGGCAATCCTGACGCTGCGCTAATTTCATCTGAAATTTTATGCATGGTGTTGGTACAGATCACAATGGCATCTGAGCCGGCAAGCTTCAATGAAGTAGCAGCACCTGCCAAAATGGTCGTCATTTTCTGCCAATCACCAGCTGCTTGAAGCTCTGCAATTTCGGCAAAGTCGACGCTATACAAGCAAAGCTTAGCACTGTGTAGTCCGCCAAGCTTTGCTTTAACGGTTTGATTGATAAGCTGGTAGTAGCTTTGTGTTGACTCCCAACTCATACCACCAATTAGCCCAAGTTGTTTCATAGTGATTGCTCGTTATTTGCTGATAATAACGACAATAACGGATCTGGATTGAAACTTGAACCGTCAGCTTAGGGCGAGTTGCCGGTTTTTCTTACTCTTGAGTTTCTTACGCTTTCTTTGCCACCATAAATATAACCCAGTAAAGCCAAGCAATACGGGGGCGAGTCCCATAATGCACCAAATTATTTTACTGGTAAGCCCTGCAAAGTGGCCAAAGTGAAGTTTTCTAAAACTGTCGATTACCCTGTCTACAGTAGAGGCCGTTCGAATATCGTAGGCAAAGGTTTGTATACCAGACTGCGCGTCAAAACTAACCGTTGCTGCATAGTTACTAATGAACGGGTTGGCATCGGCGACGCTACCAAAAATGGTAATGTTGGTTTGCTCTGGCTCAAATGGAAATAGCCAGTAGGTTGGTTTAAGTCCGTTAACCGCACGATGGCTTTGGGTCATCATGGCATCAAAATCTAATGAGTGATTAAACATTGCGTGGCTGACAATATGGTGCTCATCTTCTTGGTGTTCAAAAGCCTCGTGGTAATACTCCACTGCATTAAAGTAAACGCCAGTAATACCGAGCGCGAGCAATACTGGCGCACTCCAAATGCCAATTACCTTATGCAAGTCGCTCATCATGACGAGCTGAGGAGCTTGTCGCCTAAAGCTAAAGAATCGCCGCCAAAAGCGCCGATATATCACTAAACCGGAAACACCGAGCAGGGTAAAAAGTATAGCCACAGCTAAACCGATAACGACACCCATGTGTGGAAAGGTTTTACTCACATCATCGAGTAGTAAGGTGTAATGTAGGTGAAGAATAAAATCGGTAAAGTCGCTGTGAATACCCACAGGCTCGCTTAGCATTTTTCCCGCGTAAGGATCTAGATACGTTTTAAACCATGTGTCTGTGCCATGCTTTAATAAATAGACTCTATCAGCTTCGTAGCCATCATCGAATATTTCCCAGCTACCAATTTCATAATTTGGATGGGTGTCTGCGACATAATTAACGAGCACCTTCATGGGCTGACGTTGGACGCCTTGGTCCTGATAAGTCAATGTTGCTTGCTTTGGAAGTAATAGGCTGTCTATCTCGAATTTAAACACCAACATGCTACCCGTGATTGACATAACGGCGAGCGGCAGTATCGCGATTAATGCCATTGCACTGTGCCATTTAAATAGTGTTTTACGCATTGTTTTCCTTTGAGTTAAAGCTAAATGAGAATGAATAAAGGGATGAATAAACAGGCTGAATTAACAAGGACACCCACCTTAATGCTTGCAGGCGCGTTAATGAATTAACAAGGACACCCACCTTAATGCTTGCAGGCGCGTTAAGGTGGGTGTCCGTTTAAATCTTTCTGTCTATGTCCTTCCGTAAATTCTCCTAGATGAGTGACTAAAAGCGGTAGTGAAGACCAACATCGGCTTTGCGCTCTGCCCCCATCCAGCAGTTACTTTCGTCATAGCATGCGCCAACGTAACGCTTGTCACTGAGGTTACTAATGCTAAAGGTGAGCCTGGCTTGCTCGCTGAGTTCATAATCAAAGGCGATGTCAAATAAGGTATAGGATGGCACAGTATCAGAGTTGTATTTGCCAACATAACTCTCGCCAACATACCGAGCACCAACACTTACTTTAAGTGCGTCTAGCAGGCTTGGATAATAGTTCAACCAAAGCGATGCGGTGTTATCTGCAACCCACACTAAGCGTTTCCCCACCAAATCTTGGTCTAATTCATTTTTAGTGACTTTCTGGTCTAGATGCGTGGCATTGAACTGCACATCAACTTGTTCGTTAAAGGTGTGAGAAGCCTCAAGCTCAATACCTTTGGATTGGATTTCACCGGCTTGAGTTTTCGTGACAAAGTCTTTGCTGTTAATGATTTCGTTCTGCTTGGTGAGATCGAATAGCGCAAATGTTAGCTGTGTATCGCGAGATTGATATTTAACGCCAAGTTCCCATTGTTCTGCTTCAGTTGGTTTGAAGGCTTGTTGAGTTACGCTATCTTCTCCTGCAACGGGCTCAAATGACTGACTATAGCTTACGTAAGGTCGCCAACCAGAGTCCAGCTGATAAAGTGCGGCAATCCTCCCGGTGAGTTGGGTGTCATCAATAGTTGATTCCGTTTGCCACTCGGTGCCAGCGTAGTTTTTATCAGCAGTAACATCACTGGTGAAACTGTCGTATCTAAGACCTGCCAAGAGGGTTAGCGCTGATATTGTCACTTCGTCTTGGACGTAAAACGCACGGTTACTCTGTTCAATATCGTGCGCTTCGGTATAGAAGTTAAGTGGCAAAGCGCCTACATCAAAGGCTGCATAATTGGGCGCTGCTAGATTAATGTTTGGTGTGCCTGTCCCGAGTGTATCCCAATACCCTACGGTTGAGCTTAAGGTTTTGTATTCAAAACCCAAGAGTAAGTGATGTGATGAGTTGCCAACCGTAAAGTGAGTAGACAATTGGTTGTCTAAAACATAGCCATGTTGCGTTTCATCGGTTTTATATGCTGCACGGGCAAGTATGGTATCGCTATCTGCAATTAAGTTTTGGTTGTAGGTATTTTGCTGTAGGCCTTCTGCATCGGTGTAACGCCAGTTGGCAAATAAAGCCCAATTGTCGGACAAATTGTGTTCCAACTTTAGCCCTGCCATTAGCGTTGTTCTATCAAAATTAGACCAATTGATATCGCCTGCAAATGCATCGGCATCTAGATAACCGTAACTTGCACGCGTGAGCGTACCAACGCTATGTAAGGGAGTGGACGGTATAGCTTTGGGATCGTCTTGGTAATAAAGCTGTGTAGTTAAAGCCGTATCATGGCTCGGTTGCCAGCGCAGTGATGGTGCAAATACAGTGCGTTCTTCTTCAGTTGTTTTTTGCTGGCCATCACTTGTTCTTGATAGCGCAATGGCACGATAGCTCAGCTCATCGGTGATCACACCTCCATGATCAACGCCGATTTCTTTGAGCGCTCTGCTACCGACTCTCAGGCGGACCTGTGTTTGCTCAGTGCCATTGGCAAGCTTTGCGATTTGATTCACCATGCCACCTGGCGGGGCTGAGCCGTAAAGTACTGACGCTGGGCCTTTTAGCACCTCAATGGTGTCGGTGGCAAAGGCATCAACTTGAGGATATAAATTCCAAAGGTTATTGGATTGCAGTTCTAGGCCATCGTAATAGTTTCGATAAGATTCAAAACCGCGAATAGTGTATTGGTCAAAAATGGTGACCGTGCTGCGGCTTTCTGGTGTGATACCAGAAACATAGCGTAACGCAGCATTGACCGAGTCAGCTTGGCGTAGTTGCAGGGTATCTTGATCTATATGAGAAATAGAAAAGGGCGCGTTGATTGGTGCTAAAGACGACTTTGTTCCGGTACTTTTATATTGGCTGCCCTGAACTTCTATTCTTTCTAACTCATCTTTTTGGTTTTCATTGGCACTTGTGGTTTGAGAAAGCAGTGAGAGGCACACTGCAGCATAGAGCGTGTTAATTTTCATTGTTCTACTACTATGGATAATGAGAGTGATTCTTATTATATATATTTTGCACGGTTCAGTTTTGTCTAAGAGTGCACTCGTTGTGAAATTTGTTTGGGAGAAAGAGAAAATAATTGCTTAAAACGACGGCTGAAGTGCGCCTGATTTTTAAATCCGCTATCAATAGCAATTTGATTTAAGGATGCAGAGCTATTAAGTAACTCAAAATAAGCATGAGTGAGCCTAGTGCGGATAAGATATTCACTGGCACTCAGATCAGATGCGGCAAATAGTTTGTGAATATAACGTTTTGACCAGCCTGAATGGTCACATAGCATGTCGATACAAAATGCTTCATCATTTGCATGTGTAGAGATGAGCTGTTTTAACTCCGCTAGCGGCGACGTTGGTAATTGAGTCGGCTGGCAAACACTTAGATGCAGTACAATTTCATCTTCAAGCCATTTTGCCGCTGTTAAATTTAGCGTTGTGGCGGTTAAGGCGCTTTTGAGTAATGTTGTTAGACCAGAGGGAATTGTCAGTGCTTGTCCATGCAAAAGCCGCTTGCCCGTTCGAGATACGAGCCAATTGATTGGAAAGTTGAAGCTAACAGCGAGGTATTGTGTCGGAAGGTGAAACACATGTTTTTGATTTGCTTCAAGATAGATTAGCTGCGTTAGATCAGCACGCTGTAAAGACTGTTCAGTCAACCACCAACCACTTCCTTCAGTGATAAGGATTAAACTACCATAGTTTTCAGGCATCATCGCCGCAGTTTGCGCAGTGCGATGGTAAATAATGCCATCGAGCTTTACTTGCGAGATGCTACTGGAGATGAGTGGTACTTCGTTGTGTAATTCACCGTCAGATACATGGTCATAAAATCCTTGATGTAATAATTGGCTGTAGAGGTCTAGTACAATACTCATTAAAAACAAAAGTGGCGGCTCAAACGAACCACCACTGTACTTGTTTTTTCAATAAACCCCAAACGAAATGAGATTTATTTGTAATAAAGCCAATTAGTAGCTTGCAACAAGCGTTACGCCAGAGAAGCTAGAGTAGCCACGCAATTTGATGTAATAGGTTGCACCTTGACCTGAACTTAAACTACAAGACTCGTTATTACCATTTAAGAACGGACGACAGTCATAGGTTGATGTCGTAGGTGCTGCACCTTTACGAACATACAAGTCTGCATCGCCAGAGCCGCCAGAGCTCGCAACTGTCAAGGTTACATTTGCTGGAACATCAATGGTGTATAGTAACTCTTGGCCAGATGAACCGGCAAGACCACTTACTGGAATACCATTTTCTAAGCAGTTGCTACCACAGCCACCAGGATCTGATGAGTAAGTGCCAGTGAGCGTTGCATTTGCATACGCAGAGTACCCATTTAGCATCACATACCAATCACCAGCAGTCGGATTAGTGAAATCGCATGATTCATTGTTACCGTTTTTGTAAGGGCGACAAGCGTAACTATTCAGCGTTGGCTGTGTGCCTTGCTGTACATACAGGTCGGCATCACCAGTGCCACCAGCAAGTGAGAAGTTCAGCGCGCTAGCGCCTGCTGGAACAACCAACTTATAGAAAGTTTGCTGACCAGATGCACCAGATGCACTGACGCCTTGGCCGTTAACTAGCTCTGTGATTGGATCTGGGTCCGGATCCGGATCAGTGCCATCAGCTAGCGTATAAAGTAGCTCGTTAGGTGAACCGCTTTGTGGGTTAGACACTTTACCTTTTGATGAGCGTTGGCTCAGCAAGCTATCAATTTGTGATGGGCTTAGACTTGGGTTTTCATCCAAATATAGCGCAACAGCACCCGCAACGTGCGGCGCGGCCATCGAAGTACCACTGATGGTGTTGGTTGATGTATCTGAGTTATACCAAGCTGAGGTGATGCTTGAACCCGGTGCATAAATATCTAGACAGTTCCCATAGTTTGAGAAGCTAGAGCGGGCATCGCTGCTTGTGGTTGAACCCACAGTGATTGCATCGGCTGCACGTGCAGGTGAGTAATTACAGGCATTGCTATTGTCATTACCCGCCGCAACAACAAAGCTAACGCCTGAGGCAACTGCATTATTTACTGCGTCATCAACCGCTTGAGAAACGCCACCACCCAAACTCATGTTAGCAACGGATGGGCCTGATGCATTGTTTTTAACCCAATCGATACCAGAGATAACGCCTGAATATGAACCCGAGCCGTTACAACCCAATACTCTTACCCCAACAATGTTGACGTTTTTTGCTACCCCATATTCACCGCCACCAATTGTGCCTGCAACATGGGTACCATGGCCATTACAGTCTGTTGCATCATTGTCATTATCAACAAAGTCATAACCATGTGATGCACGGTTACCAAATTCATTGTGACTAATGCGAACACCGGTATCGATAACATAGGCCGTTACGCCAGTACCATCAAAATCATAATGGTAGTTTGAGTTTAGCGGTAGATTACGTTGATCGACACGATCTAGACCCCAAGTAGGGTTAGCTTGGTCGCCGCTTGCTGTGATAGCGGGAGTCACTGTAACCATTTGGTCTTGTTCGATATAGTCAATATTAGGGTTATTAAGAAGCCCTTTTAGTTGTTTTGCAGATGCATTAATGACCACACCATTTAGTACACCACCAAATTCTTTTGTAATGCTTACGTTATGTTTGTTTTCTAACGCTTTTGCCTGCTTATTAGCGAAGGCCGCAATTGCTTTGCTGTTTTGAACGTTAAGGACTGAAGGGGTGCTAAATACAACGATGTATTGATCTTTAATTGCTTTGTTTGATTCTACGCTAAGTATTTTAGCGGCTTGTGCGTTGACTGAAGTCAAACCCGCTAATACTGCAAAACTAATAGCACTTAATTTACGCATTTTGTTGTTCCTTGCATGTTGTTTTGTTTAATTGTGTTTACCAATCTCAAGGTTATGAACTTATCTAGCTGCTGTAGACGCGTTATTCACTAAATTTCAACGCTTGGTTGCGTTTGTTTTGTGATAGTGAACAACGCCAACTAAATTAAAATTGCACATAATTTCGACTGGTTACACTAGGATAGAAGTAAAGCTTAAAAAATAAACAAAAAATACAAAAAAAATTTACAATGCGTATTTTAATGCATAGATTAGCTGACCAGATAAGCGAGAGGTTTGCTCCTGCTTTTTATATTTTACCAATAAATACATGTGGTTAATTTTTATTTTAGGGAGAGGTAACACTACAAGGAAAGGGGAATAAATAGGCTGTAAAAATTCCAAATGAGTATAGGGTATGTGATTTTTGTTAATTTATCTTTACATTTAGGTTCGGTTTTTGACTTTTGAATTGTTAACAAGGACAAAACCAACCAAGGTGAAAACCATGCTTATTATTAAACCTGGTTGATACAGCTTTAGCTTCTCTTTGATCCTCATTTTCTATGCCGATTTGTTGAATATCGCGGTTATATAGCAACTTTAAAGCCACTAAACCATCCCAAGTTAAGCCCTTTTTGCAGTAACTGCATCACCATTGCTGTGCCTTGTGCTAAATCATCACTTTGCTCGGCCGCGTATTCACAAACAAAACTAAACGGCAGTGCATTCTTCATGCTTTGTAGACAAGCAAATTCTGCTTCCGTTAACGAGTGATACCCAGTGCGCATATCGCGCTCTCTGGCGAGTATCCAGTAGTTTGGTTTTGTCGACACTTCAGGGACCGGTGTACTGTTCTTTAGCGCTTGCCAGCAGTCAACCGCATTATGTGTAAATCCTAATAAATGAACGCTAGGGTGAAAAGTAAACTGCAAGTTTGGAAATTGTGCTGCTGCAATTTTTTGTAGGTGCACAAGTCCCAATTGAGGCGCATCTTCTGCGTCAAATGCACTGAGTAATGTACGTTCAAATTGTGCGATTTCAGTGAGAATAGGGTAGAGCTTAAATGGCTCAAATTGACTTAAATATTCAGGAAGCGAATCGCCAAACTGGCGCAATGAGGTCGAACGTGAAGGAAAGTGCTGTAGATAGCCCGAGAACATCTCATCAAACAGGGCATCACCCAAATAAAAGCCAAGCATTTCGTGATCTTGTTCTAACACTTTTTTTAATCTGATGTGGTAAGCGTTAGTGTATATTTGCGCACGTTGCGCAACATTCAGGCCACTTTGATATTCAATTTCAGCCATTAATTGGTTGTCATCGCCTTTTAGCATTGTAATAAAGGCGTGTTGCAGCGCGGCGAGATCAGCCATATGTTCTCCAACTGCTAGGGGCTATTCCTTTGGCCAAGTTCAGCTCTTGTAACAACCCCGCGAGCTCAGGAAAGTTATCATCACGCTCAATCATGGTGTTAATGGGAGATCTGTTTTGAGTATATTGTCGATATAAACTCCATACCTCTTCGCAAATTGGTTGGTCGTGCGTATCAACAATATGGGTCCCAAAATCGCTATGGCCGGCCAGGTGGATTTGCGCGACTGCTTGTGTTGGTATGGCGTTTAGGTAAGTTATTGGATCGAATTGGTGATTGCGCGAGCTTACATATACATTATTGATGTCGAGTAATAACTGGCATCCGGTACGCTGGTGTAATTCGCTCAAAAACGCCCACTCTGTCAGCTCAGATTGTTTGTAGTTTAAATAACTTGAGACATTTTCAAAGATCATTGGACGCTCAAGGTAATCTTGTACTTGATTGATTCTTGCGGTGAGATGTATCAGCGCTTCTTCAGTGTAGGGAAGTGGCAATAAATCATGGCTATTAAATTCGCCTAAGCTGCTAAAGCAGAGGTGATCTGACACCCATTCGGGTTCAACCCGTGCGATGGTGCGTTTAAGTTGCGCAAGGTAATTCATATCTAGGGGCGAAGTACTGCCTATCGACATCGATACTCCGTGCATCACAATGGGGTAGTGCTCTTTAATCTGCGAGAGGTAATACCAAGGCTTGCCGCCGTCGACAAAGTAATTCTCAGAGATAATCTCAAACCAATCTACATGTGGCTGAGTGTCGATAATAGCGTCAAAATAACACGTGCGTAGGCCAAGACCAAAGCCCAGAAAGGGTACTGACATAATTGCGCTCTTTTAATGCATTGTGCGTGTTTGTCTATTGCAATAATAATCTTGATAGATAAACACGCGCCGAGGTTAAAGCTTATTAGCTTTTCACTTTGCCACCAATGTCAGCACAGGCCTTTGCTGGCATGCTGACAAATCCAGTCCCTTTGCAAGAAGCGTGTCCCGCACAAGCATTACTTGCGGTTTTACAATCGTTATGGCCTCCGCAAACGTTGACATCGTGGCAGTGCACAAGGTCGGCCTTTGCGACACTGCCAACCCAAGTGTCTTTTTGATTGCCACCGACATCACTACACGCTTTGCTCGGCATGGCAACAAAGCCAGTGCCTTTGCAAGAAGCTTGTCCTGAGCAGGCATTACTCGCTGTTTTACAATCGTTATGTCCACCACAAACATTGACATCATAACAATGCACTAAATCTGTTTCAGCTGTCGCAGCTTGTGCGCTTGTAGAATTGTTCTCTGTGCTATTACAACCGACCAAACCCGCTACCATCATCGCCATTGCAGCGCCCGTTAATGCTTTCATGTTTTTAATCCTCTTTGTTATCTATTAACGTGCTTAGCTTCGGCCAAGGGGCTGCTTATCTTTCAAGTTTGTTTTTGCAGCAGTTTGATTGCCATTTATACAAGGCAGAGCCAGCGTAGCATAGTTGTTCTATGTAAGTCTGGCGATAACACAGTAGAAATGCCAATCAAGCGCTGCCCTTCGGGTTCACCTGAGTGTGCTTCGTTCTTTGTTGCTCAACTTTAGCTTAGCCCACTATGCGGCAAGTCGAGCACCGCGATCAAAACTCACTCAGGAGAACAAAAATCAAACAGCAAAGGTAAGCAGCCCCTGGGATTATCGAAACGCAGTCACGTTATAAAAGACCTAGTAACCGCAAGATCCATTTCAGTGTAGAAGAAAAAATGAGGGATAAAGTTAAATCTTACGAAAATAGGAAGGCGTTAATCCCGTCCATCGCTTAAATGCACGGCGAAAATTAGTGATGTCGCTAAACTGTAAAGCGGTTGCAATTTGTTCATTGGAATAGCCTTGCTCAGTCACATAAAACATGGCTTGTTGACGATGCAGTCTGTCTTTTTCGTTAATAAAAGTAGTCTGATGCAGCTTGAGTTTGCGTTTAAAAGTTGCAGCGCTCATGCCCATCATTTCGGCGATTTGCTCACTATGATATTTAGGATATTTTAACTGTAAGCGGTGCAGCTGGGCGAGAAATCCACGCTGTGGTGAGGGCAAGGCTTTTAACTGCCGAGCCACTAAATAAGGAAAAGTGCCAATTTGTTGCTGAGCTAAAGCTTGGTTACTCATTACAACGGCAAAATCACTGTGATCAAAGCTGTAAGCTAGGTGTATATGGCTCAGGTATTGCGCGACTTGTTTTGGCTTTGTATACGGAAACTGCAATGTTAATGTGGTTTCTGGGCTGCGCCACTTAAGGTAGCCACAACAAAGGCTTGCCATTGCTTCGCATAAAAATCGCGTGACCGCAGGCTTACCTTCTGCAATGGCGGGTGAAAACAGTAAATGGCAGCTTGTTTCTGTCTGGAGTTTTCTAATGTGGTAAAAAGGCAGTATATCCAAACCTTTAAGCAGTAGAACTTTGAGCAATTGTTGTATGTTGTGGCAATTAAATAACAGCTCGGCATGGTGACTGATTAGCGTATTAAGTAGGTATTGGCCGTAAATAAAACTGACTTCCTGACAGCTCGCCTGACTGACAAGGTTGCTTACTATTGTTTCAAACTGCTCATAACTAATGAAGGTTGGGTTAGCGTGCAGATCGGTATAAAACAACTTACTGCCTTTCAAAATGACGTCTGCATGTACACCGCGCTGGGAAGCCAACTCCACTAAAGGGAGTGCAAAATAGCGACTCGCAAGCTGTTTTGTTTGACACTCAAAGTAGGACATTAAGCCGCAGCTACCTTGGCCTGATTCAGCTCGTTCACAAGCGCTGCTATCAGAGATTCAAATTCACAGTGTTTGTCATTAACTTCGATACAGCTCCATCTCACTGCACTATATTGCGGCTGGTTTTCACCATCATCATAGTTGGCATGGCGAGCGATAAATTCGGCCGCACGATTGGCAAAAGCTTGGGCTTGAACATGGTTGGTTTGTGGGTGAACGACCACAAATTTATCTGCCGCAAAACGACATAGCAGATCACTCTCTCGCATGCTTAAAGAGAGCATATCGGCAATATCGCGTAGTAACTGATTACTTTTTTGCATACCATGCTGGCGAGCGTAAGCGGCAAAATCACATATATCGAATAGCGTTAAGCAAAATGGGCTATTGCCATTGGCAAGGCGAGATTGTTCGTGGCGAACTTGATTTTGCATATACTCTACGCTGTAGAGGCCGGTGACAAAGTCGGTCATGCTGTGGTCACGATAAAAGCGCTCTTTTTTCATTAAGGTTTGATTGAATATGCTTTGTTCTTTATACCAGTAATAGGCTGAAATACTCATCAGCACCATGCCAAAGCAAGCAGGGATCGCTTCAAAACTGGTTAAATAATGGGGCGTGAACACCACCATCTCATCTAAAAAATCCCACAGCATAGAAACATACATGGCACTCAACCCTGCAAACAGTAGGTTAGTGACGAGTCCTTTTGGTCGAGTGAGCAAGGTCACCGCTATCCAAATCAGTGTCATCAGCGTGAGGCCACCTTCACCAACGCTATCGAGCCAATTGACGTCCGACAGTGGTCGCAATACAGAGGTATAGGCCGTGATGGTAATGGCAACCAGTGTAAGTACCACCAGTAGCAACCACCGCGATTGATGCAGTAAAAAAGGCTGAAGTTTCATGTTTGTCGTCTAGTCAAAATTTAAAGCGATATAGTAAAAACTTGCGCTTGGTGCTGATAGGGTCAATTTAGCTCAGTAAAGGCGATGTTTTTATGACAAAAACCGCAATACTTTTGCATAACAGCAGCTAGCAAACCGATTGTTATTCAGAGTTCAGGTTAAATATCGTTGCCAAAATTCTAAGGGCTGGGGGGTCATATCGGCTCAAATTTACGCGTTCGGCTGGCATAAACGCCCTGTTATAGGCTGCAGCGCACTCAAGTGAAATAAAAGCGTCACGTTTTCGCACTAGGGTAGCCGCGACGTTTTAGCGGGGCGCTAAAATTCTACTCAACCTGTGCGAGCAAATAATGAAAAAAAATCTACCGACTAGCTTTACACTTTCTGCCGTTGCGATGATCTGCGCTGGACTGACGTTAAGCTCAGCTGCAAATGCTAACACCCTAACAGGGCAAGTCAGTTCCGTATCGAAAAAGAGCCACTTTCAAGGGGCTAAAGTGGTGATCAAAGAATTAGATAGAACCCTTATCTCTGAGCGAGATGGTCGCTTTACCGCAACGAATGTCCCAGCGGGTAATTATACGCTTGAGATAAGTTATCTTGGCGCTGAAACCGTGACTAAAAGCATCACAATTACTGATAACCAAGTCACCGATGTTCAAGTACAGCTTGGTTCTCAAACGGGCCAAATGGACGATATTATTGTTGTTGGGCAAAGAGCCGGACAAGCAGGTGCACTAAACCGACAAAAAAATGCCCTGTCACTTAAGTCGATCGTCAGCGCGGATTCCATCGGTCAGTTGCCGGATCAAAACGCAGCAGAAGCACTGCAACGTCTGCCTGGACTTTCTATTCAACGAGATCAAGGTGAAGGCCGTTTTGTGGCAATTCGTGGGATCGACCCAAATCTCAACAACGTGACCATCAATGGTGCCAACGTGCCTTCTCCTGAAGCGGGCGTGCGCTCGGTGGCGATGGATGTCATCCCAAGTGAATTAGTGCAAAGCCTAGAGGTGAGCAAAACGGTCACACCAGATATGGACGCATCAGCGGTGGGTGGTAGCATCGAAGTAAAAAGCCTCAGTGCTTTTGACCGAGAAGGGCAGAGCTACAGCGTGACGTTACAAGCGTCACACAATGAACAGGTGAGCGAGACCAGCCCAAAAGCGTCGTTTAGCTTCACCGATATTTATGCCGCAGGCAAAGAGGTGGAAGTTGGGGTTGCAACGGCGGTATCTTGGTTTGAGCGTGAGTTTGGTTCTCATAATATGGAAACCGATGGCGGCTGGATGGAACTAGAAATGGACGATGTGAACTCAGAAGAAGAAGTGAGCTTTTTTGGTGCTGAGGAAATGGAGCAGCGCCACTATCGTATTACGCGAGAGCGTTTAGGGGCGGCACTGAATCTTGATGTGCATCACAAAGGGTTTAACAAATACTACTTACGCACGCTCTACAGCAAGTTTTCTGACGATGAATTTCGTCAACGCAATGAGTACAAGTTTGACAAAGGCGATGTATTTGCCGATGAGCTAAGCCAAAATGCGGCCTATTTCTCAGGTGCAGAAATGGATAGAGATACCAAAGACAGATATGAAGAGCAAAGCATTTTATCTGTGGTTTTGGGCGGCGAAAACTTAGTGCAGGATTGGTTTATTGAATACAGCATTGGCTACTCGAAATCAGATGAAAGCGAGCCAAATCGCTTGGATACTTCATTTGCTGGAGAAGATTTTGCGTTAGGGTATGTACTGGATGGTAAGACACCCACGCTTGCAGCGGATGAAGCTTCTCAGCAGCTTAGCAATTTTGAAATCGATGAAATTGTCTGGGAGAACAACCTAAGTGAAGATGAAAATACCAGCTTTAGGCTGGACTTAACTAAAGACTTCACTTTACTTGGTCACAATGCGCAAATTAAATTTGGTGGTAAATATGCCGACCGTGAAAAGTTTAACCGCGTTGACGCCAAACTATATGACGGCGGCTTTGATGACCTAACGGCGAAAGACTTTGCCGCCAATGAACCTGAGTATGAGCTTGGGGCCTTTGGTCCGGGTTTAAATCGCGGCCAGATCCGCGACTACTTCTACAGTAATCGCAGTGCCCTTGAGCTAAACCAGCTTGAAACTGACATTGAAACACAAGGTCGTTCATACACCAGTGAAGAAACTGTCACCGCGCTCTACGCCATGCTGACGGTCGACATTGATAAACTCAATGTTATTGCAGGCTTTAGATACGAAGACACAGATTATGCAACGAGTGGTAATCGTGTTGAACTCATTAATGATGAAGTGAATGACGTTGAGCGCGTCGAGATCAACCAATGGCAAGTTGAAGATAGCTACGACCATTTATTACCAAATTTAACATTACGCTATGAAATCAGCGATAAGCTGATCACCCGTTTTGCCTATACACAAACTCTTGCGCGTCCAAGCTTTGAAGATGCAGCAGCATTTCAAATCATAGAAACAGAGACCACAGAAGATGATGGCGAAATTGAAATTGAGCGTAAAGCCGAAGTCGGAAACCCAGACTTAGACCCATACAAGTCAACAAACTATGACTTCTCGGTAGAATATTACCCCGGTGCGATTGGCGTGTTATCTGCGGGCGTTTTTCACAAAAACATCGATAATTTTATTGCCAAAGCCGAGGTGCAAGATAACGGTCAGTGGCAAGGCTATAAAGAAGTTATTCAAAGTGTTAATGGCGGCGCCGCTGAACTAACAGGGGTAGAACTTGCGTACACGAAGAACTTTAAAAATGGTTTGATGCTCTCAGCTAATGGTACATTTATTGATGCTGATGACAATCTACCAAACCAATCCGACACCGTGGGCAACCTAATGTTTGGTTATGAAAATAGCCAAATAAGCGCAAGGTTGAGTGCGTCGTACAAGAGCAAAAGCTTTTTGTTTGAAGAGAACAAGCAGCGCGTTTTCCAAGACGACCATCTGCAACTCGATTTAAGCATGAAGTACTTTTATACCGAGCAAACTCAGCTGTATTTCAACGCGATCAATTTAACCGACGAGCCGATGAGTATTTATCAAGGCGACACTCGTTACAACTACCAATACGAAACCTATGGGCGTTCATTTGAGCTTGGAGTAACGGTAACGTCTTTCTAAGAGAGAAGTAGAGGTGGGTGTCCTTGTAAAAGCAAAAAGATGTATTGAAAGGAAGGATGTATTAAAAGGACACCCACCGTATCGAGCTAGGGTCTTAGGTATAGGATGTATTAAAAGGACATCCACCTTATTTATATGCAGGAGGATGCAGTGGTAACACTGTGTCGGTAACAATGAAAATAACATCAATAGCATTACTATTCGCGCTTAGTAGCACAGCGCAAGCCGCAGAAAATATTAACTTTCTGGCCTTTGGTGATGGCGGCTATCACCCAGATTATCCAAAAACGAAGCACATTAAATCGCCTAAAAATAAGGCCGAGTTTATTGCTGCTGAAAAGGCGGATTGGTTAGAAGAGCATCGCCCGCTCGAAGAGTTTAATCATGCGCCTATCTATGTTTATCCGGGAACCGAAACCGCAACGGAGGAAACCGGTGCGTTGGTGGTTGGACAGGCAATGGCCTCTTTGTGTGAGAAAAAGCCATGCGACTTTGCTATTCAGCTTGGTGATAATATCTATCCTGATGGAGCGGCGGCTAACGATGGCAAGGACGACCAAAAGCGTATGGATGACTTGATTTTAGGGCCGCTAAAGCCGCTCCTTATTCAAAACCCAGAGTTGGTCGTGTACTCAGCATTAGGCAACCACGATTGGAAGACGTCTCGTCGCGGCGTGAAATTACAGACCGAGTGGATGGCTAAGCAAGCTAATTTTCACATGGATGGCAAAGGTTATTACAGCTACACCTTTGGTGAGACAGGCAATAATGTCGAGTTTTTTGTACTTGATACCAATATGTTGCTCTCTGGCCAGCATTATTACGAAATTCCACTAAAACCGGACGGTAGTGAACAGGGACTGGCGAGTGCACTGGCAAGCGGACAAGCTGAAGTAGAAGACATTGAGAAGCACGAGCAACCTGTAAATGGGGAAGATCACAGGCAATTGGCCTGGCTTGCAAATGGGCTTAAAAACTCAACCGCAAAATGGAAAATTGTATATGGACACCATGTACTTTGGTCTATTGGTGGCACCAAATATGACGAAGCTCATGTATTACGCCGCTTAATCTTACCCGAACTATGTGAGTACGCAGATGCATATATTGCAGGCCATGAGCATGATTTGGAGCTGTTAACGGACGACTGCTCGCGTGTACTTCCCGGAAACACAAAGCCTAAGTTACCACTTATTATCAGCGGCGCCGCATCAAAAATGCGTGGCACGCATACACCGCTTGCTAACTATCAAGAAAAGCGTTACCCAGAGTACGAGCTAGTCTGGAATAAAGCTTTTACTTGGGGCTTTGCGCATATCGAATTAGACAACCAAAAAGACATGTTAAATGTGTCGTTTTACTCAACGCCAAACGATTTAAGCGGTCAGCTGGTGCCAGAGCAAAGCTTTAGCTTCGCTCACCGCAGTAAGTAACGGATCAGCAGGCGATAAACATGCGGTTTTAAGCATTAAAAAAGGGTGAAATACAGATTAAATGTAATGCTGTGTAATTGATAACTTCCGTTTTGATGAACTAGATTTAACAGGAGTTTTACATCTTAAGGAAAGCATCATGCTACCGTCATCAATTACACGCACTAAACTTCAACTACTTGGAATATCATTATTGCTTGCTACAAGTACATTGGCTGCGCCAAGTGCGCTTGCTTACTCGAATGATACTTCTTGTAAACCGAATAACGATTGGTTTGGCAGCCCTGTGCCAAATCCTCCTGAAGGTGCAAATAGTCCGTTTGCATTTAAAGATGGTAAAGATCTTTCGACAAACTGCGATTTTCATCAGTGGTCGTGGAATAAGTTTCTCTATTTAACGCAGCCTGACAAGCGTGCTCCTGGTGGCTTGTTGATGTTTGGTTCTGGGTTTTGGCAGGTTGATAATGCGCTAAAACCTTATTTTGCCCCTTGGAATGATTTATTAAATCCAACCGGACTTCGCCCCGCAAATGTGTTGATCCTTGAAGATATAAATCAAGCTGGATCAGATGGCGTTATTTACAGCAAGTTTGGTGGGACGCCCGTACATTATTCGATCCACGTTAACGATACTTATATGAAGTCAGCAACCTCCCACCCTAAAGCAGATAGCAAAGCTGAATTTGCTGTGGGGTCGGTTGAGTTAAAGGTTGCTTGGATGGATGTCAAAGCGCTGCAGCAAGTCTATCCAAAGCTTGATTTAGCTGAGCATTTTTATATTCGTAAAGCGGTTTACCAAAAAGACAATAAATATAGCGGTACGGGAGAAGTAGCGCTCGTTGGCATGCATGTTGTCGGTGTGGTTGAAAATCACCCAGAGTTTATTTGGGCGACGTTCGAGCATAAATTGAGTGCACCAGATTACTATAGCTCTGAGGGAAAGTTTAAGAAAAGCACGGCTTACTTACAGCAAGATAAAGTAGTGAGTAACAGTCATGATCTGCTATTTTATCGGGGCGGAACAGAAGTGCAAAATGCACATTTAACGTATCCAGCTTCTGAAACTACGACCAACACGTTTCGGTTATATCAATACGGCGTGCCAAACGGCAATCCATATATAGCGGGTAATAACCCTGAGCTGGTGGGGAGTCAGACACAACAAGCTCAAGATGAAACTAACTTCAATAATATTACTGAACTAAATAGCTTAGTGAATGTAAAACTGGAACAAAAGAATCCCGTTTGGAGTAACTACTTTTACGCCGGATCAATCTGGCTGAGCACGCAAGATTACGATTTTGCAAATGGCATTAGTGGCGATATTGTGGGTAAGGGAGCCAACGAGGCGTTACGCGGCTCATTGGCGGTTGCCAATATCACTATGGAAACTTATACCCAAACTTCCATCGATAGTGATGTAACAGGCAGTGAGCCACAAATTAAGTCGTCTAACTGCTTTAGTTGCCATGGTATAAGTGCAGGTAAATCAACGATGCAAGTAAGCCATATTTACAACAACTATTTAAAGTTAATGCAAAAGAGTCAGTAAATCAGGTTTCCTGAATGCGCTCAGGCTCATAATAGTAAGCCACCGATTTTTGCGGTGGCTTACTATTTCAAGGAGTTTAATCAATTTGCTTTATGGGTTGCTTTATCTTATGCATTAGAAAGAACAAAAGTCCTATAAAAACGATATTGATGAAAGCCATGATAAGGGCTACTTGATCCTCTGAGTGCCCGCGAAAGTCAGACAGCAAATCAGCAAAGATAAACAGGCTATAAAACGTACCTGCTACATTTAAGCCCCATCCTACAAAACGGGATGTCTTTACAAGCTGAGTGTAATCGCTAAGCTTTGCCATAATAAAGTGATACCCATACATCACACCAACGGCTGCCATCATTAAGCCGACTGCTGCATTGTCGCCTCGTTTATTTAAATAATATGCATCGAAACATAAAGCACCAACTGCAAAGATGCCTATCAAAATAACAATGGCTTTAATCAAAAATTCAGCGACTGGGTTGGGCTCTCGCTTTGTTGAAACTTGAGATCTTGTCATCGTAACTTGCTGACCATTCCGTATTACTTGTTGCGGCTGTTGTTGATAAGCTTGACCATATTTGGGTTGTTGATTTTGCACACTCACATCACTGATTGCACGAGTGGGCGTTCCTTCATCTAGAATATGCTCAACGCATTTCTTAATTAACTTATTTATTGTCACAAAAACTCCTTGTCATAGAGATTAATTCGAGTATTACCAAAACTCTTTATCTAGTGGGCGGTTATTTTTTAGGTCATAAAAGGGGGCTTGTTTTACTAAATCTTCGCCTAATATTTGAATATGGTCTTGGTGGTCAAGATAGGGGCTTTCTATCGTTTCTTGCCAACCTTTATAAAACGAACTTGGTATGGGCTGAGTGGTATCCATAAAACGGTGGATTTCACTCCACAACTGCACGCTGCTGTCCATATCCTTTGGCTCCCAATCGGTTGAATAAAGTGTCTGGCGCTTAAGTGTTTTTGGGTATCGCAGTGGGGCTAAAAACGCCAAGTTATGCCTCACACCTTTACCCGAGGAGACCTTTACAATATACAGTTCAACTTCATCAAGTGTTAACGAGAAGCTCCCTTCGTTATTGCCAATGGGAAAAGTGACAAGGCCAGTATTTCGGAAGAAGTCTACCCGTAGTATCTCAGATGTATGGTGTTTAATTCTGTGAACTCGATAAAAAACGAAGCTTGCAAACGCCACTAACCCAATCATAAGGTAAAGAATATGAGGCTCAGACTCTTTCAGATATACGGGGAGACAAACAAGCGCAAATATTGAGGCCATATAAGCAAAAACGATATTCGCAAGTTTCCCTGCTCGCGCAAAGTCAGCTCCGCCTAATGCGATACGTAGGTTCGATGAGAGCACGTTATTATCTTGCAAGACAAAGTCTGCTTTACTATTTACAGCCACTTTTTGCATGCCTTTACTAATGTTAAAGTCTCGTGGTATCGAGTCCTCTATTTTTAGTAGCGGTGTTTTTTCTATTGGCCGATCATGCACTACCTTATCTACAGGCGCCGAGGGAGTTAACGTTTGCGTCTCCTTTTTACCCTCAGTTTCCATCACCATTTTTACTATTTTTTGCAGACCTAAAGCGAGCAAGGCCACCACTTTTTTCCAACTGCGGTTATGGGTAGGGCTGACTTCCTTGTGGTGTGCTTTCATTGTTTTATTGCTACCAAAACACTTTATCTAACGGACGGTTATTTTTTAGGTCATAAAAGGGGGCTTGTTTTATTAAATCTTCACCTAATATTTGAATATGGTCTTGGTGGTCAAGATAGGGGCTCTCTATCGTTTCTTGCCAACCCTTATAAAACGAACTTGGTATGGGCTGAGTGGTATCCATAAAACGGTGGATTTCACTCCACAGCTGCACGCTGCTATCCATGTCCTTTGGCTCCCAATCGGTGGAATAAAGCGTTTGGCGCTTAAGTGTTTTTGGGTATCGCAGTGGGGCTAAAAACGCCAAGTTATGCCTCACACCTTTCCCCGAGGAGACCTTTACAATATACAGTTCAACTTCATCAAGTGTTAACGAGAAGCTCCCTTCGTTATTGCCAATGGGAAAAGTGACAAGGCCAGTATTTCGGAAGAAGTCGACCCGTAGCACTTCAGAAGTATAGTGTTTAACACGGTAAACATAGACAAACAGGGGCAAAGCAAATGCTAGTAGTCCCGTGGTGAGCCATAAATACAAACTATCACCACTACCGAAATAAAAAATAATTGAAAGTAGCGCGATGATGGATGCCATATAGGCAAATACAATGTTTGCTAATTTACCAGTTCGTGAAAAATCGGCACCACCAAGCGCTACTCGCTTATTCGAAGAAAAGAGGTTATTTTGTTGGACTGGTTGAGTACGAGTAGATACCGCAGGACTCACTTTCAGCATCCCTTTACTAATGTTAAAGTCTCGTGGTGTCGAGTCCTCTATTTTTAGCAGCGGTGTTTCTTCTATTGGCCGATCATGCACTACCTTATCTACGGGTGCCGAAGGAGTTAACATTTGCGTCTCCTTTTTGCCCTCGGTTTCCATAACCTTACTTACAATTTTTTGAAGACCTAAAGCGAGCAAGGCCACCACTTTTTTCCAACTGCGGTTATGGGTAGGGCTGACTTCCTTGTGGTGTGCTTTCATTGCTTTATTGCTACCAAATCACTTTGTCTAACGGACGGTCGTTTTCTAAATCGTAAAAAGGGGCTTGTTTTACTAAATCTTCGCCTAATATGATTATTTTATCTTGCTCCGTAAAGTCACTGCTTTCGATTACCTCTTGCCAGCCTTTGTAAAAGGATGCTGGTATAGGTTGTGTGTTATCCATAAAACGATGGATTTCACTCCACAGCTCCATGCTATCTTCTAAGTCTCTTGGCTCCCAGTCGACAGGGTACATAGGTTGATGGCGAAGATGTTTGGGGTAGCGCTTTGGTACCAAATAGGCCATGTTAAACTGCACCCCTCGACCTGCAGAAACTTTACCGATATACAAATCAACCTCATCTAACGCTAACGAAAAGGTGCTAACATTGTTACCAACGGGAAAGGTAACAAGGCCACTATGGCGAAAGAAATCAACACGGAGTACTTCGGCTGAAGTGCGTTTTATATGAGAAGTACGAATGAATATAAGTGTAGCCAGTACGCTGAGCGTACCACCTAACCAGAGAAATCTTGGATCAGGATTATGAAAATAACTCCAATAGCAGATCGCCACAACTAATATTGCCATATAAGCAAAAGCTGCATTCGAAAGCTTATCGATACGATCAAGGTCAACACTCATCAATTTAATATCTCTGCTGGAGGCCATTAGGTTATTTTGCGAAAGCATGAATCGACTGTTTAGCTGAGCTGGTACTCGCTCAAATCCCCCCTTTACTTTTTTACGTCTTGGTACAGAGTCTGCTATTGGTAGTAGAGGAGTCTCTTCCACCGGTCGACCAAAATCAATGGGTGGTAGATTGTCCTCTGTATGCTCTTTTATCTCTTGTGGTGTTTTGGGAGCTACCTCAGTTTCCATCACCTTACTTACTATTTTTTGCAGACCTAAAGCGAGTAAGGCCACCACTTTTTTCCAACTGCGGTTATGGGTAGGGCTGACTTCCTTGTGGTGTGCTTTCATTGTTTTATTGCTACCAAATCACTTTATCTAACGGACGGTCGTTTTCTAAATCGTAAAAAGGGGCTTGTTTTACTAAATCTTCGCCTAATATGATTATTTTATCTTGCTCCGTAAAGTCACTGCTTTCGATTACCTCTTGCCAGCCTTTGTAAAAGGATGCAGGTATAGGTTGTGTGTTATCCATAAAACGATGGATTTCACTCCACAGCTCCATGCTATCTTCTAAGTCTCTTGGCTCCCAGTCGACAGGGTATATAGGTTGATGGCGAAGGCGTTTGGGGTAGCGCTTTGGTACCAAATAGGCCATGTTAAACTGCACCCCTCTACCTGCAGAAACTTTACCGATGTACAAATCAACATCATCTAACGCTAACGAAAAGGTACTAACATTGTTACCAATGGGAAAGGTAACAAGGCCACTATGGCGAAAGAAATCAACACGGAGTACTTCAGCTGAAGTGCGTTTTACAAAGCCAACATGGATAAAAATAGGTATGGCGACCGTAAGCAAAACGGCTATCTTCCAAACAAAAAATTGATCGTGTGTAGCCAAATAAAAACACGCCGCAATCATTGCCCCTGCTAAAGCAATATACGCAAAAGCTGCATTTGAAAGCTTATCGATACGATCAAGGTCAACACTCATCAATTTTATATCTCTGCTGGAGGCCATTAGGTTATTTTGCGAAAGCAAGAATCGACTGTTTAGCTGAACTGGTACTCGCTTAAACCCCCCTTTTACTTTTTTACGTCTTGGTACTGAGTCTGCTATTGGTAGTAGTGGAGTTTCTTCCACCGGCCGACCAAAATCAATGGGTGATAAATTGTCCTCTGTATGTTCTTTTATCTCTTTAGGTGCTTTGGGAGCTACCTCGGTTTCCATTACCTTACTTACTATTTTTTTGAGTAAAATAGCAGATAGGGCTGTAAACGTTTTTAGATTTAATTTTTCTCTCATTATTTGGCCTTTTAGTTTAATAGCCTCTGTAGCAACCCTGCTGCACTTAAACCATAATCATCGATCTCTACCTCTACGGTTTGTTCACTCCATAGCCGTGCTTCTGAAATATTGCCATCTTGATCGTGCTCTGGAGCTGGTAGCCTAAACTCTTGACTCGAGTTTGGGCTAATGGTTTGCCCCTTACCAAGGGGGTATTTTGTACAGCGCATACGCAGTTTTAACTTTGTGCAGTTTAGCTTGTCAAAATAAGGGTACAGCGCGGTTTCGTCGAATTGTAACTGAAACCCGGTAAACTGAGGGCTAACGGTAATTTTGACATGTTCCCAGAAGTGATCGATTGCGGTGGAGGCTTGCCCCTTTGCCGCTGTACTTAGCAATGATTGCCATGGTTTATTGGAAGCTACGGGTTTAATATCGAACTCTAGGTCTAAATAACTCAGTTGAGATGCAGGAATATGCCCTGGAACCTGCATATTAAAGTTTACGATATGAAATTTACCACGTTTTGATATTTTATCAGCAACACGTGAAAAGGTGTTGAGCTGCATGACCTGAGATTCAGCCATAATAGATGGGGCAAATAGCGCGTCGTAAAGTGCATGCAGAGCATACTCTGGGTGAGTTTGCCAAGAATAGGTTGGGTTGTCTGCTAGTAGCTTTTTTTCACCACCTTCAAAGGCATTTTTACCCCAAGGACAGACGGTTAACCAGTTTTTGAGCGGATCTTTATAGATTAAATAGAGAATACCGTAGCCTATAAGCACTGCTATTAGACCATAGATACTCAACCTGCCAAATTGTAACATAACTGCAGCACGGGAATATTTGGCCAACACCATAGGCAGGCTATCTATGGCCATTCCCGCAAAACCCGCTGTCACAAGTAAGTTTCCTGTGGTTGCCCATGCATCGCCCCGTTTATAGGCATAGTAAGCATCAAAAGCAGATATGGTTGCACTGTATGCTGAGGCAAGTAAATTTAATCTACTCGTCCATTTCATTAATGATGCTTTGCTTGAAAAGTTTGAACCATACTTTTGTTGTGCGCTTCGACCACCAAAAACGCGCCTATAATGCTCAAAGGCAGCATATTGTCTTACAGTTGGCAGTCCTGAGCGCATCTGGGTTACTGAAGATAGTACTGTGTAATGAATGGCTGCTAAGTCAAAAGCCATGCCGAAAGAGTCAGCTAAAGCTCTGCTTTCTAACTCTAAGTTTGTTGCAACCTGCCTCACATTTGCAATTTCAAAGATATATAAAGCGCCTAATACACCCACCATCCCTCTTTTTAGCGACTGGCTGGATGCGGCCTCGGTAACAACTTTATTTTGCCATTTCTCTAGGTTTGCTGTGCGCTCTGCGAGATTTTTGATAGTGGTGTGTTGGGTTTCTAACTCGGTTGAATAGTGTTTTGTATTTTGTACTGTGTCATCATAAATTTGTTTTGCCCTTGCTGCTGAGGCTTCAGCAGACAAATCGGCACCAGTTGCTTTAACCAAATAGGCAATGACTTTCTCTTTACTTTCAATAAAGGTGGTTGTTTGTGCTCTATCTAACGATTGAATTAGAAGTTCAAGGCGTTTATTCAAGTTTAAAACATCTTCCAGAGACACCTTATGGCTGGCGCCTCCGTATTTTATATTGACGTTTCGCTTTCTGTTAGCTCGTATCACCTGGTTTAATTCTCGGCAGAAAGCTGGCGAGATTTGGGGTCAAGCGGCATGTAACCTTTAGGAAAGTTACCATTTATATAATCGGAGACCCTCATTTCGACTTCAACAAGGTGCCCAGGTGTTGAGATATCTACTAATCGCATCAGTGGCTGTAATACATCCGCTTTTGCATCAATCAATTTTGCAAAAGGGTATTTGTGCCAGGCATTATTGACCTTTACGAAGGTAGATACTTGTTTTTGAGCTCGTGTAACCGACGCTTTTGCTGCTGCAAACTTGGCCTCAAGTCGTCGTAATCTTGCTCTTTCAACTTGTATCTTTGCGTCTAATTCTGCAGCTTTGAGCTGATGCTCTTCAGGAGTCAAACGCGATAGTTCAGACTTTCGTTGTTCATACTCAGCTTCTTTTTTTGTCAGCTCATCAAGCGCTTCATCTCTTGCAAGTTCGGCCTCTTTCAGTGCTTTTTGAGTTTGTTCATACTGCTGTTGAGTCGCGTTTGTGGCTGCTTGAGTCGCGGATTTTTGTTGGCCTAACGTCCCTTCGTGACTCGAAAGTTTATGGGCGATATCGGGGATCTCAAATACGCTAACGGCTAAACCAAAAATCACCTGAGAAAGCCGCCTGCCTAATTGTTCTCCTTCATTCCAATCTATTAATTCCTCTTGTTTATGGATCTTTTCGATTTTTGCGCTCGCAAGCTTAAGCTCAAAGCGGTTAAAGTCACGCTTTTCGTATTCACTTAGCTTATTTCCCGTAGGTTTTGGAAATAAAAACTGCGCAATTTCTTTTCCTGGTTTGCTTGGGTGTTGATCTAGACATTGCAGAATAAAGTCTTGTCCTCGGTGGCCGCTACTTAGCGTGTGCCAAAACTCTTTGTCTCTATTAATTTGGGCTATTTGTGCTGCCGGATGGGGCTTCAAAACCAAAAATAAATCGGTGAGTAAGTCATAGGCTTCAAAAAACCTTAAGTCAGTTTGATGCGCATAATCCTTAAAGCACTCGGTAAATCCAGCGGCTAAGGATTCTTGATCGAGAAAGTTAATGAGTTCATCAGTGAGCTCCGCTATATTTTCTGCAAGTTCTCGAAATGTTTTTTCCTGCAAAAACTCAAAAAAGGCCTCTTCATCTAAGCATTCTGTTCGCCATTCTTTAAGTTTGTTGGCAAAGTCGATGGCGTCTTCATCCGATTCGACTAGTTTTTCACCAGATGACTGTATTTCTATGTCTTTATCTAAAACGGCATCTGTTTGCAGATAGAAAGTTTGCAGCATGTAAACTGCAAGCTCGTATTTATTACGTTGCTGATAGTCGATTTCACCTGTGTCGCTGTTTACACCAGAGAGGTGGTTCATAAGCGCTTCAATTTCAACCACCAAATTTTGAATTTTCACCACATACATTCGAGCCACATGGATCCCGTCAAAAATCGGCACTTGGGCGATTTTATCGCGTTCTGGAAGGTGCAGTTTTTGATGGAGTGTCGGGGTGTTAACTACTTTGCCTTGGTCGTTATAGCCTGTGGCAAATTGCCCTAAGTTATCCAGCTTAGTCATGCGCTGTGCTCTGAGCGCTGCAGCATCTTCTGGGGCGGGGCAATGTCTTTCTTCGTCAGCGAGTGGCGTGCCGGTATTTAAGCGCGGATCCTGTTCATTAAAACCGCCAAACAACAAGATCTGTTCCCACGACCACTGTACTTCAGACCATGCGATTTCTACGCTTACTTCGTTGCCATTTAGTTTATGCGGGACGAGAATGCTGCTGATTGGCTTACAGGTTGCTGCACGCGTGCCTTGCGGTCGTGAGTTTGGCTTATTGGCCGACTTTTTCCAACTTAAAAAACCTTTTTGCCAATACAAATTCACATCTGAGAATAGCGCCGGAGCGTCAAAGTCTTCAGGTTCGATAACTTGTAGTTCACGCCATAAATAGCCATCGACATAAATATAGATAAACCCGCTGGTTACCGGAGAGGCCGATTGTAGTTGCTGTTCTGGCGTGTCGTATAAAAATGGATAAATGTGCACCAGCTCAATGTCGGCATCGCTGCTTTGTTGGTCTACCGTGTTTGAAGTGTAAAGGGGGACCTTATAATAGCCTTCTTTCGTGCCATCAACCGAGGTGTCTTTGAGCATCAAAGAGACCACTTCTTTGTCGCTTGCATAGCCCTCAAAAACAAGTTCTCTAAAATTACCGTTAGCATTGGTTTTGGTTGGTAAAGTGTGGCTCATCCTATCTTCACCTCTTCATCGCTAGGTTTGCTACTACCCGACACTTTTATATTGATCTTATTCGTACCGTCTTGGCTTAATGGCTCTGCGCCGATTACTACATCAAGACCTGCAGGAGTGGCACCGCCGGGTTGGCTCAAAGGTGCGGGGGGCGTATTTTTATTATTAGATACCATTAAATCTCCCTGCCGAACCGCCGGTTTTCCCTCGATGTAAACATCAAAGCTGCCTTGCAGAAACTCCGCTTTTTTACCCAATGTTCGACTAGCGATACCTTTTTTATTACCGGGTTGGTCTCCCGTACTTTTTGAAAAGTTAGACTTGATATTGGCCGCACCGTTACCTTGAATTTTTACTGAGCTGGCAACGCTTGCGGCGTCTGATGAGCGGGCGATGTTGCCATAAGGAATAGGCACAACCACTTTGCCTATCTTAGTCAAACAAACGTCTACTGTGCTTAACACACCGCCGCTGCCACTATGTACAGCGGTTCTGCCGTTAATGAGAACATTGGTATTTGAAACGATAGACGCTTGTCTGGCTTCGGCTTCAAAGTCTCTGGCAACATCACTCTCAGTTCCTACTTGCCAACCCAGTTTAAGGGTTACCAAGTCTAAGAATGCTTGTGGGTCGCTAATTGGCAGATTAACATCCATTCCCGTTATTGGCTCAATATGCGGTAGAACAGCCGTTTGGTTTTGTTCATCCCATTGTGGCGGGTCGATGATGTAGTCAGGAATAAACGCATTGACCATTTGGCCTAAGGTAAAATCGCCGTATTTGGCTCTTTCGATTTCTTCTAAAAAGGCTTGCTCTCCCGCAGCACGGTCGGGGAATATTGCAATACGATAGGCCTGTCCCAGCGCTTGATTTCGCTTTGCACTAATATTTAATGGCAGTAGGGCTGGATTGTTGTGCCGCCAAGAAGCAGAACCTGAGGTTCGTAATTTGGCAGTTTGCGCGTCGACATTGTATTGCACGCTCTGGGCTTCGTTGCCTGCACCGGCGCCGATAAAGCTCATTGTGTTGTCCTTAAATTATTCCTTTAGTCGCAGTTGTATTGGTTTTATCTAATACAAACGGCGTAATTGTTCCGCATTGTCTGCGCTTTGTCAAAGTGTGAATTATTGTGAGTGTTTATTAACGTGAGCTGTATAAAATAAGTGAGAGTGGCAATGAAGGTGGAAGTGAGTGGATAAACCACCTTACTAATGCAAAGTGGTTTGGGTCGACTTGGATTGATAAGTTCTGGGAGTTAGGCAAAGCTTTCGTTGATATAGCCTGCGTCGCCAATAATAGCGATAACGTCGTCTTCTCCTTTGGTGTGTAAATTCGCCGTGTTATCCCTAAAACTTACTGGCTAGGTGAGAAAGAAGTCATTATTTCTCTTAAAGGCAATGAGTTCATCTATTTCTTATCTAAACCTCAGGTTATTTATCTATGAAAACTCTTTTTTCTTCTGTTAGATAAATGAACAATTTTGTTTGACCTTACCATAGGGGTAAGGGTTAGTGTCCAACAATGAGAATGAACGCGTTTGCGGAGATAGAAATGGACAAGGTAATAAAATTTAATGTATCAGGCATGACATGCGCCTCGTGCGTTGGCCGAGTTGAGAAAGCCTTAGAGAAAGTGTCTGGCGTTGTCAGTGCCAGTGTTAACTTAGCCTTGGAAGCGGTGTCTGTTGAGGGCAGTGCGGAAGTGTCGGCGTTGGTCAGTGCGGTAAAAGATGCAGGCTACAAGGTCAATACCAATGAAGTGCAATATCAAGTTAAAGGCATGACTTGCGCGTCTTGTGTGAGCCGAGTGGAAAAGGCGGCGCAAACATTACCGCAGGTAATTAAAGCCGAGGTCAATTTAGCGACTGAAAAGCTAACCTTAACTTTAGTGGCAGAGTTACCGTTCGCTGAAATCGAAGCCAAGCTTAACGACGCCGGTTACACTGTGGTACAGCCACAAGCAGACCCTGATGAGTCAAGCGAACAAGTGGCAGCAATTCCCTTTTATCGCGCTGATTGGTTCCCGGCAGTGGCGTCACTGACGCTCACCTTACCTATGGTGTTACCCATGTTTGCCATGTTGTTTAACCAAAACTGGATGCTCCCGGCGTGGATGCAATGGGCATTGGCCACGCCTGTTCAGTTTTATTTTGGTGCGCGTTTTTATCGTGCCGGATGGGGAGCAATAAAAGCGGGAACGGGGAATATGGATTTGCTGGTGGCCATCGGCACCAGTGCGGCGTATGGCCTGTCGCTGTATTTGTGGTGGACATTCAGCGGTGAGCATGGCGCTCCACATTTATACTTCGAAAGCAGCAGTGCCGTGTTGAGTTTGGTGCTGTTGGGCAAGTATCTTGAACACCGAGCCAAGCGACGTACAACCAGCGCCCTTAAAGCGCTTGAAAGCTTAAGGCCAACATCGGCTATGGTCTGGCGTGATAACAGTTGGCAAGAAGTCCCTGCTGGGGCAGTAAAAAGTGGCGAACGACTATTGATCAAACCTGGTGAGCGTATACCGGTTGACGGCGTTGTAGTTGAAGGTCACTCACAGGTAGATGAAGCGCTTATCAGCGGTGAAAGCGTGCCTGTTTATAAAGCACAAACAGATAAAGTTACTGGTGGTTCGGTGAATCTTGATGGCGTGCTTGAAGTGGATGCAACCAGTGTTGGCGCGGAATCAACTTTGGCAAAAATTATTCGTTTGGTAGAACAAGCACAAGGCGCGAAAGCACCAGTGCAAGCGTTGGTGGATAAAGTGAGTGCGATATTTGTACCAGCGGTATTGGTGATTGCAATCATTACATTTTTTGCATGGGGGCTAAGTACTGGAGATTGGCCAACAGGTATTCTGAATGCGGTGGCGGTTCTTGTTATTGCTTGCCCGTGTGCGCTTGGTTTAGCAACACCTGCCGCGATTATGGCAGGTACAGGCACTGCCGCGCGCTATGGGATCTTAGTAAAGGATGCCGGTGCACTGGAGCAAGCAACTGCCATCGATATGGTGATTTTTGATAAAACGGGCACGCTTACGATGGGCAAACCTGAGCTTAGCAATATGCACACTTTTACGTATCATCAAGACGATGTGTTACAGCTGGCGGCATCGTTACAGCAATACAGCGAACACCCGCTTGCCAAGGCGGTGGTCAATAAAGCACAAGAAAAGCAATTGTCATTACTTCCTGTAAGCGACTTTAAAGTGGTAGCAGGTAGAGGCGTTAAAGCACAATACCAAGATCAAACAGTCTATTTGGGGAGCGGCTTTTGGATGCAAGAGTTAGGCTTAACTTTGCCTGCGCTACCAGAAGAAATACCCGGCGCTTCTTTATCTTGGTTAGTGAGCCAAAATAGTGAACTGAGCTGCGAGTTTTTGGCGCTATTCTACTTTACTGACGAGCTTAAAGCTCATGCCTATACCGCGGTCAAACAGCTTAGGCAGCAAGGGATTAAAGTTGCAATGTTGACTGGAGACAGCCAAAGTAGTGCACAGTACAACGCTAAATTGCTAGAACTGGACGATTATAAAGCGCAAGTTCTGCCAGAGCACAAAGCTGAGTATATTGCTAATGCCCAACAGCAAGGTTACTGTGTGGCAATGGTCGGCGACGGGATCAATGATGCCCCTGCGCTGGCACAGGCTGATCTGGGTATCGCAATGGCAACCGGTACGGAAGTGGCGGTAAGCGCATCGGCAATGACGCTGATGCGTGGCGAGCCAAGCTTAGTGGCATCTGCTTTAGCGATGGCAAAATTAACCTATCGCAAAATCAAGCAAAATCTATTTTGGGCATTTATCTTTAATGTCATTGGCATTCCATTGGCAGCACTGGGTTACCTTAGCCCTATTTTTGCAGGTGCGGCGATGGCGACCAGTAGTTTACTAGTCATTAGCAATGCGTTGTTATTGCAACGTTGGCAACCAAAGGAGTAAACGTCATGGAAAAACTGATCACAATCGGCGAAGCCGCGCAGCGTACAGGACTCTCGGCAAAAATGATCCGCCATTACGAAGCGAGCGGGCTACTAAAGTGCAGCAAAAGAAGTGAAGCAGGCTACCGGCTGTACGATTCACAACAATTACAATTGCTAGGTGTGATAAAGCAAGCACGAAAACTGGGGTTTCCTATTGCGCAGATCCAATCTTTGCTCGATTTGTTACAAAACCCAGATCGTACTAGCCGTGAAGTCAAATCGATAGCGCAGCATCATTTGAATGAGATTGAGCATAAAATCAATGAACTTCAGCAAATGCGTGAGACTTTGAAACAACTGTCGGACAACTGTAATGGTGACGAAAATGCAAACTGTCCAATTTTAGATGGGCTTTGCCAAAATAGCCTAAAGTAGCCGAAGGTTAGAATAAGCAAACGTTAAATAGCCAGTCTTCATCATTGAAGACTGGCTATTTTTGTAGTTGCTGTAATGTCTCTGTAATCTGTTGTAACTCGGTGTAATAGATAAAATCACCACCCTTAAATATGCTTTTAAAGTAATAGCTTAAAGGAGCATATTAAAATGAATAAAGAACTAGATATTGCCATTGTGGGTGGCGGTGTATCAGGTGTCTATAGTGCATGGCGTCTGCAACAAGAGCTTGGTGATACACATCGCATAGGCTTATTTGAGTATAGCGATCGTATCGGTGGTCGTTTGTACAGTCGCACGCTTCCGGGGTTACCCAACGTCGTGGCTGAGCTTGGTGGCATGCGCTTTATTCCTGATGATCATGTGATGGTGAGTACGCTGGTGGATGAGCTAAAACTCCAAACCAAAGACTTCCCTATGGGCTCAAAGCTGCCGTTATACCCTTCAAATGCAGAAAGCTCTCCTGAAGCAGGCAGTGAAAACAACCTCTTTTACCTGCGCGGACAATATTTTAGATATCGTGATTTCGCCGAGTGTCCAGACAAAATCCCATACAAGCTTGAAGAAACAGAGCGAGGCTATGGGCCGGAAGATCTTCAAGTTAAAGTCATGAACCTCATCTGTCCGGGCTTTGCCGATATGTCTCTTGCAGAGCAGATGAAAGTCAAAGTGTTTGGCAAGGAAATCTGGCGCTTTGGCTTTTGGAACTTGCTTGAGCATGTGTTGAGTAACGAAGCATACCTTTTTATGAAAGAAGCGGGGGGCTACGATGCTAATGTGGCGAATGCCAGTGCGGTTACTCAGTTGCCTGCCACTGAATATAGCGATGATACGGTATTTAAGACCCTCAAAGATGGTTTTCAGGCGTTACCGCTGAAGTTATGTGAAGAGTTTGCAGCGGCACCGGGCTGCCTTGACCGCTGTAAGCGCGTTAATATGTTGCATCGACTTGCAAAAATTGAGCTGCATCATTGTGGCGAGTATCGTTATGAACTCACCTTTCAACCAACACAAGTGAACAGCAGTGGGAAAGTGGTTGATAAAGATGCTCCAGCGTACAGCGTTAAAGTGAAGCGGCTTATTTTGGCTATGCCAAGGCGCTCGCTTGAGCTGATTGAATCGCCGTTCTTTGACGACCCTTGGTTAAAAGAAAACATTCCGTCTGTGCTTATCCAAAAAGCGATTAAGATGTTTATGGCTTACGAGCAACCTTGGTGGCGCAGTTTGGGCCTTGTTGCTGGTCGCTCTGTCACTGACTTACCAATCCGTCAGACTTATTACATGGGCACGGAATGCGATCAAAAAGAATGCCTTGAATACGAGACCAACGAAAAAGGCGAACGGGTATGTAAAGTAGAGCATACCTATGGTGAGCCTAATACCAACTCGCTGCTAATGGCTTCTTACAATGATATTGGCACTATCCCTTACTGGAAAGGTTTAGAAAAGGGTGAGCATTACCAAGGCTATATGCCAGCCTATGGTGCACAAGGCTATGCCGAAAATGAGATAGTACCTAAAAACCAGTATCAAATTACCACTGGGATGGTTGAAGCGGCACATCGCCAAATTCAAGCGTTACATAATCAAAAAGCGCTCCCAATGCCATATTCTGCAATCTACCAAGAGTGGGGGGATGACCCTTATGGCGGTGGCTGGCATGAGTGGAAAGCCAATTATCGTCTCGATGAGATCATGTGCAGAATGCGCCACCCTGTTGCGAGTGAAGAAATCTATATTGTTGGCGAAGCGTACTCCTATGAACAAGGCTGGGTTGAAGGAGCGTTAAATACGGCTGAATCAACATTGGCTGAGTTCTTTGCTTTACCAACACCGAAGTGGTTATCCAAAGACAAAGCCCAGTATGAACAGTGGCTTGAGTCACACCACAATTACTTACCAGTAGATTGCCGTAAAGGTGGCTGCTCGTGTCAGCATTCAGCGCAGCAGCCAAATGCCAGTTCGGACACCCTGGACGAAGTCACTGAATTCGCCTATCGAGGTATTAATCATGAGTACCGCTAATTTTACGGTTGCTGACCATTTACTGTGGCGGTTAAAGCAGTTGGGCCTTGATAAGGTGTTTCAAGTGCCTGGTGACTATGTGCAAGAATTTATGACCGCACTGGACAACTTTCCAGGTATTGACGCTGTAGGCGATGTAACCGAACTAGGGGCAGGCTACGCGGCGGATGGATATGCAAGATACCGAGGTATTGGCGCGGTGTCTGTGCAATACGGCGTTGGCACGTTCAGCGTATTAAACGCCATCGCCGGCGCTTATGTCGAGCGTAATCCTGTTGTCGTTATATCGGCAAGTCCGTCGGCTGAAAACCGTGTAGATATTGAAGAAACAGGCGTGTTATTTCATCACTCTACCGGCGACTATAGCGCAGATAAAAAGGTGTTTGAAAATGTCACTGTCGCCAGTGAAATTCTTTCGGATCCCGCTTCTGCTCCTGACATTATTGACAATGCGTTACGCCTTGCCATGAGTGAAAAGCGGCCTATTTATCTAGAAGCATGGCAAAACGTGTGGGGCGCAGCTTGTGATAAACCAGATGGCCATTTAGTGATCCCAAGACCTGCATCTAATCCTACGATGATGGCAAATTTACTCGATAAAGTAATCAACCGACTCAAAGAAGCTGAGAAGCCGTTGGTATTATTAGGCATAGAGATCACGCGACTTGGCATACAAAGGGAAGTCGAAAACTTGCTCTGTAATCTCAATATTCCGTACACCACGACCACGCTAGCCAAATCAGTATTAAGTGAGGCGCAAGGGCTCGGGAAGGAGCTGTTTGTTGGCACCTATGCGGGTGAAGCGTCATGGCCTGAAACGTTTGACTTTGTTAGCAAACGAGATTGCATTTTAGCGTTGGGGGCAATATTCACTGATGACTACCTGACCATGTTAAAAACGCAAGACAACGAATTGATCCGCGTGAATATGGGCGAAGCAAGAATTGGTAACTGCGAGCATTTTGGTGGTATCGATTTAGCACAGTTTATTGATGATTTAACGGTGTATATTGAGCATTACCCGATGCAGCATCATGCGCTTTGCTCGTTGCCGGAAAACCCCTACTTGAAAAGTCCCGTACGAGATTGCGATACCATCAGTTACGAAAACTTCTTTTGCACATACCAAAAGCAGTTAGCCCAATGCCAAAAGGTGCGTGACTTCAACCTTATTTTAGGTGAAAGCTCTTCGCTTTATATGGCGGCTCGTTTAACTGGTATTGAAGAAAGTCGCTTTATTAGTGACGCGGCTTGGGGGTCGTTAGGTCATGAAACCGGTTGTTCACTCGGCACAGCTTTGGCTGACAATCGACGTAGTGTTGTGGTTGCAGGCGACGGTGGGTTTATGATGATGTGCCAAACACTGTCTACCATTAGCCATAATAAACTCAATACTGCGGTGTTTGTAATGAGTAACCAAGTGTATGCAATTGAGCAGTCGTTTGTTGATATTTGTGCGTTTACTCCTGCGGGCGCGTTTGCACCATTTGATGATTTGCATCATTGGGACTATAAATCATTAGCGAGTGCGTATTTTGTCGAATATTTGCATGTAGATACCGTCGCGGATCTAAATGGGGTTTTTGCTGCGCTTCATGAAAACCCATGTAAGCCGTACCTCATTAAAGTCAATATTGATAAAAAAGATCTCGCACCGGCGATACAAGATCTCGCCGAAGCCATTACGGGTAACAAAGTGGACGACTGTCCATGTGGAAATAGCACAGCGCAAGGAAACAACAATGCCTAAACAATCCAATAAACCAATCCCTGAATATCAGTTAGAAGAAGCACAAAAGCGTATCGACCGCTATTGGCGCGCGACACAAGGATTTATACTCGCGTTAGAAAGTAAGCATGGCTTTTCTGCAAAGCAGTTGCTTACTTTATTGCCAACGGGGGATACTTCGATGGAGCGCTTTAGAGAATATCAAGCTAAAGCGCTTATCTTTAACACACGATTTCAGTTTTCGCCCTCGGTGATTGTGATGTGTAATAACACCGATGATGTAATGCGCGCCTATCAAGAGGCGATAGCGTTTAACTTACCCATTCGGGTGCGCTCTGGCGGCCATGATCACGAAGGGGAGTGTAGTGGCACAGATGTGGTGCTACTGGATTTAAGCGGTTTAAAAGACTTCTCCATTGAGAAAGAAGGCGATGACTATATTGCTCATATTGGCTCTGGATATCGCTTTTATCAATTAGTTCCAAAGCTTGCGGAATCTGGTTACAAGGATATTCCGCCGTTAACCATTCCGCACGGCACCTGTGCCACGGTTGGGTTAGCTGGGTATATTCAAGGCGGTGGTTGGGGCCCGTGGACGCGAGCAAAAGGGATGTGCTGTGAGTCACTCGTTGGTGCGACTGTTATTTTGCAAGATGGTTCGAGAGTTGAGGTATCTGAGACTGAAAATGAAGATCTCTTATGGGCACTACGCGGAGGCGGGGCGTTAAGTTATGGAATAGTGACGGAGTTTAGAGTCAAAGCTTTTGAGCTACCTGACGAAATCCACCGCTTTGAAATTAACTGGAATAATGAGGCGGTTGGCTCTACAGACTTAGCAACTTGGCAGCTGCTCAGCCAGTGGGAAGATGCGATTAACGATACGGGAAAGGATACCGAGAACTTAGTTGGTACTAACCTAAAAATCAACGCGATCCCAGATGTTAGCGAGTGTGAAAAGTCATCTGGCTACGAAAAAACGTTAAAGCACCCAAGCACCATGTATGGTTATTGGCAAGGCTCCGAAAAGGCGCTACTTCGGTTTGCTAAGCAGTATTTTCCCACTGCTAAAGTGCAGGTGACGGGCACGGACACCAAGCAGAATTATAGCGAAGCATTGATGTCTGACTGGTCGCGAAACTCTTTGGCTAATCTCAAAAAACTGGGGTTAAAAGGGACGCTTGCCGCAAGCCTTGATGGCGAACCATTTACACCAGACTTCGACGCCCCAGCGCCACACAAGATCACCTCGAAGCTAGTGCGTGAGTCTGGTCTTACCGAACAAGGCAAGTTGGCGCTATTGCGTTCACTCACATCGCCTTTATTGTTTGCACAAAATGCCCTACTTGGACTATTTAGTTATGTCACTCTAGGTGCCATTGCAGGTAAGTTTTATGCTAATGATACTTGTGATGATGCTAAGGAACGTGTTGCCTTTCCTTATACTACTGCGCAGTATACCATTCAATACCAAACTTGGTGGAATACCGAGTTAAAATATGACGGCAGTTATGACAGCAAACGCCTTGGTCAAGCAAATCCAGTATACCGTTATGTAAACCGTGCACTTGATTGGATTGAAGTTAGCCGCGACACCAGCATAGAAGGGGCATACGGCGCGTTTATCAGCTTTAAAGACGCATCCATCCCGACGCAAATCTACTTCCAAGAGAATTACGAAAAACTCATTGAAATCAAAGAGGAGTATTCGGGTTTCACAGTTAAATTAGACTGTGGTAAAGAGGTTTACGTCAACTTTAATCGCCTAAGAACCCGTAAGACAATTATTTAACAGTGTTAAATGTGAAGAGCAAAAAGCCAGTATCGGCTTTTTGCTTGGTTTCACCTTGAGGTAGGAGATGTTTTACACAGCGACTTTGTTGTTTTTATATTGAATTTTTGGCTGGTGAGATGAGGGGGATTTTTCATCAAAAATTCGTTAGAAAACATAAACTGCTCGGCGAATGAATCGCCTCCTACAAGCCTATTTACGCTACGTAGCAGGAGCTGTTTTACACAGCGATCTTGTTGTTTTTATATTGAATTTTTGGCTGGTGAAATGAGGAGATTTCTTCAGCGAAAATTCGTTAGAAAACATAAACTGCTCGGCGAGTGAATCGCCTCCTACAAGCATGACTTCACTACAGGGTAGGAGCTGTTTTACACAGCGATTTTGTCGCTTTTATCATGTGCTTTATGCTGCGGCCTTGAAAGCATTTTAAATATCTAACACCACCACTTCCATTTGGTCTTGCGTATCATAAGGCTGGATCTGCATTTTTATTTGGCTCTCAGAAAGCAACTCCAGCTGACCTTCTGCGGCTTTGTATTTGCTGTGAACGACCTTTACTGCATGAATACCAAATCCGATTTCTCGCTCTAAGCGTAAAACTAAACCATATGAAGTGGTGGCTCCGCGGTCGGTTCGGTAAAGCACATAGTTATCGTCATTGACATTCAGTCGATTAAGTTCGGCAAAGGAGTTGTCAACGCCGCTTTGTTTGATCTCGGAATAATCACCAGCGGCAAAGATGAATACGATGAAACTCGGCACTGCTGCTGCCAAAGCGACTAATAAGCCAGACATTTTGAGCAGCTTGGTGCGTCGACATAACGACCACAACAACACTGAAGCGGGTAAGATGATGGCCAGTATCATAACGAAAAGGTAATTATGCTGAGGCGCTGCAAATCTTAACTCCCAAGGCAAATTACTCATATTAAGGATGACTAGTAATACAACAATGACCAACGCAATACTTGAAAATCGTTTCATAAATTAAACCTAAACTACAACCAAAGTAAGTGATACCAAAAATAAACCTCAGGTTATTTAAACAAGCTGAATTTCCCTGTAAATTCTTTAAGCTCCGCGCTATCGCCAAACATGCAAATGCCAAAGTACTCTAAGTCTTGCTCTGGTGTTTCAGCGGTGGCGCTTACTTGCTGTTCGGATGTGCCAACAATCATGGTATTTGTAAAGTCGGTAAAGGGGATGTTACGAGCCACAAGCTCTGCTCGCACTTTTCTGATTTTATTACTGTTATCTGCTTTAAGCACAATAAAAGGGTAGTGCGAAATCGAAGGGTGAATGCCGCCATCTTTGTCTCGATACGGTAAAAAGCAGAGCTCATCAGTATTACCAATTTGGTCAATGAGCCCAGCGGTCATATGGCCAAGCGCATTAAAAAGTCGACCAAGTTCAACTTTTTTATTGAGCACAGCAACAAATCGCTTCGAGTTTTCGTCCGGTAAAACGGAAAAATCAGTCATAGACTTCCTTGAATAAGAAAAGAGACGCTTAACCATATCATAATAACACTATCACCGCGCCTAGATTTCGATAATTGATTGTAATTCCTTAAAAATTTCCTAAGGAGATACAGTAAATTTTGTTAGGCCAATCAGTTGTCCTGAACTGGTGACAACGTGCACCTCCCACTTACCTGTTGAGTCGGCGGGAAAGTTGCTCTTATGGCTCCAAGCTCGATAGCCTTCCTCGCGTCCACCGCTAATATTTAAGGGGATTCGGTCAACCACTTGCTTGTTGTGTACCCACACGTGAAAGATCTTTTCGTTTAGTCCCCGTGGTGCTTTTACCGCGCTCCAACTATACAAGCCTTGTTCGTGAAGCGAATGGGTATCGAGGTGCTGGATACTGTTCATTGGCTTTCGTTGCTGCCTATCAACTTCATAAGCCAGCGTAATGTCGGTGAGTCGTAAGGCCGCCGGGGGAACCCAGCTACGTAACTGCCACAAACCAGCGCTAAGTGCACTTAGCAGCAGAGCCAATAAGGGAAAACGCCACCATCTTGCATGTGGCATGACATTACCAAGACTCGGTAGGGTAAGAATAATGGCGGTGACTAGCGCTATTTGTATACTTTGGTCGGTTGTCAGGTGAAGCAAAATAGGTAGCGTAACTGAAATCACAACAAACAAAGCAAAATTGTGGAATACCATAAACAGCACATTGTGCCGGGCTAGCTTTTTGTAATATATCGGGTCCACAACGGAGATAAACGCGCAGAGTGCAATTAAGCAGGTAAACGCGGCCTGTGGATGATTCCATGTCGTGGCAGCCAAGAAAAAAGGCAGTGCGAAGAATAGGCTTTCCTGTTGCACCATTTGTAGGGCAAAGCGCATAAAGTTGGGTGACAACACAATACCAAAACGTTGCTCCACTTGGTCGCGAAGCCAGTTATCAATAATAAGCCACAGCCAACTGGTGAGTAAAAGCAGAGCGATGATCTGTGAAAACGACTCTTTACGTTCAACTAAAATAAAGCTCGCTATACCACTGCAAAAAGCCAACAGCGCCATTAGGCCGGGCCACTTCTGCATCATCAAAATAAATTTTGTTATTAGGTTTTTGAAATAACGCATTGAAATAGAAATTGCTTGCTGGTCTGTAAGATTCAAGCACTTCAACCATGAATGCAGTATGAGTTTAGTAATTAACACACATAACTAGCTAACATTGGTTTGGATGGCGTTAAATGTGTTTTGATTTTAGCGCGAATGTCACTCGACTGGTTTTGGCTTAACTTAAAAGCGCCATGCATCGTATTGATTTTAATCTTGAAAAAGTTAATGGCGTTAAACAGCGATTGGCGTTGATTAGCAGGCACGCTATCAAGTTGCCAATTACTATTTGAAAACTGCTCAAAATGCATTATCTGCGCTTGCATTGACGCGTATTTTTCATCATCAGTAGCAATAAGTGCGAGCTCACCTTCAACTACCACATTTGCGTACAACCACGTGGGGAGCTTAATGTCAGGGATAACCGTGGGTGAGAGGTAATGATCTTCACAGTGGAAAACTGCTTGAATAACACCACCTGTGTGAAAAATCGGGTTGTCTTTTGTAGCGTGTCCGAGCAAATAAGCATGGTCATCACTTAATGTTAGCGGTACAAAAACCGTCTTTATCTTGCCTTCCTGGATCACCGTCAGCGTGGCCAGCGGGTGTTTTGTGATCACAGAGCTGAGTATGTTTGGATTGCTTTCAATGTAGTAGTTTCTTGGGTAGCTCATAACTTTTCCTCCAACCTCGCTTTCACTTCAGGCCACATCTCATCAGTGATGGCAAATCGTGCTGTATTACGGTAACTTCCGTCAGGCAAGCGTCTATCTTTTAACGACAAGCCTTCAAAATGGGCACCGAGTCGAGCGATGGCATTACGAGACTTATGATTACATTCATGCGTTTGAAATTGCACACGCACCAGTCCAATCGCTTCAAAGGCATATTTGAGCAACAGGTATTTGGCGTGGGTATTAACATGCGTACGTTGAAATTCAGTACCAATAAAAGTATGGCCGATTTCGGCACTTAAGTTGAGTTTATCAAGTCTAAACAAGCGGCTATTACCAGCCAGTTTACCTGAGTCTTTATCTATGATTGCAACAACAAGTTGTTCGCTTTCGTCAAATTGCGCAGAGCCGTAAAACCATTGCTCTATGGTTTTTTGATCGCGACAATAATTATTAAATACCCATTTCCAGATCTCAGTTTTTTTGCCTCGAGCCAATAACTCAGGTAAATGCGCGGCTTCAAGCGGAGTGAGCTTAACGCGATTGGATTCTAGCGTTTGTTTTGAAAGCATCAATTTTCCATTCATTCTGTGTTTTTAATGCTTGCATATTGCGCTGATTTTGGTTGATATAAAACAACCAGATTTAATAATTTAATTAGACCAGACTTGATTTCTATTAGCCCAAAAACACAGTCTCAAGATGCTAAACATAAACGCTTAGCAGATGTTTTGCGCAGTGCCATTACTGAAGGTAAGCTCACACCCGGTGACAAACTTCCTTCTGCCCGAAAGCTGGCTGAGTTACATGGTATGAATCGGCACACGGTGATGAATGCGCTACAAAACTTGGTAGCTGAAGGCTGGCTGGTGGTTAAAGAGCGCAGCGGCTATCGAGTCAATACTGAACTACCTATTTTCAGTAGCCAACAGATAGACACAAGAGTGCCTGCTACACCACAAATCGTACCGCAATTTGCTAAAACACTGACCCCAGTAAGCAGCACTAAGCGTACGGCCTACCGCTATAGTTTTGCAGGGGGCTTACCAGATCTTCATGCTTTTCCTTATGATGAGTTTAAGCGGTTTTTAGTAAAGGCGTGCCGCAAAACCAATGTCAGTCATTTTCACTATTCAGACATTGCGGGGTGCGAGTTACTGAAATCCCAAATTCAGGCGTATTTGCGCAGAGCGAGGGGACTGGTATGTGATGATTTACTGATTTGTAATGGCTCCCAAGAAGCGCTCTCATTGGTGGCAAATGCATTTATTAATCCAGGTGATGGTGTTGCCATCGAAATGCTTGGTTATCCGCCTGCGCGACACGCCTTTACTAATGCAGGGGCTGAAGTTTTTGCATTAGCACAAGATGCAGAAGGCATTAAAGTGGAGGCCTTGGCGCGCTGCCTTGAACAAAACAAGGTGAAGCTGTTGTATTTAACTCCTCTACATCAATACCCCACGACAGTGACTTTATCTGTACCGAGGCGCATGGCGATTTATCAGCTGTGCCAGCAGTATGGCGTGTTTATTATTGAAGACGATTACGACCATGAGTTTCATTATCTCTGCCCACCGTTACAGCCGATGGCGGCAAGCGATCCAAGTGGTATTGTGATTTATATTTCTACTTTCTCAAAAATCATGTTTGCCGGTGCTCGTGTGGGTTATATGAGTGCGCGGGCAGATGTGCTTGCGCAATTGGTGGCACGTAAGCAGCTACTTAATCACAAAAATGATGCCCTTACCCAGTTGGCTGTGGCTGACTGGATGGAAGAGGGAGGGTTTGAGCGCCATTTACGCCGCATGACCAAAGCCTATCAAGGACGCCATCAGGCGATGGCGCAGCATCTAAGCGAGCTTAAAGCCAAGTTAGATATTGACTTTGAAGTGCCACAAGGCGGCATGGCGTATTGGGTAAACAGCAAACGCGACGTCTCGAGATTATCTGAAAAAGCACTTGAAAAAGGGATTTACGTACAATGTGAGCCTGAATTTACTCTCGGTAAGGCTAGTAGTTTAAGTCATATTCGCTTAGGCTTTGCGGCGCAAGAAGTCGAGCAACAGCAAGCGGGGCTGAGTGAGTTATTTGCTTTGGTCGCAGAGCTGGAGAAAAATCATGAATAAGCAACAAGTACTGGCCGAGTTTGTTACATTCGGCCCACACAAAGAACAGGCATTAAATATATTATTGAGCGATAACAGTGCAGTATCGCTCGCTATCAGCAAGGCGATGTTAAGCGTGGTATTAGCAAAATATCTCAGCGGTGAAATTGACGAAGATGACCTCGAAAATTGGGCTGGGTTTGTTGAACTGCGTGACGAGATTGATTGCACCTTGATAGAAGATTACCTCTATGCGTTGAATAATCCAGAGCTGATGGGTGGAATTAACCTCGATTCCATCGGTAATATGTTGAAACTCATTAAAGGTTAAATACAAAAGGAAATATCATGAGATTGATAGCGGCTGCATTGTTTTTATTAAATTGCCAAATCGCGTTGGCGGGAGGAGATGTGTGTGAAAACCCTATCTCAACCATAGACATCAACGAGTGTGCAATGAGCGAGCTTAACGCGCGAACCGAAGCGCTTGAACGTTACTACCAAAAAAGCCTTGAGCATAATGCCTTTGATGTGCAACTGGTGGAAGCGATTAAAGCCTCGCAGTTGGCGTGGCAAAGCTATCTCGATGCCCACTGCGGCGCGGTATATACACAATGGCGAGAAGGCACTATTCGTGGCGTGATGGCACTCGAGTGTCGTAAGGAATTAGTAAAAACTAGAACCCATACTCTTTGGGCTAACTTTTTGACTTATATGGATAGTACGCCTCCAGTATTACCAGAACCAGAGTAAACGCGTGGTTCTGGCAATAATTTTGCAATTGCCCCTTGGAGATATTATCCAGCTGTGGTTATGCGCCTATGCTGGTGTTTCATCTCTCAATAACATCACACCTAATACGATAAACCATAGGATTTGCCCCAACCCGAAGATAGCAGTGGTCACGTCAAAAAATGGGTTTGCTGAGAAAGAAGAAAGGCCAGAAAACAATGTAAGGATTCCTGCAATACTGACCAACAACCCCCAATAATGCAACAGTGGACTAAAAACGTTATGTTTAATGCCAACATAGCTAACCGCTAGTACCCATATTGCACCGACCAACTCGATACCACCGCCAAGCGCATCTACCACTATCGAGATGGTGCGATTAACCGTTAGGGCAAGTGCTGGATCGATCTCATAAAATTTTGCAATTGCTGCAATGCTGGTTAAAAAAACCATGGTACTTGCAAGTACAATTGCGGCCCATATATAACCCACTATGCTAGCAAATTTCATCAGCTCAGGAGAGGCTTTACTCAAGCGCTGCTGCATGGCTTGTACCAATACGATAAGCGTGAAGCTGAAAATAATCCCAATGACAATATAGCCGAGGAAAAAGGTGTCGCGATTTTGGATGAAAAAATCTAGGTAAAGCGCTGGGGTATTATGTCCACTGGAGTCCAATACTCCAAAAAATAATACAAAGCCAAACAAATAAGTTGCCGCTTCTGTGAGTGCAGCGACTCCTCCCCATTTTTGTAATGACATGGCTACTCCAAAAACTTGATTATTATTGTTGTGCTCAGTTTAGCAACATATGGAGAGTCAGCGCCAAAACAGGGGGGATTATTTGTAACAATAGTTTATCGGTGTGGGTGTTTTAGGAACAACGCTATCCGCATTACTATTTCGCATCATAATCACAGTACAGGCTGCAGGTGGAGCCATTGAGATGCCAGACATGGGTTCTCATGCAATCTGGTGAAGGTAAACAGCATAGCGAAGCGTCGCTATGCTGTTGAAATGAGGTATGCAGGTTATGCAGGTGTTCTGCGTCTAACAAAAGCCAACAGCGTGCTTAGCATCGCTAGTAAAAAGCCGAACGCACCACCGGAACTACCTTTATCTTCCTTATCGGTAGTCGTTGGATTAGAACTCGCTTTATACTGCGCTTTAACAACTAGTTCACTGGTGACGTTGTCAAAAGTAGTATCCCACCCAGTAAATGCGTAGCCATTTCGTTTTGGCTCTAGAGGCGGTGTTGCTGCTTGCCCATGAGAGATTTCCACGGCCTTGATGACTGTACCATTCCAATCTACGAACTTAACTTGATACATATTAATTTCAAATTGTGCAGTAATGATAAGGTCTTGCTCCACTTTGCTAAAATCTCCATTCCATCCAGAGAATGTGAAACCTTCTCTGGGCGGAACTTGAGGAGCATTCGCGGAAGTACTTTCTTCAATAGTTTGAGTAGCAAGCACGCCACCATCCCAATTCTTAAACACGACATTAAACAGTTTTGGTTCGTAGCTTGTTACTTGAAACGCGGTTTTGTTGTCTGTGTAGTCTAATTCAGGGAATTCTGACGAGAAGCGGACGGTTGGCGTAAATACGCCTACTTCGCTGGGCGTTACATTAAACGAGACTTGAACTGATTTAATGTCAGCGCCATTGCTAAAACTACATATGTGACGGTTACTTAACGCTTCACAGCTAGTAGTATATTCGTTATCTACTGACTCGAAATCAAGCTTTAATGCGGCTTCAGAATCTAGGTAAAGATGAAATTGACTAGGTAAACTGGGTAGTGTGTTTTCAGTTATTTCTAACGTAACTGGGATGCTAGACCCCATTTTTACCTGCTTGGCTCCCGTTATATCCCTAACAGAAATTTTATTGATCTGTTCTTCATCAACAAAGATATAAGGCGTAGCGCCTAACGTTGTTAACTCTCGCGCTTTAGCACCTTGGCTATATATTCCCGCAGAGTCTATTTGAGTACTAGCGTCTAATTGCCAAACACCTTGACCTTGTTGCAAGTCATCGTTGCTGAAACTCAAACCTTTAGTACCAACAAACTCATTTTGACTATTGCCTTGTTGCCATTGCTCTATAGTGAAAAGCTTATCTTCCGCGTCAGAACCTTCTGGTGCTCTGAGAGCATAATAACCTTTGGCCATCCCCGATAGATCCGACGCTGTGACTGTTAACGTTATGTTTTGCTCACCATTCGCTGATGCCAGTTGATTAGATGAAAAAGCGATATGGTTGATTCTGGGTGGTACTAGATCTAGTTCCGTTTCATTTTTTACAGTGATGACAGAAGGTAAGCCTAGTGTATTAAAGTGTCCTCGGTTGTAAACTCCCATATTTCCGTTGCTGTCAGTGAGCATAGCTGTGGCAACAAACCACTCACCAGGTAGGTCTTTATCAGTAAAGGTGAAAGAATAATTCGAACGATAAATTCCTTCGACATCTGTTTCTTGCCAATCAGATGACTCAGCCTGTTTTATAGCAAGTGATTTATACTGGCTAGGTGGTGAAACCCTAATTACGCCTTTAGACATAGTCGACTGGTCGTAAGCTTCTACGGTTACGTTAACCGTCTTATCGCCTGTATTTACATCAACTTCAGTGTCAGAAATCGTAATAGATTTTATTTCAGGGTTAACGCCCTCTGAGACTTTATCATTTGAGACGACGATGTATGGGTTAAAGCCGGCGGCTTCAATTTCACTCTCGCGAAGCCAAAAACGAACCGCGTTATTTACGTCAGTTACGTGGCCTAAGGTTAAAAACCATTTACCATTGATGTCGGCATCAGTGAAAGTAAAACTGACTTTACTTTCATACACACCAGTCTCATCGGTTTTCTGCCAATTAGAAGCTACTGCTGATTTGTTGCCACCCCAACTAAAGCCTGTTGGTGGTGATAAATAAACACGTGCGGATTTTACACCGCTTTCATCGTAAAATCTCAAGTTAATATCTACGGTTTTGTCACCGTCGTTGACATTAACTGAGTTTGAGGTCAAGTGGATTGCTCTTAGCTCAGGTGGGGTTCGTTCAGTTTCATTTGTAGTTTGTTGGTGTTGCTGGCAATGGGTATTGAGCACTTCTAACATAGTCTCAGCGGGCAATAAATTGTCACTTACGCCACTGGCAGCATTTGCCATCAGTAATTCAATTTTTGTATCACAACCTATTTGTGGATCGGTGATGGTATCTAAACTGAGCGGTTGGCTTGCTTGTGCATTCATTGCAGCTAGCCCAGAGACTAGTGTTGCCAGTGTGGTTTTCGTGAAGAGATTAAAACTCATTGTTAGTCCTTTAAAGTTATAGTATGTGGCTCTATTTTTAGCGAAATACTCTGTTAGCACGGTTTAGTACTACAAAGTTGAGTAAATATCCTAAATTAGCATGTGGCTCTAAATCTTTAGAGAATTTTTTGTACTTGAATTGTGAACAAATGTGAAAGTCATTCTTCTCTACTCTGTTGCTTTGAGGTGCTTTTTAAGGTGATCAATAAAAAGTTGAGTTTTATAGGGGGTGTAGTTTGCCTTCGGATAATACGCCCACAATTGTTTTGTTTCTGATTTCACTTCAGGTAAAACAGGTGTGAGCAAACCTTGGTCAAGCTCTCTTTTCACATAGCTAGGAGAAATAAACACCAGCCCCAAACCTTGCACGGCCGCAGTCAGCATTGCATCTAACTGATCAGAGACGAAGTTGTAATTGTCAAATTGGAAGGTGTCTCCATTTTCAAGAATAATCCCACCTAGCTTATGGTAGTAACTGCTTAACAACATTTTATGTTGGCGGAGATCATCCAGAGATTCGATAGGGTTATGCTGTTTGAGATAGTGAGGAGCACCAAAGATTTGCATTTGGTAGTCAATGAGCCGGCTGCCTTTGTGAGAGGCTGAGTCAAACGCTTCATAGTAGCGTGTGATCACTAAATCGTGATTAAGATCTGGGTGTGCGCCAGGGGCGATGACATTAAGATGAATTTTTAGCTTGGGATATTTAGCTAAAAATGAGGCGATATTTGGCATCAAGATGGTGCTGCCTACCGCGAGAGTTGATGCGATTTTCAAGCTACCTGATGGCGCTTGATTCAGCGTTTGTCCGTGATCAGTTAAACATTCAAACTGCGCAAGCCATATTGAAGCTTTCGGCAAAAAGTGCTCCCCAGCCTCAGTGAGATTGACTTGGCGAGTAGTGCGAATAAATAGCGTTAAGCCTAGTTGTTGTTCTAGCCAGTCAATTCGTTTGCTCACTGCAGACGCTGAAACACCTTCTTCATCTGCGGCCCGGGTAAAACTGCCAAACTCTACAACTTTGCTAAAGCTCCGTACTCCGGTTAACCAATCCATTAATTGTTTCCTGATGGGAATAAGTGTTTTTATTATTACCTTGTTTTTTGGATATTAAAAGCTCGGTAAAATTACCCTCTATTAAGTTAAGAGGAGCTGACGTGTTTCAAGTGGTGTTTTTAGCTGTTTTGCTGATGTCTTGCTCTCAGATCGCAAGCCAAATCTACATCCCTGTTTTACCTAATATTACGGATTCCTTACAGCTTACGCCTAGTCAAGGACAAGCAGCAGTAATTAGCTATTTCACTACACTAGGAGCTGCGCAACTGCTGGTTGGGCCGCTACGAGATAAGTTTGGCGATAGGCCTTTATTTTTTAGTGGGCTGGGTATTTTACTGTTAGGTACGGTTTTTTGCTCAATAGCATCTAGCGCCGAGGTATTTTTTATCGGTCGAGTGTTGCAAGGCATTGGTGCTGCATCGCCGGTGTTAATTGGCAGAACGCTTCTTGCTGCAAGATTATCAGGTGCAGAACTTAAAAGCGCGATGGCGACACTGGCAATGTCGGTGAGTGTGACTGCTATTTGTAGTCCATTCTTGGCTGGGGTGTTATCTGGCTGGGTAGGGTGGCAGGGGATGTCATGGTTTGCATTCGCATACTATGTTTTGATTTTGGTGTACGGCTATAGAATTATGCAGCAGAGCAGTAAAACTACTTTGTCGTTACGGCCAAACGCGCTCTTTTATGAATATCAAAGTCTATTGCTAAACCGATCATTTATTTCCCTCGCGTCGCTCAAATGGTTACCTACTTTTTTGTATCTTACCATTCAGTTGTATCTGCCGTTTTTACTGGCAAGGCAGTTTGGCTTGGAATCCAAAGCAATAGGTCAGGCGATGATGATCCCCATGTTTGGCTTACTCATAGGGTCAATATTAACTAAGGTATTGCAACGTAAGCGCTCCTATTTAGATATTGTAATTTGGACTTGGCCTGCATTAGTTGTCAGCGTGTTATTGCTGCTATTTGCAAGTGGTAGTGCGCTTGCTGTTCTGCTCGCTTATGCTGCGATTATGTTTGTATTTGGCGCGTATTTTCCAAGTTACATGCATCTCATTGGGGTTTTACATCCAGAAAAGGCAGGAACAGCGAATGCGCTGGTTGGGGCGGTTGAGCTGCTATTTTTTTCTTGCGTGGCATGGGTAGTTAATAAGTGGTTACTGAGTGGTGTAGAGTCTCTTGCGGTACTCGTTTTTGGCTGTGCACTGTTACTGTTTTTAACCTGGCGGCATTTATGCACTGTTTTTATGCCGGTTTGTAAAGAGTAATAAAATGCAGGGCTGCTTGCTACTACGGGGCGTTTATTTATGAGACTGGTGATTATGTGTGGTCTGCGAGTGAGGAAAAATACCAATGCAGTTTGAAACCGAACGTTTGTCCATGAGACGTATGACAATGGACGACCTTGATGCAGTTTATAGCCATCGGAAAAATCCAAATACGTCAAAATATATTGGTGCGCCTGCCACGTTCGAGTCGGCAAAAGAGCGGCTAGTTCAAGCATGCCAGCCTTGGAAGGGAGAACAAAACGAGCGCTTGATCTTGGCTATAGTGAGCAAACAAAAAAGAAAACTGATTGGCGAACTAGTTTTTAAATATGTCGACGAAGAGAAAAAGGTTGGTGAAATTGGATTTCGATTAGCGGAGGATGAAATTGGTTGTGGTTACGGCTATGAGGCTGCTGCGGCGCTGATAAAGGAGGCTTTTCAACAGTGTTCTGTCGATACCATTCAGGCAATGTGCGCTGTTGGCAATCAACAGTCGCAGCGGTTGATGCTGAAGTTAGGGATGAAACGCAAATGTCGTTTAAAAGCATTTTTGGATATAGGCGGTGAAAAGCACGATATCTATATCTATCAATTAACTAAGGCCTGTTATCTGGAATTGTAAAGGGAACAAAATACAGTTACTGTAAAAGTGGTTGATAATCCTTTGTCCGTATTATGTTTATTTGAGGGATTAAAATGGAATTTAAACTTTTAGCGCATCACAAAGCATTCATCCCAATCATTGCCAAGTGGTATTTTGATGAGTGGGGAAGTATTGTTGAGGAGGCCTCTGTAGAGCGTTTTGAGCAAAAGCTTTTAGACTACCTTAGCGACTCTAGTATTCCTTGTGTAATCGTCGCGCTGGATGGCGACACAATCGCAGGAGTTGTGCTGCTTAAATTTCATGAAATGAGTATCTACACAGATAAAGAGCACTGGATTGGTGGCGTTTATGTGGATAAGCCCTATCGTGGAAATAAACTAGCGTCACGCTTAGTCAAAGAAGCAGAGCGATTAGCCTCAATATTTGGTGTTACCACGTTATATTTACAAACAGAGCATCCAGAAGGTGGACTCTATCGAAAACTCGGCTGGCAACCGCTCGAAAACGTCAATTACCGAGGTGTTGATGTCGTGGTGATGAGCAAAACAGTAGTTTAGTTAAACAAGCTAGATTATAAGCTCAGGTATAAGGCTTTGAGGCATTAACGCAAGCACCAAGGCGATAGTTTCTTATAAAATAATGAAGCGATTAGCTTAAAGTGAATAATATTAACCAGAACTGTTAGATTTGAAAGCTGGGGCTTAATCAAACCTGATCGGTTCCAGCGTGAAAGTGTCATTCAGACAGAGTGGCTCAAGCATTCTGAGCAAATTAGCACCATTTTAAACAGCCGATATTCGGTGGTGCCCGCGCAAACCTGCAACTGAATTTTCCCCATTTTTTAACAGTTTTTTATGTATACAAGTGCCTTACTTGACCAAATAAAGTTAATAAAGTAATTACTACAAACAACAGTTGGTGGGCTAAATAAAAGCGCTTTATGGCATTTAAATCAACACTTGAAAAATACGCCTATTTATAAATAGCCCCGTAAATAAGCACCACTGCAAGCATAGCTAAAACAAGAACCAAAGCCACTAATTTTGTAACAAATGGATTTAGTAATTTAAAAAACTAGAGCCAGCTAACGCAATAAACATAGTGAGAATCGTAGTCTCAAAAAGGGCTTCAAATTTTACTTTTGACTTTTCCATTTGCACTAATTCTCAACGTATAACTGACACCTTGCGAAGGTATGAGCAGCGCAATACTGAAGCCGTCACATACCACTTTTAAATACCAATCACAACGCATAGTAAAATGCCACACGTTGCGAATCACTCTTAAACAGTTTGTAGGTTTTAGCCGAAATGTTCCTCTCGATGACAATTTGGACACAGGGCCAGAACATTTTCGATTGTGTCGTCTCCACCTTGTGCTAGGGGTAGAACATGGTGAACCTCTAAATAAGGCGTGTTATCTGATTTTCTGATGAATGGTGCAGGCTTGTTGCAGTTTTCGCAGATTCCGTCAGCACGAATCAATGCTTCTGCGACAACATCTGGATTGCGAATATAGACAGTTGTTTTAACCTGAATTGCTTTTGGTGTAGCTTCCGCTTTTGATAAACGCTCAACTCTCTGAGCTCGAGTTAATGCTCTAGACCACGTTACTTGTTGTTCAAATTCTAATTGCTCGCTTACCTCGCTAAGGTATATTGCCCTACTAAGTTGATACTTTCGCCCTGCTTGCTTTCGGATCTTTTCTAGAGTTGATCCGTCTACAATCGTCGATTCTACTGAGAAAAGTCCTTGGTATACCCATTCATTTGCCTTTCTCTTTACGAATATCGGCACTGGCTCATCCTGTTGAGACAGCCAAAGACCATGTTTAGCGATATCTATTCCAGTGCCACATAAAATTTCTCTTGGTGCATTTGGGTTCGAATTCAACTCAAGGTAAACACCAATAACTTTTTTGTTCCGAGTTCCCATGTAGCCTTGTATTTGACCACCGATTAAAGAACTAATTTCTTTACGGCTATATTCTTGACCTTGTTTGAACATGCTTAGTCCTATTCGAAATGGATATTTACAAAGAAACATAACGCAGCATTAAGTGGTTAACCGCGCATGCCGCCGAGCCTAAGCCATTGTGCCGTAAATACTTCAGTTGAATCAATCCAAAAATGCGGAGCATTGGGAGCCAATCTTAAACGCCTTATTAGTTTTCCTTTCGTGCAAATTGCACAAAGGAAAATAAAAAATAGGTGACACCCGTCACTATTAGCATCAAAGCCGAGCAGCACCTTATTTAGGGTGGCTCAAAGTGACTGTTTATCAATACATACAAATAGTAAATGAGAGATAAATAAAAGAAGCAACAAAAAAATAAGAAAAATAAGTGACATCCATCACTATTAACGTCAAAGCTGAGGAATAGGCAAATTAGTGGTGGGTGTCAGCGATTTGTTGCGCATTTTCTAATAAAAAGGAGTTGGCTGTGTGGCTTGGGATCACACCACGTCAATATGCTTCGGGTGAAACCAATAAGATGGGAGGGAGCACCAAACGAGGTGATAGTTATCTAAGAACAACTCATTCATGGTGCCCGTACAGTGGTCAATCATGCGCACAAAAAGCAGGATGATTTAAACAAATGGATCAACGCATTGGTAGAACGTCGTGGTAAAAATAAAGCGGTGGTGGCCACGGCCCATCGATTGGCTCGCTTAATGTGGATATTGCTACGAAGAAATGAACCTTATAAAGCGCAATTCACACAAAGTGAGGCGCAATCATGACTCAAATTATGGTTATCAAGGAGCTCGTTCAAGACAAGGGTTCTGAGCCCGCGTGGGTGTATTCTACTTTTTGGGTGGCTAGGTTCGAATCTCATTAGGGGCGCTGAAAATACAGTTAAGCCCGGATATATGTCAGAGCAGTACCTTATTATTTGAGGTGACTCAAAGTGACTGTTTATCAGTGTATAAATGGCTAATGTGGGAGAAATAAACGAAAAAACAAGGTTGTTAAAACAGCTTTGTGGGGTGGGTATTACTTGATAGCGGCAGAGCGTCCATATAAGTCTGTGTTAGCCCTTTTGAGTTTCGTAACAGCTGGTAGCCGGCCGAAAGCGTATCGTATCTTTGGTGTACTTAGACGGTTTGAAGCCGTTTTCCGTGGGTTTGAGTAAAAGCCATCAGATGGCAGCTTGAAATACCCGTTGTCCGGCATTTTCTCTGATGATTTGCACTGGACTGGCCACTTGGACATAGGTTGGGGACGGTTGGTGTTAGGTACAAATTCACTTCCAGTGGCTCTACCTCGCTTTAACAAAAGGAAGCTTCTGTAACTTTGAGTTGTCCGCACATAACACTGTCCTTCTGCGTAACCATGACAAGCATAATCTGATTTTTAGCACATTGTTGGTGTTTTAAATAGGATGGGGTGCCGCAACGGTTTGTTGGAAATTTAAACAATTTATTGCGTCAGCTTCTTTCGACGTTACAATTAACATTGGATAGGTTCAATGTGATACTTTCGTTTTTTCTTTTTCAATAATCATTGCAAAAACTCCAGTTTATTGTGTTTCAGGCTAGGGTAAACAAAATATGCGCTTTACATTTGTAACTATATTTTTATTGTTTCATGTTTTTTTTGGAGTATCAGCGTTGGGACAGGCGTTTGAGACTGTCTTTGAGCTGGGACACTCTCATCATGTCACGAGCTTAGATTTTCATCCCACGAAAAAGATTTTGGCCAGTGGCGGACGTGATTTCACAGTGAAAATTTGGGATTTGGATAATTGGGCATTGAAGCGAGCTCTACCTAACCATGGTGGTACTGTTTTGATGGTACGCTTTTCGCCAGATGGGCTGTATTTGTTAACAGGGGATAGAGGTAATGTAATTCAATGGGATTTCGAAACCGGGACAAAAATCCACACTTATCAATTGGGCTGCAGTCACATTGCGCAGCTTAAATTTATAGATGCTACGCGTTTTATCAGTGGCTGTATTGGTGATATGAACGTGTGGGATCTTGCAAGCAAGACCAAGGAATACTCGTTTGGCATAGTAACTCCTGGCTGGGTGACACGATACTTGGATACCTCTCTCGATGGGCGCTGGGTTGCCTATACCAATTCTAAGATGATAGAAATATACGATTTAGTGAGTCGTCGGTTTGTCAGAAGGATAGATGCTGAAAAGAACCCCGTTTCTTACTTAGGTTTTCTTAGGGATCATCTCGTTTTGTTTCATCGAGATCAAAGCCTGAGTGTTCGAGAAGTTTCTAATTTTAATGAAGTAGAACAGTTTAAACTTGATGGGCGGCTAAATAGCATTCAAATAGACAAATCCAAACAGATAATCAAAATCTTTTCAGCAACGACTATTTCTCATTTATCCATGGGTGACGAAGGTGCTCAGTTAAACGTTTACGACAATCCCTCTCCACATCAATCGGCTTTGGCAGCAACAGCCTATAGTCAACCTTTGGACATCGTTGCAACAGGCGGCTATGACAATAAGATAAAACTGTTTAATTTCACAGAAGGTTATCATCATCTGGGGAGTCTTGGTGAGCAAATACCGGAGGTGTCTCAAGTACTCTTTTCTGACAATGATCTAATTGTAGGTGATAGCCTAGGTGGTGTTTCACGTATTCACTTGCAACAAGGTAAGAGTGAGCAGCTTGTGCAGCGAGTTAAAGGAATTTCTGACCTTAAGCAAAGCGGCGACATGTTGGGGGTTGCGTCAGGAGAGTCGAAGGCCTTGGTGTATGACCTAACAAACAGGAAAACATTATTTGAAGTTGAAGAGTCAAACAAGCGTATTGCAAAGGTAGGTTTCACACCTGATGCCAAGCATTTCGTCACTGCCACCAATCAAATCAGTTTTTGGAATAGTGAGAATGGAAGTAAGGCGTTTTCTTTACAAGAAGATATTGCGCATATCAATGGGTTTGCTTTCAATGAAACGGGTGTTCAGTTGGTTACGACAAACTCCGTTTCTAATAAATCCGAGACGGGTATTTATCTTTGGGATCGACAATCTGGGAAGGTAAAGCAACATTTTAAAGGGCATTCTAGGTCAGTTAGTAAGTCTGTATTTAGTGGTGACGGCGATTCTATTTTTAGCGCTTCTCATGATAATCATCTGATCCAATGGGACGCGACAACGGCAAAGAAAATCAAGCGATTTGTCGATCCAAATTTGATCACCAATGCAGGCAACACTAATGAGTATGGCTTATTCTATTTTGAGTTGCTTGGGGATAGTAATAGAGTGGTTACCGCGGGCCTTCAAGATGGTTATTTGAAGCTTTGGGATACTGTTTCGGGGAATTTGTTAGCACGCACAACAATACCTCGAATGATAAAAGGACTCAAAGTTTTTGCCCATGATGATTCGACATTTAGCCTTTATATTATGACGCGAAATGGCGAGATTAAACATATTTCTAAGTGGGATCCCCTAGATTCAATTGGTTTACAAACAATCCATTTGCAATCACCAATTCGAACAGGTGTGAACACGACATCTGCATTTGATATATGGGGGGAGACATCAGCGCTCGTTGTAGGGACAGAATCAGGTGAGCTGGTAAAAAGATCGTTTATCGAACCAGGCAGCATACAAAGGATTAAGGTATTTAATGACTATGTGTCACGAATTGCATTTTTAGGCAGCGACAACCTGGTTGCTGCTAGTGCATTGAATTCCCCTGAAATTGTGCTGTGGAACTTGGTCAATGGACAAACTAAAAAGATCGACACTGGACATGAAGGTAGAATAGTACAACTAGCCTATATGCAAAATACTGGCGAACTTCTTACGAGTGGGACTGATGGTCGTGTTAAAAAAATTGCATTAAACGGAGCAGTGAGTGAGCTTTATAGTCATCCTACCGGTGGTATTTATTCTGTGACTGCTCATTCGTCTAAGCCAAATTACTATTTACTCTCAGGTGGCGGGCGATTAAATCGAAATCAAGTGAAAGCTTGGACAATAAAACCCAATGGAGCGCCCACAGCAATCGGTGGTGGAACGTATAGGGGCTCCCAAGTGAGTTATCATGAGAAACAACGCTTTTTTGCATGGAATGACGGTCAGCAGTTTTCCTATTTTCGATTACTGCCTAATGCCAGTGGTGCCGGTTACTATAAGCACTTTTTCACTAAACATACTGCCCTCTCTCGAAACAATGAGTTTATGCCAAATGGCCAATATTATTGGGGCACTAAATTAAACTCCATAGGCCAATATCGTTTGAGTGGTAGCCTTGTGAAAAGGTTCACGGGCCTATCGGGTACGATAACGGACTACAGTTGGTCAGAAAAACTCAACTTACTCGGGGCGGCTACCCGAGAAGGTTGGATCTATCTTTGGCATCATGATAAACCCGATCAATATCTCAAAGTCTTTAGCCAAAATGGCCATACATTGATTATGGATAGTCGGGGCTATTATTTTGGAAGTAAGTATTTAATGAACAAGCTTAAGTTTAAATTGAACGATAAAATATATGCTTTTGAACAGTTCGATTTGATTAAGAACCGCCCCGACATCATTCTTTCTCAACTTCCGTTTGTAGATAATAATACCCTAACTCTGTATAGAACCGCTTACCAGCAACGACTCAAACAAAACCAACTCCACTCATTGCAGGCGAACGAACAACAGCTCAAGGAAGCTCCTGAAGTAGTGATTACGAATAAAGACAAATTGCCTTTGGCGACCAAGAAAAGTTATCTTGAATTGGCACTCAAATTAAGTACGAAAACGGGCAGTTTAAGCAATCTTTTCGTAACTGTTAACGGCTCTACGATGGGACATCATGAAAGAGGTATTCTTCTGGACAGTGAAGTGACACAACATAAAAAGTTGCACGTTCCCTTGTCTGATGGCTCAAACCGCATTCGTATTTCAGTGCGCAATAATAGTGGCATAGAATCCGCTCGGGAGTCTTTGCTGGTCAATTACATCGGCCCAAAGGTTGAATCAGCGCTTTATGTTGTTGCCGTTGGCGTTTCCCAATACGCCTCAGAAGCTGATCAACTAGTTTATCCGGCAAAGGATGCCAGGGCTATTGGCAACGTTTTTGGTGATGATCCAAAAGTAAAAACTTTGGTTCTTACTGATCAGCAAGTATCTAAGGCCAATATGCAAGACATTAAAGACTTTCTTGAACCTATGAAAGTAAATGATAGGTTGTTAGTGTTTTTATCTGGGCACGGTGTTGTGGATGAAGGGGTTTATTACTTTGTGCCTCCTGATGCAAATGCGGGCAACGTCACTGTTAAAGGGATTCCTTATTCCAACCTCGTCGATTTGCTTAGTACGGTTGATTCCCGAAACAAGTTGATGATTATTAATACCTGTTATTCGGGTGAATTTAGTGATGCGAAGACGTTGGAAGAGTTGGAAGCTTTTAATTTATCTACCTCCATTTACACCAAGTTATATCGTTCAAGTGGCGCGACTGTTGTTGCAACTGCAGAAGGCAGAAGTACCTCCAAAGAAATTGTTGGATCTAATAAAAAGCAGGGGCTAATCGCCTCAGTGATCGTAAATGCAGTGGAGCAGGGAAAGCCGTTACGAGTATCAGATTTGATCGACAATTTTGTCAAAACGTCCCAAAAGAAAAGCCTCTTTTCTCGACAACAGAACAAGAGCCCTAAAGTTAGAGAAGTGAATCTAAATAACGATTTTTGGCTAATTGATTAGGGTTAAATATCTGTCACAAAAATCGGCGATTCAACTGTATAAATTGATTGATCTGGTCGTACAAAGTGAAAACGAACATAGAGTACATGTCGATTTCGGATGAATTTTCCTTCCCAGAATGGTTTATCCAGCAGTTTCAAAGAGAGTGTGAAATGGGTTTTATCTACAATATGAGTTTGTTTGAGTTTGGTAGTCAATTTTTTATTTTCATCCAGTTTTTCTTTATCCAGTAACAGTAATTCTTTAGCTTCAGTTTCGTTACTAAAATATTTCTGATGTGTAGCTTGGCTGTTCTCATAAGCGAGCAGGACAACTTCTAATTCATTTAGCGAGTATTTCTTTGTATCCAAATTGCTAAACATAAAGCTGACATCAGGTGATGACTGGACATACTTTCCATGACACGCTCGAAGCTGTTGCTTCCAATAATCTAAAAATTCGGGCCTGATATTAGATGGTAGCTGCTCCCATTTGGTTTTTATACTAAGCGTTTTGTTTTCACAAAATAAGACTTCGTTTTTAAAACTTGTGTCGGAAACTTGATATTCAAACAGAGCGATTTTCGGGCCACTAATGTCGTTCACTTTGATCACCTGTTCTGCACTAAGCTCAAGCTCGAAGATGAGCGATTTATCTATTTGAGATTCTTTGTAGTGCTTTCCGCTGAACTTGGTATCAATGAGAGCGATTTCGCAGGCAGCATTGATGGGTATCGAAAGAACTAATGAGAAACATATAAATATCGTCTTCAGCATTATATAGGATCCAATGTGACAGGTGGCATTGATTGCCAAATGGGTTTTACGAGGAAAATCTTTCCTCCTGGGAACAATTGTTCATTGTCGTCCGAATGATAGTAAAAGAGTTCGACTTCACCCGTTTTTAGTCTCAATTTAATGCCTTTATTGGCCGGCAATGTTACTATTTTTTTATTTTTGAGGGCGATTATTTCCAGAGTTATGGACTTGTCTTGGCTGTGTGCTATATGAACTTGCCGGTAAGCTAGATTTTGATAACTTACTAGTACCAATAACAAAGCGAAAATACTGTTTATACTGCCTAATAAAACTACTTTATTAAGCAGGCTACGGTAGCCTGCTCCAAGGGTTTTTAGTGGCTCCGCTTCAGGGCTTAATAAGCCCAAAACAAAAATAAGGGCAGCCCAACAACCGGATACTAAATAGGCTATAAATTCGTAGTACTTTCTTGAATCATCGAAAATAGGATCTGAACTATAAAGAAATATCAGAAAAGATAAGACTGTAGTAAACAGGAGCACGAAATGCAGCGGTTGCTGCAGCTTGGCGTTCAGAAGAACAGAGAAAAATTTGTTAACGTACTTGATTATATCCATATATTTTTTGTTTCTAAGTTTCGAGTGTAGTTTCGAACAGAAATCTAAGTTTAAACTAGTTTTCGACTTCTGAGAATTTTTTTAAGGGTTTAATTCAGATCCCGAATGAACAGACTTTTAACTTCAAGTGTTGAATCATCCTCATTATCACCAGATGACCCTATGGCTCTGAATAAAGCAGCGAGCCAGACAATGTAACAAAGCCAATGGGCGGGAAACAAATCGTGAGAGGAGTTTCTTCCTGATAACCACAATCGGGTGGTGCTAGGGAATCAGTATGATGAACGTATGTGAATCCATGTAAGGTGCGTTATACGATAAGCAGCGGAAGTGGTTTATACGCTCAACGTGAGTAGGAAAGAGATTGGACAGTGCTCTTTCGTGATTGATAGGCTCACCGCACTATAGTGGGCATCTAACCTGATATTGCGCGACATGCGGAACAAGGTAAGCCTGTATTTCTCCCTATGGGAAAGTAACCTGTGAAGGTTGTCGATAGTTGTGCGGGTAAAGGAGGTTGGAAAAAGCCAATGCTGCGTTGTAATGATGCAGATACAGATTTTATCTGGCACGAAAGTGAGCCCACTTCCAACTGGTCTCCCGTTGCAAGATGATTTGAAGAACTTTATTTATGAGGATACGCAAATGATGACTTCGCTTGAAGTTAGTGCCTCTTCAGACAAAAGCGAATGGCAATCCATTAACTGGAAGGCTATTGAGCAAAATGTGTTAAAGCTTCAGATGCGCATTGCAAAGGCAATTCGAGAAGGTAAACAAGGTAAAGCGAAAGCGTTGCAATGGTTACTGACTCACTCGAAGTCAGCAAAGTTACTTGCTGTCAGACGAGTATCACAAAACAAAGGTAAACGAACAGCAGGTATTGATGGCATCATTTGGAATTCTGATGCACAAAAACTTGCGGCAGTTAACCAACTGAGTAGAAAAGGTTACAAGGCCAAACCGCTCAGACGCATTTATATCCCCAAGAAAAACGGCAAACTCAGACCCCTTGGTATTCCTTGCATGATAGACAGAGCGCAACAGGCGTTACATCTTCTCGCCTTGGAGCCAATATCTGAAACCATTGCCGACCCAAATAGCTACGGGTTTCGACCGAATCGCAGCACCGCTGACGCAATTGCACAATGTTTTAAGTGTTTATGCAAACCAAGCTCAGCGCAATGGATACTCGAGGGTGATATTAAAACCTGTTTCGATAAAATTGGCCATCAATGGCTAATCGATAACATTCCAACGGATAAACGAATGTTGAAACAATGGCTTGGATGCGGGTTTATCGAGAAAGGGTTATTCTACAAAACCGATAAAGGAACACCTCAAGGTGGAATAATCTCGCCAACATTGATGTTACTGACGTTAGCAGGCTTGGAAAAGCAGGTTAAGTCAATCGCACGTCAAACTAGCACACGGATAAACTTTATTGGTTGTGCTGATGACTTCATTATCATGGGGACATCGAAAGAAGTGCTCGTTAATGACGTTAAACCGCAGCTCGTTACGTTCCTACAAGAAAGAGGATTAACGCTATCTGAGGAGAAAACCCATGTTACTCATATTGATGACGGCTTTGACTTTTTAGGACTCAACCTTAGAAAGTACAAAGGCAAACTGCTTATTAAACCAAGTAAGAGCAATGTGCTGTCATTCTTGAATAACATGCGTGAACTTATCAGAGCACACGCAACCGTATCAACGGTAGATCTCATTAAACTAATGAATCCAAAGTTACGCGGTTGGGCGAATTATTATCGCCATTGTGTGGCAAAGCGAACCTTTATCTACATGGGACATCAGCTCTTCTGGGCGTTGTGGCGATGGGCGCGAAGGCGTCATACTCGTAAAAGCAGAATGTGGATTGGCCGTAAATACTTTCAAGGTTTAAATGGTCAATGGCTATTTCACGGTTATCAAATGATAAGCAGTGAAAGGCAAGTTCTCACACTGGTTCAAATCAACAAAACACCAATCAAAAGACACGTTAAGATCCGAAATACGTCAACGCTATATGATCCTATATATCAGGATTATCTGACGAGTAGGAAGACTAATAATTACGGACGAAATACTTGGAACCAACCTGTCTTAACTGCATTGTGATATTGCTGGGTGACATGACGTTGCCTTAGTGGAGGCTTGAGCCGTATGTGGTGAAAGTTGCATGTACGGTTCTTAGGAGGGCGGCACTTGGTAACAAGTGCCGCCTATCCGACAAAGATGAGTTTGCCCGGCCATCTATTTTTCGCCCATAACAACCGGTCAGGTAAAGCCTAAACCTATCCATCTAAGCTGTAGGAGCAATCAAATATGAGCTACCAAACATCACGCTTGTTGCTGATGTGAAATAAATATCAAAAAGCTCGAATCGAAAGGCTAAGTGAAAAATAACAGGAAAAATAAAGGACATTCACCACAATTATACCCAGAATTAAGTGGGCATTGATACCAATTACTGCTAAGTGGTACTTTGACGAAAGGGGAAGCATTGTTGAGGAGGCTTCCGTGGAAGATTTTGAGCAAAGCTTTCAGACTATCTTAACGAGACTCTACTATTCCTTGTGTAATCGTTGCCCTTGATGGCTATACAGTCGCCGGAGTCGTACAGCTTAAATTTCATGAAATGGGTATCTATACAGATAAAGATCACTGAATTAGTGGCGTTTATGTCGACAAGCCTTATCGTGGGAATAAACTAGTGGCACGCTTAGTTTAAGAAGCGGATCGATTAGCCTCAATATTCGGTGTAAAAACGTTATATTTACAAACGGAATACCCAGAAGGTGGACTTTATCGGAAGCAGGGGACGATAAACAGCTCGAAAACGTCAATTACCAAGGTGTTGATGTCGTGGTGATGAGCAAAGCTTTGCTTTAGCTGTATACTGTTCCAAACCGAACCTGACGCAACTATGGGATCCTCCTTCCAATGGCAGACCAAGCTATTTCACTTTCTAAATATAATCAAGATTGGCCACGAATGTTTCAAGATGAAAAGCTAAGGTTAGCGCCTTTGCTATGCCCTTGGATTGAAGGTGGTATTGAACATGTGGGTAGTACAGCTGTGGTTGGTATGGTTGCTAAGCCGGTGATAGATATTATGGTGGGTGTTAAGTCGCTAATAGCGTCAAAAGAAGCCATCCAAGTGCTCACTCAACACAGTTATTGTTATTACCCCTATAAAGCTGACGTAATGCACTGGTTTTGCAAACCAACGCCTGAGTTTAGAACCCATCACTTACACCTTGTTCCTTTCAACAGCCTACTTTGGCAAGAGCGTATTTCTTTTAGGGAAAAATTAAGAGCATCATCAGTTTTAAGAGCTGAGTATTGCGCGTTGAAGCAGGCGTTAGTACAAGAATACAAAGATGACCGTGAGCAATATACTCAACAAAAATGGCCGTTCATTAAACGGGTGTTGGGTTGTTAATTTAATGTTGATATTTTGGTTCTAAGCCCAATATAACGTAAAGCAGTAGTCGAGTATTAAATAGGTGAGGCTTGGCTCTGTTGTGATTTTTACGTTAGAGGAGTCGAAGAAAAGGAATGAAAGGAAAAAAGGTATTAATTGTTGGTGGGAGTACAGGTATTGGTCTCGCATTGGCAAAACGCGTAAGTGAAGATGGAGGTGAGGTATTAATAGCCTCGAGATCTGCATTTGACAAACAAGCTAGCATTAGAAGTCAGCCATATCTTGAAAGTTGTACTTGTTATTCGGTTGATATTACGGTTGAAAGTGAGATTAAAAACCTACTTGAGAAAATAGGAAAAATTGATCACCTTATTTTTACTGTTAAGTCTCCACTCATTGTTTCTCCATTTTTAGAACTCGACCTCAAAGAGGTTCGTCATGCTTTCGATACTAAGTTTTGGGGGCAGTATAGCTTTGCTAAATTGGCTCACCAATATATTAACGATGGCGGGAGTATTGTGTTTTCGTCGGGAACATTAGGTAAACGGCCTTACAATGGGTACTCAACATTAAGTACGATAAGCGGTGCAGTTGAGTCACTTGGGAAGGCTTTGGCAATTGAGCTTGCTCCTATTCGGGTCAATACCGTTTCACCAGGATTTAAAACATTGAAAGAGTTGGAGGAAAAAATTCCTCTAGGTCTTGGAAGTGATTCACAAATTTCCAATGCATATTTGTTTTTGATGAATGACAGTTATATAACGGGCGCATCGATAGTGAGTGATGGTGGGGCTATGCTCGTTTAGGAGTGACCTACAATGCCAAGAAAAACCCAAGAGCCTTGGCTCTTGGGTTTTAGATCAAAGCAGCAATTAATTCGCTTTTGTCGCTTTATATTTGATAGTTACATTGTAATAAGGGAATAGGCCGCGCAGGCGGAAATTCCATTTACCTTCTGCTGGCTCGTCAAATACACAGCTTTCTTCACTACCCCAAAGGTATGGACGGCAGTCGTACTTAAAGAAGTTTGGCATTTTCTTATGGCGTACATATAGGTCTGCTTCGCCTTGGCCTGTGATTGACACTTCTAGTTTATCAAAGCCCGCTGGTAGCTCGATTGAGCGATGTTGCCACCAGAACCAACCTGCAAGGCCTGTAAACTCGCCTTCAATAATCGTCGGCTCTTTAGCAAGGTTAAGGTCGATAACCACTGGGTCATGATCCGATGCGCGATAAGCGTGTGCTGCATAAAGACTTGCTTTGTGAGTATCTGATTTGTACTCAGTGTTGTAATCTAGCGCGACGGGTTCATCCGCATTGATATGCCAATCCGTCACTGACTTTACTTTTTCCATCATCGTGTTTGAAGCAAAGGCGTGATCTAGGCTACCGATACGTCCTTGATACACGTATGAGTAATCTGAACTATTGCCATGAAGCGTTTGCTTGATGTTGGCATAACCATTCTCGACATAGGTGTTGATTGGATCTTCCTGAGCGTATGCATTCATGTCACCTAGAATAATCACATCATCTTCTGCAACTCCTGTCGGATTTGTGCCAAGCCAAGTTGCTAGGGTATTAACCGCTGTGACTCGAGTTTGGTTCCAACAACCTTGACCATCATTTTGGTCTTGATCTAAGCCCTCAGCCTTTGAACAACTGCCTTTAGAGCGTAAGTGAGCCATTACCACAGTGAAGACTTCGTCGCCGTTTGCCTCTTTGAAAGTTTGTACGACAGGAGGGCGGTTACCGTAATCAAATGGTACGGCTTCGGTAAATGCTGGCGTGCCTACTTCAGCTACTTTGTTACTACGATAGATGATACCGGATGTGATTGCGTCCCCACCTACTTGATCAACATTTAGGTTTACAAATGCGTAAGTATTAGCAGAATCTGCCGCATTTAAAGCGTTAACGAGATCGGCAATCGCACTAAACTCACCGAAACCGTCGTTCTCCACTTCTAGCAGACCGATAATATCGGCATCGAGTGCCGAAATTGCAGCAACCGTTTTTGCTTTTTGGCGTTCAAACTCTTCTAGATTGTCAGCTCCTCGTGACGTTGGGAAACCTGCGCCTTGACCGTCACCATTGAAATAGTTTAATACGTTGAAGCTAGCAATACGTAAATCTCCACGCACTTCTACCTGAGGTGCTTCTGTACGTAGATTAGTATGAACAAAGTTTGGTGTTGTCGTTGGGTGAATACGGTATTGGCTATAACCATATCCCATTACACCCTCAAGGCCCGTCACAGAATCGCCCAGTCGCAAGGTGTTATAGGCATCAAGTGTGGGTGATGGGTAAGGAATAACCTCAGGGTTTTGTACTGATGAACCATCATCAAGTAAAATTTCTTTGCGCTTGTTCTCTGCTTCTAGCTGGTTTGCTGCATCACCAGGAGTTGCTACTTGAGTGCTTTGATACAAACGTTCAGTACCTAGGCGTACTTCGCCGTAGCGTGCAAGTCCGTATGTATCGTTAACGACCAACTCATTTGAAATCGAAACCAACATGCCCTCGTAGGCTTCAAGGCCATTCTCTGCAGGTAAAGTAACGGTAGTCGCTGAAGCCGTTGCAGAACCGCATAGCTCAATTGCGTCGACGTTAATAAGTTGAGTTTGACCATACTTCTCTTCAACTTTACCACGTAATTTAACCACATCTCCTGTGCTTACTGGTGTTGCAGTATATACGACAAAAATACCTTCGGAAGTATTATTATCAGCATCATAGTCAGTGCTTTCTTCTTGAATGAAGAAGCCGCCAAGCCCTGCATCTGATTGTAGGCTTGCAGTGACAACAGCTTGAACTTCAACCGTTTCTCCAGCCAATGGACTTGTATCGCCTGCGCCCTGAATGGCACTGATCAAGGTATTATTTTCGCCACAAATAACTGGCTCTGGCTCAGGTACGTCACCGCCATTAATGTGGATACCTAGGTTGCTAAAATCGTCTTTAGCGAGTGCGAGCCATTGTCCAGCGCCAACAAATGCAGAAGTTGCATCGGTGCGGCCAGTTGTTATTGCAGGATCTCTGACAAGCGTTTTATCTTTTGTTCTAATATCGCCATCAATCCATTCACTACCTGGATCGACACCAACCTGACCTAGGCTATCAACAACTGCACCATTGAGCGTAAGCGTCACGGCATCATCACCATTAAACCAGCTACTTGTGTTTGTTAACTGTGCTTTTGCGATGATCTCTGCTGCTGAGTCAGCATGAGCAATAACATAAGTTGATTTAGCCGCAAGTTCACCACTTAGTTCTATATTCGTGCGAGCTTCTGTTGCGCCATTAAAGAAAAAGTTGACTGAGTAACCAGTTAGATTGACAGCTTCATCACTACCATTGTAGAGCTCAACGGCTTTGTTATAACTGCTACCTTCCACATACTCAGAGATAATCACCTCTGCTTGTGCATTTAGGCAAGCTAATGCAATAGCTGAAGCTAGGATAGATTTTTTAATCATTTTTTATTTTCCCGTGTATTAGAATTATCCGAATTTTTATTCGGACGCAGTATTTTAATCGCTATTGATGACAATTCAATTAAACTTCACGGTTTGTTTACATTGGTTTACACTAAATTGTGTGTTGAAGGACAAAAGTCGTTGAATTTTATGCCATATTCAAACGTTGCCAGTGAGCAAGTGTGTGTATATTTCGTGATGCAACGGTTGCGCTATACTCAATTAGGGTCGGAGCAAACATTTATAGCAAAGTTGTCAGCCAACTTAGTTTGAAGGTAAAAGTGGGAGAGAGTGGACATGGCGATAAAAAGTTTAAGACAGTCATGCCTCCTGCTTATTGCCCTGTCGTGCACATCATCTGCAAATGATGCCATAGTGGGGGCGCATAATGTTTGGCCTCCCTATGTCATAGATGAAGATTCTGGTTTTACTGTAGATTTAGTTCGTGCGGCATTAAAGGCAGAGAATCAAGATTTTGAAATGCTTATTACGCCTTTCAGTCGTGCCATGCGAATGGTAGAGAAAGGGCAGGTCGATATTATCCCCGCATTATGGCGTTCGGACAGTCGCGATGAACGTTTTATTTTTAGCAAAGCTTATTACAGTAACCGGCTGGTACTTATTTCACGTACAGAATCTGAGATTAACTTTGAGCACTTGGAAGATCTAAAGGGGTTGAGTGTATGCGCTATTCGGGGTTTTCGTTCTGAAATTGCGCTCGCGCAGATTTCGCAAATTCGTTTAGAAAAGCTCACAAATTTGACCTCTTGTTTATCACTCCTTAATAAGCAACGAGTAGAAGCCGTAGTAAGCGATGAGCTTGCCTTTGCCTATTTACGGAGTCAACACACTGAATTTCATCACCTTAAAGTACATCAATCGACCATTGCACAATGGCCTCTTCATATCGGTATTAGCAAATCCCATCCAAAAGCAACGGAAGTTATTGAATTGTTCGATAAAGGCCTTTTACTACTACAGACTAATGGTATTTATAAAGCGACACTTAAAAAGTATCAATTAGATGAGTGAGTAGCCGAGCATGCTCGGCTCTATCGCCACAGTGCTTTATCGCTAAAAGAAAGGGGTAATGAAGTGCAACTTCATTACCCCTTTCTAGTGTGGTTTTTAACCTGTTCAGGTCGTTAACGTGTTATAGCTTGCCACCGACGAATTACTACAAATGCAAGGCTGAGCCAAATCAACCATACCGGCATACTACCACTATCACTCTTGTTCGTGACGGTATCAGTAGGTGCTTTGTTGACTGTAATATTCACACTACCTTGAACACTCGCTTCACCATCTGTGATTGTGTAGGTAACGGTTTCACTGCCAACAAACCCAGCATTTGACTGATAGGTTAAGCTGTAATCAGCATTAACTGCGACACTACCGTGCTGTGCCGTTGCCTCAGTTACTTGCAGCGTATCGCCATCGCTATCACTGTCGTTTGCTAGAACATTAATGGTAATTGGCTTTCCAGAAACAACTGTTGCAACATCGGAAACCGTTATGGGAGCCGTATTGGCAACTACAGTAATTACTACACTCGCTCCTGCGGTTCCTCCATTACCATCGGTTATGGCGTAACTCAGCGTATCTACTCCGACATACCCCGTGTTTGGTGTATAGTACAGAGTATTATCTGGATTGATCAGCATGGCTATGAGAGCTGACTACCCAGCGAATTGGTTGTTCAGTTACATGTTTAACTGCTGATAATAGCGTTACCAATGTGCTCGGATGAACCAGAATCGAACACTTACACACCTTGAGTCGTAATAATAAAATGACTGTTTGAATTCCACACATTATTCTCAGCTGTTGGTCTGCCATAAAAAGGAGAGGTTACACTATAGACATTCTTTGAGACCGAAACGGCTTCTAACTCAAGTGATTGAGATTATGCATTGACGTGAGCACAGAAGAGCCCAACAATCGTGAGGCCTGATTTAATTCGATTTAGCATCGTTTAGCCATATTATTGTTATTATTTATATCAGTACTTGAAGCTGTTTACTTCAATGGGCCAATTGAAACAAATATTTTCTCCAAAATGAGTTTAAGTGCTTGCGCTGCTTAAAGTGTAAGCAAGCGTGTCACCTTATTAAACTCGCCTTTTTAAAGCCTCATATTATCGTTCAGCAGTCGATCTTGATTAGCTAATGCATACGTATTCAGTAGATTGTTTAGCTAGGAATTCTATATTGTTAATCTTGTGTGAACAAGAGGCGCAATAATGAAAAATATAAAACTAAACCAAATTGCAGCGGGTGTGTTGTTAACATCCAGTTGCGTTACACCTGCACATGCAGCTGAAGGCGACCCAACAACATTCGTTCATTTATTCGAGTGGTCTTGGGCAGATGTTGCGACGGAGTGTGAAACATTTTTGGGGCCAAAAGGCTACGCGGCTGTGCAAGTATCGCCACCCAATGAGCATATCACAGGTGATCAATGGTGGACTCGTTATCAGCCAGTCAGTTATGAGATAGCGAGTCGTAGTGGTAGTCGAGCCGAATTTGCCGATATGGTCGCAAGGTGTAAATCTGCCGGAGTAGACATCTATGTTGATGCCGTTATAAACCACATGGCCCATGGCAGCGGCATCGGAGTTGCGGGTAACGCTTTTGGCAACAAACAATATCCTATCTATAGTCCACAAGATTTTCATAACACCTGTGCAATAAACCCTGAAGACTACGGTAATAATGCATGGCGAGTACAGCACTGCGAACTCGTAGGGCTTCATGATTTAGACACCGATGCGAGCTACGTACAAAATACCCTAGCGGGCTTTTTGAACGATTTACAGTCTCTGGGCGTGGCAGGGTTTAGGTTAGATGCAAGCAAGCACATGCCTGCAAGTGATATTGGCGATGTGTTAGCCAAGTTAAATCAACCAGCGGTCGTTTTCCAAGAGGTGATTGATCAAGGAGGTGAGGCGGTTTCTGCTTCTGAATATCATCAAAATGGCTTAGTCACCGAGTTTAAATACAGCATTAAACTGAGTGAGACATTTAAGCAAGGCAAGTTGGCTTGGTTAAAAAGCTTTGGCGAAGCTTGGGGTATGATGCCAAGTTATAAAGCCGTGGTATTTACAGACAATCATGACAACCAACGCGGGCACGGTGGTGCAGGCTCTATCGTTACCTTTCATGATGGTAAACTGTATGATTTAGCAAATGTATTTATGCTGGCATATCCTTATGGTTATCCTAAAGTGATGTCGAGTTACGAGTTTAATGGTGACACCGATGCTGGTGGCCCTTTGGTGCCTGTTCATCAAAACGGTAACCTCAACTGTACTAGTCAACTATGGCAGTGCGAGCATCGTCGCCCAATGATTACAGGTGCGATGCAGTTTAGAAATCATACTAATGGCAATTGGACGGTGGCAAATTGGTGGGACAATGGTAATAACCAAATTGCATTTTCCCGAGGTGATTTAGGCTTTGTTGCCATTAACCGAGAATCTTCTAGTATGGGTCAAAGCCTGCAAACAGGGCTTGCAGCGGGAACCTATTGTGATGTGCTAAGTGGAGGTATCGGCCAAGGAAACTGCGCGGGTAGAAGCATCGAAGTTGATACCAATGGTTACGCACAAATTAATTTAGCTGCTATGGATGCCTTAGCCATTCATCATCAAAGTAAACTGGCAACACCACCAGAGATTGGTGATTGGCAACGCACATTAGTCTTTATTAAAGCTGAAACGCAATCTGGTCAGGATATGTTCGTCCGAGGTGGCCTTGATCATGCCGCAGCATTGCAGCGCGGGATTGATTGTAGCGCTGACCCTACGCTTTGCTCTTTACCTGTCAAACATTTGAACATGCGAAACATGACAACTGCGTCTTGGAAAGTGGCTGATAACAGGCTGGATTGGCTAGCGGCTGAAGCAGGCCAGTCTAGTGATGCCCAAGGGAGTCCGCTGGATTGGACAACCAATATTTGGCCTGCTAGCTGGGGGGCGGAAAAGCGTTACGATAGCGATGGTTTTGGCGTCATGTCACTCAATCAATGGGGAGCACATTACTGGTTGCTGGAAGTAGAAATGGACTGTAGCAAAACATTCAACGGTTGGTTTGAAGTAAAAGCATTCGTGAAAAATGGTCAAGGCTGGGAAGGGGATATTAACCAACAAGACACGCCATACACGAGCAATAATCACTTTGCTCAATGCGGAAAATTGAACGTGTTTGAGTTTGGCACAAACTCAGCCTCTATCTCTTCATTATAATAAAGATGGACTAGGGCTAACCTAGTCCAGATTTACATTCCTCTGTTCTGTAAAGATTACATCCAATCAATACACTAATCTTTAATATTTATATATTTCATAAGGTTATATGATGGTATTGATTCTGCATAAGTATCCGCATCTACCTCTACACCAGCAACGTATTGAAGGAGAGAATGATGACGGAGTCAGACAATATTTCAGTCGCGATCTTAGCCACTGACGGGTTCGAACAAAGTGAGCTAATTAAACCTAAGCAGGCGCTTGAAAGCGCTGGATTTAATGTTGATATCATTTCATTAAAAAAGGGAGATATTACCGCTTGGGATGAAGACAATTGGGGTGAGAAAGTCGCCGTTGATTTAACCTTGGATGAAGCCATACCCAGTAAATATGCGGGGCTCGTTTTACCGGGCGGGTTATTCAACCCTGACAGACTAAGGCAGGAAAAATCTGCGGTTAAATTTATACAGGCCTTTTCACAGTTTGGAAATAAGCGTCCAATTGCGGCGATATGCCACGGCCCTTGGCTGTTAATCGAAGCTCAGTTGGTAGAGGGAAAAACGCTTACCTCTTTCCCAAGTATCAAAACCGATCTTAAAAATGCAGGTGCAGACTGGATTGACCTTAAAGTTGCGGTAGACGACAACTTGATCACAAGTCGCAATCCAAATGATCTTGATGCTTTTAATGAAGCAATTATTGAGGCTCTGCAACAAGATACTATCAATTAATCGAAAGAGTGGGTTTGTGCCGTTTCAAGCAGACGCTAATTGATATAAATAAGGAGAAGATAATGTCAGACATAAAGAAAACTTTTTGGGAAGCGCTAGACAGCAGCCCCAATGTGATGATTGGTTTGAGTGATGACAATAATCACCATGAGCCAATGCGAGCACAGTTGGATAAAGACGCCAACGGCGAGTTTTGGTTTTTTACCAGCAAAACAAATCGTATTGCTAAGTGTGGCAAAGCAACCGCACAATTTTCCAGTAAAGGGCATAATGTATTCGCTTGTATTCGCGGACACTTAATCGAAGAAACAAGACAAGACGTACTTGATGCCCATTGGTCAAGGCAGGCAGAGAGTTGGTTTGAAAAGGGTAAAGATGACCCAGAGCTTATCATGCTCCGTTTTGAACTGGACGATGCTGAAATTTGGCATGTAAGCCCTGACTTGAGCGGCTTATTAAAACTAGCCGTGGGCAAAAATGTGGAACCGGAAGAAATGGGTGAGCGAGAAACCATCCGCTTTAGGTAGCTATATCACCCAATGTAAAGAAACAACTAGGGCGCAAAGACGGTACTTGTTTTTGCGCCTTAATTGCTTCCATTCTCTCAAAAATGTTCCCAAACGTATTGTTAGTAGTTTAAATATTTAGGACTTAGGGGAATTCTCTGGACAACGGCTAACGCTGTGATAACAATGAATGTATTGATTTAAAAGTAAGCTGTTTTAGCGAATTCAGGAGTTTACATGGCCACCGAGGGTACCTTTGATAATTGGCAACACGCCTTATCTGCCAGTTACGAGCAATTAATCAATCAACTTGTGACTCATACGCCGCAACTATTGGGTGCGGCACTCATGCTGTTTGTCGGTTGGATAGTGGCCTGGCTATTGAGCAAGCTGACTATTTCGTTATTTAAGCTTTGCAATCGTGCATTGGCGGGTTTAAGTCAACGAGTGCAAACCGAACAAACGCTTCAGCTAAATCTAAAACACGCTCGATTAATAGGGAAAACCGTGTTTTGGGTCACGATGATGTTTTTTATCGCAGCGGCCACATCCAGCCTTGGCTTAAACTTCTTCAGTGATTGGATCTCCTCGCTACTCAGTTACTTACCAAATCTACTCGCTGGGATATTTATTATTGTTGGTGGTTATCTGCTTGGCAATTTGGCCAGTGCTATGGCAAGAGCCGGAGCGCAGTCCGTTGGGTTTGCGCGAGTCGAAGTCGCGGGTAACATAGCCAAGCTCGCGATTCTATTTACCGCAACGGTAATAGGTATTGAGCAATTAGGGATCAATATTCAATTTGTGACCAATATGGTGGTGGTGCTGACAGGCGTATTGTGTGCAGGAGTTGCGTTGGCCTTTGGTCTTGGGAGTCGAGAGTTAATCGCAAATACCGTCGCGGCAAAACAAGCGCTGCGTCACTGTCGAATTAACGATCAAATTGAAATTGCAGGCGTTTCAGGCACGCTCACCGAAATCACAGCAACGATGTTAGTGATTGAAACCCAAAAAGGGAGAACCCTAATACCGGCAAGGCAATTTTTAAAAGAATCGGCACATATTACCGCGACACACAGCCATTCAAGTAAGCAGTAGGGAGGCTCTATGTCAGCGTTAAACCTCAAAATTGCGCAACACTTTTTACAAGAGGAGCCGGCAGGCGCCGCGCGCTTACTTTCTTTGCAAACGCCAGATGTCGCTGCCAAGTTACTAAAAACTTTATCAAATGAAGTTGCTTTAAACGTGCTTAAAGTCATGCAGCCCCGCAGTGCAGCGGAAATTCTGATAACGCAAACGGATGTGGATATTGCGAGATGGCTTGGCAAAATGAAGTTGGCTGATATTGCTGCTATCTTTAGGCATTTACAGGATGAAGAACTTGCCCGTTTTCTTAACCTCATCTCAGTAAGACGACAAACACTCTGTAAGATGTTGATTAGCTACCCTGATTATACCGTGGGAGCATGGGTTGAAACGGACGTATTAATTCTTGAAGAAACAATGACAGTTGAGGAGTCACTGCTGCGCTTAAAAAAACGTGACTATATCGGGTTTACGCTAGTTTATGTGGTAAATCAGCATCGCCATGTGGTGGGTCAGCTATCACTAACTCATTTGCTTCGCAAAGCGCCGCAACAGAAAATTGCAGATTTAATGGATACTCACGTCGTTTCTCTAAGTGGTTATACCGAGTTGCATAGTGCATTGAAATCGCCCGTTTGGGCACAACAAGATCAGGTTGCGGTTGCTAATCGAAGTGGTGATTTTATTGGGGTATTGCCACATCACAGGGTGAGAAGTGCACTTGTCAGAATGGATGAAACACAAGACAAGCCAAGCGAATCTTTAGATTTGTTAGATGCCTACACCAGTTCGTTTGCCAGCATGTTAGATACATTAGTGCCAGTTAAGGTCAGGGGAAATAAGCGATGAGCGTAGCAAAAGATACATTAGATTCAGCGGTAGAGCAGCTCAGTGATGAGTTTTTAAGTAAGTTTCCGCTCAAAAGTGCGCAGCTCCTTGGCACTTTACCTCCAGACGAAGCCGCTGAATTATTACAACAGCAGGCACAACATATCATTTATCGTTTATGGAAATATTTGCCGCCGGGAGCCGCTGAACAAATTTTCCAGCAATTCCCTGTGGAATATCAAGCACAATTTATCGCGAGCCTAGATAGCCATATTGCGGTCGGGCTTTTGAACAAGCAGTCGCAGGAAGCGCAGCAGGTGCTACTCGCTAAATTAAAGGAGCAGCATTCAACCATAGCGAATGAACTTAGTGAGTTGCTGGTTTTTCCTGAAAATACCGCTGCGAGAATGATGAACAAAAAGGTGCAAGCGTTTTACTCAGATACAACACTACGTGAAGTGCTCGCGCAGCTGAAGCGATTAGACGGTAAAGTGCCAGACGTCATCTACGTATTAAACGAGCAGCAGGATTTAGTGGGTGAGACAACACTCAATGTTTTAGTGGGAAGCTCCTCAAGTAAAACGCTAATGCAGGTTGCGACGCCGATCCGAGTCACGCTAAATGTAATGGATCATAAAGATCAGGTCGTGGAAGCGTTTGAAGGGCACAAAGTGCGAGCAATTCCAGTACTTGATGCGCAGCAACAGCTAGTTGGGCAGATCCGATTTTTTGATGCCTATCAGTCAACCAAAGAAGATTTAGCGAGTGATATGCAGACCATGGTAGGTGCGAGTAAAGACGAAAAAGCCCTATCAAGTAGTTGGTTTGCAGTAAAGAAACGGCTTCCGTGGTTACAAATTAACTTGTTAACCGCATTTGCAGCCGCTGCCGTAGTGGGGGCATTTGAGGGATTGATTGCTCAAGTTACCGCTTTAGCTATTTTGCTGCCAGTAGCAGCTGGGCAGTCGGGTAACGCAGGGGCTCAAGCTTTGGCTGTAACGATGCGAGGCTTAACACTACGAGAAATTTCAACGCGACACTGGTATCAGGTGATGCTAAAAGAAATGATGGTTGGGCTGTTAAATGGCATAGCAATAGCGGTTACTTGTGGCATTGGCGTATATTTGTGGAGTCAATCACTCGGCCTTGCACTTGTTATTGCGCTGGCGATGATATCGTCTCTTGTCATTGCGGGAAGCTCAGGTGCCATTGTACCAATAGCATTGAAAAAATTTGGACTCGACCCTGCGCAATCTTCATCAATTGTACTTACGACAATTACAGATATAGCGGGTTTTATGTCATTTTTGGGGATTGCGTTGTTACTGTCAGATATGTTGCCGAAAGGCTAAGTGAGGAGTGGGGGAGTTCGTAGAGCTAGTGCAGGCACTAGCTCTGAGCAATACGTATTAGTTAACTACTACGTTGCTTGCTTGAGGACCTTTCTGGCCTTCTTCAACTGTGAAAGACACTGATTGGCCTTCAGTTAAAGTTTTGAAACCGTCAGAAACGATAGCACGGAAATGTACGAATACGTCTTTACCGCCGTTTTCTTGAGTGATGAAACCAAAACCTTTCTCTTCGTTGAACCACTTAACTGTGCCGTTTACTGTGTTAGACATAATTGAAACCTTTTTCAAAAAATTAAATATGTGGTGAAAATCACCGATAAAGCGATAGATAAAACTTAGCTAGTAACGCATTGGTATATCTATAAACGACTTTTTAAAAAAAAGAGTATCAAGAAAAAACAGTGCAGCAGTAGTAAGTGCTCTAAGTATCTAAAGCCTGCATATAGTATAGCGTTCTGACGGCGCTGTCCAATGAAGTTTGCAACTTTTTTGTTTAAAAAGTGAGCGAAAATGAATTTTGAGCGGATTTATTAGTGTAACTTTGATTGGAATGGACGAATTTAAGTTAAGTATGTGTTTGCCTGCCTAATCGAATAGAAGGACTTACTACATCATCTTTTAAAACATTACCAACTTTAATCTTACGTTAATTTTTGTACGTTTAGGCTTTTGATTCATTCTTGATTAAGGCAACGATTTTGTGTGCTACATCAGGAAACAAATAGAGACTAACAAGGAGTGTGTTATGAGCTTTATCGCGGCAGTAAAAGGTAAAGAACCAGATTCGATTCAGTACGATCAAGATGCAATGTCTGCAACGCTGAGAGTAGGTGGGAGTGTGTCGTGGCGACATAATAATCCTGCATTGTTAAAGCTTACTATCGCAGCGAAAAATAATGGTGCCATTGGCTGTGTAAATGGGATAGCCGTATTTCCTGACAAAGCCAGCGGTGAAAACGCATTTATAGACGAGATTGCGCGCGCTAAATATGGCGATATGATGCTGGGTGAAATGATAACCGAGTTTGTCAGTGACTATATTGTCCCACCGCCCAAGTGGAACGACGAAAAAAACGAGCCAATTTTACCTCATCAAGAGCCAGAAACTGGCATGGATATGCACATGCCCATTGACAACCCTCGGGCATTTTTAGATTTGGTTGAGCGCAAAATAGGATGGCAAGCTGGCACTGAGGAACAAATTGAAAAAGATGTAGATAGCGAAGCACAACAAGTCGGTATCGTAAGCGGCCAAAACGTATTAATTAATGGTCGCACTGCAGTCCATAAAGACAGTGGTGGCATGCTAAATACCATAGATGTGTGCTGGACTAAAATTGGTAAAGTTGTCGTGCCAATTCCTTATAGCAATCTCGCTAAGTCGGGTGATGCAGCGAGCACCGCAAGCTCAGTAAAAATTAATGGTAACCCTGCAGCCAATATAAAAAGTAACTTTTCAAAAAGCACAGGTGACCAACCCGGTAAAAAGAAAGGCATTGCCAGCGGTACAATCAAAGGCAAAGCAGAGTTTATTACCAGCTCTTTTGATGTGTATATCGAAGGAAAACCCGCCGTGCGCCAAGGAGATCTTATGATCTCTAACAGCAAAAATACGCCACCTTCTCCCTTGAATCAACCTGGTGGTGCGACCCCTAGCTCACTGTCAGTGGCGAAAAGAGATGCAACGGGTACTGAACAAGATCCAATCCAAAGTGCATTTGGTTTAAATAATCAAAGTAGCCGTAGTCTTATCTCACAGGGAAATTTCGTGACAAAGCAAGGCGCAAACAAACAACAAAAAAAACTAGAACAGGGAGGGCAATAAAGCATGGGCGCACATATTTTTAATACGGAACTCAACGACGAGCAAGCACCTTGTACGCTGGAATTGCAACTTCAAGGATTAAATGGCAAAGATTGTACAGTGCCACTTGGTTTTGCTGAAGTTCAACGAGCGTCATCACCAAAACCGGATGACCAAATTCCTTTTGTAGAGACGGTAGAGTTACGTGTATTCTCAGAAGTGTCGCTTGATATTAATAAAGCAAAGGCACCAGAATACGTGCCCATGTTTAAAGATCAAAAAGAATTTCAAGAAGATGAGCCGGTTGGTTACTACTACTTTTTTGTTAATGGTTATTTGTGGCGAGAAATAGCTGCCATTTCAGGTGGCATGCTCAGTGAAGTTGACCTTCGCGAATATCACGGTCAAAGCTTCAGGCCCAACAACGGCACGCACATGCCAAGACTCACACTACCAATTCGCGCAAAAGGCCTCTTCTCAGACGCAACTTCTGTTGAAACCATGACTTATCAAGTTGCCTTTTCACGCGTGCAATGGTCGTGGGATTACATCAGCGCACTGGGTGATATGAAGCCAGATGACAGCCGCTTTGATAAAAAGCCGATGACGTCAAAATGCCCAGACGAAGGTAAAGCCTCGACCTATCGTAGCGAGCGGATGCAAACCATCGATTTTTCATCAGCCCCCAATTGGGACAGTATTGAAAACCTAAAAGCCAACGAAGACGGCGAACCCTGTATCTATTTGCATGACGTTTTGGGGATAGCGCAAAAATATTATTTAGAAGGGGAAGCTGCATTACATAGCCTGAGAAATAGACAAACTGAGCTGTCTAAAAATGGGTTTCAAAAGTCAGCATTAATTGCTCATAAGCTCCTTTTTGATGAGTCACTCTATGAAATTGATTACACAAAAATGAGAAACAGACTCGCAACAAACTTATATGAACAGAATGACAGTACTTCTAAAGTGCTCAGAAAGGCAGCAGCCTTAGTATCTGAGGATAAGTTAGAGCAATATCTTCTAGGCGAAAAACCACAAGAAGTTGTTAACGAATTGCAGTCAATAATTGATGCTAGAAATAACTTGTATGATATCTACAATAGAAAAATTGAGGCTCAGAACACTACACTTTCTAATCTTTGTTCTAGAAATAATATTGCGAGCCCGCCGACCCAAAAATCTGTACTAATTGACTTTAGTACACTCGAACAATCGGCATTTGATGATGGACTAGGACTCACATCCGAACATTTTTTACTATTAACTATGCCAGATGATTCTATACCTTTATACATTGATTCAATGGTAAATAAAAAAGAGTTAACACGAATCAGAAAAGACTTACAGCTTCAACAAAGTAAAGCACTAGAGTTTGTATGGCAACATTTTGACAATGAGAGTAGCTTTTTTAATGTTCTATTTTGTGCTCACCCAGATGCTTACGGAGATATGCTCAAGAGTTCCATTTATGACGAAGAGTTGATTTCCTCTGAGCTTGGCGAATTCACACCGAAAAAGTTTAAAAGTGATATCCAAGGTAATCAGCACATCAATATGGGAGGATCCATTTTTAATATTGCTAAAGGAGGGGTTGATATTTCACTAAAGGGTGTACAAGAGTATGTTGCACTTCAGCAACAGTTAGCTGTACTGAAATTTGAGAAGATCCCACCTAGTGAAAGACTATTACATATTGTTGGTGCAACGATAAAAGCGAGGTCTCCAAGTTGGTTTGGTGAACTAGAGATTCACTCTTTAGGAGCGATACCAAACGATAGAGTCGCAATTACTAAAGAATTCGTTGATTTGCCTGTTTTGCAGAAACTTGTCACGGGCGAGGCAAAAAAACCTTTTCAGCGGATACTCAGACAGGCAAGTAACGGAAAGCAAGCAAATATAGCAAAAAGAGATCTTGAAGTTGTTGCTGGTGCATTAAAGCTAAAAATTAAAGGGCCTGGAAACAAACCTCACAATGCTGAAATGTTAAAAAAGACCAAAGAGGTTATTATAGCTTTAGCACTGAGAGTTTCAGATATTAAGGAGGTTCAAGACACTGTGCTCAGAGGTAAAAGTGCGCTTACCATGCCAAAAACGTCACTGTATAAAGGTGGATTCGCTTTTAATGTGGCACAAGAGTTAGGCGGAGACTATTCCATTAATGGAATATCCTCTACAAAAGCAAACTTAGGTGCTCAGCTTATAAATAAATCTGTTGCCCATATTGTTTTTATGTTGGTTTCTTACAGTACCTATCTTGCTTATTCTGATTATAAAAAAAATTTTGAAGGCAAAGGGGAGAGTTATGAGGTCGAAAAAAATGTCGCGATAATTGGGGCTCAAATAGCAGCATCCGCTTCTCTTTTTAATGCAATTAATCAGGTTAAAGAAGTTGAACATACTGCTAAACTGTGGCGTTTTAGATTGTTATACACGAAACTTAGGCTGTTCAGTGGAGTTGTCGGGTTTGTAGGAGCTGACATATTATTAAAAGACGCCTTGAAGCTTATAGAGAGAAATGACACTGTAGCGGGTACGACAATGTTGATAGCTTCTGGCGTGACATTTTCTTCGGCGATGTATGGTATATTTGCTGCTAAGATGGGTCCGGTAGGTTGGGCTTTACTTGTCGGAAGTATAATAACCACAATAGTAGCTGAGTCATTAATCGAGTCAAAGTTAGAAATTTGGGCTAAAAATGGTCCCTTCTCAAAGTCAGGTGAAAATCTACCAGCTTTTACAAATCCTGAAAAGTATCATAATTATGTTAACTCTATACTTTTTGAGCCGAAAGTCTCAATATCCAACTTAGGAGACAATGCTTATTTGGTAAAGGTGTTAACACCAAGGTTTGAGATTGGGGTGTCTGATTTGAGTCTAGTTGTTAATTATGAGTATCGACATAAAGTGACACTTAATAAGCATAAAGGAACATGGGTTTATGGAACTCAAGATTATAATCCTACTTTTTCTAAAGAAAATGAGCATGTTTCAGGTGACTTCTATTTCAAGATTCCAGATGATGTAACTAGCATTAGTATAAGTCCTAAGTTGATTTTAGATAATTATACGACTCTCCCTATAGATTATGAAAGTTATGAGAGCGGTGGAGGTTACTGAAAGTGAGAAGTACACGTTATAATGGTTTTTTCGAAGAGTACAATATATTGCACTTTATGGGGGAGAGAAAAAAAGGGTTGGCTTTATTTGACAGTGAAACGGATGGAGAGGATTTTCAAACGATCCAGCGGGAAATGTGGCGATTTCACTTAGTGTTAGATGAAGGGGGGTTTAAACGGTTTTTGATGTTTTTACCTCTAGGTTTATGCGGTGGACTATGGTTTCTCTTGTTATTTAATATTGTGTTGTATTTTTTTTCGGAAGATATCACTAATGAAGGGTTAATTGAACTTTTTTCTGGGCGATTTTTATTTAACTTAGTTATTTCGCTTTTTTTACTGAATATTTATCCATACTTTTTGAGAATGTTGGGGCATAAATATGCCTACTTCGATAGAGTTAAACAAACCGTTAGTTTTAGTTTTGATGTTGGCTCAGACGAGCTGGATGAGTTTGGCAATCAGTGTTTTCCATGGCTGGATATAGAAGCAGAAATTTTTGAGCAAATTGGCGATATGGGAGTCCCACGTTTTTTTGTCCGTTTAGTGCACAAAGATCGTGATAAATACCCAAAGGTAAACCTTTGTATGGATGTTGTGGGAATACAAAATTCAGCTATGTACTGCCATTTAAGGTGGGAGCTGATAATTCGACATATGGATAATACCAAACCATTACCAGATATTCCTATCTATGAGCTTGATAGAAGCAAAGATGATTTGACGAGGGAGTTTGATAAGCAAAACAATCGACCAAAGCTTTTTTGGGCTGGGTTTAGTTTGGGAGAGCAGAGTCGATTAAAACGACTTTATGAAGAAGACGCTGCAGATTTTAACTTCACTTACGGCCCTGAACGTGAGGAAATTGTAAAGCCTTGGTTAAAGTGGAAACCAGATCTGACTCAAGAGCAGGTCAATAAAAAGCAAGAAGCAAAGATGATTTGACGAGGGAGTTTGATAAGCAAAACAATCGACCAAAGCTTTTTTGGGCTGGGTTTAGTTTGGGAGAGCAGAGTCGATTAAAACGACTTTATGAAGAAGACGCTGCAGATTTTAACTTCACTTACGGCCCTGAACGTGAGGAAATTGTAAAGCCTTGGTTAAAGTGGAAACCAGATCTGACTCAAGAGCAGGTCAATAAAAAGCAAAGCTTTATAAAAGTCGCGTTAATACAGATTCTAACAGGGTTACCATAACGGTTGCTACAGCTTTTTCAGGGAGGAAAATAGTGAACACACTTCAGAAAAATAGTTTCTTTAATCGGTTTTATAGTGAGCATAGTTTTAAAGGTGGGCTAAGTAAAAATAGGCATGGTTTGGCAGTTTATAGAAAGTTCCATAAACCAAATGAAAGTAGCTACTTTAATTCAAAGCAAAGATATTTGTACATAGCAAATCCTCAAAGTTTAAGATTGATTCTGCTTCTTCTTCCTGCTTGGATTTCTGTCGCATTTTGGCTCTACCTATTTTTAAACTTATTGATTCTTATGGTCGAGGGTGAATCATTTTTTTGGGGTATACTGGTTGTCATACCAATGTATTCTATTTTAGTTCTAAATTTTACAGGTTTATTTTATGATCGAATAAAATATAAAGGAGCTTATTTCGATCGAGTAAATGGAATGGTGAGCTTTACATGGGATATAAGTAATGCTGAAGAATTTGATGGTTTTGGTAATCCAACATTCGATTTGGATAATATAGAATGCCGAATTAAAAATGAGTTTGGAGCGCTAGGTATTATGAAAGCGTTTATTGAAATCAGACATAAAAATTTAGATCTTTACCCTAATGCAAAACTTACAATAAATGCCTCTGGTGATACATCAAACCCAGTACGATGTTTTATGGAGTGGGAGTCGATTGTTAGGCACATGGAGCAAGATAAACCTTTACCCGATACACCGGAATACGAGCTGTATCGAGAGTTGGATCCAATCACTAATCTTTTGATGAAAGTAATGGTCGACCAAAAGGCTTTTGGACACAATTCAGCCTTGAACAGCAAAGAGAAATTGAAGAGCAAATATTTCGAGAGGCTTTAAAATTTGACTGGTCTGAGGGCAAAGTTCAACCAGAAATTACAAAACCGTGGGAAGTATGGACCCCTGACCCCAAACGGCCACCCAAGCCAAGAGGTATGTTCACCATGATAATGTTACAGCTAGTATTTTGCTATCCGGAATAGGGTTTATAGTTATAACTGGCTTCAGACTTGATGCCAATGACTGCCAAATTAATCGTATGGATGTATGGTAGGAATTAATCATAATAAGTGGTTCTTTGTTGACTAAAAAAGTTAAGAAAATTAAGGAATTAAAAATATAAGGATATTAAAAAATTAAAAATATAAGGATATTAAAGAATTAAAAATATAAGGACATTAAGGGATTAAAAATATAAGGAGATTTATGCTTGATTCTTTTAATTACAATTACTACTTAAATGTTAATACTTTTGGGTTTTATAAAAAGAGGGCTGGGATAAGTTTCACCGTAAATCTGATTGGCGGAAGGTATGCAAAGAGGTTTTTAAAGCCCTATAGGTATAAAAGTTATGGTAGTGGAGACTCAGTTGTCAGATTGATATTGTTGACACCTTTTTTAATATTGTCTCTTTGTATGTTTATTAATGTTTGGATTTTTATTGAAGAGCTATTTTTAGGAGGTGACTGGTTAAGTTATTTGAAAGTCATAGGTTGGCTTTTTTTGATCAATTTTCTGGTTGTAAATATGGTGCCGTATTTATCAACTTTAGTAAAAGGTAAATATGTTTATTTTGACAGAGAAAAACAAAAAGTATCGTTTACTTTTGAGATACCTCATTGTACTGAGCGAGATGAGTTCGGGAATTGTTGCTTTGATTACTCAGAGATAAACTTACGCTATCAACGTGTTTATACCAATGAATATGGTGCAATGACATACGCACCAATAATCAGCCATAAAGATGGACAGAAGTTCCCAAAAGCCAAAATTACCGCCATCATAAATGAAAATGGAAGGACGCCGATAGAATGCCTTATGTTATTTGAAGATATCCGCCGCTTTATGGATAAAAGTAAACCACTTCCTGAATCGCCAGAATATGAGGGGTTTAGGCATCTAGATCCAGTTACAGCGGAGCATGATAAAGTGATAGGAAGACCTGCGAGCTATTGGAGCGAGATGTCACTCGAACAGCAGTTAGAGATAGCGAATAAAATATATGAACCAATCTACGAGCTTAATGAGGAATTTCCTAAAAAGCCACTGCCAGAAATGAAAGAGCCGTGGAAGCACTGGAAATCAGATGGTAAAAAAGGAGAGGGTGAAGGGTTGAAGCATGAGATCCTACTAATCGCCATGCAATTATTTACAGCAAAACCAATGTAAAAACAGACTCAAGATCAGTTAAGCTGATGGTAGTCAAAAAAGTGTAGAAGTTAAAAACTTCAAGGAACAAAAAATACAAGGAGAGTTATGCTTGATTCTTTTCATTACAACTGCTACCTGAATGCAAATACATTTGGAGCTTACAACAAAAGGGCTGGCGTAAGCTTTACAGCAGGCATGATTGATACCATTTATGATAAGAGGTTCCATAAACCCCACCGTTTCAAAAGCTACATTAGCGGCAATTCTGTTGTTAGGCTAGTACTACTTGCTCCTTTTCTTTTATCTACAACCGCACTATTAGGTTCTTTAAGCACTATTATTGTTTGTTTATTTGAAGGTATACCGTGGATGGAATATTTAACGGTAATAGGCTGGTTAATGTTATTAAATTTTGCTCTGGTCAATCTTACTCCTTACCTGTCGACCTTTGTTGGAGAAAAATGCGTTTATTTTGACAGAGAAAAACAAAAAGTATCATTCACTTTTGATATACCTCATTGTACTGAGCGAGATGAGTTCGGAAATTGTTGCTTTGACTACTCAGAGGTAAACTTACGCTATCAACGTGTAACTACAGACCAATATGGTGCAACGACTTATGCACCAATAATCAGCCATAAAGATGGACAGAAGTTCCCTAAAGCGAAAATTACCGCCATCGTAAATGAAAATGGAAGAGTGCCGATAGAGTGCCTTATGTTATTTGAAGATATCCGCCGCTTTATGGATAAAAGTAAACCACTCCCTGAATCGCCAGAATATGAAGGGTTTAGGCATCTAGACCCAGTTACAGCGGAACATGATAAAGCGATAGGAAGGCCTGCGAGCTACTGGAGCGAGATGTCACTTGAACAACAATTTAAGGTAACAAATAAGATATATGAACCAATCTACGAGCTTAATGAGGAATTTCCTAAAAAGCCACTGCCGGAAATGAAAGAGCCATGGCTACACTGGAAACCAGATGGTAAAAAAGGAGAAGGGAAAGGGTTGAAGCATGAGATCCTACTAATCGCCATGCAATTATTTACAGCAAAGCCGATGTAAAAGTGGCTCGGTATTAGTATGAGAAGTACACGTTATAATGGTTTTTTTAGGACTTTCGACTTTAGGTTCTCTTCTAACAATGAAAACAATGGCTTGGCTTTTTTTAGTAACCCTGAGCCTGATAAGGTATATTCAAAAGTAGAATCTGAAAAGTGGCGGTATCATATTGTTTTAAAAGAAAATGATGGGAGGAAATTTTTTGATTTTCTTCCTCTTGCGTTGTGTCTCACTCTTTGGGGATATCTCGCATTCACCTTGATATTTAACATCTTTTCTTTTGAGGTTTCTAGAAAAGAGTACTTTGAAAGCTTCCTTCAACTTTTCTTCACTAATTTATTTTTTTCTCTCTTTTTCTTAAATGTTTACCCACTATTTTTAAATAAAATTGAACGTAGATACGCCTACTTCGATAGAGTTAAACAAACCGTTAGTTTTAGTTTTGATGTTGGCTCAGACGAGCTGGATGAGTTTGGCAATCAGTGTTTTCCATGGCTGGATATAGAAGCGGAAATTTTTGAGCAAATTGGCGATATGGGAGTTCCACGTTTTTTTGTCCGTTTAGTGCACAAAGATCGTGATAAATACCCAAAGGTAAACCTTTGTATGGATGTTGTGGGAATACAAAATTCAGCTATGTACTGCCATTTAAGGTGGGAGCTGATAATTCGACATATGGATAATACCAAACCACTACCAGATATTCCTATCTATGAGCTTGATAGAAGCAAAGATGATTTGACGAGGGAGTTTGATAAGCAAAACAATCGACCAAAGCTTTTTTGGGCTGGGTTTAGTTTGGGAGAGCAGAGTCGATTAAAACGACTTTATGAAGAAGACGCTGCAGATTTTAACTTCACTTACGGCCCTGAACGTGAGGAAATTGTAAAGCCTTGGTTAAAGTGGAAACCAGATCTGACTCAAGAGCAGGTCAATAAAAAGCAAGAAGCAAAGATGATTTGACGAGGGAGTTTGATAAGCAAAACAATCGACCAAAGCTTTTTTGGGCTGGGTTTAGTTTGGGAGAGCAGAGTCGATTAAAACGACTTTATGAAGAAGACGCTGCAGATTTTAACTTCACTTACGGCCCTGAACGTGAGGAAATTGTAAAGCCTTGGTTAAAGTGGAAACCAGATCTGACTCAAGAGCAGGTCAATAAAAAGCAAAGCTTTATAAAAGTCGCGTTAATACAGGTTCTAACAGGGTTACCATAACGGTTGCTACAGCTTTTTCAGGGAGGAAAATAGTGAACACACTTCAGAAAAATAGTTTCTTTAATCGGTTTTTTTGTGAAAATAGCTTTAAAGGTGGGCTAAGTAAAAATAGGCATGGTTTGGCAGTTTATAGAAAGTTTTACACTCCAAAATTGGATGTGTATTTAAATACTAATGAACGCTACTTTTATGAAGAAAAGCCTAGTAGCACAACCTTTTTTCTATTTTATTTACCATGCGGTATTTCCTTTGCTATTTGGGTCTTGCTACTTTTGAACTTTCTTGTTGTTATTTTTACTGACGGAAGTTTCTACTGGCCGATTCTATTGATAATTCCAATATACTCCTTTATAGCGGTTAATTTTTTAGGCTTAACATATGATCGTGTCAAGTTTAAAGGAGCTTATTTTGACCGCAAAGATCAAAAAGTCAGCTTTACGTGGAAGATAGAAAACGCTAGTGAATTTGATCGATTTGGTAATCCAACATTCGATTGGAAAGACATTGAATGTCACACTAAAAATGAATTTGCAACTTTAGGTATTATGAAAGGGTTTATTGAAATCAGACATAAAGACTTAGAGCGTTACCCGAATGCGAAACTAACAATAAATGCCTCTGGTGATACGTCGAAGCCTGTACGGTGTTTTTTGGAGTGGGAGTCGATTGTTAGGCACATGGAGCAAGATAAACCTTTACCAGATACACCGGAATACGAGCTGTATCGAGAGTTGGATCCAATCACTAAGTCTTTTGATGAAAGTAATGGTCGACCAAAAGGCTTTTGGACACAATTTAGCCTTGAACAGCAAAGAGAAATTGAAGAGCAAATATTTCAAGAGGCTTTAAAATTTGACTGGTCTGAGGGCAAAGTTCAACCAGAGATTACAAAGCCTTGGGAAGTATGGACCCCTGATCCCAAACCGCCACCCAAGCCAAGAGGTATGTTCACCATGATAATGTTACAGCTAGTATTTTGCTATCCGGAATAGGTGTTGTGGATAGCTTTTAACTTCTGATGCTTTTATCGAGCCTTTAACTACTTGTACCTGTTGATCTCGACCCGGATCACCCCATCTTCGGGCGTTGAATTAAAATAGAAGGGGTGATCTTGCCAGCGTTCATCACTCCCAAATATTTCACCAACAGCCGCTGCGGTTTCGATTGGTTCGTCTTTATTGATATATATATCCACTCTACAGGCCGTTTCACGGCAATCAATATTAGTTACGCGCAGCTTGTTTAGGATTTCGTTTTCCATGAAAAAATAATGAATTTGATCGGAAAATTCGAATGCCCAGGTTTCGTCTACAGATTGCTCGTTAAACCCTTTATCTTTTGAAGGCGTGATTGTTCTTTCGTCACTTTCTTTAGGTGTTTTAATTTCAGTATATTGGTTAGTGCTTTTCTCATCTGCAAACTTACCATTAGGCTTTGGCTTGCTGATAGCTACTTCTTCGAGGTGTGGCTTTACATTGTCGGAAGCCTTAATGTTGCTGGAGAGAGCTGCGATACGCTCCTCCAAATTATCTCGCTCAAGCTCTAAGTCTGAGATTACCGTATTCAGATAGATAGAGTAAGCAGCTAATAAAATAGTCCCTATTGCTGTAAGGTATCGCATAGTAAATCCTTGTTTATTTTTTAATTATTATATTTTTAATAGTTTTTTATATCATTCAGTCATGGTAAACGGAACTGAGCTAATAGTGTTTTAGCTTCTAAACTATCAAATTGCCCACCAATATGCAGTATGTGTTGGCTAGATTTGTTAAAGATAAAAAGCTCATCAAAACTACGAGTGTTGTTGGTCAGCGATACGGCCAGCCAGTCTCCAGTGTTAAATATGGCAATGTCGTTAGGTGATAGAAGCTCATGGACTTGATAGGCAATATTGTAATCAATGGCTGGCTTATCTTTGTTTTTCAATGCGATAAAATAAGACGCAAGATCAAGTTCATACTTGCTATGTAGACCACCGGTAATATTCTCAGCCGTTTGTAACTGAAAAATGAGTTCGCCATGCTCCGTTGTAACGGTGAACGAGGGTAACTCTGAATGAAGAATATTGAGATGAGTAACGTTTTGCTTGGGGATACAGAGCTTCACAGTACTAAATTCAAGCCAGTATGGTTCGTCTTGGCATTGTGGTTTAGGCCAGTTTTCTGCATAGCTAGAGGTGGGTAATAGCGCAAAAAGTACAATTGATAATAATAACTTCATTGTTACACTCCAAGAGAAGCTAGCTTCATTGGAGATTTATAATTTAATATCACCTTTTTCGCACACGAAAGCGATTGTTCTTCACTTAATTGACTAATAATACTTTGTGTAAAGCTTTTAGCGATCCAACCTATTGTTGCTTTAGCACCTGTTGGTTTAGGCACCCATTTTAAAGCGGTTGTGCACTGTCGCGTTTCTTCAATCATTTTGCCAAATATTTCAGCGACTTTAGGGTTTACTTCACCTGAAAATTTTAGGTCAACGCCTGCACCTTTATAAAAGGCATTAATGGCATCCTTGACTGATTTTTCTTCGTTCATTGGTCATCTCCTTTGTGAACCATATACATTCTTAAAGAAAACAGATAAGAGGTGAACTAATGCTGAACGAGGAGTTTGGGCTTAACGCTGGCAATAGATGATAACTAGATACCTAACAACAAAAGCCATTACGGCTTTTGTTGTTGATCTGTTTTATGTATTACTTCATCGCTGTCATCTTCATCATCATCTTCCTGTTCGGGCCGTTGATTCTCTACAAAAATGGTGGCGAGTAAGATAGTTACAACACAAGAAAGCAGAATACTTTTTGCGTAGGGGTAACTTTTGTAAACCCAATTCCAGCTCCAGAAGGGCTTAGCCGTTGCCTCTGAGACGCCAAAGATATAATCCATATTTCTCAGTAAGTGCTCACCTAAAACAAGTAAATCCACCACGATAAAAGCTAAGTAGACACCATATAAAAGGATATCTGCATGAGTGGTGTAAATGTATTGCCATTTCTTTGGTTGAAAACGTTTAACAAATTGAAGCGAAAATCGAACTCGGTATTTAAGAATTCTAAAAACTATGATGTCTAATACTAAATGGGTCGTAAGTAAGTACGAGTTCACGATATAAGGTGGTTCACCAGAGGAGAAGAAACTCGCCAAGAGCTTAAAGATTGCAGCCTCTACTATCAGTGATATTAAAATAAGAGAAATAATATGCTTCATATTTTCTTGATATTTTATGAGCAAAGAGACCAATAGTAGAGCGCCAATTAGGAGAGGATGTACTTGATCTACTAATTGAAGGTGTACAAATGACACTACACCTGAAAAAGTAATACAAAACAATAAAAAATAACTTGAAGTTGGCATCATCCGATCCTAATTCTCATCTGCATTATCGTATATGAGCGCAGACCTCGTGACTTCACTGTCTTGACCTTCTGCTCTGGGATCTTCGAAAATAACACCAGTACTTCCCCCTACAATTTTTGCTAGCTGTGTGGCATTTAACTCCGCACCATATACAAGTGAACTGGTAGCTCGGTCGGTTGAAGTCGCTGATGCAACTTGTTCTCCCTCCGCTCTTGGATCCTTTATCAGTGCACCAGTGCTTCCCCCTACAATTTTCGCCAGCTGCGTGGCATTTAAAGTATGTTGAGTCAATGCTGGAGCTGTTTTGCCGCGGATTAATTCCCCGTTTTTGTCGACTCTGCGTGGATCATCATAGTGATGCCCACCAGAGCCACCACTAACCTTATGCAGCTCTTGTACATTAAGATCTACCGTTACCGTATTGTTAATCTGTTTACCTCGTGGATCTTTATAATGGTCTAAACCCGAACCACCCACTATTCGGTACAGTTGTGACTCCGCCATAGTATTACCGTTGCGATGGCACTGCGTTGTTACAGCGCTTTGTTTGTTACGACTAGCGTGATTAAGTAAGCGCACGCGAGTGCCTTGTTTTATTTTACTCACAAATTGTTTTATCGTGATAAAGCAAAAGGTTAGTATGCCTGCTGTCACATTTTTGAATAGCTGCATGTTGATTTCCCTTCAGGATTATTTTCGGTGTTTTGGTTAGCACTACTCTATCGCGAAACGTCAAAAATGAGAATAACTTGTTGCTTATTTTGTAAACAAGTGAAACTAAAGATGTTGTATTAAAAGGTGGATGTTAACACACTAATCTTCCTGACCTTTTCGGTTTTTGCGCTTTTTTGCAGGAGAAGGGCTTTCTCGCCAGAGCTTTACGTCTTGCATCTTTGTGCGTAGGTCCATAAAGTAGTCTGTAATTGGATTAACATCCATACCACAGTATGTACTCCATTCTAAAAAGTACTCGAATGAAAATTTCCGAATACCTTTTTCATACTCTTCATAGGTTTGTCGCCGGATCCCTACTAAGTCAGCCATCTGCTGGGTGGTTTTATCAGCCGACATGCGCAGTCTTCGAAGATCATCACCTGTACACTTAAATCGGGTTCTGCCCACTCACTTAATCCTTTTTCACTCGGGCTCGCGGATATGCGAAAGTTAAATTTTAACGCCGTTACTGTTTCTATTTTGTAAAATTTGGATTGTAACCGCATGTACCAAATTTGCAAGCTTGTTTTGTTTTTATGTTGCTAAAATGATTTTATTAAAATGTAAGTTATTGAATGATGGTGTTTATTTAAATTTTTGTTGTGAATTTTTTTGTTCGACAGAATTTTCAGGCGAAGTTTTTGATAAGCTCAGCTTTATAGAATATCGGTTGGTGACAAAGGATTATTATATGGATTACTTACGTCAGTATAACGATCTTAATATTTATTATGAGGCGTTAAAAAAAGCAAGTAAGCAAGGCTCAGATGTGCCAGAGTCCACGGCTAAATGGTTAGCGTTAGTGGAAACCACACTATTTGAGCTACAAGAGCTTGCCTATATGGAGAAAGCATATATGCAAAAGTCTAAAACAATGAGTAATTTAGTCGACCTTGTTTATGCCAGTGCACCAACGATGGAGTAGTGTTTTTAAGCCAAGTATTTTCGGTGGAGGGGATGTGCATTACTGGCATCCCCTTTTTTAAAATAGGTTAGCAGTTTATTTTACTGGGGGCGATTTCAAACTGCGATAAAATAAAGTGGTAACGCGCTCTTCTGGTAGCCAATTAGCATAGTTAAGATTAAGTACTTGTAGCGGACGCGCGGCTACAACTTCTTCCAAGCTTGTATTATTTTTCATTGCATCTAGCATAATCGTTTTCGCTTTTTGTAATAGTGCCAGATAATCTTGTAAATTTTGTTTATCTGTTACAGGGCCATGGCCCGGTATGACGGTGGTCTTGTCGCCTATTTTCTCTATCACATCTTGTACTGCTGCAATTATCCCGTTTAAGGAGCCGCCGCTGTCGACATCGACAAAAGGTAAGCTGCCTAAATTAAAATAGATATCGCCCATATGTACGGCATTTGCTCGGTCAAAAAAGATCACTGCATCGCCATCGGTATGGGCGTGATGATAATGCCACAAGTGAGCATGCTCTTGGTTAAAGTGGAGCTTCATATCACTGCCAAATGTCAAGGTTGGCAAGTAGTCAGAACCGTTACCATGTTTTTGTTCTAACCGCTTGTATACATTGTGATGCGCGATAACATGGCTGCCCGCTTGTGCGAAATTTTCGTTGCCTCCTGTATGGTCGCCATGATGATGGGTATTAATAACAAACTCAGGTGCATTGGGTTGGATTGTTTTGATTTTTGCTTTAATTTGTTCACTGAGTTTAGCGAACTGATCATCGACGATATAAACGCCATCTGAGCCCGAACTTATGGCAATATTACCGCCTTGCCCAAATAGCACATGAAGGCCCCTTGCAACCTCTTGCAACTTAAACTCAACGTCATCAGCTTGTGCGTTTGAAATGTTTATCAATCCAAGCGCGATCGCAGTGAATGAATTTCTTACTAATTTAATCATGATCCATCCTTTTTGTTCTATTTTTTGTTTATTTCTATAAAGCAGTGGCTTAAGGTGTTTTATCATGCGTGCAGATTCATTCGTCTGCCGCTGCTGCGTTGTCTATTACCTGCCTCAATGCAGCATCCATCTTTAGGATAAAATCTTGTTTAAATGGATATTTTTCTTCAAACCCTTTCAAGTACCCAATGTGGGCAGTGCGACGCATTACTATTTTATCTTCAACAATATTACTGGTGTTTAAACTTGGTGTTATCTGCGACATTTTATTAATACCAAGTAAAGTGGAAAGTCGATCATTGACGTAACAATCAACGCGCCCACGTGCGAGCTTTTCGATATTTGAACGTGTGCTTTTGTTTTCCCAAAGTTGAATAAGTCCTTGTTTTTGCGCTTCCATTAGGCTTTCATCTAAGATGATATAACCGGCATTAATGCCAATATTAAGTACTCTTTCTGGTTTTACATGAGGCAAGTGCTTTAAGGTGATCCCTTGATTGCAAAAGGCAACCACCACCTCTTCTTGAAGGGGAATGGAATACGGCCAGATATAGGGGCGTTTTTTGATATGAATATAAGGTGGCATTAATGCCATTGCTTCGCCGGATGCCATTGAGGAAACGCCTCGCTTCCATGGTACCGCTTGCAAGTTAACTTGATATTCATGACTCAGCAAACGCGCTGCTTGCTTTACAATATCGACATAGATGCCATAAAGCTCGCCGTTAATTTGATAACTATAAGGCGGATAAGCATCGTCGACCAAAATGGTTACCTTGATAGGTGCTGAGTATTCAGGTTTATGGGGAACGGCGTTAGATAAGAGCGGCAGAAAAATACAGCAGCAAATAAAAACCAAGCGAAATAAATTCATTTTTCACTTATGTACGTAGTAGTCATTTTTTAAATATAGCCAACAAATAGCGAGTTTGTTAGGTGAAGGTACTAAACTTGTGTTATGAGAGCTTAGGCTATAAATGCCTAATATTTACTTATTTAATATGCTTCATTGTTGCTTGATTGAAGTACTTAGGTATTGACACTGCTAAAGTATATTTAACCTGAGCTGCGGATAATTAATGCCTTTCTAGCAGCCAGTTTTAGCGCTAACTGCGTTGAATTCACTTCCAATAGCCAGCTATTGGTGCGTAAATTCGCCTTGCCTACAGGATGTAGGTACCTTAGCGAGAGCAGGACGCGGAAGCGGTGTTTTCCCTAAAACTCTCTGGCTAGACAAGGAAAAAACTAAGTTGTGCTTTAGCAACAATGAGTTGGAACATTCCTTATCCAAACCTCAGGTTATTTAGATCTTTTTAGGGCAGATGTGTACTAAAGAAAGTTAGTTGAATAGTTTAGCAAGAGGTAGTCAAAGGAGGCTGAAGCCTCCTTGTATGATACGACCGATGATTACAGTTTATTTTCAGCGAGTGCGATAAAGAAACTATAACTTAATGCGACATCGTGGATACGCTTAAAGCGACCAGACGCACCACCGTGGCCGGCTTCCATATCAGTTTTTAGAAGCAGTAGATTATCATCTGTTTTGTATTCGCGTAGCTTAGCGACCCATTTCGCAGGCTCGAAGTACTGCACCTGAGAATCATGCAAACCCGTGGTTACAAGCAGGTTTGGATATGCTTGGGCTTTAACTTGATCGTAAGGTGAGTAAGACAGCATGTAATCAAAATACGTCTTCTCATTTGGGTTGCCCCATTCGTCGTACTCATTTGTGGTCAGCGGTAGCGTTTCGTCCAGCATGGTATTGATCACGTCAACAAATGGTACAGCTGCGTGTACACCATCATATAGTTCCGGCGCTTGGTTAATGACTGCACCCATTAATAGGCCACCTGCGCTGCCACCTCTGGCATAAATACGTGAAGCATCACCATATTTTTGCTCAACGAGTGCTTTTGTGACATCAACAAAGTCGTTAAAGGTGTTCTTTTTATTTAATTTTTTGCCGTTATCATACCAAGGACGGCCAAGCGTTTCTGAACCACGAATATGCGCAATAGCATAGACAAAACCACGATCTAAAAGGCTTAAACGGCTTATAGAGAAAGTTGGCTCAACATTAGAACCGTATGAACCATAACCGTATTGTAGTAGCGGGTTAGAACCATCTTGCTTAAACTTATCTTTACGATAAACAATTGAAACTGGTACTTTTATGCCGTCACGTGCGGTGACAAAAATACGTTCAGATTGGTAGTTTTCAGGTGCAAAGTCACCCAATACTTTGTCTTGCTTTAATAGTGTTTTGTCTAAACTAGCAAGGTCGACATCATACACAGAAGCCGGGGTCGTCATACTCTGATAACCAATTCTTACTGCGCCTGCGTCTAAATTTGCATTACCAGTTAAATACACTGCGTAAGCCGGGTCGTTAAAGGTTAAACGCTTGCTTTCGTTATTATCTAAATCTAATACGGTGATTTGGCTAAGGCCATTTTCACGCGTTTCGTAAACAAGGTGCTGATTAAATAGCTCAAAGCTATCTAGTTTTGCATCGGCATTGTGCGGTACAACGGTTTGCCATTTTGAAATATCACTTGCATCACTGGCTTTAACGCGCATCAGCTTAAAGTTTACGGCACCTTTGTTGGTGTGGATATAGTACCAGTCGCCAAGTTTAGCAATGCTATATTCATGACCACTTTCTCTTGGAATAAAGCGCTCAGGAGTTGCTTTTGCATTATCTGCGTCTAGTAAAGAAACGCCTGATGCCTCGGTGCTGGAATGGTGAATGTATATTTTGCTCTTGTCTTTACTCTTTGAGATATAGGTGTAATAGCTGTTATCTTTTTCTTCGTAAATCAGTTCATCTGTGCTTTGCGCTGTGCCTAGAGTATGACGGAATACTTGATAACCGAGCAAAGTAACCGGATCTTTTTTGATGTAATAGACGGTCTTGTTATCGTTCGCCCAAACGATAGGGCCTGACGCACCTTCGATTGTATCGTCCAGTAACTTACCTGTTGTTAAATCTTTGATTCGGATAGTATAAATTCGACGACTTACTGTATCTTCAGCAAAAGCTAATAGATTTTCGTTGGTTGAAACGGAAATACCACCAACACCGTAGTAGTTTTGACCTTCAGCGCGGATATTCGCATCAAAGATAGCTTCCGCATTTTTACCATCTTTGTGTTCACTGCGGTAATAAGTGAAGTATTCTTTGTCACCCTCAGTGGCACTAAAATAATAATAACTGCCGTTTAGTACCGGCACGCTGCGGTCATCTTTAACCACTTTGTTCTTTATTTCTTCAAATAAGGTTTGTTGTAGTTGCTCTGTGTTTACGAGCTTGCTGTCGGTATAGGCATTTTCTTTGGTTAAGTGTGACAGCACCTTTTCATCGCTTCTAGTATCGTCTCGTAGCCAGTGATAATTATCGACAAGTTCTTGACCGTGAATGGTCGTCTTGTGTGGGATCTTTTCTGCAACTGGTGCCACAACGGCTGCGGACTGTTCTGCTTTAACGTCAGATGTTGCGTTTTGAGATGGCGCTTCTTGACAACCAAGTACAGCAACCAAAGATGCTGCTACTAATGTAAATTTAAATTTCTTCATTTTTATTCTTCTGTAATAAATCAATCCATCCATCGAGTCTATCTAGTTCTTATTATAAGGACAACTAATTGAGACGATATTTTGTAACAATTGTAGAGACTGGGTTTAGCCATTCGAAACGTAAGCGACTTAATTAATATCAAAGCGGCCAACCAAACGCTCTAAGTCTTTGGCTAAGCTAACTAATTGGTCAGCACCTGCGTTTAATGCTGCCGTTTCTTCTCCGACTTGTCGTACGGAAACATCCACCGAGTCAATCAAACGTCTAGTGTGGCCTGCATTTTCTCCTTGTAATGAGGCTTGTGACGCTATATTTGAAACCGAAGTTTTAATTCTCGACACTGCCTGAGCGATATCAGTAAACGCTTGCTGAGCGCTTTGTGATTGTTTGATAGCTGTCTCAGACTCGCCTACGCTCGACGTCATTTGGGCCGATACCGTCCTCGTTTGTGCGATGAGGTTAGTTAACACTTGCTCTATTTCCTGTGTGGCGTCATGTGAGCGCTGCGCAAGCGTTCTTACCTCATCAGCAACCACTGCAAAGCCCCGACCTTGTTCACCTGCACGGGCAGCCTCAATCGCTGCATTTAATGCCAAAAGATTAGTTTGCTCTGCGATAGAACGGATCACCCCTAAAATATTAGTGATATCTTGGCTTTCACTTTCGAGTTGGTTCATGGCGTTGGCGGACTCAGCCAACGAATGATTAAGCCTCGCAACCTGCGATACGGTACTTTCTATTGTGCTGTTACCACGCTGAGCGTGATCGTCCGCAGTGACGACATCCTCTAAAGTATGACTGCAGCTTTCACTAATTTCGGTGGCAAGCTGCTCCACGGTTTCGGTAGTCGTAGTCGCGCTGGCGGAGTCTTCGGCCTGCGTATGGCATTGATTACGGATGTCGTTGATACTTTTTTGTGATCCTAACGCAGCATCATTCAATGTCGAGGCATTGCTTTGAATATCTTTTACGAGCGAGTTAATTGAGTCCAAAAATTTATTGAACCACGCGGCCAGCTCCCCAATTTCATCATGGGTGACGACTTTTAAACGTTTAGAAAGATTGCCTTCACCTTGTGCTATCTCTTTTAAGCCTTCAGACACCATTTCAATAGGTTCAACTATCTTATTGGCAAGCGTTATTGCAATGATAATAAACAGAATTACCATGATGAACGCGATAATAGTGATACTAATCGTCATATCGTAAGCTGAAGCCAAGATTTCATCTTCATCAATCACCGCGATAAATTGCCAGCCAAGAGTGTCGGAGCGATAAATCTTAGCGTCATAGGTTTTGTTATCAGTTTCAATGGTAAGGTAGGGTTCGTTTGTGGCGTTTCGTATAGCCTCGTAGAGTGGGCTAGTGAGATCTTTAATGTGTTTAAAGTTGTTATTTTTATTTTTAGGATCGGCAAGTACAGTGCCGTCGGCATCAAGGAGGATTAAATACCCAGACTCCCCAAGACGAATATTGCTAACAATATCGGTCAGTGTAGCGAGTGTTACATCTAATGATTGCACGCCAATCACTTTGCCATCATGCTTTATACCTGTGGCAACCGAGACCATGGCTTGCCCCGTTACCCCTTGATAAGGCTCGGTAAGGATAACTTTGCTTGGATCTTTTGAAGCATTTTGATACCAAGGGCGTTTTCTTGGATCGTAATCGCCAAGGGGCTCTGCAGGATACTGAATAAAACCACCGGAACCAGTGCCAAGATACACAAACAGTAATTCTTCATGGGTTTGCCCAAATGCGCGGTAAAGCTCAAAAATATTGGCTTCTGTTTGACCGTTTTGTAGCGGGGTCATGGGCTTCTCTGCACCAAAATAAGTAGTGGTATCTTGGCTTACTTGCTGCACGGCCTTAGACTCGGCGAGGAAGCGCGCATTTTTCTTCATCTGCTCAAAAAACAGTACAAAAGACTGTTCGGCTTGCCGTATCTCATTGCCGGATGCATCAAGAAATTTATCGAGAGAGTCACTTTTGGTCTGAGAAATGCTGACCACAGAAATCGCTAAAATAGGAATGATCACAGTGAGAACAAAGCTAATAATGAGCTTTTTGCGCATTTTCATACAGACAACCCTTAACTATCCGAGTGTTTTTATTATGCTCCTAGGAGGAGCGCATATTCTCAGGGCAAAATCTGAGCCACGGGGTGGCTCGTTCAAATCCGTATTATAAACACTTTGCAGTGGTAAATTTGACCAATCAACGCGCTTCAGAAATTAAAACTAATTTTACCCCTCTAATAGGTTTAGCATTGGATCTCATGTTTTTTAAGTAATTTGTAAAAATCAGAGCGATTACGTTGCGCAAGTTTTGCAGCTTCCGATACATTCCCTTCGCAAAGCGCCAGTACTTTTTGGATGTAGTCATACTCAAATTGGCGTTTTGCTTCATTTAACCCCGTAAACGCATTCTGCTCTTTATCCTTAGGCAGGGCTTTTTGTACGATATCTTCAGTGATCATTTTACCCGGAGTAATAGCAACACAGTGCTCTACGATATTATGGAGCTGACGGATGTTACCCGGCCAATGATAATTCAACAAATGCGTAATACTTTGTTGGTTAAATTGCTTTTCGCCATCGCTAAGTGCACTTAAGAAGCGTGATGCAAGTAGTGGAATATCTTCCAATCTCTCTCTTAGACTTGGGATTTCAACAGATACCACGTTTAAGCGATAGTATAAATCTTCACGAAATTGCTTTTCGGCAACGGCGCTTTGAATGTTCTTATGGCTTGCAGAGACAAAACGAACATTGACCTTGTGCTCGGTTTGGCCGCCCACAGGGCGAACGGTACGTTCTTGTAAAACACGCAGTAGCTTAACTTGTAAATCAAGCGGCATATCACCAATTTCGTCGAGGAATAGGGTGCCACCATCTGCTGCTTGTACTAAGCCTTCTTTGTCGCTCACCGCGCCGGTAAACGCGCCTTTTTTATGGCCGAATAGTTCAGACTCCAACAGGTGAGCGGGCATTGCGCCACAGTTAATTGCAATAAATGGGCCCTGCGCTTGGTTACTGGCCAAATGGATTGCTTTTGCTGTCACTTCTTTACCGGTACCGCTCTCGCCTTGGATAAGAATGTTTGCGTTGCTGCTGGCTAGCGCCTGAATTTGCTGTACCAATTGACGCATTGCGGCACTTTGGAATAACAATCCATGGAAGTTATTTGGATCCGAAGTTTGTGCGGTTCTTACTTTTCCTGCAAGCGCCTCATTGATGACATCGAGCATTTGCTGAGAGTCAATGGGCTTGGTTAAAAAGCTCACAAAGCCTTGTTGCATGGCGTCAACAGCGTCAGGAATAGAGCCGTGAGCGGTCATCATCACAACGGGCATGCCGGTATAATACTTCTTTATTTGCTCATTAAGTTCAAAGCCGTTCATGTGTGCCATCTTCAAATCGGTGATGACCAAGTCGATAGGCATTTGCTTGAGGATATTTAACGCTTGCGTACCGCGGTGCGCAACTTCAACTTCGTAGCCGTGACTTTCTAAACGCATGGCCAGTAGCTCAGTTAAAGATGTATCGTCATCCACTAAAAGTAACTTTGCGCCTTGTTGTGTTTGACTCATAGTGAATCCTCCTCAAGTGATGGGTTTTCAGAAAGATCGGTTTCTAAACGTTGTTTTTCTATGTCGGCAAGCTTTTGTTTCAGCTCGGCAAGCTGCTTTTGGGTTTGTAACAATTGCTCTTGGTGCTGTTGCGCCTTATTGTCAGAGTAATAATTACTGATTTTTTGCTCACGAAGGCTTTGGGTATGCCAAGCTAACGACTCAAACCAAATGTTGTAATCTTCTGGCCAGTAATCTTGTAGTTTTACTTCTTCAATGGCTTTAAGTTGCTTGGTTGTTGAGTCTGTACCGCAATAGGTGTGAATAAAGCCTTGTAAGTGCAGCGCACCTTTATAGTAATCGTTAAATGTCACGTTATGTTTTTTAGCGCACTGGCTGACTAAGGCTTTGATCACCTCAGCTAAAGGCACAAATTTAGCGCTGGTTTCTGTTTTTACAGGGCCAATAAACTGCTTTGTTTGCTCGACCTTTTGCTCTGTTGTGGCACAACCACTGAGCAAAAATAGCGTGATACTTAATGCGATGTATTTCATTTTGGATCCCTTTTTGGAAAGGCGACTTGAATACTGGCGCCAGATTCTACTGATAGCCATTTCACATCGCCTTTTAATTGCTTCACACACTCAGAGACAATGGCTAAACCTAAGCCACTGCCATTATTATTTTTATTTTTCTCACCACGAACAAACGGTTGGAATAATGAATCGGCCTCATTGACGTCGATGCCATCACCATCGTCACGGACTATCAACAATACATCACCATTTTGCTCTTCAATTGAAATAGTGACATTGCTTTTAGCATGATCGATGGCATTGCTCACTAACTGAGTTAACACTAATTTGCACGGAAGATAAGGCACTTTTAGCTCATCATGATTTTGCCAGTTCACTATCACATCAGTCTTTCCTAGCTTATCGCCAAGATGCTTAGAGACTTCCTCTTGGATAAGATTCATTTCGGCGTCGTGATGTAGACTATCTGGGTGACTGGCTGCACTATAGCTGAGCAAATCATCGATCAATGAGCCAAGCTTTGCAACAGAGTTTTCCATAATGATGAGAATACGTTGTTGTTTTGGATTAACATCTCCTAGCAATCCACTATTTAATAAGCTGCTTCCTTCGTTTAGCGATGCTAAAGGGGTTTTAAGCTCATGAGTAACATGGCGCAAGAAGGTTTCTTTTTGTTGTTGAATACGCTTAAGTTCGAGCCTTAACCAATTTAGCCTGTCACCCAATTGCTGCAATTCATGACTGCCAGAGAGTTCAACCGACTTATCAAAATTACCTTTACCTACCTCAGATACCGCAGATTCTACCTGATTAAGTTGCTGACAAATCCGGTTGATCAAAAAGATGCTGATCACGATAAGGGTGGGTAGCAAGATAACGAGACCAAACATAAACCATGTTTGCAGCTGCACGAAATGGGATTCTTGATCTGATAAGCGCTTATTAAGTGTTTGTTGAAAGCTTTCCTCGAATTGATTAAGCACCTTAACCAATTGTTGGAACTCTTCAGCTTTTGAAGTGGCATTGATTTCATCTGGCGCGAATTGTCGCCATTTAGCAACAAACAGCGAGTCGGGTAGATTTATTTTTAATAATTGAATGCGTTTTTTGGTATTTTGCCACTTCTGCTCGATGCTTTCTTGCAGTGTTTCACTTTGCAGCAGCTGATTATTTTGCAGTGCTTTTTCAAGCGCACTGATATCTGCTTTCACAAAATTGTATTCAAGAATAAGTTTTTGATTTTTATTATAAATATCCTGTGTTTTTTGTTGGTTTTTGGACAGTGCCTGGGCGTACCACAAAGTCAATGTGAGTATTGGAAGCACACCAATAAACATGGCAATAAGTGCCTGTTTTTGTAATGACTGAGAAAAAATTTTTTTCACGATGCTAAATCCTTTAAAAGGGTGCACAAATTTCAATCAAATGGTGTTGCGAGATTTGCAAAATTTTCTACCCAAAAATTTACCTGTTGCAAAGCTGCGACAATCTAACTTCAAGAAAAATAAAGACTTTTTATTTTTCGCTTTTTTAACTGTTGCCATTTAGCAACAGTCAGCCTTAATCCAACCTTAATCTTTTTAAGTGATTTAACTTAACTCATTGATAAACGGTATTTTTTCAATGTTGGCATCAAAGTTGGAATAGTTATCTCGAAAGCGAAAAACGAAACGCAAAAACAAATGCAAAATCAGTTTTAGCTTTAACAGCAAAATGTTTAACACAGAATTTAGTTTTTAATCTTACGAGGAAAGCACGATGAAAAATTTAGCAATCGCAGTATCAGCAGCAGTAATGACTTTGGCATCAGTAGGTGCACACGCAAACACGGATTTCGACAAATTAGACATGAATGGTGACGGTTACATCTCTATTGAAGAAGCAAAAGCAGATGAAGGCCTTCTTGCTCAATTCAACGAGCTAGACGCTGACCAAGACGGTCAACTAAGCCAAGCAGAATTTGATAACTACGAAGGTTAATTCGCCCAGTTATCGCATCACTTTAATCGTTTAGGAGAAGATCATGAAAAATTTACTAGCAGCACTTTCAATTACAGGTATGACATTAGTTTCAGCATCGGCAATGGCGATGGATGACTTCGAAAAGTACGACACAGATGGCAGCGGCACGATCAGCATGAGTGAGGCGCAGGTTAACCCTAAGTTAGCTGAGCAATTCAAGACACTTGATGTTGACGGTAACGGCGAGCTAAGCGAGTCAGAGTACGAGCACTTTGAAGGCTAATTTGAAAGTTTGGTATCGGTGAGTCTTCGGACTCTCCGCCAAGACTAAATTTTAAGGAGAATATGATGAAAAATCTACTAGTAGCAGTTTCCCTAGCGGGTCTATCAATGGCATCAGTTAATGCGATAGCTGGTGACGACTTTGCCAAATACGATGCCGATGGTAGTGGCACAATCAGCATGAGCGAAGCGAAAGTAAATCCCAATCTTGTTGAGCAATTTACTCAGCTAGACGGTAACGCTGACGGCGAGTTAAGTGAATCAGAATTCGCAAATTTTGAAGGCTAATCAATAGCCCTCCAATTTTATAAAACGAACAGTATTTAAATTTTTGAGGAATAAATGATGAAAAACGTACTAATTGCACTTTCAATCACAGGTTTATCTTTTGCTTCTGTTAATGCAATGGCGGGTGAAGACTTCTCAGCGCTAGATACAGATCAAAGCGGCACAATCAGCATGAGTGAAGCACAAGCACACACTGCACTTGCAGAGCAATTTAAAGCGCTAGACGCTGATGCAAATGGCGAGCTAAGCGAAACAGAATTCGCAAACTTTAAAGGCTAAACAGTAGCCCTCCAATTTTATAAAACGAACAGTATTTAAATTTTTGAGGAATAAATGATGAAAAACGTACTAATTGCACTTTCAATCACAGGTTTATCTTTCGCGTCTGTTAATGCAATGGCGGGTGAAGACTTCGCAGCGCTAGATACAGACCAAAGCGGCACAATCAGCATGAGTGAAGCACAAGCACACACTGCACTTGCAGAGCAATTTAAAGCGCTAGACGTTGATGCAAACGGCGAGCTAAGCGAAACAGAATTCGCAAACTTTAAAGGCTAAACAGTAGCCCTCCAATTTTATAAAACGAACAGTATTTAAATTTTTGAGGAATAAATGATGAAAAACGTACTAATTGCACTTTCAATCACAGGTTTATCTTTTGCTTCTGTTAATGCAATGGCGGGTGAAGACTTCGCAGCGCTAGATACAGATCAAAGCGGCACAATCAGCATGAGTGAAGCACAAGCACACACTGCACTTGCAGAGCAATTTAAAGCGCTAGACGTTGATGCAAACGGCGAGCTAAGCGAAACAGAATTCGCAAACTTTAAAGGCTAATTAGAGCTGGAGAAGTAGATTTACCTGCGCAAGGGAGTGACAGAGGAAAAGGAACTGATGTCAGGGAGCAGGGAATAGAGTTCAAAGATTATGATTATTGTTGAGTTATTTGGCAACATTACTGATTTGTTCAACTAAGCGCCTTTTTCGGGCAAGTTTAAACAAACTGGTATAAAGGAATACTTACAGCGAGGCATCGCTATCAGAATCTTTGAGCTCCAAATTGAGAGTTTGGATGTCATTAGGGAAGTAAAGTGAAGGATCATAGTCGGTAAGAGTAAGGCGGTTATTCGCACCGCACCCAAAGCTTGGCTTAATAGCCAAGCTTTTTTTGTTTTTCGTTATTTTTTTATGCTCAGCGAGCCGCAAACGCCCATTAAGACGGCGAGTATTAATATAGAGTGAAACTTGATTGAATAGATAAACATTAAGTCACGCTTAGATATTCTTTTTCCCCTAATCGAAAGTCTGATAAACCTGCTTTAGCCATGTAAAAAAGAGTAACATTGGCTAGACGAGGAAGCGGTTTAAGAACTGCAATAAAGGTTGTTAAAGCAATCGACAGAGCTAGTAATCAAGCTGCTCGTGAAGCTCAACGTAGAGAGAAAGCTAGGCGACACTCCTCTTCCGGTTGCTGTCAGTATAAATGGTGCTCTACATAAAAATCACACCTCAATCTACCCAGCAAGTCGCTTTTACTTATCGAAACTCCATGCCAATTAAAGTGCTACCTTTAAAAATCTAGCACTGCGAAGTAGGAGATGCTTTACGCAGCGATCTTTGTGTTTTTATGTTTGATGGTTAGTCCTAAGTCGCCAATTAGGTAGTATAGATATATACGCTGCTAACTCAAAACAAAAAAGTCGCCCGAGGGCGACTTAGAAACGTGACATCATGTAAAAACAGGGGGAAGTGATCTCAATCGATTATTTATTTTCGATGAGATTGCCTTTGCCAATTTCAATCTTTCTCGGCTTGAGTGCTTCTGGAATTTCGCGCTCAAGGTCAATAACTAACAGGCCGTTTTCAAGTCCTGCGCCAATCACCTTGACGTGATCGCCAAGTTGGAATTTACGCTCAAAGTTACGCTCTGCGATGCCTTGATGGATAAATTTACGCTCAGCTTTGTCTTCTTTGTTTTGCTTTTCGCCTTTGACTGTCAGAGTATTGTTTTCTGACTCAAGGCTAAGCTCTTGCTCGGTAAATCCGGCAACAGCCATGGTAATTTGGTACTTGTCTTCACCGGTGGCTTCAATGTTATATGGTGGAAAGCTTGGTTGCTTTTCGTTGCGTGATGCTGCATCCATTAGCTGTGCTAAATGGTCAAAACCGATGAATGAACGATAAAGTGGAGATAGGTCTACTGTACGCATAATTTGTATCCTCATAAAGCGATAATTAAGCTATTTATTGCTTCAATTAAAGCCAATAAATAGCATATAAAACATTTACTTAGTTTGGGTTGGGACCCTGTCGGCGTCCTCACAATACTATCTATGGACGAGGCAAATATTTTTCAAGAAACTTTTTTAAAAAAGTTTTTATTTACCTGAATTTTATAAGATTCTTTTTCAAGAAAATTGTCTTTGCAGGTAAAGAAGCACCATCTGATGCCTCTTTTTTATTGCGTCATTTAGGACTTAAGTTTTGCTGTCTCAACATAGAGACTTGATCAAACCCTATTCCCCAGTCGTCAGTTTCAACTTCTTCTATGACAACAAAAGTAACTTGTGGCGCTTTATCAAGGACATCCACCATAAGCTGAGTTGCACCTTTTATTAAGGCTTGCTTCTGAGCAGGTGTAACGCCTTCCTTAGTGATTTTAATATTGATGATTGGCACAGGTTACCTCCTACAGATCATCGCGCTTTATCAAGGACATCCACCATAAGCTGAGTTGCACCTTTTATTAAGGCTTGCTTCTGAGCAGGTGTAACGCCTTCCTTCGTGATTTTAATATTGATGATTGGCATTGGTTATCTCCTACAGATCATCATACATTTTGTTGACGATACGCCATTGTCCATCTTCTTTAAGTAAACCAATAAAGTCGATATAGTGATGTTCAAACAGTGGGCAATACAGCTTGACCATTGCTTGATGGTTTACAACATCCACCGACAAAATACGGTAATTAAAAGCAGCGCTTTGGCTTTCGGGCGTTTGTCGAGATGAAACCAAATCTAGCCACTGTGATTTGGTGCGCCTCATTCCAGGAGCTTTGAGTACCGCGTCAACGTGGAAAACTGCATCCAACTTTTTAATATCTCCTTGGTGTAGCCCGTCAAAATATTGTTGAATAACCGCAGTTACTTTGTCTAAATCCTGTAGTTTGAAAATAGGCTTAGTCATATTAAGCTCATGCGTCTGTACTGTGTGCTTGTTCAGCTGCTATCGAGGCGATAAAGCTGGGCCTTGCCTCAACTGCAGCTAACATTTTGCTGACTTTTTCTGGAATGATAATGTCGACTGGAAAATAGGCGCCCCAACGCGCATATACAGCCAGCATGATATCCGCAGTGGAAACCTGATCGCCGCCTAAAAATGATTGCTGCGCTAACTTTTTCTCGACTAACACCCATAATTCGTTGATGGCAACCGCTGCCGCTTCTAAAAATGGCTGGCGTGCATGCTCAACAGCGATTGCGCCTGTGGCAAAAAACAGACGATTGTAAGCCGGGTGCATAGTAGCATTGGCAAACAGAATGTTTTCTATCGCTTGTTGCTTTTGAAGAACATCAGCTTGAGGAAGAAGGTTATTTTCGTGTTTATTGAGTAGATAAAGTAGGATTGCAGCGCCTTCTACTAAGCAGTTTTCGCCATCGTTAAGAACCGGGATTTTACCTGTTGGGTTAATGGCTACAAAGTTATCAACACCGCGTTTGTCAACCAGTTCGAAGGGTTGTTTTAATTCTCTTAATATGACTTGCGTTGCTAGCGCACAAGCACCTGGTAAGTAATATAACGTATACATAATGGTTTTCCTCATTTGCTTCTTGGCTAAAAGACAAGCTCAGTGTATAAACTAGATGTTGTTTGATATATAGCTACAATGAGAACCAAGAGTTCACATAGTGGAAACAATAATCAAGGAAAGTATGAATAAGCTACGAGCGATAGAAATGTTTGTAAAACTGGCTGAGGTACGCAGTTTTACTCGTGTTGCAGAGCAATATAATACATCCAAATCCATGATCAGTAAGGAGATCAGCCGACTAGAAGCTGAGCTTGGTGCGCGGCTTATACATCGCACCACGCGCAATTTGCAGCTCACGCATGTGGGAGAAGGCTATTTGCAGCGTGCTAAGGATATTCTCAATAAGTTAGAGGATGCAGACACCTTCATACAAGAGTCGCAGCAAGCACCAAAAGGTAAGCTAAAGGTGAATGTGCCAATGGTGCTTGGGATCACTGACTTGGCAGCAATGTTCGCCGATTTTATGCAAGCGTATCCCGATGTCGACCTTGAAATACATTTAGGAGATGAGGATATCGACTTAGTAGAACAGGGATTCGATTTAGGTTTTCGGGCTTCCAGTCGCCCGTTTGACTCAAGTTATATAGGAAAAGAAATTACTCAATTTAGCTATCATGTATGCGCCTCACCACAATATTTAGCGAGTCACCCTGCTATCGAATCAGCACAAGATTTAATTCATCATAATTGTTTTGAATACAGCTATTCAAAACGCAGGAACTTATGGCCATTAGACGAAGGTGTGCGAATAAAAGGCTCCCTTAAAGTGAACAATGTCCTTTTTATGTTGCAGGCAATTAAAAGCCATTTGGGAATAGGGGTTTTACCTGAATTTGCCTGTAGAGAAGCACTTGAAAAGGGTGAGATAGTCAGTATTTTGCAGCACGCTGACAAGCCAACGCTAGCCTTATACGCACTGTATCCCGCACGCCAATTTGTGCCAGCCGCGGTACTTCAATGTATCGAGTTTTTACAGGCTTGGTTTAAGCGTGACGGGCACTGATTGTTAAGCAAATAAGGTGGTTTACATTTCTTCATTACTTTGCCACATTAACTACTGGCTTAAATGATGGAACAATCAATGAAATGTGATAAACAAAATGCCAATCGAAAAATAGGTCTGGGGCTGGCTATCGGCGCAGGAATTGGCACAGCCGTGGGCGTTGCATCTGGGCAAATCATGTACACCTTACCTATCGGCATTGCGATGGGAATATTGATTGGACGTAAGTATTTTTAATCTAATGAGCTACTCGCTACGTATCTTTGCTTTTAATTAGGGGAAGGTTAAGCAAGTGCAATTTAGTGACTCAGAAATTTCCAGGATCATTGAAATGGCGTGGGAGGATAGGACACCATTTGAAGCTATCGAACGACAGTTTGAGCTCAGTGAACCTGAAGTGATCAAATTGATGCGTTGTAGCCTAAAACCCAGCAGTTTTAGGCTATGGCGGCAACGAGTAAATGGCCGTAACACTAAGCATATTAAACTTAGAAGCAAAGCGGTCAATCGCGGATATTGCAAAACCCAATACAAACAAAGGTAACGCGTTATCTAGACCTTTGGGTATTAGTCTTTGCTTTATATTGAAGGTCGCTTGCAAGTAAGCCGAATAGTGCAGAGTCTGAGACTTCACCAGCAATTTCCCAGCGAGCACGTAAGTGACCTTCTTTAGTAAATCCAAGTTTTGTTAGCACTTTGGCTGAGCCGATATTAGCGGGATCAATTTCAGCTTCAATACGCCTCAACTGCAGTGTTGAAAAAGCATAGTTAATGAGTGCAGAGCCCGCTTCTTGAATGACACCTTGCCCCCAGTGAGATTTGGCAATACCAAAGCCAATTTCGGCGCGACGTGACTCTTTATCCCAGCTAAAAAGTAAACATTTACCAATTAATATTTCATCACTTTTCGAAACAATGGCCAGTGTGATCGCTTGTTGCGTAGTCAAATCTTCATGTGATTGCTTGATAAATTGCGTTGCATCCTCAAGGCATTCCCAAGGTGGCGTGTTCCAATAGCGCATGACGTCTGCGTCTGAGAATATGGCAAATAGCGCTTCGGCGTCTTGTGAGGTTAGGGGTCTAAGTGTGAATCGCTCGGTGTCGAGTTTGATTGTAGTTAATTGCAATATCTTTTTCCCTGATAAAAAAGGGCGCAAATTCGCGCCCCCAAACAATAAGCTGGCTTACTTATTTATTCGCGTCTTTAACGGCTTTTAGCTTCGCCGCGTGGTCAATTTCATAATCTGGCATGTCTTTTTTGCCTTCGATTAGGTAGTTGTCCATCCAGCGCATCAAGCGCAAGCTGTAATCGTATTGAGCCGCAGCTTTGCGGTTACCGTGGCCTTCGCCTGGATAGTAAACTAGACGTACGTCTTTACCTTGCACTTTCATATAGCGATATAGCTCCATAGACTGTGCTGGGTGTACTCGCGGGTCATCTTTACCATGCATAATGAGTAATGGCGTCTTTGATTGACCAGCCCAGTAAATCGGACTGCGCTCTAGGTACCACTGCCACTTATCCCAAGGGTAAGAGCGAGCGTGCACTAAGTACATTTCGTTTGAGATATCGGTAGTACCAAACTTAGATAGTTGGTTCGTTACCCCAACAAACATCACGCTTGCTGCAAAGTGTTCGGTTAGTTTTGTAGCACCCCAAGCTGAGGCATAACCGCCGTAAGAGCCACCAGTAATACCAACACGCTTAGTGTCTACTAAACCGGTATTGACTAGGTATTCTTTCATATCTACTAAGTCGTCAAACTCTTTACCTGCGTAGTCGCCTTGGCCAAGTTTTGAGTAATCAACGCCTTTACCTGTCGAACCACGGTAGTTTGGATAGAATACCGCATAGCCGCGTGCTGCGCCCATTTGACCCGGATCTGAATAGCTCGTGAGCCAGCCATTCTTATCGTGGCTTTCAGGGCCACCGTGCACCGACATGATCAGTGGATAACGTGTACCTTCTTGGTAATCAAGTGGATAAATTAATACGCCACCAATTTCAACGCCATCGCGGGCTTTGAAGTTAATAGCCTCTTGTTTTGCAAAACGTTTGTTGTCTAACCACGGGTTTGAGTTTGATAGACGAGTTGCCTTGCTTGAGCGGATCACAAACACTTCATTTGGGTGCTTAGCGGTATTTGCACGTAGGGCAATGGTTTTGTCTGAGTCAGAGATAGATAGGTTCGATGCGATAAACTTACCTTCTTTGATAAGCTTCTTGTATTTGTTTGAGCCAACTTTAATTTGGCCAACAAAACTCTCAGCGCCGACGTTTGCGACAAAAGTCAGCTGGTTTTTGCGGTTTGACCACTCAAAATCACCGATGTGACCCATAAAGTTTGGGATCCACTCTTCTACTTTGCCGCTTTGTGCATCGGCAAGGTATAAGCGACCAGTTGCCGGGTCATGCTTGTCTTCAGCGCCTAAAATCGCGATGTATTTACCATCGTGAGAAAACTCTGCGGTACCAAGCTTACCTTCTGTTTTGAACGAAGTGGTAATTTGTTGTGTTTTTGCATCAAGTACATGCCATTGTGACTTCATATACTTGTCATCAATAAGCGCTGTAGGCTGGGTTTTTACCAGTAATTTAGAGGCATCGTCAGCCCAGTTTATTTCACTAACATAACCTTCGATGTTTAGTGCCGCTGGGGTCAATGGTTTTTCTGACGCTGCAAGATCAATGATATGAAGCTGTTTGTTTTTTAAACCCAGTTCATACACTTCAGCCATAAAACCAAGCTTTTTCAGCTCTTTTTCTGACTTATCGGCAGCTGGCATTGCAAGGATTGCAACCTGTTTGCCATCAGGGCTTAGACTATAAGCCGAGATCCCAGTTCCTTTTAGTGAAAGCACTTTCTGTGCTTCCCCACCGTTTACCGCGATGCGATAAAGGGCGCGTTGCTTGTCTTCTTTTTTCTTGGTTAGGAAATAAATGAACTGACCGTCGGCCGACCAAGAGATGCTTGAGATGCTCACTTTACCGGTGATAAATGGGCGCTCTACACCTTCGTCGTCAACCACATAAAGTTCACTGTAATTAGAACCATTTTGGTCAACGTAAAGCTCGCGCGGTACCGAGCGAGTAAAAGCAACGAGTTCGCCGTCAGGACTCACCGACGTTGAGCTTACCGATTGGATCTTTGGGATGTCTTCAATAGTGATGGTATCGCTTGCGAGGCTTGCAGCACTGGTGAAGCCCATTGCTAAAGCCAAAGCAGACTTAAGTAGTTTCATTATTTATCCTAAATTTTCATTCACTTGTTGTAACTTCAAGATGAAGTTTTTAGGCATTCTACTTGTCACCAGAATAAAAACCAATGTTTGCGATTAATTGTCGGTTAAGTCTGATAAAGCAAAACCGTTATCTTTTATAGGCCAAAATTCAGCGCGCCTGAATAATCAGCCTGAAACGGCATTAGATGATTAAGTGCATACGAAATGTTGCCTTTGTCATCCATGATGTAGATAGAAGCACCACAGTGTTTGCAAAAACCATGCTCTTGGATGGTTTGAGCTTTCGAATGCGGCACCACAAATCGTTCGAGAGATTTACAAGGATTTTCGATCAGACCGTGAGCCTGAATAAACTGCACACCAGTGCATATTTCGTTGGCTGTTGTCGTGGTGAAAATACGATAGTGGATCTGGCCGCAGTGGCACGACGTGGTGATCATGTTGATGTCCTTTGTTTTCTTTTTAGTTAAGTTTACTTTTTATTTTTAGTTAATATATATTCATTTGGTGTAAAGACTTTTTCCCAAGAGGAAATAATGAGAAAGGAATACGATAAACTTCACTTACTTAAAATATTATGTTGTGTCGCTGAGCAGCACTCCTTCAGCCGAGCTGCAGAGCAGCTCGGTACCACGACATCCGCGGTGAGTAAATCGATAGCTCAGCTAGAGTCATCTTATGGACAAGTACTTTTAAATCGAACAACCCGTAAACTCGCCTTGTCTGATGCCGGTAAGTTGGTTTATGAAAAAGGGAAAAAGATCCTTCGCGCGCTACGCGATTTGGAAGAGGAAGTTGAACAAGTTGGTGTGCATCAATCCGGGCATCTAAAAATAACCTTTCCAAATACGATAGGGCGTATGCTACTGAGCCAAATTTGTATCGATTTTCAAAAGCGCTATCCACAAATAAAGTTAGAGCTGATGTTTACTGCAGCAAATCAGGATTTAATCGAAGATGAGATTGATGTCGCTTTTAGGCTCTCTGCTGCACTTAAAGACAGTCAATTTTATGTCTTGAAATTAATCAATATAAACTCGACTTTTGTTGCAGCTCCCTGTTATTTGGCGGCGCATGGGAAGCCCGAGCAATTGGACGAACTGAGTAGGCATAACATGTTGTTATCAAAACTTAATCATGTTGAAGATAGTTGGCATGACGGAACTCGAAGTTATGCTTTGCAAGGTAATTTGATAGCGAACAGTCGCTTTCACATTCGAGAGGCGGTGTTGGCAGGATTGGGGATTGCCATGCTACCGTCTTATTTCTGCCAACGGGATATTGATTCGGGCGCTTTGGTTGAGCTGTTTCCCGAGCAAAATAGGCCTGAAGTTACTTTGCATGCCATATATAAAGTGAAACGAGAGCACTCTGCAAAGCTAGATTTATTCTTAGGGTTTGTACAGGCGCAATTATCATGCAAATCAGAATTGGTACCTTAGCCCCGCGTAGTAGCGCCGACCATTCACATATACCCCTGTTGGTGCGTACTCATTGCGGTCATAGGTATAGATTTGTTCGTCGGTTAAATTAATAAACTCAAATTGTGCATCAAGGTTATCACTTAATTTCACCGTGAGGCTGCCGTCTAACTGACCGTAGTTATCCATCATGGTCTCGCCTACACCGGTGGCAAACTGGGTTCGATAATTATAGCTAAGCCGTGCGCTAAATTGGTGGTTCTCGTAGTAAGCGGTGAGGTTAGCGCTGTGTTTTGAGGTGCCTGGCACTTTGTTCTGTAAGCCAACGTCAGCGTTGTCACGTTCTCCATCAACATAGGTGTAATTGGCGATTAACCCAAATCCGTACGCAAGTGTCTGCTGGTAGCTTAGTTCAACGCCACGGATACTGCCGCCAGGGCCATTACTGGGCCTATCGATAGACATCAAAATGCTTTCATGACGCTCAAGCTTTCGCTCAAACTCAATAAAAGACTCCACATCTTTGTTAAATAAGGCGATTGAGGCGAGTCCTGCATCGTCAAAGTACCACTCAAGGCTGGCATCAAACTGCGCCGCTCTATATGGATCTAAGCTGGCGTTACCACCTTGTCCTTGAGCTTGGGTCACGTTGTAATTGGTTGAGGGCATAAGGTGGTGAAATTGCGCTCGTGACATGACGCGCGCAACGGAAAAACGGCCAACCAGACTTTCGCTTAAATCAAACTTGATATTGGCGCTGGGTAGAATATCGATGTAATCCCGAGATTCTTCATGCCAAACATAGCTATCGGGCGCTTCGATGGGGGAGGCGACACGTTTAAATGCGGCAGAGTCTTGAAAGGTTTTGACCACCCGTACCCCAATGTTGGCTGCATAGGATTCACCAGCGAGTTGCATTTGACCGTAAGCGGCGGCGGTTTTTTCTGTAATATGAAAACGACTGGCTTTTTCTATCTCTTGTTCAAAATTGAGCGTATCGAAGTCTTTGGCGAGCAGTGTAATATCGGCATAACTGTAGTTTTTTAAGGTGTTTGCACTACCTACGCCGCGCAAATAATCATCCACAAAAGTGCCCGGATAGGCGGCCAGTGTAGTGCCAAGCTCGCCGGCTAGACCATCAAGCCCTCCATCTTTTGAGCGATAGCGCAAAAAGTCCCGTTGATGGTCCTTGAGTTTAATGCCAAACTTAATCGCGTCGACCTGTTTAAAGTCGATATCGTACGCAAAATCGGCTTGTGCGAAGTATGATTTATCTTTGCCATCTTGGCTGTCATTTCGAGCTTCGGTGATAAACCAACTCGCCGCATCTAACGGAGAAGTTCCATAACTTGCGATAATGTTTTTTCGCATTGACGTATCAACATGAAAACGGGTGTTAGCAGAAAACTGTGATGTGACGTCTTCTTTGGTGCCACCTGAGCCGTGGCTTAGACCCACTTGAAATTGGCTCGACCAATAAATACCGTCATAGGCTAAGTCTAGATGAGCACTTTTAGTGCTGATCTGCGAGTCTCGCCAAATGGCTTCCATGCTGGTATTGAACGGCGCTGCTGTGGGTAAATAGTGGGCGCTCACCAAAGTACCATCTTGTACTTGTAAATCGGTTACCCCGCCGCCTAGGTCAATAGACTTTGCACTTTGCCAGAGAAAGTTTTGATTGTTGTTGTCTGCGTTTAGATGAGAGTAAAGTAAGTGACTATTTAACCTAAGCCGTGGGGAAAGCTGAAATGCGGCATTGACTGTATAAGCTTGTAACTCTCTTTGCTGCTGAAAAATCGCGGAACCCCCACCTCCTGGAAACCATAACGTCTGGCTTTTGTCTTGTGGGGTCTGCTGGGTGGCATACCAAGTATCACCTTCACCTTGGTATAATGTTCTATCGTGCCACCCCCACGATTCTAGGCCGTCGCGTCTGAGGCTGCGATCTCGTCGTGTTGCGGTAAAAAGTACAGCATAGTCGCCACTTTCGCTATGGTAGTTATAAATTGCAGATAATTGTGGGTCGAGTTTATCGCTCAAGTCACTGTATTGGAACTGGGCCGTTACAACGCCATAGCCTGAAGGCGTAAGCAGAGGGTCGCGGGTTTTTATATTGATTGCACCACCTAATGACCCTTCATCCTGCATAGCTTGTGGTGTTTTGAACACCTCAAGGCTAGAGACGATTTCACTGGGTAATAAGGTAAAATTAAAGCCTCGGCTTGGCTGACTTGAGATCCACCAATCAGCGGAGGCGAGATATTGACCATTCAAATAAGTTCTATTTTGCTCGGGGGTTGTGCCTCGCACGCCGATCCGCTCACCTTCACCTTGTGCTCGAGAGAGTGAAATACCGGTGATCCGTTGCAGCGCCTCTGCGACGTTTTTATCTGGAAACTTACCTATGTCTTCAGCACTGATCGTATCTGAAACTTGTTGATTGTGACGTTTATTACTGAGAGACTTGACAACGCTGTCATGGAAGGCACGGATTTCGATGCGTTCTATGGTATTTTCAGCTGTCTGATTTTGCTCAACGGCATAACTTGCAGCTGTGATAAAGAATGCGCTACAAGAAACTGTTCGGATGAGAAATTCTGACATTGTGCTCAACTTATAATACGAGTAAGTTACCTTTAGTTGATACTCATAATACGCTTTTATTACGAGCCTAACCATAGTTTTACAAATTTTTAGTAGTTGATGGTTGAAAACCTAGAAAAACGTTTTTTAATCAATGAGATACTTGTCGACCTGAGCAATTTATCTGTGTGTGTTGACGGTTCTTGGAGAAGCATCGAAGCGAAACATGCTGCATTATTACGTCTATTGATTGCTAACAAGGGACAGGTTGTTACCAGAGATGCCATCTTAGATATCGTATGGCCCGGTACTATCGTCAGTGATAACTCTGTTAGCCAGCTGGTGGTACAGCTACGTAAGCTGCTTGGTGACAGTTCAAACGAGCCAAAAATAATTAAAACGGTACCACGCCTAGGTTATCAATGTATTGCACAAATTGAAAAAGCCCCGACGCTACTTGAGCAAGTAGAGGAGTTGTCTCGTGGGCGTGGCGCACAATTTGCGCTGCTCGGGTTTTTTATGGGTCTTGTGGTGACTTTGCTTGGCGTTTTTATTACCAAGCAGTGGCAAAGTGACTTGCAACAGCAGCCCGTCACTGCAACTCGGATCACGTCCTCACCGGGTGCTGAAGTCTTTGTGCGCTTTTCTCCAAATGGTAACTATTTAGCCTACAGTTATTTAGCTGAGGGAGCCGATCAATTTGATTTGGCGGTCTATGATCTTGAGACTAAAACAACCCATACGATAAAAAGCAGCGGTTATAGTGAAGAGTCAGCAAGTTGGTCTTTAGATGGTAACTGGCTGATTTATTCGCGCTCGGATCCGGTTTCCTGTGAAGTACGGGCGTTACACGTTAAAGGTCCAATAGAAATGTGGCGACTAGCGCGCGATAGCGTGCTTGGCAGCTGTAATAGTGCACAAGACTCAGCGCCTTGGCTAGAATATCGAGCGGGCCATTTTATCACTAAGTCTTGGGATAAAGCTGGGACCTATTTGCAATCTGTAGCGGTCACTTTTGCGGATAATCAACCTAAAGTGCTCAACACCACGGCGTTGCCTATTCGCGATGTAACACATTATCAAGTTAACCAACAAACGCTGTTGTATCAGGTAAAAGAGCAGGGCGTTTATCGGCTTAATCTGGGGCAACTTGGGGACCTTGAAAGCCAAACCACCACACTCTCCAAGCAGTCTTTTTCGGCATTGAGTCATGGTTATGAGGACGATACGGTTATTATCGCCAAACAAAACTTGAGTGTACTTAAAGGTCGTGAGCAACAGTTATTATACTCCGGATTTGGTGCGATATCTGAGATTGATGTCAATGCGAACTTGCGTGCTTCGGCGCACACTGAGGGCGTGGCTGAAATTAACTTTTATCAGCTTGCTGTAGACGCACAAAGCGAAGCACAGCAAAAGCAGTTGACGTCGCCCGCTCGAATGGACCTACTTGCCGCATTGTCTGATGATGGCGCACATTTTGTGTATGCCTCGGTGACAACCAAAAATAACGATGCGCCACAATTTGAGCTGTGGCATAAACATGCTTTTCGGCCAACGTCGAGTTTGCTTGGTACGATGCCGCTGGGAGAAGTGCCTATTTTGCTATTGCTGTCGCCTAATAACGAATATCTCGCCGTATTATCAAAGTCGCACAAAGTGTATTTAATAAGCTCTTTTACTAAAGAGGTGAAAAAAGTAGTTGATAACTTTGCCGAAATTGCCGACTTGCATTGGTCACAGGATGGTAGAAACCTGTATTATCGAGCGAAGCTCTCGGCGGAAGCAAAATGGCAGGCATGGCAATTTACCGTATCTCAAGGGCGCAGTGAGCAACAACCTCTGGTAACGCACTCACCTGATTTACCTCTTACTCAAAAGAACCCTAGCTTTGTGGGGTATAAAGAACAAGTTAGGGAATACCTAATTACTGCGCTCACTGAGACATTTGATGTAGAGCAGTTACGTGGGTCTTTATCTCTTTATCAGCCTGCAGTATATAGAGATGGGGTTTACTTTGTACTGAAAAGAGGCCACCAATTGGTGCTTTATCGTTATTTAAGTAGTGAAAACAAGGTCGAAGAAGTTCAACCAATTGGGTTACACCTTTACGCGGGGTTTACCGAGTTACAGGTATTATCAAGCTTTGATGGCAGTCAGGTAGTATTCAATCGGATCAACAACTATGAAAGTGACATAGTATTACTGGAGTACGGTGACCGATGAAGACATCAATGTTACGAAGCCCAGGTTGAGTACAGTTAGTTAGCTAGCTTTTGCTGGAATAAGCGTATTGCTTTACTACTCCAATTGCGCTGTGATGCCGACTTCAATGCTTGTGAGGCAAGCTTCTTGGCCTCTGCCTGATTATCTGTAAGCTTGGCAGACAGTAGCAGCAGTTCAGGGTGTTCGGGATCGATGGTGAGACCATGACGCAGCCAAGCCTTTGCCTGAGTTTTGTCGTTGAGACGAGTTAAATAAGTGTTTGCTAATAGAAGTGTGGAGCGCAAATGGCCGTTGTTCGAAGCTTCGGTAAGTACTTGTAACGCACGTTGAGTATTTTGCAGCTCTGTGTTTGTAAGTAGTGATCGTGCTAAGCGATATTTTGCGATATCCATGGTTTGTGCTGCGTGTTCAAGCCAAAGTACACTAAGTCGATGCTCTCCCACATTGATAAGTTGAGTTGCTAAGCGATATTGTGCCAAGTCCAAGCCATTTTTGGCTGCAGCTAAATATAATTCATTTTCTGGTTCTTCAGCGCGCCAGTGATAGCGCAGCAGCTGATACGCGTTGTAATCTTTCATACTCAACCAGTTAGCAATATAGTATTGTACTTGCGCCACACCACGTTCTGCAGCGTCGATATTCTGCTTTAGCTGTTTTTCGTAGGCCTTCTTTTGAATGGCTAAGGTTTCGCGATATTGCTCGCCTTTATATGTCGCAAAATGGTAAATCAGCGTGTGTGCTTGCTTTGGTCCACTATATCGCCACTTCTCTACAGCATTTAACAGGCTAGCGGTGAATATATGCTTGGGGTAGCTATCTACGACCTCAATATTGGTTGCCTTACCGCTTTGGTCGATATCAAACTCTAACCAAACCCAGCCCTCAACCCCTTGTCGTACGGCCTCATCAGGATAGTCAGGTAATACATCGTGAGTTTTACTCGGCGTAGAAACGATATTGGGTTGTTTGAGCCGGGCAAGTGTTGAATCAAGTAAGTAGGTGTCTGCCAAACGATTTTTTTGAAGTGTTACGAAATCTTTTAGGCCACTTTGGTCGTCGGACTGCTGCAAAACGAGTTGCGCAGTTTGAAAGGCTTCAGCAATACCGAACTCTTTAGCCAATGAAAACCAAGCAAAGGCATTTGCGGCACTTTGTTCGGTTCCTTGACCGTACAAATACATCACCCCAAGATTATACATGGCGTCTGCATTACCTAACTGAGCTAGGCGATTGAATTCAGAAAATGCAAGAGTGAATTCTTCATTCTGATAGGCGAGGGTAGCATCATAAAGATCGGCTTTTGTCTGCCAACTTATACTCAGAAAAAATGAAAAAATAAGCCCAGAAATGAGATTGTTGCGCATTTTATTGATTACTCATCCTCGGGCTGCTCTTTGGGGTTGCTGTGGCCATTTTTAATAGGCTATATAACCACAATATAAGGGAAATTTAAATAATAAAAGCTGATAGCAAACGCTATCAGCTTTTTGGAACTCCGGGCAGGGAGTTTACTAAGTCGAACCTGTGTTAGCTTGGAAGCGACTTAATTCGAGTCATGAAACTATTTCCTTACGACTAATAAGACCAGATTTAGCGGTAAAAGTTTCATTCGCTATTCGGTGTTAGAAGTTAAATCTAACCCCCGCGCTAAAACGCCTTCCATCGGCATAGACACCCGTTAGTGCTTGCTCAACTCCCTTTTCCTGATAGCTAAATGTATGTTCATCCGTCAAGTTGATGGCCTCAAGAATAAATGCCACATTCTCATTGTAGTTATAGGTAAGGTTGGCATCTACTTGACCATAATCGTCAATGTATCCTGGCCAGTCGCGACCTGTATCATACCCTGTTCTGAAGTTGTATGAGATACGGGCACTAATGAATTCGTTTTCATAATAAGAACTCAAGTTAACAGTATGCTCAGAGTTGCCTGGGATGGTGATGTCGTTACCTTCATCATCTTTGGCTTCACCATCTACATAGGTATAGTTAGCTGCAACGCCAAAACCTTCGTATAATTCTTGTTGATAACCGACTTCTAGGCCTTGAATGCGGCCTGCTTTCCCATTAACAGGGCGGCTGATCAGCACTTCTTTACCTTCGTGAGTTTCAAGTGCTGGTTGGCTCTCGATAAACGACTGAATATCTTTGTAGAAAAATACCGCAGAAAAAAGACCTGCGTCGCTAAAGTACCACTCGATACCGGTATCAAACTGCGTCGCTCGATATGGGTCGATGTCAGGGTTACCGCCAGTGCCTGTTTGTGTTTCTAGGTTGTATGAGGTTGATGCTGTCATATCGGCGTAATCTGGGCGAGACATAACTCGTGCCGCAGAAAAACGCATTAATAAATCGTCATCTAAGTCAATTGCCAAGTTAATGCTTGGAAGAATGTCGAAGTAGTCCTTTTCTTCCGTTGTCCATACCTCAGCACCGGACTCACCTGCAAACGCGGATGAGGTTTGTTTGGTATTTACAAGCCTTACGCCTAAATTACCGCGTAGACCATCTGCATCCAGATTCGCTTTAATGTAGCCTGCGGTAATTTTTTCATTGATATCGAAAGTACTGGCCTTCAATACTCGGTAATTCCAACCCAGCGCATCACCTTCTTGGCGTATTTTATCTGAATCAGTGATTGCATAGCTGCGCGTTGTGCCTGCTGAGCCTATGCCTGAAAGGTAATCAGAAGGCATGGCTTTAGAGTAATCAGCTAGACTCCAGTTTAAGTCGGTACGATTATCCGTTGTGTGTTTGGTATTAAAACGACTGTGATCACGATATTTAAAGCCTACTTTGATCTGGTTAAAGATAGCGACATCAATTGGGCGTTTAAAATCGGCTTGAAAATAAGTTTCATCATCTTTCGCATCATTGCTGTCATAACGTAAAAAGCCTAAATTCCATTTATCACCATCGTTTGGATCGGCAGCATAACTGGTCTTTACGTCTTCCTCTTGTGACGCATCAAAGCTGTGAACATAGTTGCCTTCCCAACCAACGGAGCGATCCGCTTGTGAACCACCCGAACCTTCTGTGTAACCTAAGTGATATGAAGATTCCCAAAGTTGCCCTTGATGTTCAACTTTTAAGTCGTACGATTTGGTTTTGAGCTCAGAGTTACGTACTTTGGTCTCATCCAGAATGTTATTACCATCTGGTGATAAGCCAAGCGTCCCGCCGACGGCCATCTTTCCAACTACGGGGTGGTCGATAACGGTAATGTCAGTATATTGTGAGCCGCCGTAACCGGGTAACCACAGGAAGTTTTGGTTTTCATTGTCGGCTTCAAGTGTAGAGTCTAACGCATTGAATACAATGTCCATATTTTCATTTGGACGATATTGCAAGGCGAGGTTTATACCCGTGCGCACGCGCTGCTGTGAGAACATTGCTGAGCCGCCACCGCCAGGGCTGTAGACATTGTCGACGACGGTACCGTCTTCAAGTGTGATATCACGATAGGTCCAAGACCACGCTTCAATACCATCACGACGTAAGTTGCGCTCTTGGCGCACGACAGAAATTAAGGCGCCAAAAGATTCATCATCGGTCTTAAAGTTGTACATAGCGGAAAGTTGCGGGTCGGTTTCACCTGACACTTCGCTGTGCTGTGCGATAATTGAACCTGCAATTTTATTTGCTTCTAAATCAAGCGGCTTACGTGTTCTAACAATCACGGTTCCACCAATAGAGCCTTCGTCAATATCGGCTTCTGGTGATTTGTAAACTTCAAGCCCAGAAATGATTTCAGAGGGTAACATTGTGTAGTTAAATCCACGGCTCGCCGCTGAGTTAGTCCACCAGTCCGCTGAGCCAACAGCTTGACCATTTAATAAGGTCCGGTTTTGGCTTTCACCTGTGCCTCGAATGCTAACGCGTTCACCTTCACCAAAACTACGCGTGATTGAAACACCGGTAATTCGTTGTAATGATTCGGCAACGTTTTGATCTGGAAATTTGCCAATGTCTTCGGCGGTTACTGCATCAACAATGGCGTCTGAGTATCTTTTTGTATTGAGTGATTGAACAACGCTGCCACGGATCCCTCTGACTTGAATAACTTCAACTTCACCATTTTTAGCTGCTTCTTGATTGTTGTTTTCTTCAGCGAGAGCTAGACCCGGTGCAAAAAGTACCGAGCCGAGCAAAGATTGGCTGATTAATACAGCCAGTTTTTTCTTGTTATTGCGAAACATAAATTCCCCTTGAGTGCTTACTTGTGGTTGACCTCGAGAAAGATTAAACACCAGCGGGGTTTGTTAAATCTTGAATTGAAATGAATAGTTATGAATTTGGTGGTTTTTGCTTTAATTTTTCTTATTTTATTGAAATATATGGTTATAAAATAATTTTTTCTGGATTTTGTGCTGTTTAAATTAAGTTTACTAGAGTGATTTCGCTTTGTTTTTTGTTAACATTCATAACTACAAAGAACTGGAAAGTCGCCTTTCCAGTTCTTTTTGCGCGTTATAAGCTCTTTTTAGGTGGCAGTACAACGTTTGAGAAGATAAGGCCAGCGATAAGAGACATAAATATTAAAAAGGTTTGTTGGCCAATATGGTCTGCATGAACAAAGCTTTGGCCTTCAATTAAAGAATTAAGTCCAATATAGGTTTTAGAACCAGGGACCAACACAATCAAACCTTGCATTGCAACAATGGACGCAGGGGCATTTACCACACGGTTAAAGATATTACTAAAGACACCCACTGCAAATGCACCTACAAAAGTACCAAGTGCATAATCAAAGTAAACCGCAGAGCTGATACTGGCTGCGTAGGCGATAAAGCCTGATGCGAGTGACCAACTTGCATGGCGTAACTTTGTTCTAAAGATAATAACTAGGCTGCTACAAAGTAATAGCACTGCAAGCCAAGCCGTCCAACGTGGTAATGGTGATGGTTGTATAAAATCAACTTGTCCAAAAAACGCAAACCCTAAACTGATCCCCAAAAATGCACCGAAGTAGAGCTTAAAGAGCAACATAATAGAGTCCATGACTCTAGCGGTGCCTGACACTAGATGACGAGCCGATAATTCCGCAAACCCAAGCGCCAGCGCCAAGCCAGGTATAAACACGATAATGGCCGAAAGTACCACCAAACGGATGTTGACCTGCGGGTCAATGTACACAGACACAGCGCAGGCAGCAACCGCTGATACGATGGCGACCAAAGGCTCAAGCATATGTGTTACGCGTTTGGAAATACTTGCCCAAAGCACGAATATGTAGACCACAAGCGATATTAGCGCCGACCACCAAACGTCATTCCAGCTAGTTCCCATCAGCATCGCAAATGCGCCACTTGAGGTTGCAAATGCAAGACCCGTCATTAACTTATTATAAGGGGGCTTAGCGTGCAAAATGGCTTCAAGGCATTGTTCAGCTTCTTGGATTGAAAGCTCACCAGATAACACGCGTGTTGCGACGTCATCCGTATCTGCCAATGAACCTAAATCATGATCGCCGGGATCAACTCGCGCCACATGGGTATATTCTTCTTCATGACCTTCGGTCCAAATTACAAAAGTGACAGATGTCGGAGACATGACAAAGGAAGACTTTAGCCCTAGGTGAGTGGCTATTTCCATTAAATGTGCTTCGAGTCGATAGGCAGGGGTACCGTATTTGTGAAGCATTTTGCCTAACTTCACAATAAAGCGGCGTTTCTCTGTAAAGGTTGCGTTATTCAACGAAAGAGAACCTTAAATATGTAATGCCAATTCTACTGAATGAAGCGAATTGGCGAAAATGTTAAAAAAGTATGGTGTTTGAAATTAAAAAAATCAAACTGAGCTCATCATGGGTACGCGCTGCTAGTAAGGTACATATCATTGCTTTTACTAGATTTTAGTTATGTTTTTGCACACGAATTTGATATTCGCAACAGACTATTTGCATAGGTAAATTTGGCGGCCAAGATTGCTGCGAATTCTATCCAGATTCTCAGTAATGTCTATAGTTTTGGCCGCAAATATTTGCATTTTTTATAAGCAGGTATCAGCGCTACATTTATTGCTAAGCGCTAAGAGTTACGATGATTCTCTGATCTGCAATGACACATCCACTAGGGTTCTAACGGCAGGTTGCGATTTGTTTAAAATTTCGGATAACGTATGGCATGTCCGCTTACCGATGTCGTCGGCATCAATTCTAACGCTCGTTAATGCGGGCTTCATCAGCTGGGAGTCTTGCAAGTCATCAAAACCGACAACCTTGATGTCTTCACCAGGTACTAGTCCGTGTTCGCGCATGGCTTCAATTGCACCGTATGCAATGACGTCACTAAAGCAAACGATAGCTTTTATCTCTTTATGGTCAGCGATGAGGGTGTTAAACGCTTCTCGGCCCCCTTGGCGATTGGTTGGAGCAGCGATCGCAGGTTGCGCTTCATTTAATCCATTGAGCTTTAGAGCGCTTTGGAAACCAGACAGTCGCTCATGGTAATCTGAAATTTCGGGAGTACCACCCAGAAAAGCAATGTCTTTTATGCCTTGCTCAATGAGGTGAGTCGTTGCTAGGTGAGTCCCTTTTTTATTGTCAGGTAGAATACAGGGGGCTTTCGCGAAGGCCACTTCACGCATAATGGTAATAACTGGAAATCCAGAGTCAGCCAATTGGTCCAGCCACTCTCGTGGAGTACTTGGTGCAGGCACCATAACAAAAGCACAAACGTTGTATTCTTTAAGTGTGTTAACCACTTGGCGTTGGCGATTAAAGTCTTCGCCTGTATTTACCAGCATAGGCACCATACCTAATGCGTAAATATGCTTTTCTAATCCAACAGCAAGCTGAGCAGAGTACGGGTTAGTTAAGTCGTTGATAACAACCGCAACAAGATTAGACTTTTTACTACGTAGCGCTGCTGCGTCGCGATTATAAACATACCCCAGCTTTTCGATGGCTTTTAGTACTTTCTCTTTGCTTTTATCGCTGACTTTATCGCTATGCGTTAGGACAAGGGATACTGTTGATTTAGAAACTTGTGCCTCTTCGGCAACATCAAAAATGGTAACCTTAGCGAGTTTTTTATCGTTGTTCATGCTAATTCGTATCAATTATGGCTGGTTAAGTGACTAAGTGTACATCAAGTTTTCATCGCATTAAATCGCAAATCTCTGCACATTTCCCGATAATCGTTATATGATCACCTGCTAAACGCCGAAGATAGGTAAATACAGTGAAATTATTAAAACAAATCACATTTATCATATTAATGACTACCGTATCATATACGGTATGTGCACAAGAGCAAGGCTACATGACACCTTCTCCAGAGCTGGCAAAGCTTGTTGATGCACCATTGATCCCAACCTCTAAATTGAGTGCAAATGGTAATTGGTTGGCATTGTTACAGCGCAATAGGGTACTCACGCTCGAAGAGCTTGGACAGCCAGAGCAAGCGCTTGCGGGGATAAAGTTCAATCCGCAAACCTTTATGCGGACCTCCAGCCGCCAATATAGCTCTATTGAGTTTAAACATGTCGCAACCGGTGCCTTAATTAAGGTGACAGGTCTACCTAAAGGCAAGATCAAGTCTCCAAGCTGGAGTGCAGATAGCCGCTATCTTGCGTTTATTCTTGAACAAGAAAATAGTGCTACGCTTTGGGCTTACGATATTGAGCAGCGCAATCTTAAACAGCTTACTCAATCAACATTAAATGGCGTGGTGACTTCAACACCATACCAGTGGTTGCCAGACAGTACTGCAATTATCGCGAATATTGCTATTAATCATGGCAAACAGCCAAGCGCAAAAGATAAATCCAGCCTAACGCCAATAATACAAACCACATCTGGCAAAAAAGCATCAACACGCACTTATCAGAATTTATTGTCTAGTCCCTATGATATTCAGCTATTTAAGTTTTATTCTGAGGGGCAGTTAATTAAGCTAAATCTGAATGCCAGCGCGCAGCAAATTGGTAATCCAACGTATCTTAAACATTTCTCTGTTTCGCCAGACTCTACCAATCTAGTGGTTGGTATGATGGCAGATCCCTTCTCATTCCAAGTGCCTTACAGCCGTTTTCCAGCGGTATGGCAAGTGTGGGGAATGCGTGGCTATCCATTATTTGAAGTTGCAAGACAACCACTAGCCGACGCACTGCCTGCGGGCTTTGATAGCGTGAGAGAAGGGCCTCGAAAGATCCAATGGCGTGACGACCATGGCGCGACACTGATATGGGCCGAAGCGCAAGATGGTGGGGATATGAGTGTGGAGGTTGACTACCATGACCACCTTTATACGATTAGTTCGCCATTCAAAAAGGAACCTGAACTTTTCGCAAAAGTAGAGCGTCGTTTTTCAAGTATTGAATGGGCTGATAACAATGTTGCGATTTTGAATGAATGGCGCTTTGCCGATCGCAGTATTCGTTCTTCTGTATTTTCTCCGCGTAATCCAGAGCAAAATCGCATGGTGTTTTCAGAGCGCAGTTATAATGATGCATACAAAGATCCTGGCAACTTTGTATATGAAAATAGTGATTTAGGTTCAAGAGTATTGAAGTTAGTTGGAGGCAGGTATTTGTTTTTAACGGGCAACGGTGCATCTGAGAAAGGTAATATTCCTTTTTTAGATCGTTTTGACGTAAAAACCAATACTTCAACTCGTATTTGGCAGTCGAGCGAACCTTATTACGAAAGAGTGCGTGCAATGTTAGATGACGAAGGTATGCGCTTTATTACCGTGCGTGAGTCACGCCAAGAACAACCCAACTTTTTTGTCCGTGACTTACAGTTTGATACTTTGGAGCAGCTAACTAAGTTTGCGCACCCTTATCCTGCATTTAAAGGTGTTGTAAAAGAGCAAATCAAGTACAAACGTGATGATGGCGTTGAGCTATCCGGTAATCTTTATCTTCCTACAGATTATGACCCATCAAAAGGCCGTATACCTGTGTTGATGTGGGCTTATCCGCTCGAGTTTAAAGATAAAGCCGTTGCTTCGCAGGTGCGTGAATCGCCTTATCAATTCCCATATATTGGCTATTGGGGGCCAATGCCGTATTTAGCAAAAGGTATTGCTGTTTTTGATGATCCGACGATGCCGATTGTCGGGGCAGGCGACACACAACCAAATGATACATTTAGGCAGCAATTGGTTGCGAGTGCGAAAGCTGCTGTTGATACCTTAGTAGAAAAAGGTATAGCAGATCCTAAGCGCATTGCGATTGCAGGGCATTCTTATGGAGCATTTATGGTGGCTAACTTACTCGCCCATAGTGACTTGTTTGCCACTGGCATTGCACGAAGCGGGGCTTATAATCGCACCTTGACGCCATTTGGTTTCCAAGGTGAGCCGCGTAACTTCTGGGAAGCGCAAAACGTCTATGCCAGCATGTCGCCTTTCTTCCACGCGGAAAAAATCAATGAACCTATGTTGATGATCCATGGAGAGGAAGATCCAAACTCAGGTACTTTTCCTATGCAGTCTAAACGTATGTTTGCTGCAATGAATGGTTTAGGTGCCAATGCAAGGCTGGTGATGTTGCCAGAAGAAGGCCATGGGTATAAAGCACGAGAAAGTATTTTACATGTGCTTTGGGAGCAAGAGCAGTGGCTCGACAAGTATCTGTTTTCTGAGAAGGAAGACGCTGTTCTTGAAGGCGCATCAACAGAAGAAGTGATACCGCTCGTAACGGAAGCGACAGTTAACTAACATAAATCGATTCAATAGAGGGAGTAGTAGATCTACTCCCTCCATTTACCCTATTTCAGTAATACGAAAATTAAGTTAACCTGAGGTTTGGATAAGGAGTGAGCTAATTCATTGCTTTTAACATTACATTAAACTATTTCCTTATCTAGCCAGAGAGTTTTGGGGATAACAAGGCGAATTTACGTACTAATAGCTGGCTATTGGAAGTGAATTCAACGCTGTTAGCGCAAAAACTGGCTGCTAGAAAGGCATTAATTATCCTAAGCTCAGGTTAAACTACCTACTCTTTACTAGACACCGAACTGCCGACGGAAGCGGTAATTACCATAAAAATAGCAAGCCATTGCCAAACAGTCAGTAACTCTCCAAGAATTAAAAAGCCAGCCAACGCCGCAACCGCAGGTTCAACGCTCATTAAAATACTAAACCCTTGTGCGGGCATTTTTCGAAGCGCTACCATTTCTAGGCTATAAGGCAGGGCGCTGGATAACAAACCAATTGCGATACCCAATGGAATAAGTGACCAATTAAGGAGGGCTACACCTTGAGACATCACGCCAAACGGTACGATAGTAAGCGCGGCAACCGTCATGCCGATTGCCACAGTCACCCCGCCGGAGCTTTCGTTGCCTGAGCGCTTACCATAGAGAATATATCCTGCCCAACAAGCGCCAGCAACCAAGGCTAAAGCAACACCTACTGGGTCCAAACCATTGACATCGCCAAGATCTGGTAACAACAGCAAAATTCCTAAAATAGCAAATGCAACCCACAAATAATCACGTTTCCGTTTAGATGAAAATAGCGCTACGGCGAGTGGCCCGGTAAACTCTAAGGCCACACCAATGCCAATAGGGATACGTTCAATGGCATAGTAAAAGGTGATATTCATGCCGCCCAAACATAGGCCATAGACGATGAGTGGTCGCCAGTTTGTCGGTAAATGACGCCAAGGCTTGAACACCAAGCACAAAATAAGAGCTGAAAATCCTAGGCGATATGCTGTGGTGCCCTCAGGCCCAACAAATGGAAATAACTGCTTGGCAATAGAGGCTCCAGATTGGATGGTGATCATAGCGCAAAGCAGGCATAAAATCGCAATGACAAAGTCGCGGCTAAGTAGTGACATTGAGACCCCAACAAGATAAATAACAAGCTTAAAAGATGGCGATATAAGGCTAGTCTAATCGTGTCTAAATAATGGCTCAATTACTTTTGTATATTTTATGCCTTTATTGGTTTTTGAAATGGTTATTTGTTGATTTATTTACTTTTAATTTTCAGTATTTTCTTTTTGTTATTGTTCCAATTGTGCTTACGTATTCAGGTAGTTAAGCCAAGCACTTTCATGTCTTTGCATATTTTTATGCTTTTTCGAATTAAAGTGTGCAAGCCTATCGCGGTCATTGATAAAAGGGCCAGCCCTACAAATAGTACAGTAGTTATCACCCAAATAATCAGGTACTTTGAGTTTTTCTTTTATGGCGTGAGCTGGGTTAACAGACCAGTAATAGCTAATGCCGCTGGTGTCTTTTACATGTTTATCACGGTCGACATTGCGAATTTGATACTCTGGGAACTGTGAAATCTCAAACTGAGACTGACCGAGGTAATATTGTTCAAGTCCGTTGATCAGGCTGCCTTCTAGATCCCACTCTATATAAGGTTTTACGTCCTTAGAGGTAATGATCCCTAGCTGAGCGCCTTTAGGATCAAGTGCATGAGCCGCTGCGTTTATTAAGAATTCTCGCAGCAATTTCCGATTGAGGCTGTTAACGCTCAAAGTCTGGTTTTTGAAGCTTTCAAGCGAGTCAAACGCAGGAATGAGAGGAAACTGAAAAATTACCGCATCAAAGGCATGCGACGGCACTTTTTGCCAACAATGTGCCTCTGTGACATCAAATTGAGTCACTACATCAATCCCTAGAGTATGTAGTTTATCAAATGCATTATCTTGATATTTATGCTTAAGTTCACCTTCACTGTCGTAAACACTGGCAGTAAGATGGGCTGGAGCAAAGTACTTTGCTAATGAATATGAGAAGCTTAAATCGCCGTCACCAACGGTAAGAATACGCCAGTTTTTATCGAGTATCATGGAACTGTCTAAATCAGTAAAACGAGGAGTTTATCAAACTAGGCAGTTATCTTGTAGCAATTGGCTCTTTTATTAGTTTAAAACCAACTAGACAAAATACACCCGCCAAAAACCAAATGCTCCCAGCCAAAATTGCAAAACTGGTGGTTTTTTCAGGGAAAACTATAGCTAGCGGCAGTGTAATTGCTCCCCTTACTAAACATAAGGTTGAAATAGTAAAGATGGCAGGGCGAAGCATAGGTAATGGTTTGATCCACTTGAGGCCCGAAAGTGCGTAGACGGTCAAACGTACGCAAAGTCACTCTAAATATTTCCCCCAGTCTTGTGCCTGCCATAGCATTTTGTGCGGTTTGGATAGTTGGTTTATCTGTCCGTTTGCTTGTCAGCTATAAGTTTTCGTTGTGTACCTTTTTGCTCACGTTGGCGATACGCTAACGCACATAATGGGCACTTAGTATCTTGATGCAGTCCAGAGAGGCTAAAAAAAAGAACACTTTCCAGATAAAATATAGATGAGTAATCGGAAGGATGTAATTTCGATTGCGTCTTGAGTCTCAACACGTAGCTTCATGGTGCTTAAATCAGTTGAATTATCTGGCTCACCAATTTGCGTCATGCTTGTTTCAAACGTTTCAGTCTTACGTTTTCTCATGTTGCTGTCCTTTTTAATATGCTGAAAATGCCAAAAAGGAACGTGATGTGCGTAACGCATTGCTTTTTCAGTGTGCGTTACTTCAAGTACAGCGCCTTACTGTTCCTTCTAGTGTCAGATCTTACAAAGGTACGAGTCCAAAAGCTTAGACTGTTTCATATTTTCACACTTGACCGTTTCATTTGTTTAACACAAAATACACAAACAAGGCTCAGGCAGGACTATAGCGTTGTCATTGTTAGTAAAAGAATATTAATGGAGTACCCTAAGGGAAAAGATAAATGACAATTAAAGCAAGCAGTTTAGTACAGCAACTGAGGTTTGCCGCAGGATACTCTGTAATTCAGTTTGCAAAGAAGATGGGCGTTTCGAAACAAACCATCTACAACTGGGAGAGCGGCCTGACAACACCGGATTTAAACCAAGTAATTAGAATGTACATTGTTTGTGGATTGAACCCCAAGTCTTTACTACCAAAGCGAAAAAAAGCAGTAATGATGAACTTGGTGATACCGATACCAACCTCGATTAAATAGCGCAATTTGCAATCAAGATTGTTACACTATGCATACAAATGTTATTAACATAAGGAATACAAAGTGTATAAAAAAGAACCTAATTACATCTCAAAGCAACTACTTCCTGATGAACACTTAGGCAGTATTATCGGTTCGGGTGGTGTGGTCGGTGATTGCGCTCAAATTAACCGTAGGCAAGTAAGAGACAATATAGCGACCTCTGTAGTACAAGTCATTTCTCACAAGTACTTGCGACTAATTACGGGCTCTGGCGGTGTAGCTGGTGGTGGAGGCGGTCAAGTTGATCCTCAACAAGTGGAAGGTGCGATACAACGCCTTACTTTAAATCTAGCAACGAGAAATCATGAGTACGTTATATCAAGTCATAATGGAAAATAACCACCTAATCAATATTTCGATTTGGGTGGTTTTGATAATTTCAGTCTTTCTAAGTAAAGACAGCCCTAATGTTCAATGGTTAGCAGTCAATATTTTATTTGCACGCACATTAGACATTGCACTGTATGAACCTGCTTTAAAGCTGGGCGGATGGTTTTACTTTATAATGGCGACGCAAAATTTGCTTTTGATGGCGCTCATCATAAAACGCAAACAGATTGCAAACTATATAGCGCAGTTCAATTTAAGCTTTATCAGTCGCTTTGCACAAAAAAGCGCAAAAGACTTTTCCCTAACACCAAATGAGCTCACTTACATACTCATTTTAGCAAGTGCTGCTCTCATTCAAACTGCGTCCCTTATCGAGCGAGGGTTTAGAAAGCTAACTGACTTTAACCCAATGTTTATCTATAACGCGTACCCAAGCTTGATGCACATACTCACTATTCTTTCCGTGCTGGTTGTATTTTCATTAGTCATTGATGCTTATCGTGGTTTCTATACTCGTCGTGACTCTACAAGCCGCAGCTCAATGTGAGAGCATGGCTCGGAGTAAATTAGCTTTGTACTATCACATAACGTGCAGAGGTTACTTTTATTAAAATTGGAGAATTCTCATGATATTGTTACCCAATGATATAGCTAAAAAAATAACAGGAGCAGCAGGCGGTGGAGTAACTAGTCCTGACCTACCTGAGAGAAAAGAGTAAAGTTTGGGTGTAGATTGATTTATATACATGATAAAGTATTAGAAGTAGCCTATTACGTGTTCTAAGGAAATAGTACCGCGTATTGGTGGAACGGCTTTAACCAACAACAGTGGACATAAAAAATGCAAACAAGGATTGTGGTGTATGGTACTAACCATCCTGTACATGTCGTCGATTTTGAACTCACGACCTGTATCAATAGCGGCTTTTTACTCAAAGCGAACCTAGAATCCCAATTTGACCTGGCTGATGAATTACTTGTCGGCAATATGCTCACGTTTGAAATTGAGTCACCAGATGCAATATCGACGTATTTCACTGGGACTTTGTTTGATATCCAATCTGGTTTTGTGTCTGAGCACACCTGTGGTGCAGAGGTGGTCTTAAAGCCTCGCCTTGAGTTACTTAAGCAAACAGAAAAAGCCAAATCTTTGTACAAGCCAATGTCCAGTCTGTCCTCAATAAGCTGATACAAAAAGCCGGCTATTCACAAGACCGGATAAAATGGCGAGTCACTAAAGATTTACCCACGCTACCGCAGTGCGTACAAGCGCTAGAAAACGACTACACCTTTTTCACCCGACTCTTAGCAAAGTACGGTTTAATTTATTGGTTTGAATGCCATGATTTTATTGAATCGATAGTGATTGCCGAGGGGAATCTTGCAAGCCCCTATATTGAGCGAGGCTTGCTGTCGGTAACGGATAAAGATGGTCTGGTTCACGAGCATGAAACTGGCTTTGTTGGGTTTACGCAGTGCCAAAGCCGCCATCGTTTTAGAATGGGTGGCTCACAAGTGCATGTAAATGCCCATCCGCCTACCTCCGTCAGCTCGGCGCAGCGCAGCTATTTTGAACCTGCTGCACACAATCCCGCTGAGCAATTTGAGCGCACAGGTAATCTAGAGCTTGCCTATCAACAAGGTAAAAATGAAGTCACGCTATTAGGAAACGTAGCCGAAGCCAATGCCGGTTATTCGTTTTCGTTAAATGGTAAATTGGGCACAGCGAAAGGTGGCGATTATACCTGTATTCGCAGTAAACAGGTGTATAAGCAAGGCAGTGCCAATGACCCTAAGCAAGTTGCGCATCATAGCGAGTCGGTGTGTGTACCACGGGGTGAGCCAATACGTATCGCGCTCCCAGAGCATAGTCCTAAGCCGATGGTGTTTACCGCCACGGTACGTTCACTGTCGGGGTCAAAGACCAATCCTCATCTAGATACCCAAGGGCAATATGCCACGCAAGTACATTTTGATAGTCAGGTGACTGAATCGGTAAAGCGCCTCACACAATAYGCCTGTCGTGGTCAAAAGCAACCGACAGGGTTACACTTTCCACTGCTGCCAGACAGTAATGTGCTCATCGGTTGTATGAACAACGACCCTGACCAAAGTTACYTGTTAGGGTTTGCGCTTAATGACACGCAACCATCTGTTGTTACTAGCGCCAATAACGCCCAAAACGTGTTGTGCTCTCGCGGCCAAAACCTGTTGATGTTTGATGACACCCCAAAAACCCCGCATATTGTGTTGCAAACCYTAGCGGGCAAYCAGCACTTGGTGTTACATGGKGATAAAAAGCAGCCTTATATYCACTGGCTTGCGCAACTTGGCGCRATGAATATTTTTGCAGCCAAAGACATACAACTTGGCAGTGTTAAAAGYGCAATTCGACTACTCACCAATAAAACCTTTATTGCCAGCGCCAAACAACAACTGGCACTGGAGAGTAAAAAGTCRGTSATTGCCGATGCAGCAACCAACCTAGACGTCACCGCCAATCAAATTGACGYCAGCGCCAARCAARATWTSACCCTTAAGGCGGGTCGCAGYCATCGCAGTGTTATCCAAARTGATATCAACCTCAAGGCAGACAAYAAYCTYACCATCACCGCCCCGGCGGGAAGTCAAATCATTCAAAGCCAAGGCAATATCACGATTAAAGGTAGTGGCTCTGGCAACCTCACCCTTGCCAATGGCGGCAGTGAAATCAGCATTGACTCAAGTGGTAACGTCAACATCTTTGCAGACAAGCTACTGACCTTAAAAGGCAAAGCCATGACCGTGTTTGACGGCAGCATGGAGCAAGATATTGGTGGTAAACAAAGCGCCACGATGCCGAGTGTACCGCAAATTCAAGCGCTCTCTGAGAATGCTCGACTCTCACTTGCCGCCGATGGCATTGCCACCATGATGAGCAGTACCATTGAGTTGTCTTATACTTATCAAGATGGCAGCCCAATTATGGGCGCACCTTATACCATTCGATTTGCAAACGGCACAGAGYTGACCGGTTACTTAGACGACAGCGGTAAAGCAAAAATTGAGAATGCACCGCCTGGTCAATACACCGTGCAATATGGTGAGGATAAACGCGATTACCTGCCAGAAGATAATCGCCCTAAAAATCCACTGTATGGAAA
>NZ_QOKX01000029.1:0-1057 GCF_013319255.1 Pseudoalteromonas sp. JC28 | reverse complement strand
AGCCGTTGTAGCCCTGTAAAAATGCCACAGGACAGCGACTCGCACGACTATTCTGATAGTCGAACAGGGCAATATTGGGGATGCTCTCCTCTACCATAGGCGAGTCCGTGCCGCTGCAATACAGCCACATGTAACTGGTCTGTTTGTCTTCTTTCACCACCTTAACCGTAGTTTCATCGCCGTGCACCACCGGTTGCTGTAGCAACACTTCGTGCAGTCTGTCGTAGAGCGGTTTAAATAAACTGGCACTGCGGATCACCCAGTCCGCCATGGTTTGCCTGCTCAGCGCGATACCATATTGTTTGAACAGGCTTTCCTGTCGATACAGCGGTAAGCCATACTGATATTTACTGGTGATGATCTGGCTGAGCAAACTGGCCGTTGCTATGCCTTTAGGAACCGGGCTCGGTGGGACTGGGGCTTGTTTTATCTCAACCCGGGTTTGTGTTTTTTCACAGTGCCGGCAGCTGTATTTTGGTCTGACATGTTCGATGACTTTGACCTGGGCCGGGATAAATTCCAGCTTTTCGCTCACATCCTCGCCCATTTTGTGCAGCTCACCGCCACAGCAGTCACACTGTTTGTTGTCGATGTCATGCACAACACGTTCGCGGGGCAGATCTTTTGGCAGTGGCTGACGTGTCGGCTTTTTGCGCTGATATTCGATGGTTTCCACGTCTTGCTCAGGTGCTTCTTCAACCAGCGTTTCGGCTTCATTGAACAAGTCAGCTTGTGCAGGGTGCGACTCACTGCTGGCCCCGAAGCGTTTTTGCTGGGCCAGTCTGAATTGTTCTTCGAGGTAGTTATTACGCGCCTGAAGCTAAGCAATGATCTGCTTCAACTGCTGAGGATCATCAGGCAGTTTATTCATTTCTTTCATGCAGTCTACTGTATCAACAGAGTAACTGTTTTTAAATTAATAGCTTAGATTAATTCGTGATCTAAAAACCCCTGTTATGATCATACGTTATAACCATAGCTGAGCGGCTTGTGGGCAATGACCGATAAGCCAGACAATAACCACTGCCATTGTTCGGCGCTGAGTGTAATGACGTCA
>NZ_QOKX01000028.1:0-1164 GCF_013319255.1 Pseudoalteromonas sp. JC28 | reverse complement strand
ACCATTATATCGGACGGGAGACTTGGCCAGATTGACGGTGTCAGGTGAGTTTGAAGTGATTGGTCGGGCCGATCACCAGGTTAAAGTGCGTGGTCACCGCATTGAATTAGGGGAAATAGAGCAGCAATTATTAGCGCTACCAAGTGTTAGAGAAGCGGTGGTGCTGGTAGTGGGCGAAGAGGAGCAGAGCCGTTTAGTTGCCTATATTGTCAGTGACAAAGACGACAGTCATGGTGACATACAGCAGCAATTGGCGACTGTCTTACCGGAATACATGGTACCAAAACAGGTTGTGACATTACCGCGTTTACCATTGACGCCAAACGGTAAAGTGGACCGCAGTGCGCTACCTAGTCCACATCAGCAAGCAACGAAACGAATAACTGCGACAAGTCAAACAGAGCGACGATTGGTACAAATATGTGCTGAATTGTTGGGGATAGAAGCGGGGGATATCGGTCTAGAGCAACACTTTTTTGCGCTAGGTGGGCATTCCTTATTAAGTGTAAAGCTACAAGCTGAGATCCGCTCAACGTTTGCAGTAGAGCTAGGTTTAGGCGACATATTTGCTCAGCCAGACTTAGTTAGCCTAGCGGCAACAATAGATGCAGCGGAACACTCACAACAAACATTGATCACAAAACGAAGCAGTTCAGAGCCGGCGGCTTTGTCATATGCGCAACAGCGTTTGTGGTTTATTGAACAGATGCAACCTGGCAGTGCGCATTATGTGATGAGTTCAACATTACAGCTGCGAGGAGTAATAGCAGCTGACTATATAGAGCAGGCATTACAAGGCATTATTGCACGGCATGATATATTGCGAAGCCGTTTCATAAGCCATGAAGGTGAGCCTAGGCAAGTCGTGGAAAGTGAGGTCAGGTTTGTCTTACAGCATTACGATTTAACATCACTAGCGCCTGCAACACAGCAGCATAAGATACAGACACTACAAGCAGAAGAAGGACAGCGAGGTTTTGACCTAACAGCAGGGCAACTATTTAGAGCGAGTTTGGTCAGGCAAAGTGCAACGGAAGCGGTGCTGATGATCAGTCTTCACCACATCATCGCAGATGGTTGGTCGGTAGAGATATTGCATCGAGAGTTTGCGGCACTTTATCAAGGGTTGCAAAGAGGGGAGGCTGCGGTACTTCCTCCTTTAGC
>NZ_QOKX01000026.1:0-1588 GCF_013319255.1 Pseudoalteromonas sp. JC28 | reverse complement strand
TCGCGGGAGAGAAGCAATTAATAGGGTATGTGCAGCGACAAAGTGGGCTGGATATAGATGAGTCAAGCTGGCTGCAGGCATTGAAGGCAGAATTACAGCAAGATTTACCAGAGCATATGATACCAAGCATACTGATTGCAGTGGATGAATGGCCATTGACGGCAAATGGCAAGGTGGATAGACGGGCATTGCCAAGTGCAGATGTGGGTTGTTTGCAAGGGGAATATGTAAGCCYTGAAGGTGATATTGAGCAACAGTTAGYCGGTATTTGGGCACAGCTTCTGGGTATAAAAGCTGCTGAGATCAGTGCAACGGCGAACTTCTTTACTCTAGGTGGGCATTCGTTACTCACCATACGTTTGGTGTCAGAAATTCAGCGTTGTTACGGTGTCGATATTTCATTACAACAGGTATTTAACGCGAAGGACTTACGCTCGCTGGCGAATGATATTGAGCAAAGCGAGCAAGGGCAAGTATTACCTGCGGTTCAAGCCTATCCAAGAGAAAGCCAGACGTTACCAACGTCATTTTCGCAGCAGCGTTTATGGTTTATAGATCATCTCAAAGGAGGCTCACCAGAGTACAACATGCCAGTGGCCTTGACTGTAAAAGGTGAATTATCGCTGCCTGTAGTTGAGCGTGTTTTTCAGCGGATAATTGCGCGTCATGAGGTGCTAAGAACCAATTATTATGATGAAGCAGGCGTGGTGTATCAATATATCCATGAACCTGAACTCTAGGTGGGCATTCGTTACTCACCATACGTTTGGTGTCAGAAATTCAGCGTTGTTACGGTGTCGATATTTCATTACAACAGGTATTTAACGCGAAGGACTTACGCTCGCTGGCGAATGATATTGAGCAAAGCGAGCAAGGGCAAGTATTACCTGCGGTTCAAGCCTATCCAAGAGAAAGCCAGACGTTACCAACGTCATTTTCGCAGCAGCGTTTATGGTTTATAGATCATCTAAAAGGAGGCTCACCAGAGTACAACATGCCAGTGGCCTTGACTGTAAAAGGTGAATTATCGCTGCCTGTAGTTGAGCGTGTTTTTCAGCGGATAATTGCGCGTCATGAGGTGCTAAGAACCAATTATTATGATGAAGCAGGCGTGGTGTATCAATATATCCATGAACCTGAAAATGTGGCGTTTAGTGTTGTATATCAAGACCTCAGGTCGTTACAAGGCGAAGCGCAGCAAGCCCAAATAAAAGCACGGATATCAGAGGTTATCACCACCGCGTTTAACTTGGCAGAAGACTTACTATTAAAGGTATTGTATCTGGCGACCGGAGAGGATACAGGAGTCCTACTCTTTAATATGCATCATATTGCGTCKGATGGTTGGTCAATGCAGGTGTTGACCAATGAGTTTGTACGTTTGTATGAAGCCTATAGTCAAGGTGAAGCCGAGCCTTTACCACAATTGGCGTTACAGTATGGAGATTATGCGCAGTGGCAGCGAACGCATATAACGGATACGGTATTAGATAAACAGCTCAGTTATTGGTTAGCGCAGTTGGATGAAGCCCCCGCGGTGCATAACCTCACATTGGATTATCCCCGTCCAGCAGAGAAGCAATATCAT
>NZ_QOKX01000025.1:0-3916 GCF_013319255.1 Pseudoalteromonas sp. JC28 | reverse complement strand
ATGATATTGCTTCTCTGCTGGACGGGGATAATCCAATGTGAGGTTATGCACCGCGGGGGCTTCATCCAACTGCGCTAACCAATAACTGAGCTGTTTATCTAATACCGTATCCGTTATATGCGTTCGCTGCCACTGCGCATAATCTCCATACTGTAACGCCAATTGTGGTAAAGGCTCGGCTTCACCTTGACTATAGGCTTCATACAAACGTACAAACTCATTGGTCAACACCTGCATTGACCAACCATCCGACGCGATATGATGCATATTAAAGAGTAGGACTCCTGTATCCTCTCCGGTCGCCAGATACAATACCTTTAATAGTAAGTCTTCTGCCAAGTTAAACGCGGTGGTGATAACCTCTGATATCCGTGCTTTTATTTGGGCTTGCTGCGCTTCGCCTTGTAACGACCKGAGGTCTTGATATACAACACTAAACGCCACATTTTCAGGTTCATGGATATATTGATACACCACGCCTGCTTCATCATAATAATTGGTTCTTAGCACCTCATGACGCGCAATTATCCGCTGAAAAACACGCTCAACTACAGGCAGCGATAATTCACCTTTTACAGTCAAGGCCACTGGCATGTTGTACTCTGGTGAGCCTCCTTTGAGATGATCTATAAACCATAAACGCTGCTGCGAAAATGACGTTGGTAACGTCTGGCTTTCTCTTGGATAGGCTTGAACATATATTGATACACCACGCCTGCTTCATCATAATAATTGGTTCTTAGCACCTCATGACGCGCAATTATCCGCTGAAAAACACGCTCAACTACAGGCAGCGATAATTCACCTTTTACAGTCAAGGCCACTGGCATGTTGTACTCTGGTGAGCCTCCTTTGAGATGATCTATAAACCATAAACGCTGCTGCGAAAATGACGTTGGTAACGTCTGGCTTTCTCTTGGATAGGCTTGAATCGCAGGTAATACTTGCCCTTGCTCGCTTTGCTCAATATCATTCGCCAGCGAGCGTAAGTCCTTCGCGTTAAATACCTGTTGTAATGAAATATCGACACCGTAACARCGCTGAATTTCTGACACCAAACGTATGGTGAGTAACGAATGCCCACCTAGAGTAAAGAAGTTCGCCGTTGCACTGATCTCAGCAGCTTTTATACCCAGAAGCTGTGCCCAAATACCGRCTAACTGTTGCTCAATATCACCTTCAGGGCTTACATATTCCCCTTGCAAACAACCCACATCTGCACTTGGCAATGCCCGTCTATCCACCTTGCCATTTGCCGTCAATGGCCATTCATCCACTGCAATCAGTATGCTTGGTATCATATGCTCTGGTAAATCTTGCTGTAATTCTGCCTTCAATGCCTGCAGCCAGCTTGACTCATCTATATCCAGCCCACTTTGTCGCTGCACATACCCTATTAATTGCTTCTCTCCCGCGATGTCCTTCACTATCGCCAACGCCGATGCAACGCTTGAAGCTGCATGTAAACAGGCTTCCACTTCCCCWAGCTCTATTCTGAACCCTCTTATCTTCACCTGACTGTCAACACGACCTATGAATTCTATTCTCCCATCCGGCAGGTAACGAACTAGATCTCCGGTGCGGTAGAGTCGTCTTGAGCTGCCTGCTTGTGCCTCATCATAAAATGGGTTCTCTACAAAGCGCTCCGCTGTTAGCTCTGGTTGATTCAAGTACCCAAGCGCTAACCCTGGACCGCCCACAAATAGCTCACCAATACAACCTTGAGGCACCAACTCAAAGGCTGAACTAAGTATGTAGCTAGACACATTATGCATGCCTCGCCCGATGACCTCTCGATCACTGTGAGTCAATTCGGCAAAGTGCGTATTGACCGTCGTTTCTGTTGGCCCATATGCATTCAACAGCACTCGCTTATGTTTTTGTACAAACTGCTGTAGTCGCTTCAACAGTCCTGCACCTATTAGATCACCACTAGAAATCACATCTACCGCAGGCCAAGCGCTAACCCTGGACCGCCCACAAATAGCTCACCAATACAACCTTGAGGCACCAACTCAAAGGCTGAACTAAGTATGTAGCTAGACACATTATGCATGCCTCGCCCGATGACCTCTCGATCACTGTGAGTCAATTCGGCAAAGTGCGTATTGACCGTCGTTTCTGTTGGCCCATATGCATTCAACAGCACTCGCTTATGTTTTTGTACAAACTGCTGTAGTCGCTTCAACAGYCCTGCACCWATTAGATCACCACTAGAAATCACATCTACCGCAGGTAATGTTGGTTCTGAAAGTAACGCACCTAATAATTGTGGAGTCGCATTCACAACTTGAATATCGTGTTGTTTGATTAGCTTACTCAATTCAAGGGGTGCTAATATTTGCGCTTTACTTGGAATGACCAATTTGACCCCATCAGCCAATAAGCACAACCCTTTCAAAGAWGCATCAAAGACATATGAAGAAAGCCATAGCCACGCATCCCCCATCCCTTGCGACARCACCTCGCCTTGAGCTAGAAACCCGGTATAAAAGTTCGATAACCCTTGATGTGGTGTGAGYACCCCTTTAGGCTGCCCCGTCGAGCCTGACGTATAAATCACATACGCRACATCCGACCCCGTTATCGCTACGTCTACATCCGTTGCTGCCAAACATTGCCAATCCTGAGCTATCTCATCCACCGCAACGACTTCCACAGGTAAATCCGGTAACGTCGATTTCAGCTTCTGTTGTGATAACAGCAAAGACATCCCCGTGTCCGTCGCCATATAACGTAATCGTGACTCCGGATAATGTGGGTCTAGTGGCACATAGCCACCCCCTGCTTTCAGGATCGCTAAAATACTGACCACCATCTCTATGGACCTATCCATACAAAGCCCAACCAGTGTGCCTCGCTGCACGTGATGTCTCGTCATTAAATAGCGTGCCAACTGGTTCGATTGCCTATCTAACTCACNGCGACATCCGACCCCGTTATCGCTACGTCTACATCCGTTGCTGCCAAACATTGCCAATCCTGAGCTATCTCATCCACCGCAACGACTTCCACAGGTAAATCCGGTAACGCCGATTTCAGCCTCTGTTGTGATAACAGCAAAGACATCCCCGTGTCCGTCGCCATATAACGTAATCGTGACTCCGGATAATGTGGGTCTAGTGGCACATAGCCACCCCCTGCTTTCAGGATCGCTAAAATACTGACCACCATCTCTATGGACCTATCCATACAAAGCCCAACCAGTGTGCCTCGCTGCACGTGATGTCTCGTCATTAAATAGCGTGCCAACTGGTTCGATTGCCTATCTAACTCACCATAACTCATCTTGCTGTCACCACACACGACCGCTGTCTGCATACTCTGTCGCTGAGCTTGCGCGGTAAAGTGGGAAACGATATTGCCCCATGCCTGCGTAGCATTATCACTTCGAGCATTACATTCGTGCACTAGCTGCCTAACTTCTTTTGCTGACAGCATGTCTAGCTGAGACAGCGCAATATCCCACTCACCTCGTGTGTCTGCCAGCGCTTCTAATAGCTGCTGTAAATGCGTACTTAATTGTTCTATATGTGCTTCACTAAAGAGGCTCGTATCATAGCTCCAGCTAACACCACCTCCTTGTTCATCTATGGCTAAGTCAACTTTTAAATCAAACTTTGCTTGCACTATATCTGATTGATAAGGCGCTACTTCTATTCCCGCAAGTTGCAATGGTTGATGCTCATGTAGGCCATAATCTGTATTCGTCGTCACCATAATCTGGAACAAAGGTCCATGGGCACGASTTCTTGGCACTTTCAGCTTTTCTACTAACTGCTCAAATGGAACATCTTGGTGACTTTGACCTGCTAAGTGGGTCGCTCGCACATGGGCATAATATTCCGCTAAGCTGTCATGCTGTGTATTCACCCTCAACACTAAGGTGTTTACAAAGAAGCCGATTAAAGGGGCT
>NZ_QOKX01000024.1:0-4435 GCF_013319255.1 Pseudoalteromonas sp. JC28 | reverse complement strand
CAGGAGACTTAGTTCGATATGACCAACAAGGAGAGTTGTGTTTTATAGGGCGCGTTGACGAGCAGGTGAAGTTACGAGGTTTTCGTATTGAGCTTGGGGAAATAGAGCATCACCTAAATAGCCATGATGCAGTAATAGAATCGCTAGTGTTAGTGGTAGAAGAGGCAGGAGAGTCACAGTTACAGGCTTACGTCCGAACAGAAGAAGCGACGGGTTTGGCACAGCAGCTACGTGAGTATCTACGGGCATCACTACCAGAGTACATGCTGCCAAGTCGCTACATTGCGGTATCACAGTGGCCGCTATCCCCGAACGGTAAAATTGACAAAAATGCGCTAAAAGCGAAAGTTAATCAGCCTATAGCTGAACAAATAATGCAGCCTCAGTCAGAGACTGAGGTTAAGTTGTTAAGTATTTGGTCTAGCATATTAAATACTCCGGTTACTGAAATAGACCTAAATAGTAGCTTTTTTAGTCAAGGCGGGCATTCCCTACGGGCGGTAAAAATGCAAGCTGCAATACAAGCAGAATTTGCAAAGTCACTGTCCTTACAAACCATTTTTAAGGCTCAAAGCATTAGAAATATAGCTCACTGTCTTGATGAGCAAGCTGACTATATTCTTGGCGCGACGATTCAAGCTAAGGCAGATAAGTCACAATTACACCCGCTGTCTTATGCACAAAAGCGGCTGTGGTTTATAGATAACCTGAATCAAGGTAGTTCTGAATACCATATTACTTCAGCGGTACAACTAAGCGGGAAATTTGATTTAGCGAGCGCGCAGCAATCCTTTACTTTGCTTATTGAGCGTCATGAGACGTTAAGAACCGTCTTTATTAAATCGGCTGATGGCGTTGTGATGCAGAAAGTTAATCATACTAAGCCTTTTCAGATAAAGCACTTATCATTGACTCACTTAACGGGAGATGCGCAAAAGCTGGCTTTAGAACGGTTGATACACGAGCAAAACAGTCAGCCTTTTGATCTGAGTTTAGATCAAATGCTACGTGTTTCAGCGGTAAGTTTAGCGGAAGATGAGCTTGCGATTATTTTTACAGTACATCATATTGCTTCTGACGCTTGGTCAATGGGGGTCTTGGTTAATGAATTTTGTAGTATCTATCAGGCGCAGGTGACTCAACAGCCACAAGACTTACCTCCTCTCAGTATACAATATAGTGATTATGCACATTGGCAGCAACAGAGTGACACCCAAGCGAGAATAAGTAGTCAGTTGCATTATTGGCAGCAGCAGTTGCAAGGGCTGCCCTCTGTGCACCAAATACCGTTAGATCACGCTAGGCCGAGTGCTAAGTTAAGTAATGGTAAACGCCTACAACGAAAATTACCCTCAGCGTTGGCTGAGAAATTACAAAGGCTTGCTACCGCTGCCAATATAACCCCTTTTATGCTCTACCATGGGGCATTAAGCCTATTAATATCAAAATATAGCTATGAACACGACGTTGTGATTGGCACCCCTGTAGCAAATCGATGTCAAACAGAGCTGGAACCGTTGATCGGCTTCTTTGTCAACACACTAGTGCTTCGTAGTGATACTCAAGAGCGTACTTTATCTGCATTCTTTCAGCATATTCGCGACGTGAACCTTGCAGCGCAAGAACATCAGGAAGTACCGTTTGAACAAGTGGTAGATGCTTGTTGTAACTCTCGTACAACTCAATATACACCGCTATTTCAGATCATGTTGAACATGAATAATACGGAGTCTTCATCGTTCACGCTTAGTGGTGTAGAAGCAAATCTTATCCCAGTGGCAGCTGATAGATGCAAATATGACTTAGAGTTTGCGGTACAGCTAAGTAGCAGTTGCCCTGTGTTGATGTTGCAATACGATACTAGCTTATTTTTACCCAGTAGTATGGAGTTAATGCTGGCCGATTTCGCCGCATTGCTAACAAGCTTAAGTGAGTGTACTTTTGAAACGACGATGCTTAGTGAGCTTACGCTTTCCTCATCAGAACGGGGATATATTGGGCGAGAAGCACCACAAGAATTAAGGTTACAAGAGTCGTTTCAACAGCAGGTCAATAGAAAACCAAAACAGGCAGCACTGCAGTTTTCTAACAGCACGATGACTTATGCGGATTTGGCAGCACAAGTTCAAGATCTCGCTTGCTACTTAGTAACTCATTTCCCACCTCATGCTCGAATTGGTATTTGTCTCGGCCGTTGTGAGTCTTTGTTGGTTTCAGTATTAGCAATATTGCGTGCTGATATGACCTATGTTCCTATGGATCCGAGTCACCCAGAGCAACGTTTGTTAAGAATAGCCGAGCATGCGGAGCTGGCAGCCATTATAACAAAGCCTGAGTGGCAGTCGAAGCTACAAGGCGTCTCAATTGCTACTGTCGTCGATATCAACACCTATGAGAAAACGGCTAAAACTAAGTTAGCTGAGGTGTACAGCAACCCTGTCGCGTATGTTATTTATACATCTGGTTCAACTGGCACACCGAAAGGAATTGAGGTACTACATAAAGGCTTAAGTAACTATCTTGATTATGCAGCAAAGCATTATCTTTGTGCAGGTATATTACGGTCAGTAGTTAGTTCAACACTGAGTTTTGATGCAACGTTAACTTCGTTATTGGCACCGCTTATCAGCGCTAAAACAATCACGATACTGCCAGAAGAAGATACTTTAGCTGATCTGTATCAGTGTTTGCGCAGTGGCCCTGCTAGTTTGTTTAAACTTACACCATCCCACCTGAAGGCGCTTTGCGCTATTCACCATGGTGAGAGTATTACAACACCTCATACGATAGTGGTGGGTGGGGAACAGTTTACAGGTCAGCTGTTGGGACAGTGTCAGCGATGGCTCAATGGCGCGACCTTTGTGAACGAATATGGCCCCTCGGAAACCGTCGTTGGCTGTTGTGATTATGTTGTACTTCCTGGTCAGAAAGAGCCCGCTAGTGCAGCGGTTTCAATAGGTCGTGCGATTGCAAATACCCAACTTTATGTGCTTGACCCATATCTTCAGGTGGCACCTAAAGGTGGGGTCGGTGAGCTATGTATTGCCGGCTTTGGAGTTGCTAAAGGATATTTACAGCAGCCCCAACTCACAGCCGAAAAGTTTCTGAATTGGCAAGGGGAGCGGATCTATCGCAGTGGGGATCTTGTCCGTCAACGCAAAGATGGCAACTTAGTTTACGTAGGCCGGATCGATGAACAGGTAAAAATTCGTGGCTATCGTATTGAGTTGGCTGAAATTGAGGCGCTTGCAGTGGCGTTTACTGGCGTTGAACAAGCCGTAGCCCATGTTATTGAAGGAAAAAATAACAGTGCTCAGTTATTACTTTATATAACGTTAAAACCAACTTTGTGTGGCAATGAGCAGACTTCATTGTTGAAGCGTTACCTCGCCGAACAATTACCAGAATATATGGTGCCGAGCCAGTTTGTGGTGTTGGAGCAATTTCCACTTACAGTCAATGGTAAGGTTGATAAACGGGCTTTGCCACAACCGGAGTTGACGACAGCGCATTACCGAGGACCACAAAATAAAACAGAAGCGCAATTGCAGCAATTATGGTCGAGTTTATTAAAGATACCGCAAGCGTCACTGAGCTGTGAGGCAAACTTCTTTGCCCTAGGTGGCGACTCAATATTATCAATTCAGCTAGTTTCACGGGCAGCGGAGCAAGGCCTGTATTTTAGTGTTAAAGACCTGTTTCGTCATCAACACATCGTGGCATTAGCACGGTGTGTAAAGCAGAGCAAAGGATACACGNCATTACCGAGGACCACAAAATAAAACAGAAGCGCAATTGCAGCAATTATGGTCGAGTTTATTAAAGATACCGCAAGCGTCACTGAGCTGTGAGGCAAACTTCTTTGCCCTAGGTGGCGACTCAATATTATCAATTCAGCTAGTTTCACGGGCAGCGGAGCAAGGCCTGTATTTTAGTGTTAAAGACCTGTTTCGTCATCAACACATCGTGGCATTAGCACGGTGTGTAAAGCAGAGCAAAGGATACACGATAGCACAAGAGGCGGTGATAGGAGAGATGCCATTGCTGCCTATTCAGCAGGCATTTTTCAAAAACGAAACGGCGTTAGCCCACTTTAACCAGTCGGTTCTATTAAGTACCCCAGAGGATTTTGACACCCAATGCCTGATACCGATGTTGCAAGCTTTGGTCACGAGACATGACGCACTGAGGCTCAGTTTTGATAAATCACAGGGGCAGTGGCGAGGTTGGTATCAAGCCTTGGAAGCATTGGCGCTATCAAACTGCATAGAGCAGCATGAGTGGGATGGAGAGGCAGAGAGTTTAACGGCTATTGCAGAGCGAGCGCAGCGCAGCTTATCACCGATAGATGGTGAGTTATTACGATTGGTCTATTTGGCGAACAAAGCGGGTACAGGACGCTTGCTGTTGGTGATACATCACTTAGTTGTGGATG
>NZ_QOKX01000023.1:0-7220 GCF_013319255.1 Pseudoalteromonas sp. JC28 | reverse complement strand
TAAAAGATGACTCAGGTGGTTTTTTAGTGCGAAGTTTACTTCGGCGATTATAAAAAGACTTGGTACTAAGGTTGTGCTGCGTGCAGAAGTCAGTGACAGACAAACCACTGAGTTCCTGTTGTTCGATAAGTTTCAGCCATTGCTCTGCGGTTTTGTGTTTAGGCATGGTCAGCTCCGAATTGAGATCAGAGCTGTACTTTATAGGCTGAGCGTATTCAGTAGCTAGGTGTGGTTCAGGCGACGCTTACGTTAGTTCACAATTTGAGTATGTAAACTCGACTTATGTATGTGGGCGGAACAAGCTACTCCTTTGTAAGTTCGTCGTTTTCAGCCTGTGCATTATTTGGTTTTCTCTCTCTAGACCAAGATAAGACAAGGCCTTTGGCGACTATGTGTTCTAGCTCCCCAATTTTTATGAAGTAGTTTTCACCAAGGTTAGATAAGATAATAACGTCTTTGTAGATACAGAAATCGGTTGAGCTGGTAAAAGCATGCAGGTTTTGGGCTTTTAAATAGTTACATGCCTCTTTTTTCAATGTTAGGGTTTTGACTTCAAAGTTACCAAATCCATAGCGCTTTATTACAGCTTTGGAGATTGTTGTGCTTGCGTTGAAGCTGAGTAGTACTATGGATAGGGTGCATAATGAAATAATCCCATAGAATATGAATGCTGAGATTCTATTTGGCCTCATCGCAACTATCGTATTTATACCTAATATTGTAACAATTGCGATAATGGTCATTTCGTTTAACTGTAAATCAACAGCCCCATCTGATAATGAAGTAAGTAACATCAGAGGATATAATGATGCGACAATGCTTATAAATGATGCCCAGCAGTATTCTATAGCCTCAACCAACTTGTTTTGACTTTTTTTAGGAACTTCAATGAGGGAAGCGGCTTTTGTAGAAATGTAAGTCATTATGAAAAATAAAATAATGCCTATTTCTAACAGGCTTTTCCAATATGGCTTCTCAACAAGAAACAAAGATGTGAACATAGTCGCTTGTGGGAATAGAAATAAACTTGCGCAAAGGGCACTTTTGTAATTTTCACTTTTGCTTTTATAGTGTGTACTTTCCTGAATTCTTTTCCCAAAGGTTCGATACCAATACTCACCAGGTAAGATAAAAACCACCACGATAATCACAAGCATTATGAAAGCGGTAATAGCACTGGCTCCTAAGAGCATTGTCGAAGATTGAAAGTCAAAACTTGGCATGTAGCGGATATGGGCATAGTAGATAGTAAAAATCGACCCACCAAGTAGTAATATTGATGACCAAAATATGGTGCCCAAGTTGTTATAAAAGTATTCCTTTAACTTATTAATATCCATTACTTTTTCCACGTTAAGTATCGTTGCTTATTGTGGGCTAACCCCAGTTCATTAAGTCTGCTTGCAGCCCAAAAGGTTGAAATAGTTTTTGGCCAAGAGGGAGCCCCGAGTATATTTCACCAATACTCTTGGGAAAATGACTGTAGCCAGATCGTTCTAATAACTCTCTTTCGAGGTATAGATTCGCAATATAAAGTCCAGCGAGAGACTCTAATACATTCCCGAGGTTGGCTTTGTGGAAATGTTTTCTGCGCTCATGTTTTACGTTGTTATAGTCTGACCACCAAGAGGGGGATCTACCCTCTTCAAATGCTTTCCACGGTACGTATTGCAGCTCGAACTCAAAGGACCGTACTTGTTCAGTTATCAGCCCTTGTTGATTTTCAACTATCCACTGACGATAAATATTTATATTTGCATCTTTTCCCTTTTTGGAGGGGCATATATCACATATCTCTTTGAGTACCACCTCAACTTCAGCACAAATTGCAAGATAGAGTTTGGCCAATTCTATGGAGTATGTTTTGAAATTGTCAGGGGCAAAGTGTATGTAGCGAGACAAGGCGTATACATCTGATTCTAGCGAGAGATAATAGCGCCAATGTAGATTTTGTTTCATGGTTTCCTTACGTAGCGCACATTTAGGGTTGAGTATCGTTAAAGTGCACTGTCTGCTTATATTTATTTTTATCCAACTATTTACACTGTTATCTTAAATTAGAAGACTAGTAAATTACTAGCGCAAAAGTGACTCCCAACTTCTTGATACTTCACAATCAATCATCTATATTCATTTTCACGCACTTAAAGTGTGTAACCTACGAAGGGAGTCACTACGGTGACCGAAAACAGGCGCCTTTCTTTGGCTGCCTTCAATACGTAAAGAGGATATGGGTGTTGTTAATGCAATGCCCAAATAATGAAGCAAATTAAGAATAATGCCCTTCACTCTTTTTAACGTATTGGAGGACTACCATGTTGTTACCCACTCAATATCTTTCTACTTCAGAGCTATGTGAAATTTTACACATCGAGAAGCGCTCACTTCAAAATCGTATGTCACGGCAGCGTAAAGCAATTCGCGAAGGCGCCGACCCAAAAAGCACCAAGGTTCAACAGTTTGCTCCTCCCTCAATAAAAGTAGGGCGAGTTCATTTGTTCCGGTGGGATGCGGTTCAGTGTTGGCTTTCGCGTCATGAAGGAGTGAAAATGTAAGGAAGGCACAAGGGGTTGCTTGACCGGCGATACCCCAAACGCACTTTGCATTTTCAAGTTATATGCTTGCCTTCAAAGAAAAGCCACTCGTCGAGTGGCCCAGATACGCTATTGCTTATCCGCGAGATTTTCATGACTTAATTGAACTGCAATCGCCTAGGTTTGTGAGAGCTTTGTTTAGTAAAAACCATGAGTCTAAAAAGTACATCCATTTACTTGGTAATAGTCAGTCAAAACGCTCAACCAACTTTAGCGCTTTCAAAAGCGCTACGAGTCGATATGTACTTGGTGTGCTAAAAAGTAAAAGTGAGGCGGTAAATTGCTACTTTACACCGAACGAGTTTTTTAGTTGGCCAAGATGTAACAATCTTGCTCTATTGAGAGCCAATTGGCTAGAAATCGACCTCGATGAGAAATGTCACGCCGAATCGGTTCGAGATTTGGAAATTACAATAGTAGCCGACGTTTTCGCCCGAATTGAGGAGTCTGGATTGCCCCCGCCAACTGGGTATGTGCTTTCTGGCTCAGGTGGTATTCATATTTATTGGATTTATGATCCTGTCGATGCGAAAGCAATGAATAAATCATTGTGGCGTACAATAGCCAACTGCTTGATAGAGAGGTTAGGGAATTCGGTAGGTAACTGGCATATAGACCTTATGGCAACTAAAAGGGTAAGTGGCTATATGCGAATACCTGGTTCTGTTCATGGTCGAACAGGGTTGAGTGCTAGGTATTTTGGCTCAGGACCTAAATATACTTTTGAAGAGTTATTAACTTGCTTGGGTTTAGGTAGTCTTCATAACCGACTATTACAGTTAGAGCAAAAGCGAATCGTAGATTTGGCATCGTATTCTAAAAATACGGAGGTAAAACGAGGCCCTAAGAAAAGATATGGTCACAGCATCAAAGAATGGTGGATGAAATGTATCAATACGATTCAAATGCATTTCAATCAAATAGGTATGGTGCCAAAAGGTAAGCGAGATAAAACGGCCTTCGAGCGGCTTTATCAGTTCAATGCTGAGCGAATAGGGCTTCCCGATGATGAGTTGGATAATCTCATTAAAACAGCCAAAACAACACTATATCGATACAGGCAAGAAACATTAGCTCTTTATTTAGAAGATTTGTTAGGTTTTCGACCAGAGTATTTGATTCCAAAGGTAAAATAAAAGCTAACTAAAGCAGAGATAAAACAAAGGCAATCAAAGGCAGCGATTGCATCGGCTAAAAAGAAAAGAAATCGATCTCAGCGACAAGTGAAGAAAGAGTACTTAGCTTTGCAAGAGTTGATGGGACAACCTCCAACGCAGCGTGCCGTAGCCGAAAAAAGTGGGTTAAGTATAAGAACGGTTAAAAGGTATTGGAATAAAGAAAATACTTCTAGTCGAAGCTAACCTTCTTTATCAAGCAATAGTTTTCACAAATATCAATGTTAGCTTTTTGGAGTTGATTTATTCAACATACTGAGTGTTATTAGCGTCGAAGGAAACCTGTCAGCGACGAGACCAGGGTGGATAATGCTAGTGCAGAATAGGACCATTTCCGTCCAACTAGACTACTTCCTAAGTTGTATTTACTTGCGAGCTTGTTTCTTTCGAATAAAATTTTTCCAATTTTATGATTTTTGTAATCAGAATGACCGGTTACAACGTGGCTCAAGTCAATATTGTAAATTAGACTTAATTGGCTGTTTTCTATACCTTTCAAGCCAACAGGTTCGTGGGAAAAAGTAGTTGCTAGTTTGTAAAGTCTTTTGAGAACTTCATCTTGCTCAGAGAAGTGATTAAATATCATTAGTTCAGGGTGTTTTAGATAGATATCCGTCCAAGGTTCATTATTAGCAATTGCCCCACCGAATAAGAAAGCCTTCGAAACGCTTTGTTGCCGCTCTAGACAATCTAACGCAGAGTATATGACTTTAGCTCCAAGCGAATGTCCAAAAAGTACAAAACTGCGGTTTTGCTGGTTGATGTACTTGGCCAAATGTATTCCAGTTTCTGTGGCTACTTCAAGTGCTTTGCTCCATGCGGTAATTATTTCTTTGCATATAGCGTATGTACTATGTAAAAGGCTAATCTTTGCTTGGGGTAAAAGTAGTAGCTTAGCGAGATTCTCAATTACGACTTTCTTCCCTATCGTCTTAAAGCTACCGCTATTCCACCTACAGTGTTCTACCCTGTTCTTTGGATAAAGTATATCGATAATCTCAAGCCAATCGCTTACATCAGTTTCTAACTCGCTCAGAAAACCATTCACTAAAACGATTGTGGGCTCTATGCCATCTCTTATGACAGTTGTTTTCATATATAACTCCATTTATAGGTTTTTGACTGCTGTAATACTCAGTGTCTTCTTAATTCAAAGGTGCCATTAGGTGTCGTCCTATATATCCTCCCCTAAAAGGAGCTGAAAGGGCAAAATAATTTTATTGGAATATGGTGCGACAAATGTTCGACATACAAAACTGAGTGATGAAAATAAAGTGCGATAAGAATAAGAGTAGATAGATTTAACTTATTGAAAGGGATGAGAATTGAATGGTCGGCATAGCAGGATTTGAACCTGCGACCCCTGACACCCCATGACAGTGCGCTACCAAGCTGCGCTATATGCCGACTTGTGCTTTACTATACGGATTTTTTTTTTGAAAGGCAATAAGTGGTTGGTTTATTTGGACATTAAATGAACTCAAGGGCGTATTTTTGTGTTCTTCGTCATTAATCCTGAGTTTTATAAGAAGAAAGCGCACTAAAAATAAGCTCTAGTGCGCTGCATTGGTCTATTTAGTCCAAATGCCTTTTGGTAGTGTTTTTTCTACTTCAGGGTTGGTACTAGGATCAAACTCTGGGGTTACGCCAGCTTTAAGCTGCTTTTTATAATCGTTGGCAAGCCATAGCACGACTTTGCGAAGCATAAAGAGTGCAACCACGTTTACTACAGCCATTAAGCCCATTGAAATATCAGCGAGTGTCCAAACCAGTCCAAGTTCGCTTACCGCACCAAACATTACCATGCCTAATACACAAGCTCTAAATACCATCATGCCTTTCTTTGAATGGTGATCTAAAAACAGTAGGTTGGTTTCTGCATAACTATAGTTGGCAACAATGGAAGTAAAAGCAAAAAATAGAATAGCCACTGCAACGAAAATTGCGCCCCATTCTCCTACATGATGAACCAATGCAGATTGTGTTAATTCAATGCCAGTTAAACCTGAGTTTGGCTCAAGTTGACCGGATAAAAGAATAAGCGAAGCGGTCGCGGTACAGATCACTATGGTATCTACAAATACACCTAGCATTTGTACATAACCCTGTGATGCTGGATGGTTTGGATTTGGTGTTGCACTGGCAGCAGCGTTTGCAGCGCTACCCATACCCGCTTCATTTGAAAATAAGCCACGCTTGATCCCTTGAAGCATCGCTTGCATTACGGCGTAGCCAATAGCACCAGCACCCGCTTGTTCAATACCCATTGCACTTTTTACTATTAACATAAATATATCTGGCAGCTGCGCAAAGTTCACAGCACAGACGTAAAGTGCAAGTATAAGATAAGCAACGGCCATAAAAGGCACGACGAGCTCGGCAAAGCGTGCAATAGTTTTTAAACCACCGAAGATGATAATCCCAGAAGCTGCTACTAACGCAATACCCATCACATATTTAGGCACATCAAAGGCAACGTTAAATGCTGCGGCAATGGAGTTGGCTTGCACTGCATTAAAGACGAAACCAAATGCAAGGATAAGGCAAAGTGAGAATAACACCCCCATCCACTTACGTTTTAAACCTAGCTCCATATAATAAGCAGGGCCACCACGGAAGTTTCCGTCATCATCTTTTGTCTTATATAGCTGCGCTAAGCAACTTTCAGCAAAACTGGTCGCCATACCAATCAAGGCAATGAGCCACATCCATAATATAGCACCAGGACCGCCCAAATAGAGCGCGACACCAACACCTGCCATATTACCGGTACCAACCCGTGCGGCGAGTGAAGTACAGAATGCTTGAAAAGAGGAGATACCATCTTCAGCACCTTCGCGGCTTTGCATCATTACCTTCACCATATATGGGAATTGAGTGAATTGAATAAAGCCAAGCCTAATTGTGAAGAATACACCTGCAGCTATTAAGAGGTAGATAAGTAGATGGCCCCATAAAAGACCACTTATCGAGTTTAAGATATCAGCCATGTATTTAGCCTTTTTCTAAGAACGAGTAAATAATGGGGCGGTAATCTACCACAAAGAAAAGCAAAAGCCGAAATTCCTATGGGTTATCCACAGAAAATGTGGATAAGTTGTTAGGATTCGGTGGGCTAAAAAGCATTTGAAAAATAAATAGAAAAAACCGAAAAAAAGGGGTTGCACTAAAATCGGATTTCCCTATAATGCGCATCCACCGACACGGGGAGCAGCGCTGAAAAGCAACAGGCTAACGAGTTGGGAGTCAAGTGAAACTTAGGTTTTGAGGATTCGAAAAGAAACTTAAATCGATAATCGAAGTGATTAAGTGTTGACAAAAAATTGGGAATGCTTAGAATGCACATCCCTCGAAACAACGAAATGTTTCGAAACGTTCTTTAAAAATATGAAGCAATCATCTGTGTGGGCACTCGTACAGATTGAGTTCTAACAGCAGATTCTAGTTCGCT
>NZ_QOKX01000022.1:0-7911 GCF_013319255.1 Pseudoalteromonas sp. JC28 | reverse complement strand
GTTGGCGGATACGAGGTTGTATAGAACAGGAGACAGGGTACGGCGCTTGGAGTCGGGAGCGTTGGTATTTTTGGGAAGGAAGGATGAGCAAGTCAAGCTGCGGGGATATCGTATAGAGCTTGGAGAGATAAGGAGTGTTTTGGCACAGCAAGCAGTGGTGAAACAGGCGGCGGTGTTGGTGCAAGGAGAGGGTGCGGATGCGACGTTGGTGGGTTATGTTGTTGCAGAGGGAGAGGTAGTAGATGAAGGCATTTTTATAGCGGAGTTAGAGCGTGCGTTATCGGCGCGTTTAGCCAGTTATATGTGTCCGAGTCGTTGGTGTTTGCTAGATGCTTTGCCATTGACGGCGAATGGTAAGTTGGATAGGGGTGCGCTACCGAGCGAGATTGGGGAGATAGGGCAGGAATATGAAGCGGCGGAGAATAGTGTAGAGCGAGCGCTGGTAGAGATATGGGCAGAGGTACTGCGACAACCACTAGAGGAGTTAAGTGTAACGGGTGATTTCTTTAGGTTAGGGGGAAATTCTCTGTTAGCGGTGAAGCTTAGTGCGTTAATTAAGCGGCATTTCGACATTGAAGTAACTTTGGGTGATTTATTCTCACATCCCACTATTCGTCAGTTTGGTATGTGGTTGCAAAGCCACCAGGAAATTCAAGCAAAGCACACATATGAGAAGATTAAGGCACAAGATAATTTAGACAGTGCTCCACTGACTTTTGCACAACAGCGTTTGTGGTTTATCGATGCTTTGCAAGGTGGCACATATGCCTACAATATCACTCGGGCTTTAACGTTAAGTGGTGCAGTTGATATTTCAGCATTGCAACGTGTTTTCGTTGCTTTGATTGAGCGCCATGCAATTTTCAGAACTACATATCAAGCACATGTCAATGAGCAAGCGCTGCAAATCATTCACGCGGCACACACAGTCAATTTTAACATCGAACAGGTAGATTTGACGCATTTAGAGAGTGAAGAACAAGAGACGGAAATCACTCAGAGGCTTGAAGAGCAGCAGAAGTACACATTTAACCTTGCAGATGATGTAATGCTTAAAGTGAGTCTACTGCTATGCCAAGTCGATAAGAGCATTTTAATAATTAATATGCCGCATATCGCCACTGACGGTTGGTCGATGGATATTTTGACCCGCGAATGTTGGGCACTCTATGAAGCTTTTACTCAAGGCCAACAAAACCCACTTACAGCTTTACCCCTACAATATGCGGACTACGCTCTTTGGCAAAGTAAACAGCTAACGCCTGATACTCTAGATACGCATTGGCAGTATTGGCAGCAACAGTTAGCTGCAATGCCACAAGTCCATAGCTTACCGTTAGACTTTAAACGTCCAGCGGATAAGAACTACGTGGGAGAGCAAGTGTCAAGTCGACTCAGCAGTGAAGTAGCGAGTAAGCTTTGTCGCTTGGCAAAGCATTATGCCTTGACGCCGTTTATGCTGTCTCATGCCTTGTGTGCCTTAGTTTTATCGCGTCACAGTGGTAGCCATGACATCGTGATGGGTATGCCGATTGCCAACCGACTACAAGGCGAGTTGAATGGGGTTGTTGGTCTGTTCGTGAATACTTTAGTATTAAGAGTAAATACCAATTACAACGATCTGAGCGATTATTTTAAGCATGTGAAGAAAGTGCACCTTGAAGCCCAGCAGCATCAGGATATGCCGTTTGAAAAGTTAGTTGATAAACTAGCAAGTGAACGTTCTGCTTCACATACTCCGTTATTTCAAATTTTACTAGCAACGCAAAACGACTTTTCATCGAAGCCTGTACCGCAAAATCAAGCTCTCATTGTTGAGCGACGGGAGCAAAAAGTTAAAGTAGCTAAGTTCGATTTAGATATTAATATTTGTATCAATAAAGATGAAGTGACAATCAACTGGACCTATGACACTGCAATATTTTCTCACCAGCATATCACTACTCTAGACCGACATCTGTGTAACTTACTGAGTACGTTAGCCGCTCATCATGAAGATCAAGATATTGCCATTAAGCAATTAAATATACTAGATGCTCAAGAGTTTACTCGATTACTCACTAGGGCGGCAGGTAATACAAATTACCCCGCTGCAAATTGCGGTTTACATGAATTGTTCGAACGACAGGTTGAACGACAGCCAGAAGCGTTAGCTATTACGTCAGCAGGAAGAAGTTTAAGTTATGCGCAATTAAATGCGCGAGCAAATGCAATGGCTTGGTATTTAATCGAACAATATCAGCTTACGCCAGAACAAACAGTCGCTATTTGTTTACCACGTTCTGAACTACTGCTTGTGAGTGTTCTTGCGGTATTAAAAGCAGGAGGTGCTTACCTGACTATTGATCCAAGTTACCCCGATGGCAGGGTGTCTTACATCCTTAATGATTCTGAAGCATCATTATTACTCACCAGTAGTGAACTTGAAAAAAGACTTGTGGAACTCAGAGGTACTTTTAGCTGTGTTATGGCTGACACCTCGCTGACAAACTATAGCCAAGACAATCCACCAAGCCCTATTTTAAATAGTGATGTGGCAAGTGCATATATAGTGTATACGTCTGGCACCAGTGGCAAACCTAAAGGGGTTAAAATAGCACATAAAGGAGCTGTCAACTTTGCGGCATACTTAGGGAGACAATTCCAAGTAGATAACAGTAGTAAAGTGTTGCAACTAGCTTCTACTAGCTTTGATGCCTTTACCCTAGAATGGATGTGGGGGTTGACGAACGGAGGATCGCTATGTATCTGTAGCGAAGCTGATAAATATCATCCTCAGCAAATGGCAGATTACTTGGTTGATCAAGGTATCACTCATGCACTCATAACCCCAGCATACTTACAGCATCTACCTTGTCATCAAAACTACCATTTTCGCGCTTTATTGGTGGGTGGTGAAGCCTGTAGTACCGCACTGGCGCAGCAGTGGTCAAAGCACTATCCAATGTATAACGCTTACGGTCCCTCAGAGGCCACTATTTGTGCCACTGTAGCTAAGCTCCATCCCGATACGTCTGTAACAATAGGCACTGCTATTGATAATGTTACAACTTATATTCTTGATGATCAGCAGCAACTGCTGCCTGAGGGGGCGGTTGGAGAGTTATATATTGGTGGTGTAGGTGTGGCACAAGGTTATATCAAGCGTCCAGAGCTAGATACTGAACGTTTTGTGAGTAACCCATTTGTAACGAATGAGCATGAGAAATTATACCGTACAGGCGATCTTGTACGACAATCTGATACTGGCCAATTAGTTTACTTAGGCCGGATCGATGAACAGGTAAAAATTCGTGGCTATCGTATTGAGTTGGCTGAAATAGAGCAATTGTTGAATGAATCTTTCGGTGTTAAGCAAGCCGCAGTATTGTGTTGGGGGGAAGGAAGTCAAAAATACCTGATTGCTTACGTGATGCTATCTGGTGAGATGTCTGAGGATAGCGCTACTCGTATTTTGAGCGAAGCGCTCGCCGAACAATTACCAGAATATATGGTGCCGAGCCAGTTTGTGGTGTTGGAGCAATTTCCACTTACAGTCAATGGTAAGGTTGATAAACGCGCTTTGCCACAACCGGAGTTGACGACAGCACATTACCGAGGACCACAAAATAAAACAGAAGCGCAATTGCAGCAATTATGGTCGAGTTTATTAAAGATACCGCAAGCGTCACTGAGCTGTGAGGCAAACTTCTTTGCCCTAGGTGGCGACTCAATATTATCAATTCAGCTAGTTTCACGGGCAGCGGAGCAAGGCCTGTATTTTAGTGTTAAAGACCTGTTTCGTCATCAACACATCGTGGCATTAGCACGGTGTGTAAAGCAGAGCAAAGGATACACGNCATTACCGAGGACCACAAAATAAAACAGAAGCGCAATTGCAGCAATTATGGTCGAGTTTATTAAAGATACCGCAAGCGTCACTGAGCTGTGAGGCAAACTTCTTTGCCCTAGGTGGCGACTCAATATTATCAATTCAGCTAGTTTCACGGGCAGCGGAGCAAGGCCTGTATTTTAGTGTTAAAGACCTGTTTCGTCATCAACACATCGTGGCATTAGCACGGTGTGTAAAGCAGAGCAAAGGATACACGGTAGCACAAGAGGCGGTGATAGGAGAGATGCCATTGCTGCCTATTCAGCAGGCATTTTTCAAAAACGAAACGGCGTTAGCCCACTTTAACCAGTCGGTTCTATTAAGTACCCCAGAGGATTTTGACACCCAATGCCTGATACCGATGTTGCAAGCTTTGGTCACGAGACATGACGCAYTGAGGCTCAGTTTTGATAAATCACAGGGGCAGTGGCGAGGTTGGTATCAAGCCTTGGAAGCATTGGCGCTATCAAACTGCATAGAGCAGCATGAGTGGGATGGAGAGGCAGAGAGTTTAACGGCTATTGCAGAGCGAGCGCAGCGCAGCTTATCACCGATAGATGGTGAGTTATTACGATTGGTCTATTTGGCGAACAAAGCGGGTACAGGACGCTTGCTGTTGGTGATACATCACTTAGTTGTGGATGNTGAGGCTCAGTTTTGATAAATCACAGGGGCAGTGGCGAGGTTGGTATCAAGCCTTGGAAGCATTGGCGCTATCAAACTGCATAGAGCAGCATGAGTGGGATGGAGAGGCAGAGAGTTTAACGGCTATTGCAGAGCGAGCGCAGCGCAGCTTATCACCGATAGATGGTGAGTTATTACGATTGGTCTATTTGGCGAACAAAGCGGGTACAGGACGCTTGCTGTTGGTGATACATCACTTAGTTGTGGATGGGGTTTCTTGGCGTATTTTGCTGTCAGACATAGCACAGCTCTATCAACAATACCAAGCGGGAGAAGCATTGCAGCTTGGTGATAAGACACATAGTTATCAACAGTGGGGAAGACACTTACAGCGCTATAGCGAGAGTGAAGGGCTTCAGCAGCAACGTTCATATTGGCGGGAACTAGAGGCAGATAATAGTTGGCAACAGCATTATGGTCATGAGCAGGTACAAGCAGGTGTACGGCGACAATTACAAATCCAATTGAGTGAGGATGAGACACAGGCTTTGCTCACGATGGTGCCACAGAGTTATCGAACTCAGGTGAATGAAGTACTCTTGGCGGCTTTGTGGTTAGCTCATCAACGTTGTAGTGGTGCTCAAACGCTATCGGTGACACTAGAAGGGCATGGGCGTGAGGGAGTTGCGGGGGTAATAGATTTAAGTCAAACCGTAGGCTGGTTTACCAGTATGTATCCATTGCAGCTAAGCGTGCAAGCGGCGGAGGATGTAGGTGGTATTTTGATGGCGGTAAAAGAGCAATACCGTCAGGTTCCGGATACGGGAATAGGCTATGGCGTATTAAAGTACCTGTGCGGTGATAGCGAGCTTGCGGATAAGGCGATGCCGGCTTTGCAGTTTAATTACCTAGGGCAGTTTGACCAAACGGTAAAACAGACGGGCGCCTTTAGCATAGCAGAGGAAAATAGAGGGCAACATATAAGTGCAGCTCGGATAGCACAAGAAGAGCTGGTGTTAAATGGGAARGTGGTATTTGGCAGTTTAGGTTTTACGCTGAATTATGACACAGGGTGTTATTGCGAGGGAGCGCTATCGACGTTGATGAAGGCTTATGAGCAAGCCTTAAGAGACGTTATTACGCATTGTAAGGCGGTGGGCGTTGGGCCTTATACACCGAGTGATTTTCCATTGGCGAGGGTRACTACGGAAGAGTTAGAGCGATGGGATATTGGGTCGGATATTGCAGATTTATATCCAGCGACGGGGATGCAACAGGGGYTGTTATTCCATGGTTTGTTGGAAGCAGGGAGTTATGTCACGCAGACTCGGATAAGCTTCAAGGATTTGGATGCAAGCGCATTTAAAGCTGCATGGTTAGCGGTAATAGAGCGGCACAATATTTTTAGAACGGCATTTGTAGGAATAGAGCAAGGGAATGCGCATCAAAGGGTGAGCRCACATGCGGTACTGCCTTGGAAGGAAGAAGATTTAAGGGAGATGTCACAGGCGCAGCAGCAACATTATTTAGACGATTATCAGCGTATGGATAAGCGCAAAGCCTTTGCGATAGATGCAGCACCACTGATGCGCTTTAGCTTATTTAATGTAGGAGATGAACATACGTTGCTCTGGAGTTACCACCATGCGCTACTGGATGGGTGGTGTATTCCGTTGGTATTTAAGGAGATAAAGCAATGTTATGAAGCGCTGTGTGCGGGTATACCGTTAGCAAGTGGAGCGCCAGAATACAGYTATAGAGATTATGCTCAGTGGCTGAGTGAGCAAGACAAGGAGGAGACGGTAGCGTTTTGGCGAGACACGTTAGCRCCGCTGAGTAGCCATACTCAGTTGCCAGCGGAGCAAGGAGAGGTGGGAGYAGGAGAGGGCGAGTATCGCATTGAGTTTAGTGTATCAGAGACGGCGGCGTTACAACGGTTGGCGGCGGAAGCGAGAACGACGTTAAATATAGTCGTACAAACGGCATGGGGTGTGTTGTTRCAGCGCTATGGCAACCAAGGTGCGGTGGTGTTTGGTTCGGTGACGTCAGGGCGGCCGGCAAGTCTTGCGGGTGTCGAGTCGATATTAGGTTTGTTTATCAATACAGTACCGGTGGTTGTAGAGAGCGGTGCAGAAGAGACGGTGCTTGGGCTATTGCAGGCGCAGCACGAACAGCAAGTGGCRCGAGAAGGGCATAGCTACTATCCGTTGTATGAAATACAAAAACAGTCGCCGTTGGGAGAGCCTCTGTTTAATAGCGTATTTGTATTTGAGAACTATCCGGTTGATGCGCAGTTAAGTGAAGCGGATGAGCAGTCGGGGCTAGAGGTTACGACAGCGGAGACAACGGAAGGGACGAACTACGACTTAACGGTAGTGGCGCATGTATCGGTAGGGTTGAGTATTCGCTTAGAAGGCGGGGCGGGGCGCTATAATTCGGCGAGTTTGGCACGTTTAGGCGGACATTATAAGCGTTTGCTATTGGGGTTGACGAAGGCCTTGAAGGTTGCGGAGGTTGAGCTTTTAAGTGAGCGAGAGCGGTCTTATTTGCTCACGGAGTTGAATAGTACAGCTCAGGATGTTGAGGTGCCGAGCTGTTTATTGCATGAGTTGTTTGAGCGTCAAGCAAAGAGTCAACCGGATGCGGTGGCGGTGGAAACCGCCAATGAAAGTATCAGCTATGGTCAGCTCAACCAACGTGCAAACCAATTGGCACGACAACTACAGCATCAAGCAGTGCAGCTAGGAGATGCGGTAGGGATATTGCTAACGCGCTCGGTGAATATGGTTGTGGCAGTGTTGGCAGTATTAAAAGCTGGAGGACGCTATGTCCCACTGGACCCTAATTATCCCAAACAGCGACTAGAGTATATTGTTGCAGATACGCAGTTGCAGCATGTTATTTGTAACGAGCATACTCAAGGGCTATTGGATATCGCAGGTGTCACTCTATGGCAGCTAGACGCCACTAAACTACAGCAGGACTTAGCACAACAGTGTAGAGACAACTTAGGCCGTCATCCGCAAGCTACGAGCGACCAGCCAAGTTACCTTATTTATACATCAGGCTCGACAGGTAAGCCAAAAGGGGTAGTGATAGCGCACAGGAATGCGTTGGCGATGGTGCAGTGGGCAGGAGAGTTTTATCAGCCGGAAGAGTTAGCGGGGGTGTTGGCAAGCACGTCACTTAACTTCGACTTATCGGTGTTTGAGTTATTCGTTCCACTGAGCTTTGGTGGCAAAGTAATCTTAGTGGAAAACATTCTGACTCTGCTAAACGAAGACATAGCGGGTATTAGTCTAATTAATACAGTGCCGTCGGGAATAGATGCATTGCTGGCGGCGCAGCGGCTTCCTAGCTCGGTTCTGAGTGTCAACTTGGCAGGAGAGCCACTGGCACAGACAGTAGTAGAGAAG
>NZ_QOKX01000021.1:0-11311 GCF_013319255.1 Pseudoalteromonas sp. JC28 | reverse complement strand
GTGTGTTGTTACAGCGCTATGGCAACCAAGGTGCGGTGGTGTTTGGTTCGGTGACGTCAGGGCGGCCGGCAAGTCTTGCGGGTGTCGAGTCGATATTAGGTTTGTTTATCAATACAGTACCGGTGGTTGTAGAGAGCGGTGCAGAAGAGACGGTGCTTGGGCTATTGCAGGCGCAGCACGAACAGCAAGTGGCACGAGAAGGGCATAGCTACTATCCGTTGTATGAAATACAAAAACAGTCGCCGTTGGGAGAGCCTCTGTTTAATAGCGTATTTGTATTTGAGAACTATCCGGTTGATGCGCAGTTAAGTGAAGCGGATGAGCAGTCGGGGCTAGAGGTTACGACAGCGGAGACAACGGAAGGGACGAACTACGACTTAACGGTAGTGGCGCATGTATCGGCAGGGTTGAGTATTCGCTTAGAAGGCGGGGCGGGGCACTATAACTCGGCGAGTTTGGCACGTTTAGGCGGACATTATAAGCGTTTGCTATTGGGGTTGACGAAGGCCTTGAAGGTTGCGGAGGTTGAGCTTTTAAGTGAGCGAGAGCGGTCTTATTTGCTCACGGAGTTGAATAGTACAGCTCAGGATGTTGAGGTGCCGAGCTGTTTATTGCATGAGTTGTTTGAGCGTCAAGCAAAGAGTCAACCGGATGCGGTGGCGGTAGAAACCGCCAATGAAAGTATCAGCTATGGTCAGCTCAACCAACGTGCGGAAGCTGTCAGCCAGCATTTGTGCGCAAATTCAATATACCAAGTTGGGGATACCGTAGGCGTATATGTTGGGCGTTCGACAGATATGATGGTGGCAATACTGGCCATTTTAAAAGCGGGAGGTACGTACTTACCTTTAGAGCCCAGCTACCCAATTTCTCGAACTGAGTACATGTTGCAAGATTCGGAGGCGACTTGTGTACTTACCGACTCACCCCTTGAGTCTGATCTTAAGCATTTAGCCTTGGAACGTATTTGTGTTGCAAATGCTGTACAGACAGTCGTGGGAGAGGGTTGTAGTCAAAGTAGAGGAAAGTTAAGCGATACAGCTTATATTATCTATACCTCAGGTACGACAGGCAATCCAAAAGGAGTGGCTATTGCGCATCAAAGTGTGACTGAACTTGCGGTAGCCTTGAAAAAACGCTTACCTACAGGTCGAAATGCTCGTGTATTGCAGTTTTCAACCCCCTGTTTTGACGCTTCTGTTTTGGAGTGGGTGTGGGCATTGACGCAGGGCGCAAGTCTTCACATTTGTGGCGAGCAGGAAAGAGCAAACCCAGATCTTATGGCACGCTATCTCGTGCAGCAGAAAATTACGCATACATTACTAACTCCATCTTATCTTGCTCATCTACCATTTCGAGAGGATTATAACTTTGCAGCCTTGGCTGTAGGTGGAGAGGCTTGTGATGAGGAGCTAGGCTGGCGTTGGGCATGTCATTATCCAGTTTTTAATCTCTACGGCCCAACCGAAATCACCGTGTGCGCCAGTATTGCTGAAATTTATGAGAACGAACAGATCACTATTGGGCGGGCAATGCCAAATACTGAGCTATATATCTTGGATCAATCACAGCAGCTTTGCCCTTTTGGTGTTGCAGGAGAGTTGTACATTGGTGGTAATGGTGTAGCCAAAGGTTACATCAATAGAGCAGAGCTTACTGCTGAAAGGTTTGTAACATTGCCTAACTTAGCCCCTTGTAAACGTCTTTACCGGACTGGAGATTTAGTGCGTTACCTTGAAAGTGGTGAGCTTGAATATTTAGGCCGAGCTGACGAACAAATAAAAATTCGAGGATATCGCATTGAGCCTAGAGAGGTTGAACGTCAATTAGCGCTATTAGAGCAAGTTAACAAAGCGGTGATCAAGATAGATAAAGATGGTCAAGGTCACAATCGAATGCTTGCTTATATAGAGCCGATAACAACGGTGGGCCCTGATTTTGTTAGCCACATTAAGTCGCAATTACGCACTAACTTACCTGCTTTTATGGTGCCAGCAGCCATCATTACAGTTGAGCAATGGCCGTTACTTCCAAGCGGTAAAGTTAATAAGGCAGCTCTGAGCTATGAAATTGATAACGTGGAATCTGCGGTTAAAGCTCCCCGTGATGAGATTGAGCAAGCGCTAGCTGGTATTTGGCAACGTCTTTTGAGTATTCCCTACGAACAAATTAGTGTTGATGCTCACTTTATGGAGCTTGGAGGGCATTCATTACTTCTGATCCAATTACTGGCTGAAATCAACGACTTTTGGTCACTAGAATTAAGCTTAGCAGAGCTGATCGCTCATCCAGAGATCGCTACATTAGCTGAGAAAGTACGGCAACTTCTGACGATACGAGACCTTAACAGACAAGCCAGTTTAGCCACTGTGATAGAGGAAGGGACGTTGTAATTCGTCCCTCTTTCCCTAATGCAATGGGTTAAAGTTTGCCCAAATAATGATATTGTGTTAAATATTGGTTATTTTAAATTAACATGTTAGTATCTAAGTGTTGTTAAAGTTAATATTTTGTCCGGATTCCCCTTGTTGACAGAGTAGCCGCCAAAATAAGTGTGAAAACAGCTCATGTAGTGGAGGTTGTCTAAATTTTCTGCGCAGTCACACGTGCGTAAGACAGGCCTTATTTGATGCTCAATAATAAGAATGAAAGCCTATTAGGGAAAATAATCTATGAGTATCAGTCAGCTAGTTGCAAGTGCCACGTCTTCAGGTGTGTACCTATATACAGAAGGCGGGCAGCTGAAATATAAATTATCGGTTGCTTCATTTCCTGAAAATCTCAAGCAAGAAATACTGGCAAACAAACAAGAAATTATTCATTTTTTAACAAAGAATGAGATTAATCCTAAGTCAACTATATCTGCGCTGGCATCTCATGACGGTCATTTCCCTCTCTCTTTTGCTCAGCAGCGCCTGTGGTTTATCGATCGCTTTGAAGGGCAGAGTGCACAATACAACATACCTAAGGTGATTAAAGTCGCAGGTGATTTCTCGGTTGATATTGCAGAACGAGCCATTAAGAAATTGATTTGGCGGCATAAAGTATTACGAACCACTTACGGAGAGGTTGAAGGGGAACCCTTTCAGCAGATAAATCAAGAATTCAAATTTCAGATCAACCGCATTGATCTTTCTGCACTTGAGGCACAGTATCAACAACGTAAATTAGCTGAGTTGATCCGATATGATGCAGAAAAGAGTTTTGACTTGGCAACTGAGCTAATGCTACGGGTGAGTTATATTATAGCTGGCCCAGATAACCAAAATACTCTGTTATTTAATATGCATCACATCGCCTCTGACGGCTGGTCGATGAATATATTTGTACGTGAGTTTGTTGCTGAGTATCAAGCGCTGCAAATGGGACAAGAAACCAGACTTACTCCATTGGCTATCCAATATATTGACTTTGCTGTGTGGCAACGGCAGTGGCTAACAGAAAGTCGCTTAGCGGAGCAGTTACGTTACTGGCGACAGCAGTTATCAGGTGCTCCGTTATTGCATCGTTTACCTTTGGATTATCCTCGCCCAGAGCGCAAAGGTAATGAGGGAGCCAGAGTGTTCAGTCGCTATTCTACTGCGGCTATAGAGGCTTTTGCCATGCGCCATGGAATGACCCCCTTTATGGTTTTTCATGCAGCCCTGAGTATTGTACTTTGCCGTCACAGTAACCAATCAGAGTTTATTGTTGGGACTCCGTTTGCAAATAGACAAAACACAGCACTGGCACCGCTAATTGGCTTTTTTGTCAATACCCTAATTTTAAAGTCATCTATCAAACATGATACTGTCGCTGCATTTTTAACTCATATTCGTGATACCAATTTAGCCGCGCAAAGCTATCAAGACTTACCGTTTGAGCAGATTGTGGAGCATTGCCAAGTTGAGCGTAGCGTACAGCATACTCCTATTTTCCAAGTGATGCTGAGTATGTTTCAGGGTGAGTCGTCAAGTAAGCCGAGTCTATCCCTTCAGGGAGTGGAGTTCGAGGAAGTCTTATCAGATAACATTACTACCAAGTATGACTTAGACATCAGCATTTCCCTGTCCGAATCTGGCTGCAAACTCACTTGGGTCTATGATACCGAGTTATTTAATGAAGAAACCATAACTCAATTTGATAGGCACTTCGGTAATGTTTTGGACAACCTTCTAACGCAACCTGTGGAGCTGCCCTTAGTAGAGTTGGAACTCTTAAGTGAGCGAGAGCGGTCTTATTTGCTCACGGAGTTGAATAGTACAGCTCAGGATGTTGAGGTGCCGAGCTGTTTATTGCATGAGTTGTTTGAGCGTCAAGCAAAGAGTCAACCGGATGCGGTGGCGGTGGAAACAGCCAGTGAAAGTATTAGCTATGGTCAGCTCAACCAACGTGCAAACCAATTGGCACGACAACTACAGCATCAAGCAGTGCAGCTAGGAGATGCGGTAGGGATATTGTTAACACGCTCGGTGAATATGGTTGTGGCAGTGTTGGCAGTATTAAAAGCTGGAGGACGCTATGTCCCACTGGACCCTAATTATCCCAAACAGCGACTGGAGTATATTGTTGCAGATACGCAGTTGCAGCATGTTATTTGTAACGAGCATACTCAAGGGCTATTGGATATCGCAGGTGTCACTCTGTGGCAGCTAGACGCCACTAAACTACAGCAGGACTTAGCACAACAGTGTAGAGACAACTTAGGCCGTCATCCGCAAGCTACGAGCGACCAGCCAAGTTACCTTATTTATACATCAGGCTCGACAGGTAAGCCAAAAGGGGTAGTGATAGCGCACAGGAATGCGTTGGCGATGGTGCAGTGGGCAGGAGAGTTTTATCAGCCGGAAGAGTTAGCGGGGGTGTTGGCAAGCACTTCACTTAACTTCGACTTATCGGTGTTTGAGTTATTCGTTCCACTGAGCTTTGGTGGCAAAGTAATCTTAGTGGAAAACATTCTGACTCTGCTAAACGAAGACATAGCGGGTATTAGTCTAATTAATACAGTGCCGTCGGGAATAGATGCATTGCTGGCGGCGCAGCGGCTTCCTAGCTCGGTTCTGAGTGTCAACTTGGCAGGAGAGCCACTGGCACAGACAGTAGTAGAGAAGTTATTTAGTGGGCGAGAGTTACGGCGAGTTGTGAACTTGTATGGACCGTCAGAGGATACGACGTACTCCACTTACTATGAAATGACAGCGGCACCGGAGCAGGCCCCGAGAATAGGTCGTCCGGTGTCCAATACGCAGGCTTACGTACTGGGAGARCAAGGAGAGCTGTTACCGTTTGGAGTAACGGGTGAGTTGTATTTAGGTGGTGCGGGCGTGGCTTGTGGTTATCTTAATCAGCCACAGCTAACGGCACAGCGTTTTATTCCAGACCGCTTTAGTCACAACACAGATGCACGACTTTATCGTACAGGAGACTTAGTTCGATATGACCAACAAGGAGAGTTGTGTTTTATAGGGCGCGTTGACGAGCAGGTGAAGTTACGAGGTTTTCGTATTGAGCTTGGGGAAATAGAGCATCACCTAAATAGCCATGATGCAGTAATAGAATCGCTAGTGTTAGTGGTAGAAGAGGCAGGAGAGTCACAGTTACAGGCTTACGTCCGAACAGAAGAAGCGACGGGTTTGGCACAGCAGCTACGTGAGTATCTACGGGCATNCAGGAGACTTAGTTCGATATGACCAACAAGGAGAGTTGTGTTTTATAGGGCGCGTTGACGAGCAGGTGAAGTTACGAGGTTTTCGTATTGAGCTTGGGGAAATAGAGCATCACCTAAATAGCCATGATGCAGTAATAGAATCGCTAGTGTTAGTGGTAGAAGAGGCAGGAGAGTCACAGTTACAGGCTTACGTCCGAACAGAAGAAGCGACGGGTTTGGCACAGCAGCTACGTGAGTATCTACGGGCATTACTACCAGAGTACATGCTGCCAAGTCGCTACATTGCGGTATCACAGTGGCCGCTATCCCCGAACGGTAAAATTGACAAAAATGCGCTAAAACAATTGCATAGTAACACTGAGCTTGAGGCCTTTATAGCACCAAGAAATGCCACAGAGGAGCAGTTATTACTCATTTGGCAGCGATTGCTCAAAAACGACGCTATTGGTATTAATGACCACTTTTTTACCGTAGGAGGGGATTCAATTATAGCAATTCAATTGGTTGCTATGGCTCGGGAAGTGGGGCTCCATATAACTTTAAAAGAAGTTATGCAGTTACCTACGGTTGCTGATCAGGCATTGGTGGTTAAAGCAAGTAAAGAGGTGAGTGCTGAACAATCTCCCCTAAGCGGAGAATTTAGGCCTTTACCTATTCAATTGAGATTCTTACAACGCTCAAAAGGGGCGGCTGTACATCATTATAATCAGTCTATCTTATTGCAAGTGCCTATTGAGTTATCGCAAGATTTTCTAAGGCAAGCAGTTTCATGTTTACTTGATAGGCATGACGCGTTGAGATTACGGTTTACTCACAAATCAACAGGGTGGATGGGCGAGTTTATTGCGCTTGAACAAATTGATATTAATCGGGTTGTACAGAATGTTTTCGTTGCTGATTGGTCGGCTGAGGCCGTAACTGAAATTGCTGCTGCAGCACAATCTGGGTTTAATATTTCAAAAGGTGAGTTATTTAAAGCAGTCTTAATCTCAGGTAAAAGTGAAGCTCGGTTGTTACTTGTAGCGCATCACCTGGTCGTAGATGGTGTTTCTTGGCGAATTTTGGTACAAGATTTACAGCGTCTTTGGTGTCAGCATCAACGCCAAGAGATACCTCGGTTACCAGCAAAAACCTCATCTATAAGGCAGTGGAGTGATACCTTAGCGCTTCATTACGACGATTTCCAAGCGCAACAAGTCTTTTGGCTTGCCCAATTAGCCGCTGAAAATACCATGATGCCTTTATCTGAGAGTGAAATAGAGCCCTGTTTACGCAGTGAAAGTGAAATCGTTAAGCTACAGCTTACCCACTCAGTAACTCGTCAACTCCTAGGAAGTGCAAACCAAGCTTATCGCACGCAAGTAGAGGATTTATTGTTAAGTGGGCTGTATTTAGCGCTACAGCAAACATTTGCGGTATCGCAAGTCGCAGTTGCACTGGAAAGCCATGGTCGGGATCCTATCTCTGATGATGTGGATCTCAGTGAAACAGTAGGTTGGTTTACTTCACTTTATCCACTATTACTTAGTTCAGAGGGCACAGGGCTTACAGAAGTAATTATTGCTGTAAAAGAACGGCGTAGGGTTATTTCTGAGTCGAACGTTGGCTTTGGAACACTAAAATACTACTCCCAAACTTCTGAGTGTTCGCATTTTGAACAAGCGGATCCTTTTGTGCTATTTAACTATCTTGGACAAATTGAGATAAATGCAGAGCACGAGCATGGGGATTTTTCTCTCGCTGATGAAAGTATGGGGTCAAATCTACACGAGCAAGCTTTGCGGGAGTTTGCTATTGCGATCAATGGCCAAGTGAGTGAAGGCTTACTGCATTTGATGATTGACTATAGTGTTGCGCAGTTTAGTCCAGAGACTATGGTTGCTCTTAAAAATAATTTAGCTATGGCGTTGCAGGATATTGCTAATCACTGTGAAGGCCGAATGCCGATATTAACAACCTCTGATGTCCCTCATGTCGAATTACAACAATCTCAGCTTAATGAATGGCAGAAACGCTTTGGTACACTCATTAATATCTTTCCTGCAACACCATTACAGCATGGAATATTCTTTCAAAGTCAAATTGATAAAAAAGCCTACTTAACCCAAGTTGTAAATCAAATCAGTGGCGAATTGAACATCAAGGCGATGGAGCTAGCATGGCAATATGTGACTAATCGGCATGAAATATTGCGAAGCGGCTTTGCTATAGAAAAAAGTAGCCTTTATCGCTTTGTGCTTGCACCAGATATTAAAGTTCCTGTGCGCTTTTTAGATTGGAGCGACTTGAGTGATGAGCAGCGCCACAGCGCATTTATCACGTTGCGTGAGCAAGATCGAGAAATGGCAATGCCACTCAATGAAGCGCCTTTGCATAGAGTTACTATCGTGCGCTATGGCTCCATGCAGCATCAATTACTTTGGACACATCATCACCTAATTTTAGATGGTTGGTGTCTGCAAACCGTTTACCAAGAACTATTGCAAAGCTATTTGTCTTTTGCTAACTCGCAACCCTTATCGTTACCGAAACCGATCCCACTGGATGGTTACTATGATTGGTTGCAGAGTAAAGATAAGCAAAGTGCTCTTGACTATTGGCATACTTACTTACATGACTTTGACTCGCCCACCGCATTGTTAGAAAGCCAAAATTTAGACGTTCAATCGGGCTATGTTGAGCGACAATGGCAAATAAGTACGAGTCTGTCGCAAAAGCTACGAGTACTTGCCAGTGAAGCCAAGGTGACTCTCAATGCGGTCATACAGTGGGCTTGGGGATACTTGTTACAGCGTTACAGTGGTGACCAAAAGGTATTGTTTGGTACTGTAATTTCAGGTCGGCCATCTGAGGTACAAAACATTGAAAAGATGGTTGGGTTATTCATAAACACCATACCTGTAAAAGTTGATTTTGTTCCATCAACGGATCTTAAAGCTCAGCTTAAGCAATTACATGAAAGCCAGTTGCAGAGTCAAGAACACGGCTTTTTAACTTTGCCAGAGATCCAGCAACAAACAGCGATTGCCGCTGAGATTGAGTTGTTCGATAGTATCGTAGTGTTTGAGAATTATCCTGCTGAGAGCAATAGCAGTGTAGCGAATAATACCAGCGATGTTGTTATCAATAGTAGTGAGACGGCAGAGTATAGTGCTGTGCCGTTGACTTTTATTGTGAATGATAATGAACACTTACAGCTTACATTGGGATATCGTAAAGAGCGTTTCAGCGATAACACCATAGCGCAAATGCAACATCATCTTGATGCCATCTTTTCTCAGCTTGCGGATGGTCGAGGTGTGGGTGAAATTTCACTGTTATCGACGTCTGAGCAACATTTACTGGCGCAGCAACATGATACTTTCTGTTCCCACAATTTAGCTTTACTACCGCATCAATATGTTGACCACTTTGCACAGGTAACACCTAACAGCATCGCCGTTCTTGATACTCAAGAAACGTTGACATATCAGCAGTTAAATCAGGCAGCGAACCGACTGGCTCGTTTGCTACAGGCTCAGGGAGTAATGCAGGAATCCTTCGTGGCTTTGTATCTTGAACGTCACTGTAGCATGGTTATTGCAATTTTGGCGGTGTTAAAGGCGGGTGGCGCTTATGTACCTATTGACCCGAGTATGCCGGACGCGCGCAGTAGTGCAATCTTAGACCAGCTGGGTGATGTACAAGTTTTGACCCAACAGCATTTAGCGGAAGCTGAGTGTTTGCAATCACATCAAGTGACTGTGATCGATAGCGAAGCGACGCTAGATACTCTCTTCCAGTATAGAGCAACGACTCCTAGTACCTTTGAATTAAGCTCGACAAATCTTGCGTATATGATTTTTACGTCAGGTACAACAGGACAACCAAAAGGGGTGATGGTTGAGCATCAAGCCTTGTTGAATCGTGTACTGTGGATGCAAAAGAAATATGGACTGAAAGCCAGTGATAAAGTGCTGCAAAAGACGCCTTATGGTTTTGATGTTTCGGTCTGGGAGTTTGTTTGGCCATGGACCGTTGGCGCAAGCATTGTTCTAGCTAAACCCGAGGGTCACAAAGAGCCTAAGTATCTAGCAGAGTTGATACAGCGACAAGGCATTACTCATTGTCACTTCGTACCTTCAATGCTGCAAGCATTTATGCAGCATGCAGAGTTATCGCAGTGCCAAACACTGAAACAGGTATTTTGTAGCGGTGAGGCATTAACGCGCGATCACCGAGAACAGTTTATACGAGCGTCATCCGCTCAGTTACATAACTTATATGGCCCGACAGAAGCAGCAATAGATGTAAGTTATTGGGATTGTAGTAAAACCACCTCGGCCCCGAGTGTTCCCATCGGTTATGCTATTGATAACATTAACTGTGTAGTAGTGAGTCCGGATTTTGCTGAGCAGCCTATCGGTATTCCAGGAGAGTTACTCATATCAGGGATTGGCTTGGCTCGAGGTTACTTTCAGCAGGAACAGCTCACTGCGGAGAAATTTATTACGGTGAGCTTAGCAAACCGTTCTCAGCAGAGATATTATCGCACGGGCGATTTGGTCCGTCGTTTAGAATGTGGAGCTCTGGAGTTCCTTGGTCGTTTAGATCATCAAGTTAAAATCCGTGGTTTGCGTGTAGAGCTAGGAGAGATCCAAGCTGCGATTGCAGGCTGTGATGAAGTGGAAGAAGCATTTGTCAGTGTGCAGGAGTTACAAGCTGGTGAACAGCTTATCGCATTCTGTGTTACATCATTGGACAGTGCTGAACTTTCAGCTGTGATACCTAAGTTGCTGGCATCTACCTTACCGAACTACATGATACCTGCAACCTATATCGCATTGACTGAATTACCAGTCACCGTTAACGGCAAACTTGACCGTAAAGCACTATACAGCATGGTGACGGCCCAGCCTCAGATTGAATATGTTCCAGCACATACGGCAACAGAAGTTGCTCTAGAGGAAGTCTGGCGAGAGTGTTTAGGTATCACAGAACCCCTCAGTACCGTGCAGTCTTTCTTTGCTCTAGGCGGAAATTCGCTTCATGCCATGAGTATCCTCGATCGTGTCCAATCGCACTGGGATTACCCTTTTGAAATTGCAGACCTGTTTGCCTTCCAAACAATCAAAGAATTAGCACAGTTTATTGATGCAACACAGTCCCAGTATAGCTCAGAACAGCAGGAGCTAGAGGCGGATAGTGAGGCCTTTGAAGAAATGGAGTTTTAACCCAATGATTGATTTGCTTAATCAACTACAACAAAAAAATATTCAGCTATCTTCTGACTCCGGTACTTTAAAGGTGAAAGCACCAAAAGGTGCCATGACTGCTGAGTTAGCAGAGCAAGTAAAAACGCACAAAGAACAGTTATTGCACTTTCTTGAGAGAAAGCAGCAAGGGAGGTCAGTGGCGAGTATCCCCTTGTGTGCCATAGATCGCAGTGGTGCGATCCCAGCATCATTTTCACAACAACGGCTGTGGTTAATCGATAAGCTAGAAGGCAGTCAACATTATAATGTTGCAGCAGCACTGGCCTGTGATGGGGTACTGGATATTGCAGCCATAGAAGCCAGTCTAACTCAAATAGTTGCCCGCCACGAGGCGTTAAGAACCTGTTTCGAAGCCCACGATGGAGTGTGTATGCAGCGGGTAATGCCAGCCCGAGCGGTGACGGTAGAA
>NZ_QOKX01000020.1:0-15608 GCF_013319255.1 Pseudoalteromonas sp. JC28 | reverse complement strand
TAAAAGATGACTCAGGTGGTTTTTTAGTGCGAAGTTTACTTCGGCGATTATAAAAAGACTTGGTACTAAGGTTGTGCTGCGTGCAGAAGTCAGTGACAGACAAACCACTGAGTTCCTGTTGTTCGATAAGTTTCAGCCATTGCTCTGCGGTTTTGTGTTTAGGCATGGTCAGCTCCGAATTGAGATCAGAGCTGTACTTTATAGGCTGAGCGTATTCAGTAGCTAGGTGTGGTTCAGGCGACGCTTACGATGTGACTAAACTCACCTAGCCGATAAGCTCGTAGTGACCTAGACCAAAAGTGGTTTTGCCGCCAATACTAAGTACTTGGCCGATTTGTAGCCAAGGCTTGGCTGGGGCAATATCGCCGTAAAAGCTGATCAATCCTTTTAATCCACCGAACGGCTGTTTGGTACGCTGTTTAAGAGAAAAGCGCTGCCAGTTTTCAAAGTAGCAATGATGCTCCAATTGGTATTCACCTAATCTAGGTTGAGACATGTGGATTTCTTTTAGAAGCGTTGGGTCGTCAGCCAACCAAAACTTGGTGAGTTGCGTGAGCCGTCTACAAGTTTGGCGATTTAGCTCATACAGATCGGGTAAAAAACTCGCCGAGATATTTCCCTTATACTTTAATCGTAACGGGCTTTTTAAATGCAACGCAAGTTCACATGGAGCATCCGTTACCTCTGGGCTTATCCAGTCTCGTAACATGGATGTCACTACCCCAGGTAAAATACCATTCGGTAGCACGCTCGCGACCGAAAGCAGCTTAACAGGGCTGCGCCCTTGTGTTGTATATTCCCCAACTCCAAGCCGAGCGCCTTCATTAAGTGCGTCAATTACCCGCTGCGCCAAGTGCACAGCTTCAGCAAATAACACCAAATCAAAGCTCAGCAATTCTCCTTTTTGCCATTGCTGTTTATGCTCATCCGTCAATTTGATTGCATAAGGTTTGGGTTGACCTACATCGTGTTCTGCACACAAGATATAAAACAGTTTTTCATCATGCTGTTTTATCGCCTGTCCAAACCAACCATGAAACATCGACCCCTTAAAGTCAGGCAACGTCGTTTGCGCTTGAAGCTGTAAAGTAAACCTAAGCCGCAGCACGGGAAAGTGCTGGGCTAAGGTGAAGATAGAGTGGCTCATACTAAATTAAACCTTTAACACTGTTAATTAAGCGTTTTCTATCCTTTATTCTCTTCTTGCCTACATTTTGAAAATCAACAATCTCATCATCAATCAACTCAATAAGCGCAAGTAAAGCTTCTCGAGAAATTTGCTTGTCTAGCGCCTTGTCACACAAAACGACTACTTCTTTATGTAAGTTTTTTCGTGCTTGTACCTCTGTGCGCTCAAATAGTAACTTAAGCTCTACAATTTCTCTTACGTCATCTGGCATTGCATCTAACTTAGCTTGCTCTTGTTGCGCTTGCACCGCTTCTTCATGGGCTTCAATTTCTGAATAATGCATCTTAAACCAAGGAGTACTTTTAACTTCATCGGTTATTAACTGTGCTAGTCGCCCTTTAGCAAAACTTGGCGATGTTGTCGCCTTAACTTCTTCAGGTTCTTTTCGCTCAAGTGCCTGCCCTGCAACTTCTACTTTAGGCATAGCAAGTTTGTCATTTTGTATCTTAGTGTAATCACCAGAATCGAAGTCGATGTAATTATTGTTGGTACTTTCATGTGTTGCTGGATCTGCAAGTGCGATAAGGTGAGTTAATTGGGGGCTATCACTCCACGAACTGTTATCGCTGGGGTAAGCACGCTCCATCAGCTGCATATAGCGAGCTATGAACTCTGTTGCCGTGCAGGCTTTACCATTACAATTCAGTTCAGTCACCTTAATTCCGCAAGCTCCAGCACCTAAACTTTTTCCATGACCTATTTGGTGCAAACATTGTGGATTTTCTCCATAGGTTAATGCCCACAATAAAGCACCCAGTTCTTCCGGCTTCAAGTTGTGAAATATCACCCGACCATAGAACTGTGCTTCTGATGGTAATAGCTCAACATCACTCACAACACTGTTATTCTCGTGCCTTTGATGATTATAGTTGCTTTCAAATTTGGTTAAAGATTTATATCTTTTCCAACCCGATAGCTCAGCATTGTTACTGTTGTAATCAACATAATGATCTTTAGTAGGCTGTTCTAGATAAGTCGCCAAAAAGCTCGGTTTAGGCGACCCCAAAATAACTTTTTTAAAAGGTGCATCGTATTTATTTTGGCAGACTGCGTCTGTAAAACTCACCCGGCTTTTTAGACTCAGCCCACCCTCTCTGAGCGTTCCAAAAATACATTCCGCCATATCAAAAATTAGGGCTTTACTTGCATCTTTCTGTTTACGACCCACTAGCTCTGAAAAACTGTGCTTGTACATCATCCTCGGCAGTTTTGCCAGCCCCAGTGTTTTTATATTCTTGGTATTTTTATCTATCAAAACAAAGACCGGTAGCCCCTTTTCAGGGTGAGGGTTCATTTTCAAAAACTGCACCTGCGCTTCATTATGGCTATTCAAACAGTCTTGAACTAGGGCGTCTAAACCTGAGCCTGATGCGACCTCTTTTGATTTACCATAAAAGCAATAGCTAAATTCATAATACTCTGCCTTACCTTTGCTTTCATCGACAACTCTATTGTTGCAAAATACGATGTTTCCCTTAGTCCCTCCTTGGCCAACATGTTTAATTTTTTCAGTGCCGTCCTGCCCACGTTTTAGTGTCTTCGTGTCAAACTCAATCTCCGTGGTAATTGGGAGCACTTGGTATTTTTCAACCGCTGACATTTCATTTCGAATGTTTACCTGACATTGAGACTTGAGATCTGTGTGCTTCACTTTGGCAAACTTGCATAGACTCAACTTCCAAGTTGATGACTTGTCGCAATATTTAACCCAGCCAGCCTCTACTCTCGCTTCTTTAGAAACATATTTTAAATATTCACTACCAGAAGATACTGTGCGATAGGAAAGACGCTGATCATCTATTGACGTAAATTTACCAAAACTTGATATTTCTAGGACGTTTCTGATCGTACCTTTTAATGATGTACTAGGAATGATAAATTTCCCACATGGTGTTTTCTGCCAGACTACCTTTGTTGGTTGGTTTTCTTGCTTCTTATGCTCACTACCAACACACATTGGCGTTTTGTTGGTTAACGTATATTCAATACTGCCGCTCAGGCCATCTTGAAAAGGAACATCGTGACTGACTAAGTGCGCCCACTCAGGCATATAAACCCATTTTGATAATGGTACAAAATGGTATGGTGCATGTACTTGGCTCATTAGTCTTCCTCCTTGCTAAAACCAATAAATTGCTGCACAACTGGCTGCCAGCGTTCATCAATGAGTTGATACCAAATGAAGTAAGTGGCAGGCCCATATCGAGTAATCAAAGTTTGTTTTTTGTACACTTGATGTTGCGTTTTTTCGTCCACGACTTCCATACAAACAAATTGGTACTGGTTTTCACCTAACAGTTTCACTTTGATTGTTTTTGTCCCGTTCGACCACTCACCTTCTATGAGATCGTTGCGACTTGTCAGCGCTGTATCTTTAATAATTTCATCGCGATACATCGCCCACCCAAACGTCGCATCCATTGAGTTAACAGTCTCAATTACGGCATCGACACTTTTTGTACTGTATTCATGTTGTAATTTAGCTGCAGTAAGTGTTGGTAGCGGCTGCTTAATTGTTGTTTGGGCATTTTCTTTCAGCTTGTTATAGGTATCAATACTCATTGGATTGCCTCCGAACTTAAATGGGCTAACGCTCCTTTGCCGATTGGATCAGTTGGTTTGATAAGACTCGTTCCACGCCCTGCGCCAGCCCCAAGCGGCAATAGGCCATTCGTCAAGTCGTCCATTGTCGCCTCTAGTGCTTGTACCAGATTTTGGTCAATCGGTTCACCAGGTAATAACCAAATACGCACACTAATTGCTGGCTCGTAAAGTAGTTCTTCACTGTATAACGCTCCCCTGCGCACGCCGCCTGTAAAACGGTCAATACTGTTGTGATAGCGCACAGTCACCTGCTCCGGCTTATACACTATTGGGCTGTCTTCGATCATCAACCGGCCAGCTTTCGACGCCTGATGATCATCATCAATTTTGCCGAACAATTCCGCTAATGCGTCTGGCCTTGTTTCCCATTCTTGGTTCGTTTTATCCGCGAGTGTTTCGGCAAAGCGCTCTGTAATACGGTTGTAATGAAATGCACTACGATGTGCCAAAATACCTTTTATAGCGCTGCCACAAAGCACAGGCTTTGGATCTTGCCAGCTTGGTATGCCATCTTGCCAACTTACGCTGGGTTCACTGTAGCTGATCATGTCTGCATCGAGACCATTTGTGTTTAACAGCTGCGTACCGCGGCCAAAGCGCCAATATCCATCAACCTTCAGTTGTAACTCGATTAATGGGCTTTCTTGTTGGCTCAGTGTATGACTGGTCGGTAGTGGGTTTGCAAAAAACTCACTAATTTTATCCGCAGGGTGGGTTTCGGTTAGGTCACTAAGATCAATATGTGCTTCTTGCACACCTATCACTTTGATTTGACCAAGCCCATTGCGTGTATCAGCCCCAAGCGCAAATAAGCGGCTATGCCACAGAGATAAAAGCCGTTGCCACTCATCTGTATCTAGCTGTTCACTCTCAAAGCTAATATCCACACAAAAACGGATCCCTTTTGGTAGCAAAATTTGGTCAAACTTTGCTTTGTCTGCCGCAACCCCTCTATCATTTATAGCCACTCGTTCACGATGATGTGGGCGCGCTTGAGAAAGCCGACTAAGTAGTGCGTCATTCTCTATTTTTGATGGCAAAACCAATCCCTTTACCGGCTTGCCTTCGCTGTCGACTAACACACCGTTAGAGATTTTCAGCAATGACCGTTGCAGTGTTGAGCCAAACCACTTTTCAGTGTCTATTTTTTGTTGTGTTGGATTGGGCTTACTTGCTTGATTTAACCACACTCCTGCAATACTGGTACCTGGAATGTATGGAAGGCCATTAGCATCACGGGCTAACTGAGAGTCAAAGCCAACCTCTCGCAAACCAGAATTAATTGCCATCGGGGTTTGTGTTTCTATCACGATGCGAGCTAATTTTAACACTGTCATTAGTTGCCTCCTTGCGGTTGGGTACTGAGATAAGCTTTAAAGCTTTTTAAGCCGTTGTAGGTTGATGGGTCATACCGACAAAGCTGCTCTAAGAATAGTCTCATTACTGCCGTTGACTCGTTAGTTAACGCTGCATCCATAGCGGCTGCAAAGTTGGTATAGCCGGTCTGGCCTTGCCACTCTATCCCCCAACCAAATTCGTCGTTTTTGGCCTTACAAATACAGTGTTCACCTTTAAATGCCAGCGCGTTCCAATTCTCAACATCAGCTTTTACCAGCTCGTATATTCTGCTCCATTGGTTTGATGAAGGGCCAGCTTGCAGATGTTTACCTATGTTATTAAAGCCTCGGGCACTATCGTAGGCCTTTTCAACTTTTCTTAGTAGCTTAAGAGCGTCCTGTTTTGCACTCGTCTTTGATTGCTCAGCAGCTTGATGCTCATTTATCCACGCAAGTAATGTGGACTCTCCCTCACCGCAGTCCGCTGCTAACTTTTGCGGCTCAACATCTAGCGGGGAATATAATTGACTTGGAGTAAGCTGCTCCGCATCATACCAATTGGGGTTGACCATCACCCAGCCTTGTCCAAATTGCTTATTAATCCCAATTCCATCAGCAGCAATTTTATTCAGTATTGTTTGGCTTAGAGTTTGGCCATTTAAATCAAACACCAACACACTTCCTTTGCTGATCACTTGTGTTTGACTGTCGAAGCTTTGGCGCTTTTGGTTAAATCTCGCGATAGTATGGCTACGAATATAGCTTTGGTCTTTATTAAGCGTTACCTCGTCTAGTTCTGAGTCTATCATTTTGCCGCTCGGTGATAGGCTACTATTCCCAAACTCGTCTAAAAACTCGCAGTCTGCGGCACACCAAAGTACCAGCTGCGACTGCAGCGATTGTGGTGGTTCGAATTTCCCTGTAATAGGTGTAACAGCCACCCGACCAAACTCGGTGTTTTTGGCACGGCCGATCCGGGTTACTTGGCGCAGTGCATTCTCAATGAGCGACTTGTATGATTCGGGCGCTTCAATCCATCCAACAAATGTTTGCGCTTGCTCAATATAGCTATAGCTATATAACTGGCCCTGCTCAACAATACCGAGCTTATTGTTAATCGCCGTTTTTGTCACTTGACCCATTTTTACTTGCGCTTCTACCCCCTTACTGGTGATAAAACCGCCGCGTAATTGCTTATATTGAGTTTCACCGCGATCATAAAACACACTCGGTATATTAATGGTTTGCTCATTTAGCTTTGCATTTTCAAATGCCAGTTTGCCTTTTTCAATATGCCATGATGCTGGAATTGGTAATGCGATTTCTCGCCCAACTAACGGGTAACAAGGACCAAATTGTACTGTGCCGGTGTGAAATATATTCCAACTTTTACTTTGGTCTTCTGCAAGCTCTGGGTATAACTTCGCGGCTAACGCCCCTAAAATGGCACTGCCAGGAATAAAGTCACAGGTATTGTGGTTATTCGTTGTTGCGTTAGATTGGCTAATGATCACAGGGTCTTGAGTTGTAATTTGATAATATAACCGCATTATGCCACCTCCTCTGTGGATGTTACGTTGATATTAACCTCTCCATAACCTCGCTGTCGCTTGGCACCGAGCGAAAAAATAAGCCGACTTACCCTATCAAGTGCTTGTGTCACGTTATCCCCAAACAGGGTAAGCACTTGTTGGTAATTGGGGTGACTGGTATTTAAACTCACACACGCATTTAGCTGCATTGGAACGGCAACTTCAACAGCCCTAAAGCTTCCCTCTTCCGCAACCCCCTTATCACCAATTTTCGTTGATTGGATCACCCTAAATAGTGACTTTTTAGCGCTTTTTCCTGACTCACTCGTAAAGTAATTTGTCTCGGCTGGAGACAGTGTCGCACTGCTAAATTGTATTACGCCTTGTTGCTGGATACCTGCTGTTCCTTCGGATCCGAACAACAAGTCTAATAATTTGCTAGCAAACCAATCTGCAGCTACGGCTTTTTCAAAACCGTCTCTGTATAGGCCTTTTAGGCTTTTACCTGGTACGTAAGGTAAACCCGCAGCATTTTTTAGTACTAACGCGTCGGCATAACTGCCACCTTCTTCACCACTGCCGATATGCCAATAGCTTTGAATGTCCAATGTTATAATGAATTGACTCATTGTGCCTCCACTGCATCAACAGGTTTAAAATAAAAACGTTCGAGTACCATTAAGTCACTGAGTGGTGAAAACCATTCACCATCTTGCTGCCAATACCACGTCGTGTCGTTTTGAGATTTACTGAGTTGATTAAAAGCATCCTCAAGCTCCGACTTTTTGCCCTTCGCCAACGTTAGCGCTCGTGCATATATGCGCGTTGCCTCGGCCATATCTCCCAAAGATAAATGGGTTAATAGTTGCCGCCATTTACTCATTGTCATCGGTGTTGACGGCTGTGTGCACACATCAAACAAATGATATAAATCCGCCAGGCATGGATAGTGCGAATGAGGCTCAACTAAATATGCCGGCAATGCGGTGGTTAGCTTCTCTAACTCTTCAAGAGTAACCGTCACATTTTGTTTTATGACCTGTTCAACATGCTGAGTCGCAGTATTAGATAAACGTAAAAATGACAACGCAGCAGGGCCAACATTATTATCAATTTGCTTAGTTAGCCGTTTCGCTTTCTCGCACAGCCCTTCAACCAAATGGTGACTGTTTGTAAATGGGTGACCTGCTTTTTGAAATAACACCCCACCGCTGGCAGACAGATAATCTTTAATATCTTTTGTTACTTCAGCATCGCCGTACTGTTTGATGACTTTTACAGTACTTGCTAACGCCTCTTTTGAAGTTTGCTTAAAAACCTCACAGAATTTTTCACTCCAAGGGAGTGCCAAATCGGCTCGGATCAACAAAGTAACATCATCGCCACCTAACACTAGCGGGCGCATAGCAAGCCTGTTATTCGTCTGCCCGTAGTCCGCCACTAGTTGAGTTGCAGCCTGAGCCGCTTTTTGCGTTGCAGCCGCAAGCCCCTCTGAAAAAGTTCGATAAGCATTGGCGTACACCGATTCGTCAGCGTCTTTCAATGCTTTGTTAAGCTTGCGTAAAATAATACCTAGCCCGTTACCGTCGATATGCACCAGTGCGATGTCTTTTCGCTCATCGTTTTGTTTGCCACTGTGTGCATTTTGTTCGGTACTAAAGTCAAAATCATTTTCGAGGTCTATTGGGTAGGTATATTTCTGTTCATTTGGCGAGTACTTACCTTGTAAAGCACCTTGGTGCTTTAAGTTCATTAACTCATAAGCTTGACGATGCAAGTCAGTGTCAAGATCGAGCCGTTCAAACTCTACCTCTTCTTTTGGTGCAAAGCGGGCAAGTTTGCTTGTTGGTACTTGAGCGTTACCTGTACGCTGGCTTACCTCTGCAATCGCAGGAGCCAGCGGTAAGTTTACTTTCGCTTGATTGCGATCAGCGGCTAACCGCTGCTGCCCCAACTTAATGGCATTTTGCAGCGCTTTAGACGGTTCATTCGTTTCTTTGTCAGGGCCATCTTCTCCATATACCAATGCATCACAAAATTCTAAACCAGGGAAAAGCTGCAGTACGGTTAACGTCCAAATATTTCGCAATGCCTGCAGCGGTGCTTTGTCATTACTGTACGCAAAAAATGCGGCGCCCTTACAACGTAAGAACTTTATCTCCCCTCGCGCTTCTTTATCAGCTAAGTTATGGGAATAACCCAACTGCTCAAGCACTTCAATTAATACACTGTTGTTATCATCAACCAACACATCTAAACGTTCACTGGCTGCAATCACGTCCTTGAGCTTACCTGTTTTAAACAAGTAGCTTTGGATAGATTTTGCCTCAAAGAGATAGCAATAAGTCATAGACTCCTTCCTATATTATTAATAATTAAACCAAACATACTGCGTTACATGTAGTTATAATAAACACCAAAAAGTATAAAAAATAAACCCACCATGAATAAACATCACAAGTTTGTGAAAAAATTACCACTTAAAAACTAGCTTAAGGTAATTGAGCAAGCCATAAGGAGTGCTTTATGAACCTCGCCTCGCTACTCACCTATAAACATTTTTATCATGCATATTTAAAAGTTAGTGAAAACAACGGTGCACCGGGTATTGATGGGATCAGTGTTCAAACGTTCGCTAAAAATGTAAAAGCCAAACTGCAAAAATTGATTTGGGAGATACAACAAGGCAGCTATCGGTGTCAGCCTTGCAAAGTGGTAGAGATCCCAAAAAATAAAGGAAGCTTTAGAAGGTTGGCCATTCCAACGGTGCGTGATCGCATTGTACAAACAGTGTTAAGCCAAGCCTTGACGCCATTTTTTGAGCCGCACTTTGAACGTTGCAGCTATGGTTATCGTCCGGAGCGTAGCTATCTGCAAGCCGTTGCGCAGGTCGAGAAGTATCGGGATGCCGGTTATACCTGCGTGCTAGATGCCGATATTAAAGGATATTTTGATCATATTCCGCAGCCCTTTTTACTCCGTGAATTACGCCACTATATTGAATGCAATGCGCTTATCGCTTTAATTGAAAACTCTTTGATACAAATGCAGCAACATCAAAAGCAGTGTGTGTATGGCGCAGCGATGGGCCTTGGCGTTCCTCAAGGTTCGCCGCTCTCCCCGGTTCTTGCAAATATGTATTTAGACAGCCTAGATGAAGCGCTGCTAGAAGCCGAATTTAAGGTCGTGCGTTTTGCAGACGACTTTATAGTACTAACCCAAACTGCCAATGAAGTTGCGCATGCTTGGTCGCTCACCCAACAACACCTTGAAGAATTAGCGCTAAATTTTAATTTAGAAAAAACCAGAATTACAGACTTTGACTCCGGGTTTGTATTTTTAGGCCATTACTTTATTGGGGGCTTAACCCAAGTACTGAAAAGTGGCACTGGTCAACCCATATTGAGCCAATGGCAGTGGGACTCACCAAGCTCCCCCACTCAACAGTCACCAAGTGCAGTAGAGTTTGAAGAACCTGAAAATCACGACTCGCAAAGCGAGCTACAAAAAGCAATTTTAGATTGCCAGCCTGAAGCCGCACAAACTGAGTTAGCATCACAACACATGAGCTTGAGCAATCATTGCCAGATCCTTTATGTTGCAAAGCAAGGGGCGGTCATCCACAAGGTAGCTGGTAAGTTTGAAATAAAACACAGTGGTGAACGTATTGATAGTCTGCCTATTAACCACGTTGATGCTATCATGACTTTTGGTGCAATTCATACGACCCGAGCTGTTAATATTCATTGCATTAGTCAACATGTGCCACTATTGATGATGTCACAAAGCGGCCATTTTATTGGTGTAATTGGAGCTTATCCTGCAATAGAGCACAGCATCATCTCAGCTCAGTTTAACGCACAGTCCTCCTCACTCAACTATGCTAAAACATTGGTCACCGCAAAAGTACATAACCTTATTCATATCATCAGGCGCAAACTCAGACTCCGCAACCCTTACCAGCAATGCACGTTAACCAAAGTACTCAGGCAGTTAATTCAACAAACTAAGCATATTTCCCACTGCACGCACTTGCAGTCGCTACTTGGTATTGAAGGGCAATGTGCCAAAGTACATTTTTTATTGCTAAAAAGCTTGTTGCCCACGCAATTTGCTTTTAACAGCCGAAACCGCAGGCCTCCAAAAGATCCGTTCAATGCTCTGCTCTCATTAGGCTATAGCATTATTTTTAATCAAGTACTTGCGTTTTGCCAAGCACGTAAACTACACATTCAGCTCGGGCATCTCCACCAAAACCGGCAAATTCCAGCGTTAGCACTTGATATGATGGAACCATTTCGCTTTATTGCCGACCTTGTCGCAACAAATTTATTAATGAGCAGAGCTTTATGCATAGACGACTTCGAAATACGAAACAAAGCCTGTTTAATTGGCGCTAAAGCAAAAAACCTGTTTATACACAGTATAGAAAAACAAATGCAAACCGAGTTTGAGTACCCCGCTCTTGGTGTAACCACCGACTTACGCCGATGTATGGACTTACAGTTAACCCAATATAAGCAAAGTTTGCTTGACGCCAATACGCCATTTTTACCCTTTAGGTTAAAACAATGAAGCATCATTATATAGTCTGCTACGACATCGCTAATAATAAACGTCGCTATCAAGTAGATAAAGTGCTAGCGCAATACGGCTGCCGCATTCAACTTAGTGTGTACGATATTGTACTCAACCAGTGGCAACTTGCTAACTTAAGAGCACAGATCAAACAACATATTGCTCAAGACGAAGACCGAGTGCATTACTACCCACTATGTTGCTGGTGTCGTAAAAATACGCGCCGTCTAGGTTCGGCCTTTTTAGACGATAGTAATAACTTTACCTGCGTATGCTAATGAATTATTTAGTATGTTTTGACATTAGTGACGACAAAGCTAGGCGACGACTCGTGAATCGCTTAGGGGAATACGGCGAACGCGTACAATACAGCGTGTTTGAAGTACAGCTTAAGCCCACACAACTCAAAGCGCTAACTGATTTCACCAATACTGTGCTGGAAACCACAGACAAAGTATTGTTTATTCCCTTATGCGGCAAAGATCTAGGCGGTAGGCAGTGCGATGGTCTAGGCACGATTTACTACGCCACCAGCTATTACTTTTGCCAATAATACGAATGGCAATTCCATCAAAGTGAAAAAACTGGTGTCAAAAACCTTGCTTGCTGCGCATGATGGAATCACTTACTGACATAAAAATAAGCATTGAAACTTCATAAAGTTAGCAAGATTGTATACAAGTTCCTATTTTATACTGTGCACAAGTATTTAGTTAGTCTAAAAGCATACACAATGAGCTATATTTGAGTTATTAAAAACCAATCAACATAACCAAAAAGAATAAAAGGTTTACACACTTTTTACCTTCTAATGCACTACACTTGCGGTTATCCACAAAATTCGACCACATAAAACTTGCTCACTTTATAAGCTGTGGACTGTAATCGACTTTGCTCTTTAAAAACATCATGTTATCACTGTACCCATGACGTAATATGACAAACTCATCGGAACAGACAAAAACGCTAAAAACCGCACGTTCTGAAGCCATTGAACTTTATCGGTTTTATGCAATAGCCCGTAAGCTAAATCGCACATATGTCAGTAGCTATTGACTATTTTAATAACTCTGGTAAAACTATGTGTTATCCACCGCTGCAGGCCGCGCCACACAAAGCGTCAACACTGTAAGGGTTTGGAGATACCCCGTTTAATAGGGGATTAAGACGGCTTCAAGAATAAAACTCTTTCGCATACCAGCTTGTTTGGAGATACCCCGTTTAATAGGGGATTAAGACTCAGCACCAAAGTGCTGCTTGACGTCTTTCAAAATGTTTGAAGATACCCCGTTTAATAGGGGATTAAGACTTATTATATCTAAAAGACAAACCCAGCTTGTGAGCGTTTGGAGATACCCCGTTTAATAGGGGATTAAGACATTTTTTCAACGAATATAGCATCGTCAAAATCTGTTTGGAGATACCCCGTTTAATAGGTTGAAACCCGTCTTGAGACAAGCGAGTGCTCGCAGCTTGGCTAGGGTTGAAACTGAGGCCTTGGACGGCCGAAGCGGTTAGCGCTTCATGGACGAATCAATGTGCACGGCCTAAAATTGGAAAGCCACTTTAAGATATCTAATTTAAGAGATTCGCGACATAAAGTCGCTGCTACGACTTGGACGGCCGAAGCGGTTAGCGCTTCATGGACGAATCAATGTGCACGGCCTAAAACTAGAAAGCTTTATAGCTAGATACCCCGTTTAATAGGTTGAAACCCGTCTCGAGACAAGCGAGTTAATAGATTCGCGACGTAAAGTCATAGCAACACCAGCCCCGTAGCAGCGGGTTTATCCCGCGATAGGAACTGTAAAATCACTTTAAGATATCTAATTTAAGAGATTCGCGACATAAAGTCGCTGCTACGAGTTATACGCCCTTCCCCCAACAATGCGCTGATGCCATAGCTTTTGATCTGTACATTATCGCTAGCCTTAGGCTCTCATCAAAATCCCTCATAGCTAGCGGCAAGTTAACTTTATGAATACCTTATAGTTTATTTAACAACCAGTAGCACAAGATCAAAAATAGCAGTACAATGACCATATCTAGCGGAAAACCGCTGATTCGCTCTTTAAAAATAGTCGCTTTGGCGCTGGCTGTTACACCCCGCACACATAGGGGATTGAGACCAATGGACTTCAAACGTCAAATGCAAACGGTTATGTTACACCCCGCACACATAGGGGATTGAGACAGCAATGGTGATGGTGTTTTGGGTTAGCTCATAAGTTACACCCCGCACACATAGGGGATTGAGACTGTCTCAGGCATCGCACCTGAGTAGAAGAACGCAGTGTTACACCCCGCACACATAGGGGATTGAGACACACTATTGCGTAACAGCTGTAAATATCGTGGCGTTACACCCCGCACACATAGGGGATTGAGACCGCGCAATGGACGTTAAGTTAACTGAGTGTTGTTGTTACACCCCGCACACATAGGGGATTGAGACCTCGAATTGGGAACCACGCTTCACGAGAACATTAAGTTACACCCCGCACACATAGGGGATTGAGACCTATCCGTTTTTTCTCACGGATAGATTGGTTTTTTTGTTTGGAGATACCCTGTCTAATAGGTTGAAACCCGTCTTGAGACAAAATAGATTCGCGACATAAAGTCGCTGCTACGAGTTGGACGGCCGAAGCGCTTCATGGGCGGATCAATGTGTACGGCCTAAAACTGTAAAACCAATTAAAGATATCTAATCTAAGAGATTTGCGACGTAAAGTCACAGCTACGCCAGCCTCGTAGCAGCGGGTTTATCCCGCGATAGGAACTGTAAAGCCAATTAAAGATATCTAACCTAAAAGATTCGCGACGTAAAGTCGCTGCTACGGGCTATATGCCCAACTGCTCCCTCTACGTACATAGATTTAAACCCATAATATTAAACCAAACCAATATCCTAGGTTTGTTGAGCCACTTTTGGGCATAAACCTTGCTGAAGTTGTTATACATATTTCAGAAGGATTTGCTAAATGAAAGTTCAACACCAAGCAATGCTATATAATCAGGCTCAGGTGCGACGCGCGCAATCAATCGAAAATGAAGCGAAGGGAAGCGTTTTGCCAGCGTCAGAGGCAACAGATAGCCATACCAAAGAAGCGCAATTCGACTTTACCCACATCACCAAAAAAGAGCTTTCTCAAGCATCCAAAGCGCTGTATGACGAAGGAATATTGGATTTAGGGCAGCATGCTTCGCTTTCTTTACATTATTTTGCTGTTGAGCAAGGTCTAAGTCAGAGGAGTGGACTCCCCTCTCCTGCCGACATTTCACAAGCCGAGAATGAAAAAATCGACGTTATCGCCATACAAAAAGCCAGCTTAAGAGAGGCCCGCCGGAGTGGCCGTTCAGAAACAGAAATTCAATTTTCTGAAAAGCTGCTCAATACTTTAGAGAACTATCAATATGGTGGCAAAGGACGATTCTTTGCAAGTGCTTAGTCGCATATATTCAACACTTACGGTCTTGTTCAACAATCGGTGAGTAATTAATCAAACACGCCTCTGCTTCGTTAAATCATCAGCAAATGGCATGATAAGCCATTGTAATGACATTAATCCTATGTATAATGCGAGACATAGTTAGATGTATAGACACTAACAGTACTGAATTTATTCAGGGGCTGATTAGGATTCGACGGGATTCAAGAAGCCTAAGGTGCATGTCGAGGTGCGGCTGGCCTCGTAAAAAAGCCGTATTTAAAGTAATCGCAAACGACGATAACTACGCTCTAGCGGCATAATAGCCCGCTAGCACTCCTCCATGATATTCTTGTGGATCTGGTTCTGGAGTGTCACCCTACACAAGATCGCTACGGAAACCCTGGCCGGGGTTGAAGGGCTAAAACTAAGCGGCCTCGCCTTTACTTATCGTGTTCGTCCGAGATTTAAAGGTTAACCAAAAGACGATACTAAACATGTAGGACCGAAGGTCGACGCTTTCCGGACGGGGGTTCAAATCCCCCCAGCTCCACCAAATAGCGCTATTGAAACCCCATTAGAACACTGTTTTTAATGGGGTTTTTAATTTTAGTGTGTTTTAATGTTGTTCTGATATGGGGCTAATTAGGGGGTGATTTGGCACGATTTTGTCGCGAAAGAAAAATTTGCGGAGAGAGAGGGAGTCGAACCCCAAAAAGCAATGTGAATACCCCTACATMCCCCGCCATATCTACGTTTTAGAATTTAGCAGTGGATATGTTGGGGTATGTTTTTCTCTGGGATAGCCCCAAAATGTCCCCAACTTTACTGGATTTTCTCTTTGATTTCTTTGACCGATTCCTTGAGCCATTTAATATCTGTTTTGTTGGTCGTTACAGCGCCATACAAAAATATGGCGTTAGCCAGTATCGTGAGT